>CAYLXM010000004.1:0-5792 GCA_964387555.1 uncultured Rhodothermales bacterium | reverse complement strand
GCGTCGCTCAAACCAATTTCAACCCAGAAAAACGAGGTGACGGCGGTAGCCCCCGCCGCCGGACTCGTCGGTGCGGCCGGACCCGGGACAGCGCCTGCAGTGCGGAAACCGGCGACCGCGGACCAGGGCCCTTCAACGCCTGCCCGCGTCGCCCGCGCCCGCCAGAAGAATTCGGCGCCGGCAGCGAGGTTACCCACATCGGCCTGGTGTGTCGAGAGTCGCGTTTGCGATACGACCGTCGTCTCGAATGTGGCCACACGGGAGACTTGGAGATCGTAGAAGTCTGCGCCCGGCACGGACGACCACTCGAGCATCAGCGTTCGACCCAGGTCCCGGGCCTGATTCGCGGGGGAAACGGGCGACGGCGCTGCGAGGGCGCCAGAGGCAGCCGTGCGGAAGGAGCGTGCAGCCGACCAGGCTCCATCACCTGATCCGTTCACTCCCCGTGCGCGCCAGTAATGGACCGCGTCGAATCCGAGTGCGGGTACGGAAGCCTGGGAAGCCGTCAAACCCGATTGCTCGAACAGGGTCGTACCGAAGTCCGACCGGGATGCAACCTGCACGTCGTAGGTACGCGCATCCGGCACATCCGCCCAGTCCAGGGTGACGTTGACATTCACGCCGGTCGCGGCGTTTGCCGGGCTCACGAGCCCGGGAGCCGCCGGTATCTCCGGCACCGTCGTGAAGGACACGGTCGGTGACCAGGGGCCCTCTCCAGCCACGTTTTCACCCCGCACACGCCAGAAGTAGATCTGCCCGGCCATGAGCTCGGCCACCGCCACTTGAGTGGCCTGAACGTCGACCTCCACAACCGCGGGCTCCGCAAAATCAGACGAAGTTGCCACTTCCACACGGAAAGAAGCGGGCCCGGCTCCTGCGGTCCAGACCAGGGTCATCTCCAGCGGCACGTCCGATGCACCTTGCATCGGCGTCACCGGCACAGGCGCCGTCGGCAAGGAGGGAGCCCGATCAAAGGACCGAATCTCAGACCAGACACTCGATCCGCCCGGCCCCAGGCTCCTTGTCCGCCAGGACAAGGTGGATGGACCCTCTACGTCGCTCAGTGGATAGCGGCCGGACACGAGACCCGATTGGTCGACCAGCCGGTCAGCGAAATCCGAAGCGGTAGCAATCTGAACCGCGTAGCCGGTCGCGCCCTCCACGGGCTCCCAGAGCAGATCGGCTTCCCTCGCAACCTCATCTGCGCCGTCTGCCGGGAATAGCAGGAGCGGAGCGGTGGGCGGGGTGGATACGGTCGCAAACGACGCGGCGGTCCAGGGTCCCGGCCCCGTCAGGCTCGTGCCGCGCACGCGCCAGTGGTATATCTGACCCGGATTCAGTCCTTCTACCAGAATCTCGGTGACATTCAAGCCCTCTGCGGACCGGATCGGCGCGGCGAAATCAGGCGAAGCCGCCACCTGCATGGCGTAGGACACCACGTCGGAGAGGGGGTCCCAGACCAGAACCGGTGAGGTCACGACCTCGACGGCGCCGTCAGCAGGCGACACCAGACGCGGCGCACCAGGAGCAGGCGGTACCGTTCTGAAGGTCCACCCGTCCGACCAGGGACCCGGGATGCCGGCTCGAACGCCGCGAACGCGCCAATGGAAAACCCGACCCGGGGTCAGGCCGGTCACACTCAACTGGCTGCTCGTCAAGTCCTGCCGATCCACCACCAGATCGCTGAAGGATGCGTCGCGAGATACCTGGAGCCGATAGGCGTCGGCCAGGTTCTCCGCGTTCCACCGCAAAAGCGGCGCGGTCGACACCTGAGCCGCATCATTGACCGGAGCGACAAGGGACGGGGCTGCAAGCTCGCCGGTGGGTGTCGTCGTGAAGACGCCCACATCCGACCAGGCCGTTGTTCCCAGCGGATTGGTGGCCCTCACGCGCCAGTAGTGGGTGAGACCCGGCTGCAGGCCGGTGGCGGTGTACTGCGAGACGTCGATGACGTTGGCATTGATCCCCGGCGCGCCGAAGGTCGGCTCCGAGCCCACCTGAACCTGGTACGTCAGTCCTCCCTGGATGTCCGTCCAGTCGAGCGTCGGGTTGACGGACTGCGATATGGCGCCCTCAGCGGGGGAGACGAGCACGGGCGTTCCCGCAGGCGCTCCGAGTGTCGCAAACGTCCGGGGAGTGCTCCAGGGGCCGGTTCCTCCCGGTCCTTTCGCACGGACACGCCAGACGTAGGACGTGCCGGGCACCGGAACATTCGTCTCGAGGGCAGTCTCCGATGTCGTCTGAACGAGTACGGACGAACCAAAGGAGACGGTGGTAGCCACCTCCAGGTCATACGCCGTGGCTCCCTCGACCGCGCTCCATTGCAGTGCGATCGGCAGTGTGAGGTCCCCGGCACCCGATGCGGGAAGGGTCAATTGTGGCGCCGGGGGTGCTGCCGGCCCGGTCACCAACCGCCCAATCGTGCTCCATGCTCCGGATCCGGAGCTGTTTGAGGCTTGCACCCGCCACACAAGCGGCGTAGCGGGTCCCGCCCCTGCCGCTGCCAAGTGCGTCTCGGTAAGACCGACTTCGTCGCGCAGGGGCGACTCAAACGAGTCATCTGCAGCCAGTTGGAACCGGTACGCCGTCGCCCCCGAGACGGGTTGCCACGTGAAGGAGATCGGCTGTAAGATGTCGGTGGCCTCATCGGCAGGCGAAATCAGAACCGGGGCACCGGGCGCCGCACCACGCGTTTCGAAAGTCCTCGTCGACGACATTGGCCCCGGTCCACCGAAATTCTCCGCATAGACCCTCCAGTGGTGGAGGACACCGGGCTGGAGGTCCGTCACCTCCGCGCGCGACGCCGTCAAACCCTCCAGATCGGCTACAAGGGTGGAGAAATCGGCCGATGTGGAAACGGTGAGATGATAGGTTCGGGCTTCGCGAACGTCGCCCCAGTCTAACGTCAGGGTCTGCGGCAAATCCCGCACTCCGTCCAGCGGAACGAGTAGCGCAGGTGAAGCGGGCGGTCGCGGGGCGGTCTGGAATTGTCCGACAGCCGACCAAGGTCCTGGTCCGGCTTCGTTTTCCCCCCGTACGCGCCAGTGAATGGTCGCGCCCTCCGTCAGTTCCTGCACCTGGAACGACAGCGCCTCGATCGGTGACTGATCCACGACGATCCCGGCGAAGTCCGGCGTGAGGGAAGCCTGGAGCCGGTACGTTCGGGCCCTCGCAGCAGCCTGCCAGGTGAGGGAAAGGGGCGGAGTCTGGTTGATCGCGCCTTCGGCCGGACCCGTCAAGACCGGCGGCCCGGGCGCATCCGCAAGCGTACTGAACCGGCGCACCCCACTCCATGGCCCATCACCCCCGGGGTTCGTGGCCATGACGCGCCAGAAGAAGGTCTTGCCCCGTTCGAGCAGCGATACGGTATAGACCGTCTCTTTCAGATCGGCCACCTCTACCACCGGCGCCGCGAAATCCTGCGTCTCGGCCACCTGGAGACGGTATGACTCGGCGCGGGCGGCGGCGTTCCAGCGCAGTTGGAGCGGGGCCAACTGATTCCCGGCAGCCTCGGCGGGAGCCGCGAGGGTAGGCGCATCAGGAGGATCCGGCAAGGTGGAAAACGATCGGATCGCCGACCAGGGGCCCGAGCCGCCACCGTTCACCGCCCGCACGCGCCACCAGTGCTGCGTTCCCGTGGCCAGATTCGTCGCGGAGAAGGTGCTGGGAACGACCGTGGCCTGCAGGGCGACCTGGGTCAGCGTCGCATTCAGCGCGACCACCACCTCATACTCCACCGCACCGGCCACGTCCGTCCAGTCGAGCACTTGAGGAGGCGGCAAGTTGATGACGGCGTCGGCGGGCGCGACGAGCTGAGGGGCGGTGGCCGGGGCATTCGCCCGCACCGTTACCTGGTCGCCGTTCGAGGAGACACTCCCTACCGAGGCCACTGCCGTATTGGTGACCGATCCCGAGGTCAGGTCTGCCAGCGTAATCGTGTAGATCGCCGTACAGGTGGCGACAGCACCCGGTGCCAGCGTCGTTGTGTTCGGACAGCTGACCGTCACTTTGTCGTCCTGCACGCGCACCGGCCCGGTCAGCGTCACGTTACCGGAGTTGCGGACAGCGTAGGCGTATTCGATGCGGTCACCGATCAGGTTGTACGTGGTCGGCGTGGCGGTCTTATCCAGTACGAGCGCCGGGGCCTGGTTTGCCTGCACGGTAGCCGAGGCGTTGGTGGAGGTCACCTGCACCGGTCCGGGCGCCGTTGCGCGGGCAGAGGCCGTGTTCGTGAGCGACCCTGCATCGATATCCGACTGCTTGATCAGATAGCTGCCCGTACAGGTGGCCTTCGCCTGGGGGGCCAGCGAAGTGGTGGGGCAACTGACGGTCGTCAGGAGAGGATCAACTACCGAAAGGGTGGTCAGGGTGACGTTCCCCGTGTTCGTCAACTCGAACGTGTAGGCGATCACATTGCCGACGGCGGAATAGGTGGTCGGAGCTGCCTTCTTCGTCAACGCCATTGCAGGCGTACGCGTGGCATTAATCGTCACCGAGGACACGGTGGAGACGACTTGATCCTGGTTAGGGTCGAATGATCGGGCCGTGGCCGAGTTGGTGAGCGATCCGGCATCCAGATCGGCCTGTATCGTGCCGTACGACGCGCTGCAGACCACCGTCTCACCAGGCACCAGGCTGGTCTTCGGGCAGGCTTCGTTGGTCGTTTTATTGTCCACAATGACCAAGCCCGAGAGCGTGACGTTGCCGCTGTTCGTCACCGTGAACCGATAGTTGACCGTCTGCCCGACCTGGTTGTAGGTGGACTCCAGCGCCGACTTGACCATCGAGACGGCCGGAGTCTGAACGGCGGAAGCGGAAGCGGTGGCCTGTGCCGAAGTGATGCCTTCTACCGTCGCCGTACCCCGGTTGACGACCACCCCTCCGTCCACATCAGCCTGGGTGACGACATAGCTCGATGCACAGGATACGCTTTCCCCGGGGTCGAGAGACGCGTCGTTGTTGCCCTGGGTGGACACGGCCGGGCACGTCACGGCCCCGGCCCTGTCATTCGTCACACTCACCGGCCCCGCCAGGGATACGTTTCCGGTATTGGTAACGACGAAGGCGTAGTTCAGCGTCTGGGCCGCGGCGGAATACGACGTCGGGTTGACGGAGGCAGATAGGCCGATTGTTCTGGTCTGAATGGCGGTTGCCGTCGCGGAAGAGGGATTCGAGGTCACGTTGACACTCTGCGGGTCAGTCGCAGTCGCCGTCGCGGTGTTCTCTACGCTGCCTGTGTTCAGGTCGGCCTGGGTGATCGTATAGTTCCCGGTACAGGTCGTCGACCCCCCGGGTTGAAGCGTCGTCGTCGGACAACTCTTATTCGCCGCCTTCGGGTCGTTGATCACCAGATTTGTCAGCGTGACGTTGCCCGTGTTTTCCACCGCGAAGCTATAGCTGATCACGTCGCCCACATTGGAATACGCGGTCTGCAGTGCAGTCTTGGAGAGCGACAACGTGGCCGACTTCTGGGCGGTTACCGTGGCGGATGACGCGTTCGAAGCCACACTTTCGCTTTGCGGATCCGATGCCGTAGCCGTAGCGGTATTCACGACGCTGCCCGCGTTGAGGTCCCCCTGCGTGATCGTGTACGTGCCCGTACACGTCGTCGACACTCCCGGCTGCAGTGCCGTCAAGGGGCAATTCAAGCCCGATGCCTTCGGATCGGTGATGGACAGGCCCGACAGGGTGACGTTCCCGGTGTTCGACACCGCGAATCTGTAGTTGATGACGTCACCCACGCTTGAATAGGCGGTCTGCAGCGCGGTTTTGGTGAGTGCCAGCGTGGCGGT
>CAYLXM010000003.1:136083-147605 GCA_964387555.1 uncultured Rhodothermales bacterium | reverse complement strand
AGCGGGGCAAACACGTGTACACGCAGAAACCGATGGCCCATGACATCTTCGAGGCCCGCAAACTCGCCGAAGCGGCGCGGCAGTACGGCGTGAAGACCCAGATGGGCAATCAGGGCCACGCCGAGGAGGGCATCCGCCTCATCGCGGAATGGGTCGCAGACGGGGCCATCGGTGAAGTCCGGGAGGTGCACTGCTGGACGAACCGGCCTATCCGCAACTGGCCTCAGGGCATTGAGCGGCCAACGGATACTCCGCCGGTGCCGGAGACCATAGACTGGGACCTGTGGCTCGGCCCGGCGCCCAACCGTCCGTATCATCCATCCTACGTGCCCTTCTTCTGGAGGGGCTATTGGGATTTTGGGACCGGGGTCATGGGCGACATGGGTTGCCATGTTATGGACATCCCGGTGACCGTCCTGAAGCTGGGCCACCCGACGAGCGTGGTCGCCAGTTCAACCCCCGTCAACGATGAGACCGCCCCGCTGGCGAGCCTGGTCGAGTACGAGTTTCCCGCCCGCGAGGATCTGCCGCCCGTCAAGATGATGTGGTACGACGGCGGTCTGCAGCCGCCCCGCCCCGTGGAATTGGAGGAAGGTCGGAACCTGCCCAGCAGCGGCACGATCTTCGTGGGCAGCAAGGGCAAGATCATGTGCGCGGACTACGGCGGAGAGCCGCAACTCATCCCGCAATCGGCGATGGACGCCTATACCCAGCCGCCGAAGACCATCCCGCGGGTCGCCGAGATACACAGGAACTTCATCGATGCCATCCGGAACGACGAACCGGCGACGTCCAATTTCGACGTGTCCGGCCCGTTAACGGAGATCGTCCTGTTGACCAACCTGGCCACCCGGGCCGGCCGGAATGTGCGGCTGCAGTGGGATGGGCCGAACATGCAGGTGACGAATGTCCCTGAAGCAAACCGGTTTGTGATGCGCGAATACCGGGAAGGGTGGTCGCTGTAGCGGTCTTGGTTCAGAACTGCGGGTGGCGTTGAAGGCGGGGGCAATCCCCCCTTCAGCGCCGCTCGTTTGACTTGGTCGCTCTCCCATGCATGCCGTTCGGAGAGGTGTGGTCATTTCGGAGGCCGGAATGGGTGTGTAGCCTCATCACCTGTGTGTCGAGGACATCGAAGCACTTATTGAGCATACCCCACCAGTCGGGGCACCGCAGCAGGACCGAACGCGACATTGTGCTCCGAATCGACAATCAATCCCTCTCCATCGAACCGAAAGTGCATGGTGGTGATGAAGGGCGTCTCGTACAGGCACAATAGGAGCGTGAAGGTGTCCTGCGCAGTCCATGCGCCACTTGCTCCGACCGCTTGCGTAGCCGGGATTCCCAAAACGCCGCCCAGGCCGTTCGCGAAGTTCGAGCTACCAGTTGCCCAAACGCCGCGCCCTACGGCCACGCGATCGACGCCTCGTTGCGTCTGAACGGTGAGAATGGGTGACCTGGCCATGAAGTCGAAGGCCATTGTTTCGATTCCCCGATCGTTCTCAGGGAACGCATAGGTCTTCCGCGAAACGCGTTGCGCCGCAGGGGATGTCTCCTCTCCGTCCGGCGGATGAATCGTTAAGCGGATGAGCCGCGACGTCAAGGCCGTATGCGCCGTTGGATCCTCCGCCAACGCGCCATCCCCCATCGCAGGTAGCAAGACCTCCCATACCAGATTCATGACCGCCTGCATATCCCGCACGCCGCTCGTGATGGCGATTACGGCATCCTGGTCCGGGAAGACCAGACAGTACTGCCCAAAGGCGCCGTCACCCCTATAGGTATTGTGCCGGGAACGCCAGAACTGGTACCCGTACCCCTGATGCCAATCGGTGTTCGGGCTGCCCCCGTTGGAGGTCTGCAATGAAGTCGCCGCCTCGACCCACGCCTCCGGAAGCAGTCGGACCCCGTTCCACATGCCTTTCTGCAGGTAGAGTTGCCCGAATTTCGCAATATCCTCGGTCCGGATGCTCAGACCGTACCCTCCGAGCGTAATGCCCTGCGGACTCGTGCCCCAGATCGGGTTTTCGATGCCGAGAGGCTCAAAAAGCCGGGGACGCAGATAATCGAATACGGTTTCGCCGGTTACCTTCTGAACGATGGCCGAGAGCATGTAGGTGGCCGGAGTATTGTAGAGGAAGTGGGTTCCCGGGGTGAAGGGCACGGGATGGGCCAGAAAGGTCTTCACCCAGGACTCATCGGGGCGTGGCGTCATCTCGGTCTGGTGTCCAGTCGACATGCGCAACAAGTCGTGCACCCGCATCGCCTTCAGGTTCGCGCTTGGGTCCGACGGCGCATCGTCCGGGAAGAAGGAGAGAACCGGATCGTGGAGGCTGAGCTTTCCCTGGGCGACGGCCAGCCCCACAGCGGTGGACGTGAAGCTCTTGCTGAGGGAGTAGAGGACGTGCGGGCTTTCTGCGTCGTAAGGGGACCACCAGGCTTCGGCGACGACGGCGCCATGACGAACCACCATGAGGCTGTGTAGCGACTCGATTTCCCGATCCGCCCGCTCCACGAAATCCAGAATGGCTGTGGAGGAGATACCCTGCCGCTCCGGCGTGCTGCGCGGGAGGCCGGATGTAGGCTCGGGATGCAGGCTCGCCGTTGCGAACGACAACAGTGCTGACAGGATGAAGAGGGAAATCATCACGAGACCTCTCAGGCAAAATGGTGGGCACAAGCCCGGTGGTGGCTCCCTGCTGCCGACAGTCGGTCCGACAACGGCCTGCCTATGGTGGGCCGGCTTTCGCCGATAAGAAAATGTAGGGCTCCCCAGGAGGACGACTTCTGAGTGGGTAGGATTTCATCAGGACTCAATCCAGTACCGGTCCGGACCGTCCGTGACCCTTGAGCCCATTGGTTGAGGGCTGCGGAATCGCCGGCAGGCGGCGGCGAGTGGCCGGCTCGTCGGGGCTGCTTCCTGGACAAGCTCAAGGTCCCCCCTGTCCCCCCTGTTCCCGCTCGCCCGCAAGCCGCCGAAGGGCCTCCTCGGTGGAGATGCGCCGGAGTTCGTGCGTGTCCTCGCTGCCATCAGCCAGGTACTCATACGAGTAGGAATAGGCGTAATAGGTGCCGCAAAGGGGACAAACTTCGACGTGCCTCGTCCGCTTGTCCTCCGAATCGATCGGCTCCGCCGGCACGAGCCGGCCGGCCTCCGGCGGGAAAGACGCGCCATAGTCTTCCCATCCGAATTTGGAGGTTGACCACTCCACGTCCCGCAACTTGCTGCAGATCGGGCAGGACGAAGTGGAGCCGGAATGCCGATTTGATTCTTCCATGGATGGTGAGGTCAACGAGGAGTGCATGTCCTCAACGTCGGCGCTTCAAGGGAAAGCGTTGAGGCAGGGTATGATCAGGGGCTTCTGTGCCAACCCGGACGGGCTCCTGAGGCTCTGACTCACTGGGTTGGGCGTCAAGAATCGGGTAATCTACAGGCTGAGCCATGGATCCCTGCATTCAGGGCGTGAGGGCGTTTCCAGGAAAGAACGTCTCGAGCATGGCGTCCAGATTCGCCCTCCACGAGCCCCAGCTATGCCCCTCCGGCCATTCGTTCCAGTACACTTCGTATCCCGCCTGCAGAAGGAGGTCTCTCATGTGCGGAGCGGACTGGGGGTGCGGCGTTGACGGGTCCTGCCTATCAGCGATTTCGTATACGCCCCAGTCGATGTACCACCGGATCGGCTTCACAGGGCCATCGACGACGGCCGTCATCATGGCCCCGTCGTTCGGCCAGTAGGCGGGTGAGATGGGGGCGCAGAGGCCGAACAGATCAGGTCGCGCGTAACAGAGGCGGGTCGTGACGAGGCCCCCGAGAGACGGGCCGGTCATGGCGCGACGAAGCGGGTCCGTTTCGGTGCGGAAGCGGGTTTCGATCGCCGGCAGGAGTTCGTCGACGATGAAGGCATCGTATGCCCCGGTACGGTCGAACGCATACTCGTCATTGCGGTCCACCGGGGGCACGAAAACGGCGATCAGCGGCTCGATCCGACCGGCCGCAATGAGGTTGTCCAGGATCGTCCGGGCCGATCCGAATTGGAGGTAGTCGTTCCCGTCATGGAAGAGCAAGAGCGGAAGGCGATCCGTTGAACGGGCGTCGTATCCGGCCGGCGTGTAAACGAGGTACGGTCGCACTTGCCCGAGCGTCGCACTCGTGAGCGAAAACGCGGTCAGTGCCCCGTGAGGAACGTTCGGGTTCGGCATCACTTCCCACGCCTCCACGTAGCCCGGCATGGCCAGTTCCGAATTGGCGCCAAAGCCGCCCTCAGAATGGCGCGGATTCAGTGGGTCCAGAATCCATGACGCCTCGTCCACGACGAACTTGTACTCGATCCGGGCATTCGGCCCGAAGGTCGCGTCGAGCAGCCAGAGGTCGGTTTCTTCGATCCGCCTCATAGGCGACCGATCGGGAGTCCAGCTATTGAAATCGCCGGCCACACCAACGGACTGCGCGTGGCCACGGTACACGAAGCAGACCGAAGACCCATTGGGAGCGATAATCGGGAACGGTCCGTGCGAAACGAGGAAGCTGTCAACCTGCGCGTCGCGGCTCCAATCAGAAGCGGTGTTCAGCTGAAAGAGGAAGGCATTCAGTGCCTCTTCGCACGGCGCCTCAGGATCCGAGAGATGCTGCATGTCGCCGCTTCGAAACCACGGGGTTTGGACCCCGCCCTCGCACCCGGCCGAAACGATCCCAATCGGGATGAACGCGGCCAGATACGCGGTAAGCACGAACCCGGGCACAACGCCCCTGGGTATCCCGACATCACGCGAGTAGACCATGACAGACAGATGCTTTCCTGACCGGACTCAAACCCGGGGGTCCTCTGACGAGTACAACTTAAGATGCGGTGCGGCAAAGTCCGTCATCCACCCGCTCGTGCGCGGAACCGCTACACCGGTAGGTCCACGAACTTCCCGGCTCATACGGATCAGGCATCGAAACGTATCTTGACGTTAAAGGAACGGAAGCCCGAACGGGACGCCCATTTCCCCGGCACCTCCGCGCACCGGAATGCCATCTGCGATGATGGGTAAGGCCGCCGCACTCAGCATCGTGGATATGATTCAGCACGGAGCAACCGGACCGACCCACTCGGTTGGCATGGCACACATCGGCGGCGCTACTTGTCAGATCCGTCGAGCCGACATCTTCTGCAGCAACGTAGCCACCAGCGCCGTCCAGCCGGTCTGATGGCTCGCCCCGAGCCCGGCTCCGGTGTCCCCATGGAAATACTCGTGGAAGAGGATGTGGTCGCGCCCGTGGGGATCGTCCTGAAGAAGTCCGACGTCCCCATGGAACGGTCGACGGCCCGTCTCCCGGTCGCGGAGGAAAAGCCGGATCAGGCGCCGGGATAGCTCCGATGCAATGTCATCCAGGGATGCCCGGTGGCCGGACCCTGACGGCATCTCCACGGTGCACCGGTCGCCGAAAAAGTGGTGGAATTTCTGCAGCGACTCGATCATCAAATAGTTGATCGGAAACCAGATAGGTCCACGCCAATTCGAATTCCCCCCGAAGAGGCCCGACGAGGACTCGGCCGGTTCATAGGCCACCGTGTGGGCCTGTCCGTCGAGGTGGAAGGTGAGCGGGCTTGCGGCGTGTTCCCTGGACAGCGACCGCAGGCCGAAATCGGAAAGGAACTGCCCGGCGTCGAGCAATCGCGTCAAGAGCCGCTTCAATCGCTCCTCGCCGACCAGAGAGAGGAGGCAGCGCTCTGCGTTACCCTGCGAAACGAACAGGGTGAGGTGATCCATCAGACCGGGGCGATACCGCATGAACCAGTCCATCCGCCTCCTGAAGTTCGGGAGACGATCGAGCACGTCGGAGCCGATGGTCTCCACGGCAAATAGCGGGATCAGCCCGACAAAGGATTTGAGCTTGATCGGCACGCGCTCCCTGCCGGGGACGTAGAGCGCGTCATAGTAAAATCCATCCTCCTCATCCCACAACCCATGCCCGTCCGGAGCATTGATGGCCTGGGCGATGGAAACGAAATGCTCGAAAAACTTGGTTGCCACATCCTCATAGGCCGGCCTTGTGCGCGCAAGTTCGAGCGCAATGCTGAGCATGTTGAGGCAGAACATGCCCATCCACGCCGTACCGTCGGCCTGGTCCAGAATGGCGCCGTGGGGGAGAGGTTTGCTCCGGTCAAAGACGCCGATGTTGTCCAACCCGAGAAAGCCGCCCTGGAAGACGTTCCGGCCGTCCGCGTCCTTGCGGTTCACCCACCAGGTGAAGTTGAGGAGCAATTTGTGGAAGGCCCTTTCGAGAAATTCCGTATCGGCTTCACCGGTCACGTTGCGGGTGATCTTGTACACCCGCCAGACGCCCCAGGCGTGGACGGGTGGATTCACATCCCCAAAATCCCACTCGTACGCCGGCAGTTGGCCGTTGGGGTGCATGTACCACTCCCGCAGCATGAGCAGCATTTGCCGCTTGGCCCATTCGGGATCGATCCGGGCCATCGGAATCATGTGAAAGGCCAGATCCCACGCTGCATACCAGGGGTATTCCCACTTGTCGGGCATGGAGACCACGTCGAGATTGTAGAGATGCGTCCAGTCACGATTGCGGCCGTGTCGGCGCTCGCGGGGCGGAGGGGGGCCGGCAGGGTCCCCCTTCAGCCAGAGATCCACGCTGAGGTGGTAGAACTGCTTGCTCCAGAGCAGTCCTGCGAAGGCCTGGCGGGAGATGCTGCGTTCTTCCTGCGTCAACCCGGGAGCCAGGACGGCGTCGTAGAATGCGTCCGCCTCCTCGATACGCCGGGCAAAGACCTCCTCGAAGTCTGCAAACGGGGTTTCCGCGCGCGTCGGGGAGAGCCTGACCCACACCGAAGCACTGGACCCGGGTGCAATGATGCGACGGACGACGGCCGCCGCCTTTGTGCCCGTGCGATCCGGATTCACGCGGTCCCTGCGCCCGAGCAGAACCGCCTCGTTGATCCCATCCTTCACGAAAGGCGTGTCGTTCGGGATGCCGAACAGGCGCTCCTTGTTGGTGTCGTTCTCCGTGAACAGGACCTCCGGTTCCTCAGAGCCCGCAGCCGACACGACCCACCACCGGTCGCCGAGGTGCGGTTCCTGCGCATGGACGCCGGCGACGCCGGACTCGCCGAATCCCTTGAGCAGAGGCCGGGGCCTGTCATAGCCCCAAGACCAGGTATTGCGGAAGAAGAGGTGGGGCAACATGACCAGCGGGGCGGGATCCGGCCCCCGATTCCAGGCGGTGATCCGGCAAAGGATGTCCTCCTCGTCGTGTTTTGCATACTCGATGAACACGTCGAAGTATCGGTGTTCTGCGAAGACTTCGGGGATCGCGTCGATCAGTTCGAATTCCGGATCGAAGCGGCTCCGCGCCCGGTTTCCCTCCACGAGCCTTTCATACGGGAAGGCCACCTGAGGGTACCGGTACAGCAGCTTCGCATAGGAGTGGGTCGGTGTCGAGTCCAGATAGAAATAGACCTCCTTGACGTCTTCTCCGTGATTGCCCTCGTTTCCTGTAAGACCGAAGAGACGTTCCTTGAGGATGGGGTCTTGCTCGTTCCACAGGGCAACGGACAGGCAGAGGTTCTGGAATCGGTTGCAGAATCCGCCCAGCCCATCCTCGTTCCATCGATAGGCGCGGCTGCGTGCATGGTCATGCGGAAAGGACTCCCACACCTCCCCTTTCGGGCTGTAGTCCTCACGCACCGTCCCCCAGGCCCGCTCGCTCACATACGGGCCCCAGTGTTTCCAGTCGGCCCTGCGCGCTTCCGAATCGGCAAGGCGTTGGTGTTCGGCGGTGGTTTGAAGGTTCGGGTTCATCAGCATGCAATAGCCGGTTTACGGGAGCAGCGTTAATCAACGAGATACGGTGAAGGTCCAGCATCTGACTTGAATCCAGCTTTTCCGTTGCATCGACTACGCGCGCGTGAGAGGAGAGATGCCTCTCGGCTCGCGCTGATCGTGGTCGTGGTGGCTCGGTGTCGAAAACCATATCACGGTACTATCGACATTCGACTCTCGCCGATCGTGGTCGCGGCGGGAAGCCTCCACGTGGCGCGGCCGCATTCGGCCTGGTGTTACCGGCGAGAATGCGTTACGGGTTATTCCCAAGCCTCTGCTTCAGAAACCGGAGCGTGTGCTCCGCCAGTTCGGGGGGAGGCTGCACTTCGGCTACTTCCCGCGTCAACTCGACCGTCTTCCGGTACTGGCTCATGAGTGCAGAACATTTTCTGCAGTAGCGGAGATGCTCTTCAAACTGCGTCTTCACGGCCGGATCCAGCGCTCCCTCCACGTAATCGGTGAGGAACTCGGATACGTCACGGCACCGGAGTGTCTTGCCGAACAAGCGCTTAACGAGATAGGTAAACATCGAGCAATTTCCTCAAGGCCTGACGGGCACGATGCAGGCGAACCCGCATGGTTCCCTCGGTGAGTCCCAGAATCTCTGCCACTTCTTCAGCCGGCAACTCTTCCATGTCGCGCAAGACGATGACTGTCTTGTAGGCTTCTGGAAGACGATCGATCGCATCATGCAGGAGTCGATGAGATTCGTTGCGTTCGACGAAAGCTTCCGGGTTCCAGTCGGTATAGGAGTCCGCATGCCGCCCACTCGCAGTAAATGCAGGCTGCAGCCGGTCGATATCGTCTTCCTCGAGGGGATCGAGGCGAGAGGATTTCCTGAGCGCAGACCGGGCGAGGTTGATCGCGATGGCACAGAGCCAGGTCGATACCTTCGAGTCCCCACGAAATCCCTCAAATTTGCCGATGGCCTGTAGGAAAGTCTCCTGCACCAGGCTACGCGCCTCGTCATCGTCTCGGATTAGTCGCCGAACACACCGGAAGATCCGGTCGCTCTCATTACGAACGAGGCGCTCCAGTTCTCCAGCATCTCGCCGCCGGAGTGCCTCCACATCATAGGTGTCTCGGATGGAGGAGGATGTTACAGTTCCCTGAGAAGGATCCACGGTCGGGGCCGGGTTAGAAGATATCCGGTGAGAAATCGCGTGCACCGGCAGGGGCCGGACGGTGAGGCGCGCGCAATGGTCAACGAGGGCCTCCTGTCCACCAGCAAGGTAAGAAAAGTCCAGCGGGCAAAGGACCTCGGGGCCTCGCAGGTGTATCGACGCAGTCCGGGTCCGCACGCGAGCGCCTCGTTCACATCAATCGGTCGTTACCGCACGCGAAAGGCATCGAACTGTAACATCCTGCCTCAACGGGGCACCAAGGGTCAGTTGGTAAGGAAGTCCCGCTCCGGGACTCACCAGACTGTTCATCAACCGTTAACCACACCTCATCATGCGTATCCCCTGGAAAAATGCCCTCATCGCCGGCATCGTCGGCACCTTCCTGTTCGACCTGACGGGCTTCATGGCCATGTCACTCATGGGCAATCCCACCTGGTGGGACATCCCGGCACTGCTGGCAGACAAATTGGGTCTTCCGTTGGCGGCGGGTGTCTTCGCACACTACCTCAACGGATTCGTCATCGCGGTCCTGTATGATGCGGTGGCTCCCTCGCTCTGGGGCTCGAAGTGGTCGCGTGCCCTGGTGTTCATGACGGCGGAGACCGTCATCGGCGTCTGGTTCTTCATGGCGCCTCTGCTCGGCATGGGCATTGCCGGCTGGGCGGCCATGGGCCCGATGTTCGCTATTCTGTCGTTGATGCGTCACTGGGCATACGGCACTGCGCTGGCCTATTTCCTGGGGACCGGGCAGTCGGCCCCGGCGACGCGCACTGCAGTCTCAGCCGCCTAGAGCGGAAGCGAACCTCGCGTTCCCATCCCACGATGGGTAGGCGGGGCGATTCAGACGTGAGGACGTGACGACCGCTGTCACGGCGCATCCAGAAAGCGGGTACGGGCCGTTCCAAGCGCAGGGGCGGCCCGTGCCCATGGTCTAGTGCACTTCCACGAAGATCGGATTGGAGTAGAACCACAGATCGCTCCAGGGATCCTCTCCGCGCGGATCGACGCCGGGCTCCAGATCTGAGGTGTTGGTGCCGCGGACACGCACGTAGAGGCCTTGGTCAAGGGGCAGCGTGGTCGTAATGGTCCGGTATTCGCCGTCGACGGCCCAGTCGGCCTCGGTGAACCGGGCGGCGACCCGGGTGGTGGGATTGGAGTCCACGGTACGATCCGCCGACGGACCCGCGATTTCGCCGACGATGAGGTCAACCCGGGCAACCTCGGGATTCAGCCCCCCCGCGTTGAGCGCATCCGGGTCGCGAAAGCGGATCGTCACCTCCAGTCCGCCTGGAAGATCTTCCTTGTGCACGTGAAGGGCGCCGCCGATGGCCGCCGTCTCGGACGCACTTCCATGGAGGAATCGCACGGTGATCCAGAGTTCCGATATGAGGTCACCGGTGACGGCAAATACGCGTCCGCTTCGGATCCCGTCAATAATCTCATCGTACGTGCGCTCGGCGTAGACGTAGGTCTTGGAGTACTCGCCCGGCCAAAAATCGGCACCACCCTCACGCCAGTGCACATGGGAGTCGGACGTCGACGTGATCCACCACCGGCGTCCCTCCCCCAGCATCGCATCCCAGAATCCTCCCAGTCGGGCCGTCATCTGATCAAAGCCGCCCATGGTCGGGTATCGCCGGTAGCCGCCGCGCGCACCGGTGGTGTCGATCGTCCCATCGCGGTGCAAGGCCGCGGCCTGATGGCCCGGGGCCCCCTCCATGCCGACCGCCACGTGCGGCGCCGCGTCGTTCCAGTTGCGCAACTCCTCCGGCATATAGGCGCCGAACACGCCCAGGCCGGTTGCCGTACGGGACGGGTGGTTGGCGATGAGGACCGGAGGGACCGGCGTCGAGGCCATAAACGAGAGGGCCTCGAGCATGAAGGGTTCTGTGTTGCGGATCGGATCTGCGGGATGGGGCTCGTTTCGGGCGTATCGGCGCTCAATCTCATACAGCGCGTCCGCTTCATCGTGCGAATGCGGGATAATCAGACTCGCATGTTCACCGGCCGGCACGTCAAACTCCATCCCATAGAACTGGATGACCTCCGGTACGGCCGAACGGGATTCGAGCAGTTCCGGGTAGGCCTGCTCCAGATTGACTTTGGAGTGGTTCGGTCCACCGTGGTCCGTCGCGACCATCCATGCCAGGCCGAATTCCCGCGCCATTTCGGCATTGCGGGGAATCGGGTAGATGGCGTCTCCTCCCAGAATGGCCGTGGGCGGATCCGTGTCCCGATCCCATCCCACGCTGAAGCGGCTGTGAATGTGATGGTCCCCCGCAAGCCACGAACGGCTCCCCGACCCCGAGCCGGGATCCTGGGAAACAGCGACTTGGGGCGCGAGGAGCAGCACCGAAAGCAGAAACAGCGGGGAACGAGGGCTGATCATTCGTGACTACGTCTGGATTTCACATGTGATATAACCCATAAGTACATCGCGAAGTTGATTGGGGTTCCACCTTTATCCTTGGGTCGCGTGTCGTGCTGAGGAGGCTCCGATCGATGCTGAACCCAATGATCTTCCGGTGGCGCTCTCCACTCCACACGGGTATGGGCTGCCTGTCCGCCCGCGCGGCG
>CAYLXM010000003.1:132306-135983 GCA_964387555.1 uncultured Rhodothermales bacterium | reverse complement strand
GGTCCCGCCCACCTCCTCCCGTTCGCGGGCGAACGCATCGGCGACCTCGGCGTTGCATGGCCTGGTGTGCCGGAACGACCCCATCAACCCATTCTATACCCCCATGAGCGACCCGAATGCGCCCCCGAACGAACTCGCCGAACTTGAGTTGGCCGTGAAGGACCTGGCAAACAAGGTTTACGGGGCCATGACGGATGGGGGAGCCACATACCTCGAATTGGGGCGGAGCGGATACGGGGTGGAGGTATTTGAAGAGAGACTGGAACTGATCGGTCCCCACGGCGAGGGGCTGGGCAATCTGCGCTCGGGCGTAGCCACTGGAGCCATGGAGACAGGCAGGGTCCCCGGTGAGGCGGCCCGGGTGTTTCTGGGCGCGCGGGAGGAACTGGAAGCACGGCTTGCCTGAGTGCGGCGCCGTTACGTCCGCTTGATCACAACGAGCGTGATGTCGTCGGAGGGTTCACCGAAGGCCATCAGGTCGGCGTGGACCGCCTCGAAGATGTCTCGGGAACTGAGGTGTTTGATCTCCTGCAGTTTCTGCTCCAGGAAGTCGGGGAAGTAGTGCTCGTCGCCCCGCTTGTGGTCGAGCAGACCGTCCGTGTACAGCAGGAGGATGTCTCCTGATCCAAGCAATTCCCACTGATTGAGCACGTATTCCGGCTTGTAGCCGAGGATGCTCTCCGTCGTGCCACGATCGATGGTGGCAGCGGACGGCAACGTACCGATGGGCGGGAACGAGGTGAAAAATTCTCTCTTGATCTCCATGAAGCGATTGTATTCATTGGAGAACACAACGGGAGGCGGGTGGGCGGCGGAGAGGAACTTGAAGGTGCCATCCTCCAGGATCTCCCCGTAAATCATCGTGATGAATTTGTTGCCGCCGAGGGAGTGGTAGAAGCGCGTGTTGAGTTTCTCGAACAGCAGTTTGGTAATCTGCCCGAACAGCTCAAGCTCATACAGCGCTCCCAGGAGAAAGGACTGGTGCAGCATGGCCGCCAGGAGGGCGTCCGTGATGCGGTGTCCGGAAACGTCGATCAGGGCGATCCCGCTGCGGTACCGGCAGAGCTCCAGGCTCTCGGCCATATCGAGTTTGCCTTCGCGGGTGGCCTTTTCGATCCGTGCCTCGAGGTCGTACCGCTGTTTGAAATCGACATAGATGATGTGGTCACCGCCGACGACGCCTTCCAGGGGGATGGTCTTTCCGTAGACATCGATACCCTGGAGCCGGGGCATTTCGCCGGAAAGCGGGAGGATGTAGCGGGCAATATCCTCAAAGTTCTGCAACTCGTCCGTGAGCTGCTTGAAGGAGTCGATGAGTTCGGGTTGAAGCATACGCATACGGCCCTGTCGCCGCGGGGACTATGGAAAGCCGGCAGGAGCACCGGCAGGAAGTCGTGATGGTGAAGGGAAACCCCTTCGGGCACTCCAACGCCCGAGGAGTGACGAAGTCTCCCCCGCCGGCTCGCCGGCTGGCGTGGGAGGCCGGCTCTTTGCAGCAAAGGGGGCGCCGTCGTGGGGACGTGACCCGCTCGGTTTTCTCCTGCGCGCTGCCGGCGGACATACCGTGGAGGGACAACCAACAAGCAACGGAGTTCGCTCCGGAGACATCACCTCGATCCCGCCTCGCCGACTCGCTCGGCCGCCAGAGCCAGCGCCCTCGTTGCGCTGACCACGCCGCCGGAGCGGGAAAGCATCCCGAACGGAACCAGATCGCCATCCGATCCCGGCTTCGCGACGAAGGTGTCTGCCATCGGCAGGGCGGAATCCACGATGAGGTCGCGCACCTCGCGCGCAGACAGATCGGGATAATAGGCCATGAGTAGCGCCGCCAGGCCGGACACGACAGGAGCCGCCATGCTGGTGCCGTCCGACTTCTCGACACGCTGACCCGGAGTGGTCGAGTACACCGCCACACCGGGGGCAAACACGTCCACGGTCTGCTTTCCGTAATTGCTGAACTGCGCAGCAAGTTGTTCCTCTCCGAGCCACGAGGAGGCGCCGACCTCCAACCAGGTTTCGGCCTCCCTTCCGTCGAGATACAATCGCGAAGGATAGGAGGCGGTGGAATCGATGTTGAAACCGTCGTTGCCCGAGCCGTGCACCAGGAGAACGTCGTTTGCCACGGCGTGCCGAACTGCGGCATCAACGGCTTCCTTATGGGGAGAGAGTTCCTTGCCGAAACTCATGTTGATGATGGACGCACCGTTGTCGACGGCGTACCGAATCGCGTTGGCCACATCCTTGTCCCGCTCGTCCCCGTTGGGCACGGCACGGATAATCATGATGCGCACGGCGTCGGCCACTCCGTCAATCCCCTGATCATTTTCGCGCTCGGCGGCAATGATACCTGCCACGTGGGTTCCGTGGTAGGCGTCCGGTCCCACCACATCGTTGTTGCCGTAGAGGCGCTCTGCGAGGTCGTCATAGGTGTCGCCCACCGTCGTCCGCGGCTCAAAATCGAAATCGAAAGCGTACCGGAGCAGCCCTTCAATGGACTCGCGGCTCTTCCTCAAGTCGTTGCCGTCGATCCCGATGCCGGCAAAAAAGAGGAGGATGGCTTGCGCCTGCTGCAGGCGCGGATTCTCAGGCTCGGCCAGTGCCACCTGTTCGGTGGTGAATTCCTCCGTTCCGAGGAAGGCGGCAAACAGGGAGCGCGCCATGTGGTACGCGGATTCGGCGGGGCCAAGGTTCGCCATCGCGGTCTCCAGTTCCTCCCGCTTCGCGTCATACATCGCCCGAACATGGAGGTAGTACGCGTACTCGGCCGAATCGGCGGGGGCGACTCCGGTCGAGTCGACATCTCCGAAGCGCGGCCGAAGGCGAGCAAGTTCCCGGGTGAACTCGAACGTATCGTCGTTCACGTGGCTCCCGTCCGGGCCTCCGATGAAGTTCCACCCGTTCACGTCATCCACATAGCCGTTCCCGTCATCGTCGATGCCGTTGTCGGGGATCTCGTCCTCGTTGATCCAGATCACCTCATCGAGGTCTTCGTGGGTGATGTCGATCCCGGAATCGATGACGGCAACGATCACGGTTCGGGCTGGTTTGCGTCCCGAGAGTACCGTCTCATACGCCTTCGTGGTGCTGATGCCCGGGAATTCATCGTCCGACGGATCGAGGTGAATCCAGTCGACCGGCGCCGATGGAGGGACAAGCGCCGCCGGAGACACGACATCGTCCGCCTCGCCGCCTGCCTCGGAAAGAACGTCCGCGTTCAGGGGGCGCTCGGGGCCGGAGGTTGAAACCCGGCTGGTGGAACACGCGGAGAGCAACGCCAGAACAACGGGAACGAAGAGGCGGAGGGGTTTGACCATCGCGGGGAGATGCTCGTGAGTAGAAGTCCCCTTTGACGTATCGCACACAGGATGGTTGCGCGTCCGGGTGCGACACTGCCGGCCCTACTGCTTCATGGGGCCGCGTGCGCCGTCGCAATTCGGACGCGAAAAGCTCCCGCCTCCGCCTCGTGGAGCCGCGAGCGCCCCCGTGGTCCCGATTCGAAAGACTCCCGCTTCTGTTATTCGACGTCGATCTGAAGGGTCAGCGTCGGATGCGTATTCGGAGCGGTTACGGCGTTGAGGACTTCGAGCGGCATGCTGATCGATTCCAGGCGGCGCAGGGTTTTCACCTCCAGACGCGTGGTGTGGTGCGGAGGTAAAGTGAACACGTCCGTTTCCGCA
>CAYLXM010000003.1:58846-132206 GCA_964387555.1 uncultured Rhodothermales bacterium | reverse complement strand
GCATTCGGCCCGGTCAACCGTAACCCACCTGCTCCAGAAATGCATTCCTATGGCACGGCGAAACGCCTCGGCGTTTCTCCCCATCCATCCGGCGTTTCCCATACCCGTCTCTCCCTGCCGCTCGTGCTGGGATGTGCGCTTGCCCTGTTCCCCGCCCTGCAAGCCGATGCCCAACCGTCCCCGCCCTGGCTGCAGGGGGCAGTGCGAAGCGTGGCCGGCGAGCCGATCGGCTATCACTCGGCCCTCCCCGGGGCCCGCGACGCCATTTTGGTGCGTTCCCTGCATGCGGAAGGGTATATCGAATGGGAAACGCAGGCCGTTCCGGAAGATTTCACCCGGGAGGAGGCGACGTTCATGTGGCTGGCGTCGTACGATAGTACACTCGATACGCGCACGTGGGAGATGGCGGTAAACGGCGAGACCTGGTTCTCGTTCAGGAACGATCCCGCGCCCGATTGGAGCGTGGCGGGGCCAGGCGGCTCTGAACTGCGGTACGTCCGCACCGGTCTCGACCAGCATGGGGATGTCCAGGGATTTCACTTCCTCACGATTCCGGCGGACCGGCTGGTTCGCGGCGCTCCGCTCCGCCTGCGTGTCACCGGCGAGTCCGCAGCATCACGAACGTGGTATATGGTGTTTCTCCATCAGCCGCAGAGTTCGGTGTCCCTCCGCGCCGAGCCAGCCGTCTCCCTACGGGAAGGTCGGCGTCTGCAACGCCTTCGGGCCGCCATCACGCACGTCGGACCGCCGGGAGAGGCGTCGATCGTGACGGACGGCGCCGCTCCCCTCACGGCCGACCTTTCGTTGGGACTGCAAACGTTCTATCTCGACATCCCTGCGGTTGACGAACCGACCCTCCGTTCCGTCGACGTGCGAATCGGCCAGGAAACCTCCCGACACGACGTGCTGGTCAAGCCTGTACGTCCCTTTGAACTCTGGTTTCTTCCCCATAGCCACGTGGATATCGGGTACACCCATCCGCAGGAGGAAGTGTTGCAGCTGCAATGGCGCAATCTGGAGAAAGGGATTGATCTGGCTCGGCGGACGGCAGCCTATCCGGACGGATCCCGATTTCGCTGGAATGCGGAGGTGATGTGGATTGTGGACGAGTATCTGCGACGGGGGCCGGAGCCGGGACGTAAGGCGCTCGTCGAGGCCGTGAAACAGGGATGGGTGGGCCTGGATGGACTCTACGGCAACCAGCTCACCGGCCTGCAGCGGGCAGAGGAACTCTATCGAACGGCGGGCGAAAACATCAGGGACCTGATCGATCAACACGGATTCGTGATCGAGTCCGCCATGATCAGCGATGTGCCGGGGTACTCCTGGGGGCTGGTGCCCGCCCTCGCACAGAACGGCATCCGGTATTTCTCGGTGGGCCCCAACCACATCTCCGGACTCCCGCACAATGGCGATCGGGTCGGCTACACGCTGGAGGAGTGGGGGGATAGGCCGTTCTGGTGGGAAGGGCCAGGAGGGAACGATCGGGTTCTCTTCTGGATGTCGGCCCACGGCTATAGCTGGTTCCACGCGGGGAATCTCGGATCGCTCCAGGCGGAAAGCGCATCGGCCGTTCTGGAGTACCTCGAGACGCTTGACGAGCGGGGATATCCGTACGACATGGTCCAGTTGCGCTATACCATCGGTGGCGACAACGGGCCACCCGACGAAAACATGCCCGACTTCATCCGGCGCTGGAACGAAACGCACGAGACGCCGAAAATGCGGATCGCGACTACGGCCGAGATGTTTCGGGCTTTCGAGCAACGGTATGGCGACCAACTTCCGGTCCACCGGGGCGAATTGTCCCCCTACTGGGAAGACGGAGCCGCCAGTTCGTCCCACGAAACCGCAGTCAACCGGAACACGGCCGACCGGCTCACGCAGGCCGAGGTCTTGTGGGCAGCCGGAGATCCTGCGCGGGTTCCGCATGACCGCTTCCGGGAGGCGTGGAAGAACGTCATTCTGTATAGCGAGCACACATGGGGGGCCCACAATAGCATCTCCGAGCCCGAAATTCCCTTTGTGCGGGTGCAGTGGGAAGGGAAAAAGGCATTTGCCGATAGTGCGGCGGCGCAGGCGGACCGGTTGGTCCGAGAGGCGCTGCCGGGTGCCGGCGTCCCTCCGGCTGGAGTGGTGGGTCACGTCGAGGTGACGAACACCTCTTCCTGGCCCCGAACGGATCTCGTTCGGGTTCCGGCAGACTGGCGGCTCCGAGGCGATGTCATTCGGGACGCTTCGGGGCAGGCCGTGCGTGCGCAGCGCTTGTCCACAGGCGAATTCGCCTTCGTTGCCCGGGACATTCCGCCGTTTGGTTCATCCGTGTTCGCGATCGAGCCGGGCAGGCCCGATCCGGCGACACCGGCCGGCTGGGCAACGACGGAGGGAATGAGCGACGGGAAGATCGATCTGAAGTTCGACCCGCTGACGGGTGCGGTGGCCTCCTTGCGCATTCGGGGCGTGGAGGGCGATCTGGTGAATCCTGACTTCCATCGAGGCCTGAATCAGTATATCTACACCGGCCGTAACGCCGAAAGGCCGCAGTCGAACCGGGAGGCAACGTTCGAAGTGCTCGACAATGGACCGCTCGTCTATACGGTGGCCGTGGCCAGCGATGCCCCCGGGGCGCGGCGGCTCATCCAGGAAATCCGCCTGATCGAGGGTCTGGATCGGATCGAGTTCGTGAATCGGGTGGACAAAGAACTCGTATACGAGAAAGAGAATGTGCGTTTTGCGTTCCCGTTCCGCTTGGAGCAAGCACGCATTCAGGTCGACGCACCCTGGGGCAGTGTGCGGCCTGATAGGGACCAACTCGCCGGTGCGAATAAAAACTACTTCAGCGCAGAGCGTTACGTGGACATCTCAGGGGCCGGCGCGGGTGTGACCTGGGTGACGCTCGATGCTCCGCTGGTCGAACTGGGCGGTATGGTGGGGGAGGCCTGGATGTCGCATCCCTCGCGGCCCTGGCTCCGGGACACAGGGCAGACCGACCTGCTGTATTCCTGGGTGATGAACAATTCCTGGCACACCAACTACCGGGCCGGTCAGGAGGGGATGGTCGTATTCCGCTACATCGTGCACGCGCAGGCTCATGCAGACGAGCCGGCCGTGAAGCGGTTCGCCACGGAGCGATCGCAGCCGCTCGTGGTCGTCCCGGTCGGCGCCGGCACGGTCGGGCGCCCGTCCATCCTGTCGATCGGCGCGGCGGACGATGTGCTCGTCACGTCTCTACGCGCAAGCCGGGACGGAAAGGGTAGGATCCTGCGCCTGTTCAACGCGGCCGACGGACCGAGACCCTTCTCCTGGCAGGCCTTGCCCGGACGAGGCAGGGTCTTTCGGAGCAGCCCCGCGGAGGAGCGTGGAGATCCTGTGGGGCAGGGCGAACTGGTCCTCGCCCCGAAGCAGGTGGTGACGCTTCGCCTCGAGTAGCCCTCGGCGGGATCATGCATGGTGCCGGAAGCCGGCCCGGACGTCACCGGCCGCAGATGTATGCTTCGAGATCCTGGATGAGGTGCTCCCGATCCGCGATGAGACCCTTGACCACATCGCCGATGCTGACCACGCCGACCATGTCGCCGCCTTCGCAGACGGGCAGGTGACGAATCTTCTGCTGGGTCATCAGCGCCATGCAGTCCTCGATGCTGCGACTCGGATCCACGGAGAATACGGGGTGGGTCATGAGTTCGCGGACCGGCGTGCCCCGGGACGTGAGCCCTCTGAGAACGATCTTGCGGGCGTAGTCGCGCTCCGAGAACATGCCGACCACCTCTCCCTCCTCGATGACCAGCAGGGCGCCGATATCCTTTTCGGCCATGAACTCCAACGCCTCGAAGACGGAGAGATCGGGATGGATCGACCAGACGTCGCTCCCTTTCGTCGTCAAAATCTGCTTCACGGTTGTCATGACGGCTCCTCGCTGTGGACCGGGTCCTCGGTGTTGTCCCGAATCCAGTCCGATTTCCTGTGGATAGTGATGCGGAGACGCCGCCGAGCCACCGCGTCCCTGGAAGTCGGCCCATGCGGCATTCACTAAATCTCCTCACAAAAATATCATAATTTTTGAGAATTGCAACCGTCTCGGTGATGGGATCCTGCAATCCACGGGCTCGGAGGACGGCGGGGGAGCGTGAAACCATCCACGTGCACCGGGTCGGAACCCGGCCGGAGCCGCGACAGGCCATGCGGATGCCCGTCCCGCTGATCTTCACTCGTTTTCCGACGAACCTCCAGGGCCTCTTACCCGTTGCATCTACTTGGCAATGACCATCACCATCTGGAGGTTCATAATATGTCACCCATGACGCGGATCGTTCCCGTTTTGTTGGTGAGCGGACTGCTCGCCGCTTCGTCTTCAGCCCAGGGTCCCCTCCTGAATCCGGTAACCGTTGCGGATGTGCCGGCGGAGTCCGTCTCCTATTTTAATCTGCGTACCAACACGCTGATTGACGCGGCGCAGAAGACCGTTTCGAACTGGGACATCGCTTTTCGGAGTACGTCGATTGTGGTGAACGGTGAGGCGCGGTATGTCGATACGGCGTTCGATGTGCTGACGTCGGCCCCGGAGGACGGCTACAAGGAGGATGCGGACGAGACGGGTGCCGCACTTGCCGGCGGCAGTGGCTCAGGGTGGTACTATTACGATATGGACGCCCATGTTCTCACGCCGTTGCCTGATCGGACCATCGTGTTGCGAACGCGCGACGGAAAGGTCGCCAAAGTCGAGATTATCAGCTATTACCGCGGCGGAGATACGGGGTTCGGTGAGCCTCGGTTCTATACGTTCCGGTATGCCCTGCAGCCGGACGGATCGGGCAATCTCGCCTCCGAGACGTGTTCGGAAGACGAGATGGAGTGCAAGATCGACGGGTGACGCTCCCGGATAACGGGCAAATCGGTCTCCGGCGTCGTACGTTATTCCCGTTGCCGAACCAGACTTCGGAGGTTGGGCCATGGAAAGCGTCGCACGGGGAGCCATTCGTGCTCCAAGAGGATCCACGCTTCGATGCCGAGGGTGGCACCAGGAGGCCGCCCTGCGCATGCTGATGAACAATCTCGATCCGGAGGTGGCTGAAAATCCGGAGGAGTTGGTCGTTTACGGCGGAGGGGGCAAGGCGGCACGGGATTGGGGCTGTTACCAGCGTATCGTAGAAACGCTCGAGCGGCTTGGGAACGATGAGACGCTGCTCGTCCAGAGCGGCAAACCCGTGGGCGTGTTCCGAACGCATGAGGAGGCGCCCCGCGTCTTGATCGCAAACGCCCATCTGGTGCCGCGGTGGGCAACATGGGGTGAGTTTCGCCGGCTCGATGCGCTTGGCCTGACCATGTACGGCCAGATGACGGCCGGATCGTGGATCTACATTGGCACGCAGGGAATTCTGCAGGGCACCTATGAGACGTTCGCCGAATGTGCCCGCAGGCATTTCGGCGGAACGCTCGAGGGACGCCTGGTCGTGACCGCGGGTCTGGGCGGTATGGGCGGCGCCCAACCGCTGGCGGCCACGATGAACGGAGGCGCTATTCTGGCCGTTGAGGTGGATGAACGCCGAATTCGTCGGCGTCTCGAGACCGGATACTGCGATCGCATGGCGACCGACCTCGATGAGGCCCTGAATCTGGTGCACACGGCCTGTGAGCGCAAAGAGGCGCTTTCCGTCGCACTGCTCGGGAATGTGGCCGACGTTCTGCCGGCGCTGAACGAGCGGGACATCGTTCCCGATGTACTCACCGACCAGACCTCCGCCCATGATCTCCGGATCGGCTACATCCCTGCCGGTCTCGGACTGGACGAGGCCGCCGTACTGCGAGAACGGGATCCCGAAGGGTATGACGAGCGCGTGCTCGATTCCATGGTGCGCCATGTGGAGGCGATGCTCGCGCTGCGCCGTAAAGGGTCGATCGCATTCGAGTACGGTAACAACCTGCGCGGGCAAGTCGCCGACCGGCGCGGCAAAATCGAGGCGTTCGAACTTCCGGGGTTTGTTCCTGAATTCATCAGGCCCCTTTTCTGTAGGGGCGCGGGACCGTTCCGCTGGGCAGCCCTGTCCGGCAACCCGGCCGACATCGCAGCGACCGATGAGGCCGTGCTCGCGGCATTCCCGCACAAGGAAGGTCTGACGCGCTGGATTCGGCAGGCGAGGGAAAAGGTGAAGTTCCAGGGCCTGCCTGCACGCATCTGCTGGCTGGAATATGGCGAGCGCGCCGAGATGGGCAGCCGATTTAATCATCTCGTCGCATCCGGCCGCGTCAAAGCGCCCCTGGTAATCGGGCGCGACCACCTGGATGCCGGATCGGTAGCGTCCCCGAACCGCGAGACGGAAGGCATGCGCGACGGGTCCGATGCGATCGCGGACTGGCCATTGCTCAACGCGCTTCTCAATACGGCCTGTGGGGCAAGCTGGGTTTCCCTCCACCACGGGGGCGGCGTCGGAATCGGTTACTCCATCCACGCGGGCATGGTGGCGGTCGCCGACGGGACGGCCTCCGCAGACCGGCGGCTGGAACGGGTCCTCACGGCCGATCCCGGGACCGGCGTCATGCGCCATGCCGATGCGGGATACCCGGAAGCCATCGAGACCGCCACGGAGCGCGGCATTGACCTCCCCATGATGTCACCGTGAACCTTTCCTCGATGGAGTCTACCGCTCCCCGCATCCGGATCGGCAGTCTGCAGCAGGATCTTGCCGCCAGTCTGACTGCGCTCAGAGCCGATCCCTCGCGTGTACTCGCGTCGCGCAGCAGTGTCGCGTTCGCACTCGCGTCCGGGGAGGCGTACTACGGGCTCAATACCGGCTTCGGGGCACTCGCGCAGACCCGCATACCGGACGCCGATCTCGAGGTCCTGCAGCGCAACCTGATTCTGAGCCACGCGGTGGGCGTTGGAACGCCGGTTCCGCTCGAAATCACGAGGCTGATGCTGCGGTTGAAGATTCACGCCCTCGGTCTCGGTTTCTCGGGGATTTCCAGGGAGGTCTTTGAGCGGCTACTGGAGTTTGAATCGCGGGACCTCATCCCGGTTGTCCCGTCTCGTGGCAGTGTGGGAGCCTCCGGCGATCTGGCTCCATTGGCCCACATGGCCCTTCCGCTTTTGGGATACGGCTTCTTCTGGGACCCGATGGGAGGCGCTGCGTGGCCGTCAGCGCAAGTCCTGGCTGCACAGGGGCTGTCCCCGGTCCGACTCCAGCCGAAGGATGGGCTCGCCCTGATCAACGGGACCCAACTCATGAGCGCGTACGGCGCGTGGGTGCTCGAACGGGCGATGGGGCTGGGGAAGCTGGCGGACCTCGTTGCGGGGATGAGTCTCGAGGCCCTTCAAGGCAGTGCGCGCCCCTTTGACCCGCGCGTCCATGCGGTTCGTCCGCATCCAGGAGCGGGCGTCGTGGCCACGAACATGCGGCGGTTCCTGGCGGAAAGCGAGATTCTCGAGTCGCACCGGCATTGCGGGAAGGTGCAGGATCCCTACTGCCTGCGCTGTGTTCCCCAGGTGCACGGAGCAAGCCGGGACGCGATGGCGCACGCGCGGTTTGTCATCGAGACCGAACTCAATGCAGTTACGGACAATCCGCTCGTATTCGAGAACGGCGACCTTGTCAGTGCGGGGAATTTCCACGGACAACCACTCGCGCTGGCGCTTGACTACGCGGCCATCGCCCTTGCCGAGTGGGCTGCCATTTCGGAGCGCCGAACGTACCTCCTGCTCGAGGGGCACGATGGGTTGCCGCGGCTGTTGATGCGCAATACAGGTGTCAACAGCGGTTTCATGGTGCCACAATACACAGCGGCCGCACTCGTGTCGGAGAACAAGGTGCTGTGTCACCCGGCCTCGGTCGACTCCATCCCGACGAGTCTCGGCCAGGAAGACCATGTCTCGATGGGTAGCGTGGCCGCACTGAAACTGCTTCAGATCTTCGAAAACGTGGAGCATGTGCTGGCGATCGAGCTCTTCACGGCGGCTCAGGCGCTGGACTACCGCAAACCCCTGCGTCCGGGCCGCCTCATCGAGCGCGCGCACGATTTCGTTCGCCTGCACATCCCGCATGCGGAGGAAGACCACCTCCTGCAGGCCGACCTCCAGCGCTGTCACGCGCTCGTGTGCTCGGGAGACCTTCTGGCTTTCATCGAAGCGGATACCCCGCTGGAGTAGCGCGTCATGACAGTGCTGCGCAATATCGGGACCCTGGCTACCTGTCGACCCGAAGGTCCCCAGGACGAGCTTCACGTACTCGAGCGTGCCGCCGTAGCCTGGGATGACGGGCGCATTGCGTGGGTCGGATCCGATCGGGAACTGCCCCTGAAGTATCGACACGGGGAGACGCTCGACGCGAAAGGCCGGCTCGTCGTTCCGGGCCTGGTCGATTGCCATACCCACCTCTGCTTCGGCGGGTGGCGCGCCGATGAGTTCGTGCTCCGGATTCAGGGTGCTTCCTATCTGGACATTTCGCGGGGGGGCGGCGGCATTCTCCGGACCGTCACGCAAACCCGAAATGCCGGCTTCGGGAGTCTCCTGGAGGACGCCGAGCGGCGCCTCGAGGCCATGATGCGGCTGGGCGTGACCACGGTCGAGGGCAAGAGCGGGTATGGATTGGATGAGGAGACGGAGATCCGCCAGCTCGAGGTCTATGCGGCGCTCGGCCGGCTTCCCGGCCGAAGACTGGTTTCCACATTCCTGGCCCACATTCCCGCACCCGATTACGGGGCTCACAGGTCTGAGTACGTGGATTTTCTTTGCAGGGACCTGCTCCCGCTCGTCGCAGCCCGACGGTTGGCCCGGTTCTGCGATGTGTTCGTCGAAGAGAGCGCTTTTTCGCTGGACGAGGCACGAACGATTCTCCGCAGAGCCCGCGAACTGGGCCTGGCCCTCAAACTCCATGCCGATCAATTGTCCGATGGACGCGGGGCCGAGTTGGCGGCGGAGATGCACGCCGTTTCGGCCGATCACCTCGAATGTATCTCCGATGCAGGCATCCTCGCACTCGCGCGAGCGGGCGTTATCGCCGTCAGTCTCCCTCTGGCGAGCCTGTACCTCGATCGGCCTCCGATGCCGGCGCGTAAGCTGCTTTCCCAAGGCGTTCCGGTCGCCGTGGCGACGGATTTTAACCCCGGGTCAGCGCCCAGTTATCATCTTCCTCTTGCCATGACCATGGCGTGTCTGCTTCAGAAGATGACCCCGGCCGAGGTCCTCAAGGGCGCCACATGCGTAGCGGCCCGGGCGATCGGTCTGGAGGCCGAGGTCGGGTCGATCGAAGTGGGGAAGTCGGCCGATCTGGTTGTGGTTGAAGCGCCGGACACCGATCACTGGCTGTACCACCTCCGCGCCAATGCGGCCGTATTAACCGTTACACGGGGTCATGTTTTCGGAATCTGACGTTCGGCCCCCTGACACCGTCCCAGGTGATGTGCGGATAGGACATCTGCTCGGTCGGCCCGCGGAAGAACGCGTTCGGTGCGTGTTAGCGGGCTTTCCGGTCGACGAAGGCGTCAGGAGGAACGGGGGTCGTGTGGGCGCCGCGGATGCGCCCGACGCGATTCGCCGTCGGTTGTACGCAATGACGCCCGACCCACGCTCGCCCCGCTTCTCCGAGTTGCTCGCGGAAACCCGCGATCTGGGTAATCTGACTGTGACCGGAGACCTGGAGTTGGATCAGGCCCGTCTGGGCGCTGCGCTCGCACCGTATCTGACGGTCGGAGCCACGGTGGTCGTGCTCGGGGGAGGGCACGAAACGAGCTACGGCCATTTCCTGGGATACGTGAGTTCGGAGCTCGAGGTTGCGGTGATGAACTGGGATGCACATCCGGATGTGCGTCCGCTGAAGGACGGATTGGGCCACTCAGGCAGCCCCTTCCGCCAGATGCTCGACCATCCATCAGGCGCCTGCCGCGGTTACACGGTGGCCGGGCTCCAGCCCGGTTCCGTTTCCACCGGGCACCTTCGCTACCTGGAGTCGGTTGACGCTGAACTGCACTGGTGCACGGCCGTTGATCCCGATCAGGTAGACCACATCACGGAAAGGCTCGGCGGCCCTGCGTTGGTTTCGTTCGACCTGGACGTTGTCGGACAGGCGTTTGCGCCGGGCGTGAGCGCACCATCGGTAGACGGGCTCGCGCCGGCCCTTCTGGGCAGGGCGGCCTACCTGGCCGGAAGGAATCCGGCCGTCCGCTCCGTCGATTTCGTCGAGGTAAATCCCTTGCTCGATCGGGATGAGCAGACCTCCCGATTGGCGGCCTGGCTCCTCTGGCGGTTCCTCGAGGGACTTGCCCACAGGGAGGGGGAGGTCACCGGCGCTCCCTGAGACCATCGGGCGCGGATTCGAAATCCTCCGAGCCGAGCCCTTTCATTCCGGTAGCGAGGGCGTTACTGCGCGGACGATCCGAACGTCGACGGCCTGAACGCCCCGTCCCTCGTCGTAGGCCAGGAGCGGGTTGATGTCAATCTCCTGAATCTCGGGAATCGAGGCGGCGAGCGCTGCGACACGAACGACGGCATCGATGACGGCCTCGCGATCGGCCGGCGCCAGACCCCGTGTACCGCGAAGCCACCGGCCGGCCTTCGTGGCCTCGAGGAGGGACGCGGCCTCATCCCGTGTAGTCGGTGCCAGGGCAAAAGCGACATCGTTCTTCCACTCCACGTCGACTCCCCCCGCACCGAACATGACCAGAGGGCCCACGTGGATATCCCGCAGGGCACCGACCACCAACTCCTGCCCATCCGGAGCCATCCGCTGCACGAGAAGCCTGGTCGTGTCGGAGCCGGAAGGGAGTTCCCGGAAGCGTTCGAGCAGGTCCCGGGCCGTCCGGCGGACCGAGGGCAGGTCTTCGAGTCCAAGGACCACGCCGCCGACGTCGGATTTGTGGGACAGGGCGGTCGACGAAACCTTCAGTGCAACGGGAAACCCGATGCGCTCGGCCGCCCGCCCGGCCGCCTCCGACGAGTCGACGAGTTCGGCCGGAGATACGGGAACACCAGCCATTCGCGCCAATTCCAGGGCCGCGAACGGATCGACGAGTCCCGTCTCAGGGTGTGCCGAGCGGAGCAGCTCCTCTACCCGGCCGGGATCGAGGTCCGCCATTACAGCTCCGATAGAAGGCGATTCGTATACCGCCGGCGGGGCCTGCGCAAGCAGGGCGAGGGCCGAGACGGCATCCTCGGGGAAGGTATAGTCCGGTACCTGTCCGTCCCGCAAACGCTTCGCGGCCGATTCGAGTAATGGGCCCCCGTTGAGCACCACAAGGACCGGCTTGGACGCGGAGTAGATCACCGGTACGATGGCCTCGACGATCTCATCCGCGGTACACGTCGGCGGCGGGGGGACGATGGTTAACACAGAATGGACGCCGGGGTCATCCAGCAGGACACGCAGGCAATCAGCGTATTGATCAGGCGTGGCCGTGGCGAGCATGTCCACAGGGTTGACCACACTTGCGGCGGGCGGCAGGATCTCCCGCAGGAGCGACTGTGTCTGGCCGGAAAGGGCCGCCGGACGGAGTCCGGTTCCTTCCATGGCATCAAACGCGGCAACAGCAGGGCCTCCGGCGTTGGTGAGGACGGCGACGCCCGGCCCCCTGGGGCGCGGGCACCAGGAGAGGATTCGCGCGGCATCGAAGAGCCGTCCTGTCGTCTCGATGCGTCGTACGCCCGAGCGTCGGACAGCCGCCTCAACGCCGGCCTCCAGCCCGGCGAGGGCTCCCGTGTGGGAGGCGGCGGCCCTGCTGCCTTCCGCGGTTCGGCCCACCTTGAGCACCAGCACGGGCTTTGACCGGGCGGCATACGCCATGGCTTCCACCAGGCGGCGCCCCCTCCTGAGATCCTCCAGATAGAGCAGAATCACGGCCGTGTCGGGGTCGTCGGCCAGGACGGGCAGCAAGTCCGACTCGCAGAGGTCCGACTGGTTGCCCAGGCTGACCAGGCGCGATATTCCGATGCGCCACGACACGGCCCAGTCCAGCAGGGCCGCGCAGATGGCTCCGGATTGGGAGAGAAAGGCCACCGGGCCCCGCGGCGGTTTGGACGAGGCCAGGAACGTCGTGTCATACGGTCGGATCGTATCGACCACGCCGATACAGTTCGGACCGAGGATCCTCATCCCGTGGGACCGGGCGACCTCGAGACAGCGTTGCTCGAGGGCCAGTCCTTCCGGGCCCACTTCGCGATACCCTCCCGAGGCGATGATGGCCGTTCGGACCCCGGCCCTGCCGCAGGCGTCCAGCGTTTCGGGGGTAATGTGGGGACTGACCAGCAGCACGGCGAGGTCGACGGGCGACGGCACGTCCTCGATGGTGCGGTAGACGGGGCGCTCGAAGAGCGTGCCTCCCGAGGGGTTCACGAAGTAGATCGGGCCGTCGAAGCCGGATCGCACCAGGTTGCGCGCTGCACCATATCCGAGCTTGCCGGGAGTTCGTGACGCGCCGACCAGCAGGATGCTTCGCGGTTGCAGCAGCGCGGCCAGGCCGGACGGTACGTCCCCTCTTGCATCGGGTGGTGAGGGGCTCATCACCTCATCAGATCGGCCAGCTTGGTGCATGCAAGTGCTACGGTTTCGGTGGGGCAGGCAAATGAGATGCGGAAGTAGCCCTCCGAGCCGAATGCAGAGCCCGGGACGACGAGGAGCAGCGCCTCACGCGCCCGATCGATGAAGGTGCGTTCCGGTTCGGGACACTTCGGAAAGACGTAGAAGGACCCCTCCGGAGGCGTAAATGCGTATCCTGCGCGCGTGAGGGTGTCGCAGAGCAGGTCGCGCTTGGCGCGATAATGATCGATGACGGCGGGGGCGTCGAGACTGGCGCCGATCACTCGCTGCATGAAGGCCGGTGCGTTGACGTAACCAAGGAAGCGGTTGCACATCGACAGCGAGCCGAGAAGCAGCGGCCAGTCGTCCGTCTGCAGCTGCGGATTTACCGCGAGGTATCCGATGCGCTCACCGGCCACGCTGAAGGACTTCGACCACGAGTAGCACATGAAGCTGTTGCGGTAGAACGACGCGGGGGAGCGGTAGGGCGCATCCGTGAAGAGGATCTCCCGGTAGGGTTCGTCGGAGATCAGGAAGATGGGTTTCCCGTACCGGGCACTGCGTTCCTCCAGAAGCGAGGCCAGATCGGTCAGCGTCTCCTGGCGATATACCTTGCCCGTGGGATTGTTGGGCGAGGTGACGATCACGGCGCGGGTGGAGGCGTCGATCGCATCGGCGACCCGGTCCACATCCAACTCGAAGTCCGGGTGTACATCCACGAGATGAAGCCGTCCATCATGCGTGTCGATATAGAAGCGGTACTCGATGAAATAGGGGCGCGGCACGACGACCCGCTCTCCGGGTTCGAGAATGGTCTTGAGGACCACGTGCAGCGCGCCCGCAGCGCCGGTCGTCATCACGATGTGTTCCGGCCCGACGGCGGGAAGGTAGCCGAGTTTTTGGAGGTGGGAGGCGACCTTCTGTCGCACGTGCGGGTAGCCCGCGTTCGGCATATAGCCGTGACGGCCCGGCTCGAGGGCGACCGCTCGAAAGGCCTCCGTGAAGGCCTGCGGCGGATCGAATTCGGGGTTGCCGAGGGACATGTCCGCGACCTTCTCGGCGCCGTGCAGCGCCTTGAGCCGGATGCCCTCGTCGAACATCTGCCGAATGGCAGATCCGGAGAGGAAGTTACTCCGGGTCTTCTGGGAGACAGCCATGGGTGTTCTTATCCAGCCAGGGCCTCTTTTGCGGCCCGGGCGCCACGGGCGAAGGCCTCCTCGTTGACCGACAGCAGCTTCGGATTGGCGTAGAGGGCATTTCGCATCGTTTCGAGGAAGCTCTCTGCAGGAAAGAGACCCGTTGCGGCTTGCAGGGCGCCAAGAGCGACAACGTTCTTCACGAGCGGCTTTCCGAGTTCGGTGGCGATCTTGGTAAAAGGCAAGCCGATCACGCGCCGCCGGCCGTTCAATTCCGGTACGTTGAGGCAGACGGTGCTGTCGAACAGGATGGTGCCTCCCGGCGCCACCAGAGGGCCGAATTTGGCCAGACTGGGGGCGTTGAACGCGGTAAGGATGTGGGGCTCGGCGGCGGTCGGTGAGAGTACCTCCGTGGCCGCCACATGGACATCCGCATAGGACGTCCCTCCACGCGATTCCGGTCCGTAGCTGGGGATGTATGTGGCGTCATACCCCTCGTTGATGCCGACCAGGCAGGTGAATTTCGCAATCGTCTGGGCGCCGTCACCCCCCGCTCCGGCAAACTTGAGGGCGACGTCCTCCGCATCGAGATGGGAGGGGAAGCCGTGGGCGTGCCGGGGTACTGCTTTGCTTGACGTGCCCAGCTGGGCGAGCACCAATTCCGGGTCGAAGGACGGCGTGGGGAATTCCGGCCAGGGATCCGGGGTGAGGTCCTTCTTCACGCCGAGCGGGAAGACCGGAACCATGTGCTCCTCGATCCATCGTTGGGCTTCTTCGGGGCTGAGGCGAAGATGCGTCGGGCACTCAGCAAGCACCTCGACGAGCGCAAAGCCACGATTTTCCACTTGAAGGCTGAGCGCTTTTTCGATGGCCTTTCGTGCCCGGAAACGCTGCTTGTTGTTGAAGAGCGCTACCCGCTCCACGTAGATGGGGCCGTCGAGTCCGGCGATCATCTCTGCGATTTTCAGCGGTTCGCCCGTGAATCGGGGGCGGCCTTTGGGTGTCGTCGTCGTTCGCTGGCCCGACAGCGTGGTCGGCGCCATCTGCCCTCCGGTCATCCCATAGATCGCATTGTTGACGAAGATGACGGTGAGTGGCAGGCCCATCTGGGCCGTCTGGATGATCTCCGCAAGTCCAATGGAGGCGAGGTCGCCGTCTCCCTGGTAGCAGACAACGATCGATTCAGGATTGGCCATCTTCTGCCCGATGGCAACGGCCGGCGCGCGGCCATGAGCCGCCTGGGTATTGCCTACGTCCAGGTAGTAATAGAGAAAAACAGCGCATCCGACGGGTGAGATCGCCACGGTGCGGTCCTGGATCTCGAGGTGCTGAATGGCCTCGGCGAGGTACTTATGGACCAGCCCGTGTCCACATCCGGGACAGTAGTGGGTCGCATGGGCTTTGAGGCCTTCACCGTGGGCGTGTCGCTCGAAGGTCTTATAGAATACGGTGTCCATTGCGCGCCGCTTCCAGTCTGGTTACCAGTTCTGCGATTTCGTTGACTTGCGGCAAGATGCCGCCATAGTGGTGGATGCGTTCGATCCGCGGAATCCGATCGACGCGCGCGTGGCTCAGCGCGAGCCGCAGCTCGTCCTCCAACTGTCCGGGGCCTGCCTCCACCATCACCAATCCTTTGGCGCGTGGCAGCAGGGGCAGGAGCGCATTGATGGGGAAGGGCCACAGGGTGATGGGACGGAAGAGCCCGACACGGATGCCTTCCGCGCGGAGGGTCCTGACGGCTCCTTTGGCCATGCGGGCCGGCGTGTTGCACCCGACGAGGATCCACTCGGCGTCGTCGCAATGGAAGGTATCCGCCCGCTGCTCCGTCTCGCTGATGAGCCGGTATTTTTCGTTGAGCTTCCTGTTGTGTTGCTCGAGATCCGCTTCCGAAAGCTGGATGGAGTTGATCAGGTTGCGCCGGTGAGATCGGTCTCCGTAGACGGCCCAGGCGGGAAGACCGGGTTCGACCATGGCGTCCGGCAAGTTGACGCGCCCGGTGATCTGCCCCAGGTATCCGTCACCGACCAAAATCACCGGGTTGCGGTAGCGGAACGCGACATCGAATGCCTGCATCGTGAGATCGAGCATCTCCTGGGGCGTGGAGGGCGCGAACACGAGCGCATGCGTATTCCCATGTCCCAACCCTCTGCACACCAGTTTGATATCACTCTGTTCAGGCGCGATGTTCCCCAGACCAGGGCCGCCCCGCATGATGTTGACGAAGACGGCGGGCAGTTCCGCCCCGACCATATAGGAGATACCTTCCAGCATCAGGCTGAAGCCGGGGCCCGACGTAAATGTCATCGTTCTCTTGCCCGCTGCGGCGCATCCGTACATCATGTTCACCGCGGCGGTCTCGCTGACGGCCTGAACGAATACGCCGTCGAGATCGGGGAGAAGCCGCGCGAGCAACTCCGCACCCTCCGTCGACGGCGTGATCGGATATCCGAAGAAATGCCTGCAACCGGCCAGTATGGCGCCGGCGGCGGAGGCATGCGTCCCCTTGAGTACGAGTGATTGGGTGGCTGGCAGCGGCAAGCGGAGATCCGGCACGGTACGAGGCGCAGGCACCGGTTGATCGTCGCCCGTGAGCCACCTGTCCGGATCGACCCGTGACGGATCGAAATCGGGCTCCGGAGCCGGCATCAAGCCGAACGGTTCCGGGCACGCCTCCAGACACAGGCCGCACCCATTACACAGGTCGAGATCGATGTGCACGGGAACAAGGCCTGTACGGGGATCGATTTCCGTGCCGCGAATGATGGCATCGCGCGGGCAAGCGGGGATGCACCGGCCACAGGACTTGCAGAACTGCTCAAATAGGAACGGCTTCGGCCGTTCCGCCTTGGTCGTCGCTGTCGTCATGTCTACTTGTTTGTCTCAGGGTCGATCGTCCGTTTGGGAAGGGATCATCGCCGTCCATTTGGATCGGTTGCCGCCGGAAGCGATTGTCTTTCCCGCATCAACGAGAGATACGCCTGGAAGCGCTTCCGATTCGTGGCGAATTGGCAGGTGTCGGTGTGGGGGATATTTGTTGAGCCGGGTAAGGGCGCGCCCTACAAGGGCACACCCGGAACCTGGTTGCCGCTCGGCAAATACGGACCGGGCTATACGGCATCAGGGTGCGTCGAAACGTTGACGCTGAAAAGATAAGGTGATGAAGGACGACCGCGTATGCTCCTCGATTCAGAATGCGCGAAAAGCGGAACATTCGAGTCGGCCGAGACCGCAGAAGACCAACCGGAAATCACATCGCGGTCGGCCGGGATCGCCGTAGAGTCGGGCCGATGGAGGCGCACCAGGGCAGGCAGCGTCAGGAAGCGCCGAAACGGACGCTTCGGATATCCGTTTCCCGTCCGGTTGCCGCCGAGATCGGTCCGTACAGTTCGGGGCGCCGGGCACGCAGCCATCGGCGACCGGAACTCGACTCCTGCACGGCCGGATCCAGATCGGCGAAGACGAGGTCGTCGCCTAGACTGTGCGATTCTGCCAGGATCTCCCCGTACGGATCCAGAATCATGGCATTCCCGGTACGAACCTCGCCGTCGTCGAGGCCGATCCCGTTCGAGAAAAGGATGAACAGGCCATTGTCATGCGCGCGTGACGGGAGCCAGCGCATCAGCCATGCGCGACCCTTGGGGCCCGTCAGTTCCCGGCGGAGCGCCTCCGGATCGGAATCGCGATTCTCCCACAATCGCGGGTCAATCAATCCCATGGCGCGAGGACTTCGGGAGGCCACCCCTCCCGTCTGGTGCGGCGCCATCAGGACTTCCGCGCCCATCAGCGTGGTAATGCGGACGTTCTCGATGAGGTTGTTGTCATAGCAGATGAGAATGCCCACGCGACATCCCGCCGGAAGGTCGAAGACCGTGTACGAGCTGCCGGATGCGATATGCGGGCTGACGAACGCGTGGAGTTTCCGATGCCGAGCATGGGTCCGGTCCGGACTTGCGACGACATACGTATTATAGAGGGATCCGTCCTCATCGAGCTCAACCAAACCGGCTCCGATCGAAATCCCGTGCCGGACCGAAAGATCGAAGAGGGCCTGCGTAGAGGATCCCCCGGGCACCGGTTCCGCCAGTCGCGTGAGCTCTTGGCGCGACAACCGGCGGACGTGCCAGTACCCGGTGATGCACATCTCCGGAAAAGCGATCACTTCGACGCCGAGGCCGGCGGCACGCGCCACAAAATGCGCGATGCGATCCAGATTTGCCTGCTTGTCACCTGGATGGTGCTGGAACTGTACGCTGGCCGTTCGTATGATTCTGTCCATGCCGGAAGCGGTTTTTTCGCGAACTGGGCCGCATTTGTGCGACGCGCGACGATTGATCTTGCTGCTTCTTCGAGGTTTTACACCGTCTTTACAGCACCCTCGTACGAGGGGCCCAGGAAGTTTCTATACTAACTGTCCTGACCGCCGGATGCATCTCCGGAGGTCCTCAATCAAGCAACAACCGGAGATTCAACATGCTCGTTCTCATTCGCGACGACTACGAAGCCATGAGCAAGGAGGCTGCCTTGCAGGTGGCCCATCTTATTCGAAAGAAGCCCGATTGTGTGATCGGATTTGCCACCGGGAGTTCCCCGCTCGGACTCTACAAGGAACTCATTCGGATGCACAAAAACGAGGGGCTCGACTTCTCCAAGCTGGTTTCGTTTAACCTCGACGAGTACATCGGTCTGCCCCCCTCCCATGACCAGAGTTACCACTACTTCATGTGGGAGAATCTGTTCAAGCACGTGAATATCAATCCGACGAACGTGCACATCCCCATGGGCATGGCGGAAGATGTGGAGGCATTCTGCGACTGGTACGAGGAGCGCATCGAGCTTTTCGGGGGGATCGACCTGCAAATCCTCGGTGTCGGAGGGAACGGGCATATCGCCTTCAACGAGCCCGGATCGTCGCTCGGGTCGCGAACGCGCATCAAGACGTTAACCGTGAAGACCCGCGAAGACAATGCGCGCTTCTTCGACAGCATGGAAGATGTCCCCCGTTTCGCCATCACCATGGGTGTCGGCACGATCATGGAGGCCCGCAAGTTGGTGCTCGTGGCCAATGGCGCCGGCAAGGCCGATGCCGTCCACGCCATGGTCGAGGGGCCCATTACGGCGCGCGTCCCCGCATCCGTAATCCAGATGCATCGTTTCGCGACGCTTGTGCTCGACAAGGCTGCGGCATCGAAGCTCGAAAACGAATACGTCGAATAGTCTGTGAACCTAGAACCCGCTCCGGGCCGGCCCGTGCCGGTCCGGAGAAAGTGCGGCCCTGGGCTGCATGTCGGAGCGTACCATGACCATCATGGATACCGGAATAGCGGCTGAATATGCCACCCAACCGGTCTTTTTACGGCAACAAATCGAGCACCTCATCGGCGCGGCAACGGCACCAACGATCGACGGGCAGGTTGTTGGCCTCGTCGTTCCAGGGGCCAACCTGCTGTCTGCCGGACGCGTCGCTGCGCAGGTGTACAACGCGGTGGCGGGAAATGAATACGATGCAATCATCCTGATAGAGGCCGGCCGAGGGGGCCGCTATCAGCGACTCAGCATTTGCAGCATCAACGACTACCACACGCCACTCGGCAGAATTCCGGTCTCCGATGCCGTGCGCAATGAGTTGTGTGACGAAGACGATGACATCTTCGTTGACGACACGGGGCATTTTCAGCATGAGGGGGTGGATGTACAACTTCCGTTCCTCCAACACATCCTGGGACAGTTTTCCATCGTTCCGATTGTGATGGGCAGCGAGTCAAGGGAACTCTATACCGAACTGGGGAGCGCGATCGGCGAAGTGATGTATGGTCGGCGTGCGCTCGTCGTCGCCTGCGCCGACTTCGAGGCAGCCTCAGAGAACGACATGGGGCGGTTCGTGAAGGCCCTCGAAGCCTTCGACGTCCACGTGCTCGGGGGACTGGTTGACTCAGGCCTGGTCCGGTTCTCCGGGCAGGGCGCCTTGATGGCGGCGGTGATCGCTGCAAGGAGCCGCCAGGCTGTCAAAGGGCAGGTCGTCGCGTTCGAACGTCCCACCGATGAGCAGCCGGGGTTCTTCGGCGCACTGTTGCTGGCGTGATCCCGACCTCTCCAGGGTTCCCCGGGCGCAAGCCCCTCGTCGGCATCGTGGGGCCCGGTGCGGTGGGTCGTGTTCTGGCGCACAACCTCGTCGAGGCAGGCTACCCGGTGCCGTTGATCGTCGGCCGCAGGAGCGAAGCGGCCGCGTCGCTCGCGCGAGAACTACCGTCGGCGGCCTCTTCGGATCGGCTCGAAGACGTACCCGGACCGCTCGACGTGGTCTTCTGTACGGTCTCGGATGACGCGCTTGCCGGTCTGACGGAACGCCTGAGGGAGCAGGGTACCTCCTGGAAGGGGCGGTATGTCGCGCATACCTCAGGGCTGAGGACTTCAGAGGTGTTCGACGCCCTCAGCCTCCTCGGTGCCGAGGTGGCCAGTTTCCATCCCGTCCAGACGTTTCCGCCCGGTGGCCCCGTGGTTCCGCTTCGAGGCATCTGCATCGGAATCGAAGGGAGTCCGCGGGCCGTCGAAATGCTCCGAGGGCTCACCGCGCGGATGGGCGCACTGCCCGTCGAACTGCGTCGTGAGACGAAGCCCCTCTACCACGCGTCGGCCGTCGTCGCATCGAACTTCTTCGTGACCCTGATCGCGATTGTCCAGGAAACCCTGCGTGCCGCCGGCGTGCATCCCGAAATCGGAGAATCCTTTCTGGAACCGCTGATCGAATCCACCTGGAAGAACGTCTGCCGAAGCGGACCCGAGTCGGCCTTGACCGGTCCGATCGTCCGTGGTGATCGCGGCACGGTGCAGGCCCATCTGGCGGCAATCGACTCCAATGTCCCGCACCTGGGACCCTTCTACGTTGCGCTGGCCACCGAGACGATCCGTCTGGCTGTCCGCAGTGGTCGTCTCCATCCCGAATCGGCCGAAGTCCTGCTCGAGGACCTGCACCGGTGGATCGCAGATTGGACGGCTGACCGAACTTCGAGCGCATAGGAACGTTCAGTATGGTTTAGCTGGCGATACCGAACCCGTTTCCCAACGCGTATGGAGCCCCCGGTGACCCCGTCAGAAGCGGCGGATTCCCTCGACGCTCGCTGGGAGCATTTGCAGCGGCGGTTCGAGGCCCGTTTCGGGAGAGCGCTCGGTGTGGAAGCGGCACTTTTTCTGATCGGAATGCATGTTCGAGGACTTGGGTACGATCCTTTCCTGCCCAAGGAGGCCAAGCAGGATCTGATCATGGAGGGGGGCTATCAGGTCCTCTCGGAGCTTGGTCTTTATGAGCGGGCAGAGGAGCGAGGGGAGACGTCATGGCGCAGGGTGGGTGTCCCCCCCGCGCTGTCGCCTGACGAACAGGAGACGCTGCTCCGCCGGGGCATCCTTGCGTATTTCGACGACCTCTTCAACGGACCGTGACCGGTTGATTCCTCGCGACCTCACAAAGCGGGACCCGCCCGCGGCTTCCCTTCACGCACACCGCACTATCCATTCAAGGACCTATGACACGTCTGCTTTTCGTCTTCTTGCTCCTGGTGGCTGCTCCGCTTTCCGGCTGCGGGCAGGACGCTCCGCCACAGGCCGAAGGGGCCGACTATTACGAGATCCAGACGCCGATGGGCCGGCTGGTCGCCCGCATGTATGATGGAACGCCTCTGCATCGCGCGAATTTCCGGAAGCTCGTCGACGAAGCGTTCTACGACTCTACCACATTCCACCGCGTCATCGCCGGCTTTATGGTTCAAGGCGGTGATCCGAATTCGAAAGACGATTTCCTCGCGGATGACGGACAGGGAGGACCGGGATATACGGTACCGGCGGAGTTCAATCCTGCCTACTTCCACAAGAGAGGTGCGATTTCGGGCGCCCGGCAGGGTGACGCGGTGAACCCGACCAAGGCTTCAAGCGGGAGCCAGTTCTTCATCGTACATGGCGGATACGGCTTCTCGCACGATCAACTCGATCAAATGCAGATCCAGAAACGATCGGCAACGCTGAACCCGTCCTTTGAATTCAGCGCCGCCGCCCGGGAGGCCTACTCGACCGGAGGCGGTGCCCCCCATCTGGATGGGGAATACACCGTATTCGGCGAAATCGTCGAAGGCTTCGATGTCCTCGATGCCATCGCCGAGAGTCAAACGCTTCGGAAGCGTATCGCTGAGGGCGACTCGACGCTGTCCCCGCAGACCGTTGATCCGGCCCTCGTAGATCAGCCGCCGGCGCGCATCTGGATGACGATTCGCCGGCTATCCGAACCCCCGCAGTCGGCTCGCTAGCCGGAACAATCGGCCCGATCATGCACAGTCTGAGTGAGCAGGAAATTCTGCGCCGGGAACAGCGCCGCGCGTTGGATCAACTCGGCATCAATCCCTACCCCTACGCCTGGGAGGTCACGGCATCCACCGCTCAGATTTTGGATACGTTTGATCCCGAGCGGCACCAGCCGGTGGATAATGGGGGATCGGCTGCTGGAGAGGCGCTTCTCTCCGTGTCGATAGCAGGGCGCATCATGACGCGGCGCATCATGGGTAAGGCCTCCTTCTTCGAGTTGCAGGATGCCTCGGGTCGGATTCAGGTCTATCTACGCCGCGATGATCTGCCTGACGGGCTCTACAACGAGGTGTTCAAGCGACAGATCGGGATCGGAGACATCGTCGGCGTATCCGGACACGTGTTCCGGACGCAAACCGGAGAGGTGTCCGTACACGCCCTTCGGTTCGAATTGTTGGCCAAGTCGCTGCGCCTCATCCCCGTCGTGAAGGAAAAAGATGGTCAAGTTTATGATGAGGTTACGGACAAGGAGTTCCGGTATCGTCAACGGTACGTCGATTTGATCGTAAGCCCTGACGTGCGTGACGTATTTCGCAAGCGCGCACGGGTCATCTCCCGGATGCGACGGTTTTTGGATGAGCGCGGATACCTCGAGGTGGAAACGCCGGTCTTGCAGCCCGTCTATGGCGGAGCAGCCGCGCGACCCTTCGTGACCCACCACAATGCGCTGAACATTCCTCTCTTTCTGCGGATTGCGGACGAACTGTATCTCAAGCGTCTCATCGTTGGGGGATATGACGGCGTGTACGAGATTTCCAAGGACTTCCGGAATGAAGGCTTGAGCCGCTTTCACAATCCGGAGTTCACGATGATGGAGTTGTATGTCGCGTACAAGGACTATGTGTGGATGATGGGTCTCGTGGAGGAGATGATCGAGTCCATCGCCGTCGATCTGCACGATGCTCCGGAGGTTACGGTGGGTCAGCAGCGGATATCCTTCGTACGTCCCTGGAAGCGCGTAACGCTGTTCGGAGCCATCGAAGAACGTACGGGGTTGAATCTCTATGGCGCGTCGCGGAATGAACTGGCCGAAGCGGCGCGAAGCCTGGGAGTCGAGGTGGATAGCAGCATGGGGTCGGGCAAGATCATTGACGAGATCTTTGGCGAGTTGGTGGAGCCCCACCTCATCCAGCCCACGTTCGTCACGGATTATCCGGTCGAACTCAGCCCGCTGGCCAAGCGCCATCGCTCGATTCCGGGGCTGGTGGAGCGCTTCGAAGTCATCTGCAATGGGAAGGAACTGTGTAATGCGTTCAGCGAGCTGAACGACCCGGATGATCAGCGCGCCCGTTTCGAGCAGCAGGCGCTCTTGAGGGCAGAGGGAGATGATGAAGCCATGCAGTTGGATGAAGATTTTCTGCGTGCCCTCGAGTACGGCATGCCGCCGACAGCAGGCCTGGGGATCGGAATCGACCGGTTGGCGATGATTTTGACCAACCAGAATTCGATTCGCGACGTGATACTGTTTCCGCTGCTCCGCCCGGAAACGTCCCTGGAGGGGCTGCAGGACGAGGGCGAGGCGTAAGACGGCCAATCGGGTCGTTCTGCCGATTCGGCGAGATGGGCCAACCAAGGTGACGGTGCGTCGAGACGAAAACCAGCAGGTGGGCTATCTGGAGCTTGTGTCCGGAAATCCCAATTTCCGCAGGCTGTGGTTCGGCGACATCGTCTCGCTGTTGGGTGACTGGTTCAACACGATTGCCATCTACAGCATTGTGGAGCGGCTGTCCGGTTCTCCCTTTGCGATGGGGCTCGTGTTTGTGGTCAAGCTCCTGCCCTTTGCTCTGGCCTCTCCCCTTGCCGGTTTGATTGCCGATCGATTCAATCGCAGGCGGCTGATGCTTGCGGCGGATCTCGTTCGGGCGATTCTGGTGCTCGGCTTCCTGTTTGTCCGATCGCAGGATGACCTATGGTTGCTCTATGTGCTCTCCGCCTTGCAGGTGGCTGTCGGGGCGGTATTCCTGCCGGCACGAAGCGCCTCGGTGCCCAACATCGTCACAGAGCGCGAACTGATGACAGCCAACGCGTTGATGTCCGCCACCTGGTCGGTTCTTCTCGCGGTTGGCGCGGCTCTGGGCGGCTTCGCAACCCAGTGGTTCGGGGAACAGGCGGTATTCGCGATCGACAGCGCGACGTATGTGGTCTCGGCCGCCTTCATCTATCGGACCGTGATTCCGCAGGAGCGTGCGCCCGCCTCTTCCGGTCCGCTCCTCGGAGCCGCGATACGTCAGATTGCCGTGGGGTGGAGGGAGATGCGCCGGCTCCCCCAAGTGGGGCGGATCGCGCTTGCCAAAATGACCTGGGCGTTGGGCGGCAGTGCCTGCGTGTTCATGTTGACGCTGCTTGGGAACGAACTCGTGCCGGGCAAGACGGCGGTGGGGATCGGCCTTCTGTTCTCGATGCGGGGTTTGGGGACCGGAATCGGTCCGATTCTCGCGCGCTCCTGGTTTCGTGACGAATCCCTTTGGGCCACGGTGATGGGCGTAGCGGTGATATCGAGTGGCGTCTTCTATCTGTTGGTGGGCAGCGTGCCGTGGACGCCCGCGATTGTCGTCGTCGTGCTGGTGCTTTTTGCCCACATTCCGAGCGGGGCGAACTGGGTGCTCTCGTCGGTTCTTCTGCAGAAGCGAACGCCGGACGTGATTCGGGGCCGCGTCTTCGCTACCGAATGGCTCGCCCTGACGCTCGTCGATGCAACGATGATCCTGGTGGCGGGCGCTCTATTGGAAGGAATGGCCGGCTTCTCTTTCAGCCTCAGGCAGGGCTTTCTCATCTTCGCCGCCCTGGAGGTACTGGCCGGCGTGGCATGGCTCATTCTGGTTGTTCCGAAGGAGAGAGCGTGGTTCAGCGGACAGGCGCAGCCCGAGCCCCCAAACGTGTGGGTTGAGCAGACGAGCGGGCGTGGCAACGACACGTGAATAAAGGGAATCAGATCGGACGGGACATGGACCCCGGTGTGTCCCTATTCATACGCGGCCCGGCGCCGTCGTCATGCGTCAAGAAGGGTAGAACTCCCAGTCCGGATTTGATTCCCTTCCACAGGAGACCGGCATACAAGGGGTTAGATGGGTCCAGAACCCGATGCAGGGCGTGACTGAGATCCAGCCGCCGACTGTCGCCCACGGAGAGCACCTGAGCACCGGGCGTTGAGCCGGCTCCCTCTTCCGCCGAAGTCTGGAAGAGCAGGGCCTGGTCGAGTTGTTCAAGGATCCAGAAGGAGTCCGGAAGCGGGTCCAGCCCAGGTTCAATGCCGTTCAGCCGAGCCACGATCTGGTCCGCAGCAACGTCGGCCTGGAAGAGGGCCTGGCAGGCTTGTTTCACCGGATGGTTCGTGGCGTCGCCGACGGCATACGCATTCAAGGTGCCGATGACCTGACGCGTATGCGGAGCGACCTTGAGGAAACCTTTGCTGTCGACAGGCCATGCTTGCCAGACGGCGGATCCCGCGCAATGTCCGGTCGTGAGCAGAATGTCGTAAGGCAGTTGAAGCCCGTCGGCAAAAAGTACCTTGTCCGGCTCCACACTCCGGATTCTTCGGCCGGTGAGGGCCTCGATTCCCCTGGTGGCGAGTTGTTCTTTCATCTGCTCGTGTGCGGGGAATCCGGTTTCCTCCATAAGAGACGATTCCGACGTGGCGAGCGTGATAGACACCCCATCCCTCAGACCTCTCCAACGCAGCCAGGTCTCGATCATGAAGGCCAGTTCGTAGAGCGGACCGGTCCACTGTGATCCGTGGGGCGCTGCCAGGACGATATGGTGGAGCGGGGATTCTTCGGGCTGCTCGAGCAGGTCCTGCAGCCGTTCGCGCAGCCGAAGGAGGTCACCCTGGTCGCCTACGACGAGTCCGTGTTCGGACAAGCCGGGGGCGTCGGGCCGGAGAAGACGCGCGCCTGTTGCGATGACGAGGAGATCGTACGGAATGGCCCGTCCGCCTACCTCAAGGGCTCTGGTTCCTGGGCCATCCGATTGCACGCGCCCCTGCAGGAAGTGAACTCCCTGGGTCTGTGCGAACGCGCGCAGGTCGACTTCAATGCGGTCCGGGACAACGCCAAACGGGAGATACGTCAGATACGGGCGAAATACGAAGCGGTCCGACGTCGATATGAGCGTAATGTTGGCCTCGACGGCGAGCCGACGACGGAGATGGAGGACCGACTCAAGGCCTCCAAACCCGCCGCCGGCGATGACGATATGCGGATCGGTGGGACCGGGGGAGGGCCGCATGGGATCGGCTGGTATCCGTCAGCCGTTTGGCGCGCGGAACTGGAACGGGTGGCTCCAGACGGGCTAGGCTCCCTCGGCAGGTTTTGCAGCCCAGGAACGGCACCATCCATCGGGATGGATGGGTCCCTGAATGAGGGTGCAGCCTCCGCAGGCGGATCCTTCAACCGGCGCCTGCCAGAAGGCGCAGTTATGGCACCACTGCTCTGGAACCACGGACTGGTCCACGTAACCCAGACTCTGGCGCATCTGGACGGCTGCCTGGGGAAGTCCGGAGGTGTCGTTGCAGGAGAAAGCACCTTCTGCACCGCCGCCACCGCCTTCTCCGCCGCATGCGGAGAGCAGGCCTGCGCCTGCCCCGACAGCGCCGAGAGCGCCGACCTTCAGCAAAAATGATCTCCGGGAGAATGGCTGATTCGGTTGATGTTTGTCCTTTTCCATGATGGGTGACTGGTGTGGGAGGAGGGCTTGATGATGGGGCATACAGGGGGTTCCGAGCCTTGCCCCATCACTGTCTGTACCGTCAAAGATCGTTTCTGATCTCAGCGATAACCGTGAAAATTCGGCGCGACCTTGAGCGGCAGAGGGGAGCGGTGGGGTGTGTGTGCGGGCAGAGAGGTTACGCGGGCAAGTCAGGAGCCGCCTGGCGATTCCGAGCGGCCGCCGCAACATTGCGCTGGAAGCCCTCCGGTTTGGCGCGTTTGACGGCCGAGCCTTTGAATTGCGCGTTGAAGTTCTCCGGAGTCAGCCCTGCCCAGGTCGATAGAGGGGTATCAATGGCACCCGGTCTGGGAAGGAATCGGGGCTCACTGGCCGGCCGTTTGAATTTGTTCCACGGGCAGACGTCCTGGCAGATGTCGCATCCGAAAATCCAGGAGCCTATCTCCCGCTCCAGTTCCTCCGGAAACACCTCAGCGCGGGATTCGATCGTGAGATAGGAGATGCAGCGGTTGGCATCCACCACGTATGCAGGATAGATGGCGTGGGTGGGACAGGCGTCGATGCAGCGCGTACACGAACCGCAGAAGTCAGAGATCGGGTCGTCGGCCGGAAGGTCGAGATCCACAATCAGCTCGCCGATGAAAAAGAAGGAGCCGATGTCTCGACTGATGAGATTGCTGTGCTTTCCGATCCAGCCGAGTCCGCTGCGTTGCGCCCACACTTTGTCCATCACGGGGGCAGAGTCAACGAATGCCCGGCCCGCAACGCCTCCGACCCTCTTGTCGAGCCACTCCAGGAGCGTAGTCAGCTTTTCCTTCAGGACGTCATGGTAGTCGTCGCCCCATGCGTACCGGCTGATGTTGCCGATGTCCGCGTCATCCGAATGAGAATAGTCGGTATAGTAGGTGTGGAGGACAGAGATGACGGATTGGGCACCTGGAACGAGTTCGGCGGGATTCACCCGTTTCTCGAAGTTGCGTTCCATCCACGACATGGATCCGTGGCGTCCTTCGCCCAACCATTTCTCGAGGCGAAGCGCTTCCTCGTCGAGTCGCACGGCGGCGGAGATCCCGCACGCATCAAATCCGAGTCGTGCGGCCTGCTCCTTGAGTTCGGCCTTAAGCAGGGCGGAATCGCCGTCGATCGGTGCCGACATGGCAGCGGAAGTGGATGGCTACGGGAGGTCCCTGACGACCATCAGCCACGTATCCGCAGGGGCGCCTGCGGGCCTCAGGGAGGTTCTGGCCTGCAGGGCCTCACTTCGCGTTTGGAAGTGTCCGATCGCAACGCGGTACGTTGGTCGGCCGGACACGGAGGCCGGAATCACTTCGGCTTCAAACCCGGCCCGGTGGTATTGGGCGGCCTTTTCCTCGGCGGAGTACTTGGTTGGGAGAGAGGCAACGACCCACACAAAAAACGGGCTGCGTCGGACGCGGGCAAGCGGTTCTTCCGGGGGCTGCCGGTCGGTGACGCGCTGCGGTGACGGTTCTCCGCCCGGGGCGCGTTCGAGAAGCCAGGCATCGGCCGGCGCGGGCGGTCGCTGTTGGAGGGCTTCGCGCCGGGTATCGAAGGATCCGTGCGTCAGTCGGTACCGAGGTCCTGCGGGTGTGGGCGTAGCCGGTTGGATCTCGAGACCTGAACCGAGGGTGCGAAAGCGCATGGCCGCGTCGGCGGCCGCCTGCTCGTCGGCAAAGGAACCGACCACCCACGTATACCGGCCCGGTGGGTGTTCGTCCGGCGTGGAAGGCGTGATGGCGGGAGGCACAGATATCGCAGGCGGCTCGGAGGGAAGGTCGGCCACCGGCGGCGGCTCGGGTTCCGGAACGGGTTCCGGAGCCGGCTTTGCCTCCGGTTCCGTGCGTGGCTCAGGAGCGGGCGTCTGCTCCGGTGCGGGTTCAGGTTGGACTCTGACTGGCGTGGCCGGTTCGCTCGACACGACGACGAGGTTAACGGTTTCGGAGACCGATCCCGCTGCGTTGTGGGCCTGGACGGTGAGCGTGACCGGTCCGGGTTCGGCGAAGGAGAATTCCACTTCTTGCCCTGCCAGGACGGGTCCGGATCCTGTGCTCCAGAGGTAGAAGATGGGGTCCGAACCACGACGTGCGGGGACGGCGCGGAAACGCACCTGACTCCCCGCGGTTACGAATCGGGGTCCTTCGACGAAATCGATTGTCGTGGGGCGTGCATACCGGACTCCCGGGTTGGCGATTCGCATTCCAAATCCGAGGAAGCCAAGCTGATCGAAGTCACTTCCTCCGCTGGTTCCGTCGATCGCGTGATCGGGGAACACGAAGAACATGGATGACTCGGCGAACAGGTGGAGGGCCGGCGATAAGGAGACGGCGAGCCCGAGTCCGCCTCCCGGACCGTACCCCATCTCATCCCCTCCAAAGGTGCGATGCAGACCGACCTGTCCGTAGGGCGTGAACCTGCCCGAAGTGGGATTGAGGCGAAGCATCGCGTAGCCAAGGCCCAGTAGCGGTGCTTCGTCTTCCGGCTGCCTTAGCCGGCTCAGGTGGGCCTTGCGAACCCCGAGGGCAAATGCAACATGTCGGAACGGTTGCCAGGCGAGTTCCGCAGTCATTGCCGGATCGAGTACGCCACGTCCGGACGCCGAAGCATCGAGATCGCCGCCATAGTATGCCCATCCGGTTTGGGCGGACACGTGGAGGCCATTGGGCAAACCGAGCCGCGAGGGCAGGTACGCAGATTGCGCCAGGGCGACCCAACCGGAGAGGAGAAGCGCGGACAGCACGGAGCCGACGCGCCATGCCGCTGCACGCTCAACGTCGAAGCGTCTTGGTGCCAAAATTGGAGACCGCGGTCGCACTGTGTTCTTCACATCTCGGACGATCGACGACATGCCACAAGGTAGGCATTTCTATAGCCGTTTTGCAAGTCGGTGGACTGTGGTGCCAAGAGGGGATATAGCATATGGATTAACAGTGCGTTATAGCTCCACATCATCAACCTAAATCTGTTATTGCACATCCGTTTGCAGGACGTCATCCCCCCGGCCGTGGATATGAGAATCCGAGGTTTGGAGACTGCCGAGAGTCCGGGATGATCATAATGGCAGATGTGGTGAATCGGTGGGATCGGGGCCTGATCGTTCGACCGAGATCCCGAGATGATCATATTGGCGGATGTGGTGATTCGGTGGGATCGGGGCCTGATCGTTCGACGTGCGGGATCCGGAGTGGCTCGACCGGGGATGAGGTGCGCCGAGGGAGTGGGTGAAGGGTATCCCGAATCCGCGGGCTGACGGGAGTGGGCGGGCGGCAGCGCCGGGCGTCTCACGCCGGGTGTTCGTCAGGCTATTGCTGGTAGAGAGTGGTAAGTCAAAAAGAAAGCGGGTCCGTCGAAACGGACCCGCTTTGGTTGTGTAGAGGGGTTATCGGCCGGGTGTTACCGGACGATGATGGAGTCAACGCGGCGGTTGCGCCGGTCGGCGCCGGCTTTGCCTTTGCCGCCCATGGGATCGATACCCAGACCGCGTGCGGTCAGGCGGTTCGGGGAAATGCCGTTGTCGATATAGTACTGCTCGACGGCGCCGGCGCGGTCAGCTGAGAGCTGCTGCGGGCGACGCTCGCCACGCGAGGCGTAGCCGTCGAGGCGGACGTTCAATTCCGGGCACTCCTTGAGGATCGCGATGTTCTCATCGAGGAGGGCGCGGGCTTCGGCATCGAGCTCGGCGCTGTTCCGATCGAAGAAGACCGAGTTGAGTTCGGTGATCTCGCTGCACCGGAACTCGCGAACGCGCAGGTTCATCGTCCGCTTGTCGGTCTGGTCGCCGCAGTTCGTCACCTCGAGGGTAACGGTGTATTCGCCCGGCTCGCCGTAGGCGTGCGTGGGTGAGGCAGCGGTGGAGGTGGCGCCGTCGCCGAACGTCCAGGCGTACGTAGCGGGTGGGTCTGCGCGGACATTCGCCGTGAAGCGAACGTTCTCATTGATGATCGGGTCGGCCGGATCGGTAGCGATGGAAACGATCTGTGCGGGTACCGGGCACGGATCGTAGGCTTCGACCGCCATCTGGTCACTATCGGAGCCGCCGCAGTTGGTAGCGGTGAAGGCCACGTTGTAGGTGCCGGCGCGGGTGTAGGTATGGGTAACGGTGAGGCCGGTGGCCACCGTGCCGTCGCCCATGTTCCACCTGTAGGTGAGGCCGGAGGTTGACGCATCGGCATTCACCGTGGCCGTGTACGTTGCGGCTTCGCCGACGGCAACGCGGCTAGGACCTTCGACGGAAAGCACCTCGACGGGGGTACACGGAGCCTTGAAGGAGTACGTGAGGCCGCCGCCGTAGAAGCCGAGCAGGTCGAACGACGTTTCGTTGTCGTCCGTGATGGGGTCGGCCACATCGATCCCGTCATCCGGGAAGTTGTACATCCCGGTGGCCTCGAGGAAGAAGGAAAGTCGCGTTCCCGTGGCGATGTCAACACCGAACCCGGCAAGTGGGCCGTACGCAGAGACGGTTTCGGACGAACCGCCTTGCTTGGTCACCTTGCCGAACGAATAGTGTGCCCCGCCGTGCACGTAGGGAGAAACGCGCCAGTGTGCGAAGGGGGTCCACCGAAGCAGGAGGGAAGGACTGTGCCGAATCTGGGATGAATCATCCTGGTCCAGATTGGGAGCCGTCCCGTCCACATGGCTCGTCTGCGTGCACCCGCTGGTCGCACCGAAGGGTTTACAGTTGGCATTGACCTGCGTGTATTTGCCGATCTGCCAGTTCAGTTCCATCGCCAGGTAGGGGGAGAAGGCATATCCCACCGCCGGGCTGAGCGACCAGCTGGCATTGCTGAACTTGTCCCCGATCTTGAGGCTGAGGAAACTCTCGGGCGCATCGCCGTCACGGTCTCCACCGTAGGTAGAGAGGCCAACGCGGGCTCGCAGATAAAAAGAGTCGTCGGCCCGCAGGCTTCGGGCCTTCTCCGACCGGGTCTGGGCCTCGGCGGTGGTTGCGGTCAGCAGGAGGCCGCCCGCAAGTCCAAGCGCAAGAAGCACCGGGAATTTCTTAGCCATGGGTCGTTCTGGTTGGTAGGGATGAAAGCGTTTCTTGGGTGAAGCACCGCGGGGTGCTTGAACACATAATAGACGCTGAGGTCTTTGAAATTTCTGCCCTGAGTGATGACGCCCGGCAGGCGGTTCAACCGGCTATGGACCCTTTGCCCCCTCCTGTGCGTCAAGTGGAGTCAGTTTCCAAAAATGCCGAAGCAAAAGCAACCGGATCTTGTCGAAATCTTGTCGGAGAACGCCCTTTTTGCCGGTGATGCGGCGAGATTCATACATACGATCCGCTATGTACCGGCCGCGCGCCCCGATCACGCCGTCATGACAGGGACGAGACGTACCGCTCGAGTCCACTCTTCGTGTTGGCCGCCTTGCTCTTGTGGATGACTCCCTTGGTGGAAAGCCGATCGAGATAGGATTTCGTCTCGTTGAGGAGGTCTGCCGCAACCGCCGGATCCTGGGTGGTGCGGAGCCGCTTGATCATCGTACGCACTTTGCTGATGTGCATGCGATTGCGCAGGCGGCGCTTGGCATTCTGACGAACACGCTTGAGGGCTGACTTGTGCTGGGGCATCGTCTGATCATTCGGCCGACTCGAACTCGGCCATTGAGGTAAAAAGTGAGAAATCTTAGCCTAGTAATATAGTCAATCCGCTCATTTCAGGCAAGTGGAGGGTGCCAGGAACCACTTCCGCATCGGCCGTGTTCAGGCAAGGCTATGCGCGTACAATACGAGACGAGAATCGGGCGATGATTCCCTTTCTGGCCGACATCACTGACGACACCCCCTCCACATACACCGTGGTGGTCTTGGATGAGAGCAGCATGGGGCAGGCGAGGCAGTACGAAGTCAGGCCACGGATTCTGCGCTATGCGCTATTCGGAACGATGTTCGCCACAGTGTTGCTGGTTTCCTTGGTCTTCCTGTTCACTCCGATCATCGAACTGGTTCCAGGCCGCGGCAGTGCGGATGTCCGGGCAAGTGCCCGGCGCACGGCGGTGGCGATCCAGCGACTGGAGGACTCGCTCGCCGTTCAGACGCAGTATGTGGAACAACTCAAGAGGCTGCTGACCGGCGGGATCATACCGGACGCTGCCTTCGAGGAGGAGCAGGAGGAGGTCGATGCCCCCGCGGAATTGCCCTTGCCGGATGTGCCGGTGACCGGCAGTTGGGCCGATCATGAGCAGCCTGCCGTTCCGATGGACCGTCTTTCCGCGCCTCAAGTACCCCAATTTGTCGCCGTAGCGGCCACGCGGAACTACATATCGAGTCTGAGGCTTCCGGTGCGTCCCCCGGTGGACGGCTATCTGACGCGCGGCTTCAGTGCGAGAGGTGCCCACTTCGCGGTGGACATTGCTGTGCCCACCGGAACGCCCGTGCAGTCCATCGGTGACGGCCACGTCATATTCGCCGATTGGACGAACGACGGGGGCTATACGATTATGGTGCAGCATGCGGATGGCTATTTGTCCGTCCACAAGCACAACGAACGGCTCCTGAAACGCGTGGGGGATCGAATTCGGGACCGGGAGGCTATTGCCATTAGCGGCAATTCGGGCGAACTTACATCGGGTCCGCACATCCATTTCGAGTTGTGGCACAACGGACTCGCTCAGGACCCTCAGCAGTATTTCATCCAGTAGCCGTCAGGGAGGTTTCTCGGGATCAGGACATGGGTCCGTGCAGGTAAGCCGCCGAATTCGGCGGCGTTCTCCTTCTCCTCGAAGACGCCGTGACAGGCATCATCATCCATTCGACAGGCAGCAACGATGGCCATTTTTGGATCCCGCCCCGAAACCACTGAATCCATGCCCTCCGCGCCTCCGCGACCATCGGCACCCCCGGTCGGGCAAGTCAACATGATCGGGCAGGGTGCGTTGATCGAAGGAACCGTCCAGATCAAGGGTGACATCCGGATCGGAGGTAAGCTGAAAGGAGAAATCGATGTTGACGGAAAGCTCATCACGACCGACGAGGGTGAGATCGATGGCGATATCGTTGCGACGAATGCGGACATCGCGGGTACGATTCGCGGAACCCTGGTGGTGAAAGAGCGGCTCATTCTCCGGAGCACGAGTAATGTTCAGGGGGACGTGCGCACGCCCAAGATGGTCATTGAAGACGGGGCCACGTTCACCGGCAAGGCTGACATGACGACGAAATCCGCACCCGGGCAGGCCGCCAGGCCGGTGGAGCCGGCGAAACCGGCCAGAATCGCGCCCACCGGCGAGCCGGGCGGTCCCGGGAAACCAGCCTCGGTGTGAATGACGCTGACGGGGCTCCGTCCGGTCGCGGCGGACCGCAGGCGCCGCTAGGAGGTGTCGGGGCAGCCCTGATGCTGGGCTGGCAGATTGCGGTAGCCTTTATCGTGTATCCCGCGATGGGCTACGCATTGGATCTGTGGCTCAAGACGCAACCTTGGCTTCTTCTTGCCGGTCTCGTTTTGGGATTCGTCGCCGTATTTGCGCGTATTCATCGGATGGTGATCGAGACGGACAGGCGTGGTTCATACCGGGCAAGGAAGAAGGCGCCGGACGCCGGCCCGTAGGCCACGCGTCTCCCTTCAATTCGGCCCGGGAAACTCGCGAAGCGGTGATTCAATCAGATTTTCACCGCGACCGAGGTGGTGGGGTGTCCGGGGTCCGTACCTTCTTCCCCATCCTCAAACGCGCCGATAACCGTCTGACGTCCGGTGGATTTGACCGTTGCCCTGAGTGCCGTCCTCGGAATAGGACTCGCGTCGGTGAACCTCGCGGTAAGCCTCGTCATACTGAAACGTTCGATGGGATTGCCGAGCCGCCAGTTCATGGGTCGCGTTCTTGGAAGTCTCGGTCTGCGGATGATCGGAGTACTCGTCCTGGTTTCGTTGGTACTCTGGTTGACGCCGGTAGACGCACTGGTGTTCGGCCTTTCGTTCGTGATCGCCGTAGTGGCGGGGCTGGGCGCCGAAATGTGGATTCTGTTAAGATGGACGAACTCGGCCTCCTAGCGGGAAACTTGTCTGCCGCGCCCCGGTTTGTGGGGCCGCTTCGATCGGAAAGCAAACCAATCGGTTCGGTTCTCATGAGCCTTCGTGTCCTACTGGCCCTCGTTCTGTTGTCGGCGGTCTTCGCGACGTCGCCCGTCCGGGCAGCGGCCGCGGAGGGGGGGAATCCGGATGCGGTGAGCCATGCGGCCGATGCGTATTACCTCGACTTTCTTCCGGTCGGCAAACTTGAACTGCCCCGGATTCTCCTCGTTCAGCGCAGGGATGGTGGTCTGGGGCTTGACGTCTTTTCGAGCACACACAGCGCCCTGGAGTCGGGTCGATATGGGTTGTTGTCACGGGACGGGGCGCCTCTGACCCCTGAGGAAGTCGACGAGGTGATTGCCGAGCACAAGCACGTCTACTTCCCGCTCGTGCCCCTTTCGGGCTCGGTGGTTGTCGACTTCTCCATTTCGCGGAATCTCGTCTTTGTCTTCATCGCAGCCATCCTGCTGTTGCTGGTGGCGTTTCGGCTTGCGGCCCGGTATCGCCGCGGCATCGGCGTGGAAACGGCTCCGCGCGGTCTCTGGCACAACTTCATGGAAGTGCTGATCGTGTTTGTCCGGGATGAAATCTGCCGGCCCACTCTGGGGGCCAAGACGGGCAAGTATTTTCCGTATCTCCTTACAGCGTTTCTGTTCATTATGATCGCGAACCTCATGGGGCTCGTGCCGTGGGGAGTGACGGCCACCTCCGGTATCGCGGTCACGGCAGCCCTTGCTTCGTTCACGTTCGTGATCACACAGATTGCCGGCACGAAGGACTACTGGCGGCACATCTTCAACCCACCCGGTGTTCCGGGCTTCACGAAAGTGATTCTGGTGCCGATCGAGTTGGTGGGTATGTTCACGAAACCGCTCGCACTCGCCTTCCGACTTTTTGGCAACATGGTTTCCGGGCACCTTGTCATTGTGAGCCTGCTCGGCCTCATTTTTATCTTTACGTCCCAGTTCGGCACGGGCATGGGGGTGGCGTCCATTTTCATCAGCGTGCCGCTGACCCTGTTCATATACGTGCTGAAACTGGCCGTGGCATTGATTCAGGCCTATGTCTTCACGATCCTCTCGGCCGTATTCATCGGGCTTGCGCTCGAGGAGCACGAGCACGTGGAGCACGGGCACGGCGATGGGCACGAGCTGGATTCAGGTTCCGGGACGTCGGCCCTGAGGACACCAGGCGTTGCACACGAACACGAAGATGATGGAACGCTGCGGCCGATTGCGGTCCGCGCATCATAACGCGATCGAGACGGAAACGGCACTCTACCCTGTTCTCTCCTCTTAACGAAACCAACCCAAGGAGTATTTCGACATGACTGCTGCAGGAATGGCCTTTCTCGCCGCGGGTCTGGCGGTGTTGGGCGCTACGCTTGGCGCCGCGATCGGGATCGGCCGGCTGGCTGCCGCCGCACTCGAGGGTACGGCGCGTCAACCCGAAGCTTCGGGCGATATTCGCACGACGATGATCATCGCCGCGGCGCTCATCGAAGGGATCGCCATCATCGGCGAAATCGTCGCGATCCTTTTGCTCTTCGTCGGCCCGGGTCTCGCTGTCTAACCGGTTTCAGCGAAGCAGGTCGATTCACGCAGCCGGATGCAGCCGTCATGCACGTGTCCGGTTTGACGCCACCTTTCACCTTGCGGTGGGGGTGGCGGGAATGCTGCCATTTACCCGATGACGCACCTGATTCTTGTTCTCGCGGTAGAGACGCCGATACCGGCGCTCCTCGATCCTAAAGCGGGGCTGTTCTTCTGGACGGTCGTCGTTTTCGGCCTCGTGTTGCTCATCCTCTGGCGGTACGCCTGGGGACCCATTTACCGTGCCCTCGAGCAGCGGGAGCAGACCATTGACGCATCGATCAAACGCGCCGAGCGCGCGTTGGACGAGGCGCGTCAAGTGGCTGCGGATAATGAGAAGGCGCGGCGTGAGGCCGAGGTTGAGGCCCAACGTATCTTGAGGCAAGCCAGGGAGGGGGCTGAACAGCTCCGCTCCGAGCAGGCTGCGCGCACCCAGGAAGAGGTGCAGAACATGTTGCGCCAGGCCCGCGCTGAAATCGAGCAAGAGAAGCTCGGGGCCCTGGATGCCCTGCGCTCCGAGGTGGCCGGGCTCGCGATCGAGGCGGCCGAGAAGGTCATTGGGGCGAGCCTCGATGCAGAGAAGAACCGCCGTCTGGTAGAAAACTTCATCAAGGAACTGCCAAAGAACTGACCAAGAGTCCGCCTTCGGGGGATCCTCATGAACGTGAATGCAATCGCTCGCCGATACGCGCGAGCGCTTTACGACGAGGCAGAGCAGACGGGTCTGGCCGAGGAAGCTGGACGCGATATGGATGTCGTTGAGCGCACCCTGTCGGATTCGCGCGAACTTCGCGTCTTCCTTGCGAATCCCACCATCCCCAGAACGACAAAGGGAGCCGTCATCGGCAGACTATTCGGAGGAAACGTCGGCGACCTGGTACTTCGATTTCTCCACCTGGTCCTGGACAAGGGGCGGGAGTCCATGCTCCCATCGATGGCGCAGGCCTATGGCCTGTTGCAGGATGAACGGTTGGGCATTCAGGAAGTCCGAGCGGAGACGGCGGTTGCACTCACCCCGGTCCAGGAAGAAGCCTTGAAGGAAGCGCTCGAGCAGTTCACCGGGAAGCAGGTTCGCCTCATCGCTCACGTGGACCCTCGGCTGCTCGGCGGGATCGTCGTGCGCGTGGGCGACGAAGTGCGCGACGGCAGCATCCGGCACCAGTTGGCGGAGTTACACGAGCGGTTGAAAGAGGGATCACCAATCGACAACTAGCGGGCTTGGCCCCGAAACACGGCGTAGACGGAAGATTTACATGGCAACGGCTATTCGACCCGACGAGGTTACCTCCGTACTCCGAAAGGAACTCAGTGGCTTTCAGGCCGAGACCGATGTGTACGAGGTCGGGACCGTACTGCAGGTGGGTGACGGAATCGCCCGCCTTTACGGGCTCATGAAGGTACAGGCCGGCGAACTCATCGAATTCCCGGAGAGCGGGGTGCGCGGCATGGTGTTGAACCTCGAGGAGGACAATGTGGGCGCCGTTCTCTTCGGCGAGACCGACGAGATCCGGCAGGGAGATACGGCCAGGAGGACCGGCCTCGTGGCCGCGATCGGTGTCGGCGAAGGGATGTTGGGGCGCGTCATCGATCCGCTGGGCCGCCCGATGGACGGGAAAGGCGCGATCACCGGCGACCTGTACGAAATGCCGCTGGAGCGCAAGGCGCCTTCGGTGATTTATCGCCAGCCGGTGAAGGAACCGCTTCAGACCGGCATCAAGGCAATCGACAGCATGATCCCTATCGGTCGCGGACAACGTGAGCTGGTGATCGGAGACCGGCAGACCGGTAAGACGGCGGCGCTTGTCGACACCATCATCAACCAGAAGAAGACGCACGGCACGGCCAAGCCCGTGTACTGCATCTATGTCGCAATTGGCCAGAAGAGTTCGACGGTAGCCCAGGTACGGCGGGCGCTGGAGGAAAACGGCGCCCTGGATTATACGGTGATCGTCAATGCCCCGGCGTCCGCTCCGGCGCCCATGCAGTTCATTGCCCCGTTCGCGGGAGCGTGTATCGGCGAGTTCTTCCGGGATACGGGGCGCCACGCGCTGGTCATCTACGATGACTTGTCCAAGCAGGCCGTCGCCTATCGACAAGTTTCGTTACTGCTGCGGCGCCCGCCGGGGCGCGAAGCGTATCCGGGCGACGTGTTCTATCTGCACAGCCGGCTGCTCGAGCGGGCCGCGAAGATCGTCGAGAGCGACGAGGTCGCGCGCAGAATGAACAACATCCCGGAATCCATAGCAGACCGTGTCAAGGGCGGCGGTTCTCTTACCGCGCTTCCCGTGATCGAGACGCAGGCAGGAGACGTTTCGGCGTACATCCCGACCAACGTCATCTCCATCACGGACGGGCAGATCTATCTCGAGTCAAACCTCTTCAACGCGGGGGTTCGGCCGGCCATTAACGTCGGCATATCGGTGAGCCGCGTGGGTGGCAACGCGCAGGTGAAGGCCATGCGGAAGGTGGCGGGCACGCTGCGTATCGATCTGGCGCAGTATCGCGAGTTGGAGGCGTTCGCAAAATTCGGATCCGATCTTGATCCGGCCACGCAGGCCCAGCTGCGGCGCGGCGAGCGGCTCGTGGAGGTCCTCAAGCAAGGTCTGTTTGACCCCATGGATGTGGAAGATCAGGTGGCCATCATCTTCGCAGCCGGTCAGGGCCTCCTTGATCCACTTCCTGTCGAAATGGTCCGCACCTTCGAGACACAGTTTCTCGAGCGTCTGGCACTGAAGCACCAGTCGTCACTCGACCGCATTCGTGAGACGGGAGAATTGCATGACGAGGTGGCCGAGGTGCTGCGCAAGGAGGCACAGGACCTGGTGGAAGTGATGTTGTCGGAACACTAGTCAGAACGGCTGAAACGAACGCGGCATGGATAGTCTTCGTGACATTCGCAATCGGATCCAGTCGGTCAAGAGCACGCAACAGGTTACGCGTGCGATGAAAATGGTTGCTGCCGCCAAGCTGAGGCGGGCGCAGGAGGCCATTTTCACATCGCGGCCCTATGCGTTCAAGCTCAGGGAGATCATCAACCGGGTCAAGACCCGTGTTTCGCAGTCGGCCCATCCGCTATTCGAGCGTCGCGATGTGGTGGAGCGGGTGTTGATCGTCGTCGTGACAGCCGATCGGGGTCTGGCCGGAGCCTTCAACACGAACATCATCAAGGAAGCCGAACTCACCATTCAGGAGGAGTATGCACGTCCGTTCGCGGAGGGCCATGTGGATCTCCTGTGCGTTGGTCGCAAAGGGCACGAACACTTCTCACGGAGGGGCTATCAGCTGATTGGGGATTACCGCAATTTCTTTCACCATCTCACATACAATGAAGCGGTTGCACTCGTGAAAGTGGTCGTCGAGGGCTACCTCGAGCATCAGTGGGACGAGGTGAAGGTGGTCTACAATGAATTCCGCAATACCATCGCCCAGAACCGCATTCGGGAGCCGTTCCTGCCGTTGCCTTTGGGCGAATTCGTCACGCCGGTGATGGAACGCAGCGAGGCCTATCACAGCGAGGACCGGCACGCCTACGAGATGGACTACCTCTTCGAGCCGGATGCGAACTCCATCCTGGAGGCGCTCTTGCCGCGGTATCTCAACTTCCAGATGTGGCGTATCCTCCTGGAATCGAATGCAGCCGAACAGGGGGCCCGCATGGTCGCCATGGACAATGCCACTACGAACGCCGGCGAGTTGATGCGCTCCCTGCGCCTCACCTATAACCGGGCCCGGCAGGCTACGATCACCAAGGAGATCCTAGAAATCGCATCCGGAGCGGAGGCACTTGCCAACGGGTAAGCCCTTTCGATGGGTGGATTGAATCCGATTTCAAATCTTCTTATCTTTATTGTCCTCGGATTGCCTGTTTCCCGTCCCGCGCACCAGTGATGCCTCGGAAGGAACAGGTGAGAAATCCGCGGAGTAACGACGGCAAGTGGGCGGCCGCATTGGCCGCGACGGCTCATACGGAGAGGTGGGTGAGCGGCTGAAACCAACGGTTTGCTAAACCGTCGTACGGGGCAACTCGTACCGAGGGTTCGAATCCCTCCCTCTCCGCCTGGAAATGGGTCCTGAACGTCGGTTCGGGACTCATTTTTTCTGGACCGGACTCCTGATCGGAGGGGTGGCAGAGTGGTTGATTGCACTGGTCTTGAAAACCAGCGTTCCGGTATCCCCGGGACCGAGGGTTCGAATCCCTCCCCCTCCGCCGTTCGCGTCGCGCCGGGCTCACCTCAAGTCGCCGGGCATGCCACTCGTATCAAGCCCTTGCCCCGGCGTAACAAAACGCGTCGCGCTGTCGTCAAAGGGGCTGTATGAATCTCACCTTACAGCGACCGGAAACGAAATCCATGGCAAGGTCCCAGCGCTTCATTTCGGGCCGATTTGCGTCCCTCGTTTGGGGGCTGCTCCCCGTCTTCATCCTCTTGTTCTCCGCCCAAAGCCAGGTTCGGGCCCAGGCCCGGCAGCAAGTTACGTTCGAGGATGCTCTCCAGATCGCGCTCCAGCGCAACGTGGATCTGCAGAAGACCCGCAGGAACCTCGATCTGCAAGGAACGGCGGTGAGGAGCGCGCGGGCCGACTTTCTCCCGAATCTCAACTTTTCCGTAAATCCTAACCAGCAATATGGTCTGGCATTCGACCAGACTGCAGGGAAGCTGGTCAGTGAGACGAGTGAGAGCATGTCGATGGGTTTGTCGACCGGCATCACGCTGTTTGACGGCTTTGGTAACACGAACACGCTGCGCCAGGCACGTTCGAGCTATGATGCGGCGGAGTATTCGCTCGAGCGCACACGGCAGGAGATCCTGTCGCGGGTCGCGCTCCAGTACCTCCAGGTCATCCTGGATCGGGAACAGATTCGCATTCAGGAGGAGAACCTCTCTGCCCAGCGACAGCTTCTTGCGAGAATAGAGGAGTTCATCCGCGTCGGTTCGCGTCCGATTTCCGAGTTGTATCAACAGGAGGCACAGGTGGCCCAGAATGAACTCCAGTTGCTCAACGCGGAGCGGGCGTACCAGCTGAGCCAGGTACAGTTGATCCAGGTGCTCCAGCTTGATCCTCTTGGCGACTACGAATTCGTCGCGCCCCCGACCGAGGAGTTATCCCTTGCGCCGAGGACGTATGATCTGCAGGATCTGTTCAATCAGGCGTACGAAAACCGTGCCGATCTCAAATCCCAGCGTGCTTCGATTACGGCATCGGGATATGGTGTGCAGGTTGCCAGGGCTTCGGCTTTGCCGTCACTGGATCTTTCCGGCAACGTGCGCACGGTGTATTCGAGTCAACGCGTGTTCTCGTTCAGCGACCAACTTCGAGACAACCGCGGCGGCTCGGTCGGGCTGAGTATCAGGGTGCCCATCTTCAACCGTTTCCAGGTCCAGTCCGCCGTCGAGCGGGCCGAGGTGCAGGAGAGCAATTCTCGGCTGGACTACCAGGCGCTCCAGCAGCGAGTCGCCCTCGAAGTAAGGCAGGCGCACCTCGACTATCTGACGGCACAGAAGCAGTTGGACGTGACGGAGAAGCAACTCCGATCGGCCGAGCAAGCGCTGGCAGCGGAACAGGAGCGCTATAACGTGGGCGCCTCGACCCTCGTTGAACTGACCCAGTCGCGGGCGGCCTACGAACAGGCCGCGGGCAACCGTGTGACGGCGATCTACACCTACCTCACGCGCAATCGATTGCTGGATTACTACACGGGGGCTATCGACCCGACCCTCTCCATCTTCCAGTAGGCCGGCTGCCGGCCTCAGGGCTCAACGGCCGGCTCCGCGGAGCGAGGCCCCTCGTACCTCGGGACACACATACCAAACCCATGGCAAGGAAGAAGAAATCTACCCGGCGTATCCTGATTCTCATCGGAGTTCTCATGGTGATCTTCGCAGTGATCGCCGTCATCGGTACCAAGGCCGGTTGGTTCGGGGCGGGCGGGGAAGGGATTTCCGTTGAGACGGCCCCTGTAGAGAAACGGGATATCACACAGGTCGTGACGGCTTCCGGCAAGGTTCAACCTGAAACCGAAGTCAAGATTAGTCCGGACGTATCGGGCGAAATCGTATTTCTGGGTGTGAACGAGGGAGACGAGGTGACCCAGGGTCAACTGCTGGTGCGCATCAAGCCCGATTTCTACGTCGCGCAAACCGAACAGGCCTCGGCGCGGGTATCGCAGGCAAAGGCCAGTCTCAGTCAGGCCAGGGCCAATCTCCTGCAGGCAGAACTGGACGTGCGCCGCAGCAAGGAGTTGTTCGAGAAGAACGTCATCGCAGAGAGCGATTTCGAGACGGTGAAGACGCAGTATGATGTGGCACAGGCAAATTTCGAGTCGGCCGAATTCGGGTTGGCCAGTTCGCAGGCTGCGGAACGGGAAGCGCGAGAGCAACTGAACAAGACCCGAATCTACGCGCCGATGAGCGGGACGATCAGCCAGTTGAATGTTGAGGCGGGCGAGCGGGTGGTAGGAACGTCGCAAATGGCGGGGACGGAGTTGATGCGGGTGGCGCGCCTCAACCAGATGGAACTCGAGGTCGATGTCAACGAGAACGACGTGGTAAATATAGCGCTGGGTGACAGCGCGGCCATCGAGGTGGATTCCTATCCGGAGCGCGTTTTCCGAGGGGTCGTGACGGAGATCGCCAACTCCGCCCGGGTGACGGGGGCCGGGACACAGGAGCAGGTCACGAATTTTCCGGTCAAAGTGCGCGTGCTCGATGACCATAACCTGGACACAAGCTGGACGCGTGATGCGCCTGTGGTTCGGGACGAGGAATTGGCGGCCGGGCAGGCTGTTGATGCGCCCCGCTTTCGGCCGGGCATGAGTGGTACGGTAGATATATTTACGGCCACCGTTGCGGCAGCCGTGGCCGTGCCCATTCAGGCGGTGACCGTGCGCGACTTCAATCTGATCGCGCAGGAGGAGGATGGAGCCGAGGCTGCGGAGGATGATGAGACGGCGGAAGAGACCGGGAATTCCGATGCGGATCAACAGCAAGGAGGAAGGGCTCGTACCGAGGACCTCAGGAAGGTGGTATTCGTCGTTGAAGACGGGAAGGCCGAAATGGTCGAAGTGGAGACCGGGATTTCAGACGATTCGTACATCGAAGTGCGGTCTGGGTTAGAACAGGGCCAGACCGCGATCATCGGACCGTACAGTGCCGTGAGCCGACAGCTTCGGCAGGGAAGCAACGTCAAGACGGAGGGCCCGGGTCGGCCAACCCGGATCGCTGCACAATGAATGAGTCAGTTCTAGCGCAATCCAGAACAGCCATGCAAGTGGAATCTAATTCCGACCGAAAGGTGCTGATCGATATCCGGGATATCCGGAAGTCGTATCAGATGGGAGATATGGAGGTGCGCGCATTGGCGGGCGTCTCGCTGCAGGTTCGCGCCAATGAGTACGTCGCGATCATGGGACCATCGGGGTCAGGGAAGTCGACGCTCATGAATGTGATCGGCTGCCTGGACACCCCGACGAGCGGACAGTACATGCTTAACGACCAGGATGTCAGCCATATGTCCGACGACGAGCTTGCGCAGATCCGTAATCGAGAGATCGGGTTCGTCTTCCAGACGTTCAATCTGCTCGCCCGTGTCAGTTGCCTGCAGAATGTGGAATTGCCGCTGATCTACGCCGGCATGCGGAAAGCGGAGCGCCGGAAGCAGGCGTTCGAGGCGCTGGAAAGCGTTGGACTGGCAGAGAGGGTCTCCCACAAGCCCAATGAGCTATCCGGCGGCCAACGCCAACGCGTCGCCGTAGCTCGCGCGCTTGTCAACAAGCCTTCGATCCTGCTGGCTGATGAACCGACGGGCAACCTGGATTCGAAGACTGCGGAGGAGATCATGCAACTCTTCGAGGTCCTTCATCGTCGCGGGAATACGATCTTGATCGTGACACATGAGGAGGACATTGCCCGCCATGCGCGCCGGATCATTCGTCTGCGCGACGGTTTGATCGAGCACGACACAGCGGTGGACGAGCCTACCCTGTCCAACCATACTGTGTAGGAGGGAGCCAAGCCGCTCCATCACCTTCGTCGGTCACAGAAGACGTACTCTCGCCGGCTGACGAACCGGACGGGCTCGTCAACCCGCCGTACTTCCACCACGTGGAAGGGCGTCACGGCGGCTTCGACGTTGAGGCAGTCTCCCCCGGGCTCGTAGACGGTGTAGGACACGTAAACACTGTCCGGAGAGTACTCTACCGATTCAACCTCCATCATGTACCCCCCGGTGTCGACCGGCATGGCGACGGCCAACAGCATCGCCTGGCTGAAGTCGATACGGCGCGGGGGTTCGAAGAGGTAGAGGTCGCGCTTGAAGGCGTCCCACTCCTGGGGGGTGCGCAGGACTACCTGGAGCGTATCCGACAGGGCGGAATCCGTGCCGCGTGCCAGCGTGGTGAAGAAGAGCGCTTCATGCAGTGGATCGTCCTCCACCTCATCCGTCGGCTCCGGCGCACAAGCGGCGGCAAGGAGCACCAGGCCAAGAAGGAGGGTATAGTGGGCGGGAGCCGGGCGAAGAGACAGCGGAAATTGTGGATTCGACATGGGTGAGCCGGTCGGTTGGGGCGTGAACGTCGCCCGGACGGTGGGGATCCTCCGGGGGGGCCACTCTTCAACATCAAATCAACGTCGTAGTGGAACCGCGGTACACGGCCTCGTTTGAATCTGATTCTCAATCGCCGCCTGCGACGCCATGGCTGTTTATCTCGAAGCGTTCCTTCCTCTTTTCGTGGCGATTAATCTGCCAGGGGTACTTCCCATTTTCATCGGCCTTACCGAGGGGATGGGCCCTGAGCGGCGCCGTCGCCTGACGCTCCAGGCGCTGTCTGTTGCCGGAGGATTGGCCGTTTTTGTGCTGCTCGCAGGGGATCTCATCTTCACGACCCTCGGGATTACGTTGAACGACCTTCGTGTGGGCGGCGGGCTCATCCTCCTTGTGCTGAGCGTCACCGATCTCGTGTTTGGAGACTATCGCCGCCGCCGGCCCGACGTCGGGGAAGAGGACGCATCGGCCGTAGGAATTGTGCCGATTGGCATACCGCTTATCATGGGTCCGGCGGCGATAACGACGATCCTGGTATCACAGCAGGGTTTCGGATACTTGCCCACGGTGGTGTCGCTGGCACTCAATCTATCGCTGGTGTTGGTTGGTCTGCTCTATGGTCCCCGCATGCTCCAGTTCTTTGGACAGGGCCTGAGCGGTGCGCTGGCGAAAGTGGCAAGTCTGTTTCTTGCCGCGATTGCAGTCGCCATGATTCGGGCGGGGGTCATGGGGATGGTGGCTGCCATGTGAGGGGGCGCAAACCGAACGGTCCATAGAAGGCGGTGCTGGAACGCGAGGCCCAGGACGATTTCGCAGAACGTCGATGGGGAACGGACGATTCATCGGCATGTTTGAATAGCTTGGCCCATTCGAAGCGGGCAAGCTCTGGTTCATGGAAGACGTTATCACGATACGCGGTGCGCGGGAGCACAACCTGAAGAATGTCGATCTCGACATTCCCCGCGATCGTCTGGTGGTCGTGACGGGCTTATCGGGTTCCGGAAAGTCGAGTCTTGCGTTCGACACGATCTATGCCGAGGGGCAGCGCCGGTATATGGAGTCATTGGGCGCCTACGCCCGGCAGTTTCTGGGGATGATGGAACGGCCCGACGTGGATTTCATTGACGGGCTGAGCCCGGTCATCGCCATCGAGCAGAAGAGCGTAAGCCGGAATCCGCGTTCGACGGTGGGTACCGTGACCGAGATCTACGATTTTCTCCGGTTGCTCTATGCGCGGGTCGGAGAGGCCTACAGTTATCTCTCCGGCTCTCCGATGCGCAAGCAGACGGACGACGAGATCATCGACGGGCTTTTGCGCTATGAGGAGGGGAGCAGGATCGTCGTTCTGGCACCCGTGGTTCGGGGGCGGAAAGGCCACTACCGGGAGTTGTTCGAACAGATCGCCAAGCAGGGATTCGAGCGGGTCCGGATCGACGGGGAGATGAAAGAGATCGTGCCGGGGATGAAAATCGACCGGTACAAAGTGCATGATATCGAGGTCGTGGTCGATCGGCTGGTCATCCAGGGTGAACTGCGCGCCAGGGTGGCGCAGACCGTGGAAATCGCTCTGGGAATCGGCAACGGATCATTGATCGCCTCGCACCTCCTGGGGGATGGTCATGAGGACACGGTATATAGCCGACACCTGACCTGTCCTGAGGACGGGCTCTCGTACGAAGATCCCTCCCCGAATACCTTCTCGTTCAACTCACCGTACGGGGCGTGCCCGGAGTGCAACGGATTGGGTACCCGGCAGACGATCGACGATGCCCTGGTGATGCCGGATCTTTCGCGTTCGATCGCTGCCGGTGGGATCGCTGTGCTGGGCAAGCCGAGGGACGTCTGGATCTTCAGTCAGGTCCGGGCGGTTGCTGATCGGTACGGATTCGATTTCGACACACCCCTGGAGCGAATGACGCCCGAGCAGATGGGCGTCTTGCTGGAGGGGGCGGGCGACGAACAGTTCGACATCGTGTATCGATACAAGAACAGGGAGGTGCGGTACAAGCATCGTTTCGGCGGCATTCATCAGCACATCTGGCATACCTACCGAAACACGGGTTCTGCGACGCAGCGCAGGTGGGCCGAATCGTTCCTCCGCGTGCAGCAATGTCAGGCGTGTGGGGGCGGACGCCTGAAGAGGGAGAGTCTGTCGTACCGGGTTGCCGACAAGTCGATTGCAGCGCTGGTCGGGATGGATCTGGGCTCGCTCCATCGATTCTTTGAGACGCTCAAATTGGAGGGTCGGCGGGCGGTCATTGCAGCCCCGATCATCAAGGAGATCCGGGAGCGGCTTTCATTTCTGCTCAATGTGGGCCTGGAGTACCTGACGTTGGATCGTGCGGCGAGGACCCTTTCGGGGGGAGAAAGCCAACGCATCCGCCTGGCCACGCAGATCGGTACCCAGCTGGTGGGCGTGCTGTATGTTCTGGATGAGCCGTCCATCGGCTTGCATCCTCGCGACAACGGGCGGCTGATCGCTTCCTTGCGCACCCTGCGAGACCTCGGAAACTCGGTGATCGTCGTGGAACACGATCGGGAGATGATCGAGGATGCCGACTACGTCATCGATCTGGGTCCAGGGGCCGGGGAGCATGGGGGACACGTCATCGGAGCGGCGCCGCCTGCGGACTTGCCGGCGCGCCGCAACGGGTTCGAGAGTATCACATCGGCCTATTTGCGCGGAGAGCGCACGATCCCGGTTCCGGCCAGGCGAAGGACGGGCAACGGGAACGTCCTGGTCTTGCGGGGTGGCGTCGGTCATAATCTGAAGGGAGGAGACCTGACCATTCCGCTCGGACAGTTCGTTTGCGTGACCGGCGTATCCGGTTCGGGGAAGTCGACGCTCATCAACGAGACCCTGTACCCGATTCTGGCGTCACGTTTCCACGGCGCGCAATTAACTCCGCTCCAATTCTCTTCGATCGAGGGGTTGGAGCACATCGACAAGGTCGTCGACATCGATCAGCGTCCGATTGGCCGGACGCCCCGGTCGAACCCGGCGACCTACTCCGGTCTGTTCACCTACATTCGCGATCTCTTTGCGCAATTGCCCGAGGCCAGGATTCGGGGCTACAAGCCTGGGCGCTTCTCTTTCAATGTAAAGGGAGGACGCTGCGAAACCTGTCAGGGGGCGGGCATCAAGAAGCTCGAGATGAATTTCCTGCCGGACGTGTACGTGGAGTGTGAGACGTGCGGCGGGAAGCGGTACAACCAGGATACGCTGGGAATCCGATACAAGGGCGCAAGTATTGCCGATGCCCTGGAGATGACGGTGGACGACGCCCTCGTCTATTTCCAGGAGTTGCCTCGCATCGCGCGCAAGCTGCGGACCCTGGCCGCGGTTGGACTCGGGTACATCCGGCTTGGTCAGCAGGCGACGACGCTGTCCGGCGGTGAAGCCCAGCGCGTCAAGCTGGCAACGGAACTGTCGCGACCAGGAACCGGCCGGACGCTCTATGTGCTGGATGAGCCGACGACGGGTCTTCATTTTGAGGACATTCGGCACCTCCTCCACGTTCTCCAGGCGCTGGTCGACAAAGGGAATACCGTTTTGGTGATCGAGCATAACATGGACGTCATCAAGGTTGCAGACCATGTGATCGATATGGGCCCGGAGGGAGGAGATGCGGGAGGACGCATCCTCTTTCAGGGGCCGCCGGAGGAGCTGGCCCGGCAGGACACGTATACGGCGTTTTACCTGAAAGCGGAGCTGGCGAGGGCGACCTTCGAGGTGGATGAGGAAACGGTTGATCTGGATGACCTTGTGTCGGACGACGAGCCTGAGGTCAATCCGGACGCAGAACCAGCGGAGGAGGAACGGTCGGATGAGGATCCGGAGGGAGGCACAGGCTAGAAGTCAGGGAGGGAGCAGTCGAAACCCACCCGTTTCGGCTGCTCCCTCGTCCCACCTCGAGATGGGCATACGCAATCATACGGCTCGATTACGGCCGGGTTACACCGGGACGATATGGGTGATCAGAAAATCGATACGGGAGACGCCGGCGGACTTGATCGTGCGCCCCCCTTCGTGCCTGCTTATACCAAGCCTGACGCCCCGGGCGTCTGGATGAACTTCGACAACACCGTCTCGATCTACGTCAGGATCGATGCAGACGACACGTTTGCGACGGCGGCCGGGCGCCTCTTTGCCGCGGTCAAGGAGGCTCGTGATCGCTTCCCTTCGTGGCCCCGTGTACTGTATGTTGATGTGGAGGGGCATGAGGGAGCGCAGCAGGGGTTTGACGCGGATTTTTTCGAGTTCCAGCAGGAATTCGTATTCGCGACGGTGGCGCCGTTCCTCACAGCCCTGTCGATGCCATTGGTCTCGGTCGTCAATCCCCATCCGCAGCGGGACGATTTGCCCGAGCGGCTCACCATTCACACTTGAACTTGTTTTGGCATCATGATGCCCGTACCCCACGCTGCAGCCATCGTTTCCCGCCTTCTCCTGCTTCTGCTCGCCGTTGCTCTGAGCGCGTGCCTGGATCGTCCGGAGGTGAAAGAGCCCATCCGGGCGCTCCGGTTCGGTCCGGGTATCGAATTCGTATACGAATGGTCGAAAACGCTGAAGGACGCGTCCGGGGCACAGGTCTCTTTTGAGCGGGACACGCTGGTTATGCGTGTCGGCGCAATAACCGATGTCCAGCCCGGCTACCCGCCATTGATTCGCCTCGAGTTGCGCGAGCTCGGCTCGAGTTCCCTGCTTTCCGCGTCGTGGTTCCAGCACGATGAGACCGGTCTGTACCAGGTCGGAAGCTATCAGCCGCCCTCCCGGCTGGTGTATCCCAAGCGATCGGATCCGTCGCCCGGGTTGATTCCATTCGATCTGGGTCCGGTGCCGGGGGAGACGGCGGTGGCGGATACCGTGTGGCGGGACGAGCCGCGCAAGGTGTTGAGTTGGCCGCTTGAGGAAGGGGCGTCGTGGACCTCCTTCACGTTTCCCTTTTTGCAGACGCGGGAGATTATTGCGAGCAATATCGTGTACACCCCGGCGGGCGTCTTCGAGACCTATACGATCCGGACGCGCTCACCGGAAATCTCTCCCGAACTCGACTGGACGGATCTCGTGGCGGAGGAAGGTCTCATCGCCAGGGCGGCTATCCAGCCGGTAGGTACGCTCACCTCGGAAGAGCGACTGACGCTGATTCAATATCGTCCGTAGGGTTGCACCGCTCGGTCTGCCGGCAAGACACAAGATTCACTCGCATTTTGTCGGTCTGGCTGCTATTCTTACCCGATATTTTTTCGCTGCTCCACCCCCACGATCCCCGTCATCGTGCGATTTGCCGGCAACCTGAGTTGGTGCTCTCGAAAGTCGATCTTTTCGAGCGTCGTCTTTCTTCTCGCGTCCGTCGCGGGTTGGGCGCAGGATTTTGAGGAAGCCGTTGTGGATGTCGGCAACGTGGGTTTGACAATAACGAATTCGGGATTTGTGGGGAACGCCAATGCCAGGCGAGACCCGACGGGTCGGCCTTCTTTCGAGTATCCACGTGATTCGGGGATCGAGCATCTCTTTGAAGCGGGGCTCTGGGTTGGCGCGATTCGCAGCGATGGAAGGGTAACGGTGAGAACGGGCTCGGTTACATCCGGGGCTGGATATCAGCCGGGGGGGGTCGGATTCGAGTTCGCGCCGGCGTCGTCGATCGTCGAACGATCAAGTCTTCCGTCATCGGAGGCCTACACGCGTCAGGCGATCAGCCATCAGGATTACACCACCACGTTTACGGACACGGCGGCCGTACTGCCCGGTACGGGAATCCCAATGCCCGATGCGGCGGGAAGACTCGGCATGGTCGTCCGGTTGCGGACGTATGCCTGGAATTTCCCGTTCGCGGAAACGTTCGTCATTTTGAACTTCGACATCGTCAACATCAGCGATGCCGCGTGGGATTCGGTGTACGTGGGGCTCTGGCACGACAGTGTCGCTCGCAACATCAACACGACAACCGATACCGGAACAAACTTCTTCAACAAGGGCGGGTACGGCGCGATCGACAGTCTCATGGCGTCGTATGTGTTCAACGCGGGAGGCACGGAGGAGTCGTTGAACACCTACGCGGCGGTGGTCCTCCTCGGTGCGGAATGGCGGGATCCCGCAGACGGCCGCCGTCGCCTCGTGATCCCTGAACTCGGCAACGAGTTTGAGGAAGATGGGTATGCGGCGCCTGTTTTCAACCCGCGCTGGTGGAGTTTTGGCAGCAATCCCATTCCTGACCTCTCGCGGCCGGAGGGTGACGACGAGCGGTATCGTCGGATGGCGAGGCCCTATCCTGACCCCGACCTGTATCCCGATCCTGTTGCCTATGAAGGGGCTGTTGCGGCGTGGCTGCAGCGGTTGAGAACGGACGGCAGGAACGCGCAGGGCAACTGGATCTCGATGACGTCGCTCGGGCCGTTGGCTCGCGTGGAACCCGGGGACACGCTGACCGCCTCGTTCGCGATGGTGGCGGCGATGAAGCCCGAGGAGTTCCAGGGCCTGGCGAACCGGCCGGTGGACACGGAGGCGTCACGGGCGTTGCTGGTCGAGAATATCCTTTGGGCGCGTCGCACCTACAGCGGGGAGGACAACAACCGCAATGGGCGCCTCGATCCGGGGGAGGATGTTAACGGGAACGGCCGGCTTGACCGGTACGTGATTCCGGAGCCTCCGGCCCCTCCCCGCATGCGTGCCGTTCTGGAGGAAGGCCGGGTCTTGCTGTACTGGGACCGTGCGGCTGAGCGTTCGCGGGATCCCGTCACGGGTCTCCGCGATTTCGAGGGCTATCGCGTTTATCGGAGCAATCCGGGTGATGAACGATCCGGCGACCTCGTCAGCCGCGCGTCGATTGTCGCCCAGTTCGACAGGCCCGGGAACGCAACGGGCTTCAACAACGGATTTGATGAGATTCGGCTCGAGGCACCGTTCTACTTCGAGGGTGATACGACGGCCTACGTGTACCGGCTCGATACGGAGGGGCTGCTGTCAGGATGGCAGTACGTCTTTTCGGTTACCGCTTTTGACGAAGGAGACGCGGTCGTCGGGTTGCCCTCGTTCGAATCGTCGAAAGTGGCAACGGCGATGCGGGTGTTTCCGGGTACGCCTCCCGCCGAGGCCGGGCGCGGCCGGGTCGGGGTCTATCCAAATCCCTATCGTGTTAACGCGGCCTGGGATGGAGGGACATCGAAGACCCGTCGCTTGAATTTCTACAATCTCCCGGCGCGCTGCGAGATTCGGGTGTACACGCTGGCAGGCGAAATCGTAGCGCGGATGGAACACGATGCCGCAACGTACCAGGGTGACATTCGCTGGTATGATGACTTCGGAGGGCAGGAGCGTTTATTGCCCGGGGGAGAGCATTCCTGGGACCTGCTTTCGGAGAGCGGCCTCAGTTTGTCAACCGGTCTGTATTTCTTCAGTGTGAAGGATCTTGACTCGGGAGATGTTCAATCCGGAAAATTTGCCATCATCAAATAACCGACCTCAAAGGAAGTCGCCACTACCATCCAAAACAACCGAAACCAAACTGAAACAATGGTACGAAAAACCATGATCCGTCTGGGTAGTGCTCTATTGGGCCTGCTCATCACCCTCACAGCCTTCGGGCAGGATGTGCCGGACCAGGTGTCGATCCGGGACATCAACGACATCACAGATGAAGCGCTTGCCACGCTCAAGGCGGGCGGCGCCGACATGACGCAGGAGCAGGTCAACGCGGCGATCAAGTCCAAATTGAACGGAGAGAACGTCCGCATCGTGGGCGTGGTGCTTGCCGATCCGCTCAATTCTGGTCGGGCCAGCGTGAACAACGATCGTGTGGGCCGGATCCACATCTTCATCCGGGACACCGCGGCCGCTTCGGAGGGCCTGGATGGCATGACCATTCAGGTCGTGGACGGAGCGTACGAGGACAACGGCACGCTCGATCTCCTCGTTGGGGACGTCGTTGACGTGATTGGACAGGTCACCTATTTCGCCAACGTGGTTCAGATTACCCCAACCAGCATCCAGTACGTCGACTCGTACGAGAATCTCGGCCTGGACGCATCGATCCTGGATCCGGTGTCTGTCACGACGGCCGACCTCAACGTCATCCTGGACGAAGAGGGACTGCAGCAGGCAAACTGGGACAACTACGAGAGCTTGATCAACCAGTATGTCGAGATTGACGGGGCCATTGTGCAGCGCCGAACGGTGGACGATGCGGGCCGCCCCTGGCTCATGGTCGCATCCGAGGGAGAGTCGTGGTTGTTGACCATCGACACCTCGCTGCGGTACCGGAACGACCGGATCGGGTCGTATCCGTCGAACTTCAATGTGCTGGAGAGCCCGTACGTCCCGCCGCCACCGGGAGCCCGGGTACGGTTGCGCGGATTCGTCACCTTTGACAACTTCGATCCGCTGTTTCTCAGCAAGCCCACGGATGCGATGCTGAAGATCACGCCGTGGTCGGACTCGGATCTCGAGATCCTGGAGTCTCCGCCGGTCGTCACCGGTCTCGCAACGGATGGTGCTCTTCCCGGTGCAGATCCGGTCGTTGTCACGGTGGATGTCGTGGCCGATCCGGAGAGAACCATCGCCACGGTGGAACTGAACTTTGTGGCGTCGGACAATCCGGGTGAGACGCAGGTCGTGGCGATGACCATCGCGGAGGCGGCAAAGACGGCGGCCGCCTATTCGGGCCAGATTCCGGCGCAGGCCCAGGGCGTTTTCGTAGAGTTCTGGGTCAAGGCCACCGACAGCCAGGACGCTTCGACCGAAACGGCCAAGCGCGTGATCCGGTTCTATCCTGAAGGCGTCAATCGGATTGCGGATATCCAGGAGACCGCGACCGGCGGCCCCGGGCCGAGCCCGTTGAAAGATCTGGTAGTCAACATGGATATCACGGCAACCGTACAGTCGGATCCGGCCACCTCCAACTGGGTCATCGTTCAGGACGATCCCGAACTAGGAGGGTTTTCGGGTATCCAGCTTCGCACAAACGAGTCGCTGAGCCGCGGTGACGTGATCAACATCACGCAGGCGCGGGTGCAGGAGAGCTTCGACTGGACGCGCTTGAGCGACGTCGTATTCACGGTCGTCAGCACAGGCGGTGATTCGCTGGGTTACAAGACGGTCACGACCGACATCCTGGGTGATGCCGCGGTTGCGGAAGCGCACGAGGGGATGATGCTGCGCTTTGAGAATGTCCTGATCGTTACGAACAATGCGGATGGGGCTGCCGGAAACTTCGGCGAATTCGCGTTCGCGTCGGTCGGTACGCCCACGGCCACGCTGCGTTCGGACGACGCCTCTCCGGCGGTGGACGGCGGCAGCACCCTGTTCGCCGGTGGAGAAATCATCGCGTACCTGCAGGGCTTCCTCTACTACTCGTTCGGCAACTACAAACTGGTACCCGAAAGCCCTGCGGATTTCGGCGAGATCACGAATGTGGCCAACGAGCAGGTCGACAGTGGAATCCCCTCCCGGTATGCGCTCGGTCAGAACTACCCGAACCCGTTTAATCCCTCGACTTCACTTTCCTACAGCGTGCGCCAGGCGGGCGATGTGCGAATTGAAGTGTTCGATCTGATGGGGCGGAAGGTCTCGACGCTCGTCGATGCTCCGGTGTCAGCCGGGACGTACGAGGTGACCTTTCACGCGGGCGATCTGGCGAGCGGTGTGTATATCTACACGATGACCGCCGGCAACGAAGTGCTTACGCGCAAGATGTTGCTCCAGAAATAGGTAACCGGTGCAAGGCCCGGGGACGCCTCGTCGTCCCCGGGCCTGCGCTTGACCATGGAGGTGTGAAGTGACAGGACTCATTGTAACACTCATTATCGGGGCGATTGCAGGCTGGCTGGCCGGCAAAATCAAGAAAGGCGGAGGGTTTGGCGCGCTCGGCAACATCGGTCTGGGTCTGATCGGCGGATTTGTCGGCGGCCATATTCTGGGCTGGTTCGGGATCTACACCTACGGAATGGTCGGTCGGATCGTGACGGCTCTGATCGGAGCGCTGATCGTTCTCTGGGTTGTCGGTCTTTTCAAGAAGAACTAGCCACCGGCAACATGACAGGCCGTTTCAGCGGTGGGCGAGGTGCCTCAAGCCGGCCATATTGGTGGCTCGGCGAGGGGGCTATTGTGGTCGTGGCGATCCTGACAGGGCTCGGCCTGACGTCCTGTGATACGTCGATCAGCGGGACGCCCATTGACAATATGCCGCCGGAGACGGCCCTGAGCGTCCGAGACGCTTCTCTCATCGACAATCTTGGGGGCATCAGGCTGACGAGCACGGTGGACGTCTCGTGGTCCGGGACGGATGCGGACGGATTCGTCACCGGGTTCGAGATTCGCTACTTCGCCGATGAGGACGTTTCACAGATCGGTCCTGACGATGGCTGGGTGATGACGACGGCCCTTGACACGCTCATCCTCCTGCCCATCAAGGCCGGGTCGAGCCAGGCCAACGTCGTTTTTGAGGTTCGGGCTATTGACAACAAGGAGGTCCGAGATCCCACACCTGCCCGAACCGTCTACCCGATTCAGAATGCGCCGCCGGATATCTTATTGAAAGGATTCGAGTTGCCGCCCGAAGAGACATTTACCGTGTTCTCGTTTGGATGGACCGCCAGGGATCCGGAGGGCCCCGAGAACCTGGCGGGCATCGACGTGTCGTTTAACGACTCGACGCAATTCGTGCGCCTTGCCCCTGACGTCGAGTTTGCCACATTTGTTGCCCAGTTGGATGACGCGGACCCGGCGAGGGCGCGGGTCTATACGGGCCGCGGTTTCCAGTCGACCGCTGTCTACGTTCCCGGAGTGAAACTGGACGCAGAAAACACCTTCTACATTCGAGCGGTGGATCAAACCGATACGACGAGCGCCTTACGTTCCTTCACCTGGAAGGTCAGACGCCCGACCAGCGAGGTGCTTTTCGTGAACGACTATCGGAAGTCTTTCGCCCCTCAGGTCCAGAGTTACCACACCGAAATCCTGCGCAGCTTTCTACCGGTCGGAATGCCGATTGACGTATGGGATCTGTCGATGCCCTTCCTGAGCGGATCTACCGGAGAGTCGTTCCGATCCGGTGCGCTTCCTTCGGTTGCAGATCCGACCATTCGACAGACGCTTGCGCTCTTCAAGTACGTCTACTGGGTTTCGACCAACACGACGAACTCGATCACGGGCAACAATCTGCCTTTGGTGGCAAGCGTAACAGATCGTTTCTTCGAGAACGGGGGCAAGATGGTCGTGCATACGCCGATTTCGTTGCCGAATATTGAAGAGGAGAATGAAGGCAACCCGGCCATCCTGCTGATGCCGCTGAGCGGACTGGTCTCATTTCCCGACTCGTTGCGTGCCAGCCTGCGCTTGCCCAACAATGGGGAGATTGCGCCTGTCGGTCAACTGCCGGGCCTCGAGCGGCCGTTGCCGGCACTGCTATCGAACGCTCTTCTCATCTCCACCCTGCCGTACGAGGTGGGTGGGACCGACATTCCGCTCTATCGCGCGGAGTACCGGTATGTGACGAGAGGGGGTGCACAGGGTCCATGGACGGGGGCGGCCACGGTTGCGTCGATCAGTGCGGATCGCCGGATTGCGCTGATGGCTATCCCTCTAGCCGACGAGCGAACCGGCCTGGATCTGTTCAGAGGGGTCTCTCCCTCGGAGGGGCCACGCGAGGCGATGTTTATGATTCTTGAAAGTCTAGGCTTCCCGAAACGATGAAGTGTTCGAATCGGGTCGTTCCCGTTCTTCTGGTGCTGCTTGGCGGGTCTCTGTTCGCTCCGTCTTCCCTTGCGCAGGGGACGTTGTCGGGTCGCGTGACCGATGCCCGGACGGGCGAACCGCTCATCGGAGTAAACATCATCGTCACGGGTACGGCGGCCGGTGCGGCCTCCGACCTCCAGGGCCGGTATGTGGTGGCGGGATTGCGTACGGGTGACTACTCGGTGCAGGTGTCTTACATCGGCTATGAGACCAAGTTGTTTACCGGTATCCGAGTGAGCGACGGGGCGACGACCCGGCTTGACATTCCCCTCGAGGAGCAGATCCTTTCCACGGAGGGAGAGATTGTCGTGGTGGGGGACAGACCGCTCGTCGACGTAGAGCAGTCGTCCAGTTCCACGATCGTGACGCGGGAGCAACTCGAGGTCGCACCGGTACGGGCGGTACAGGAGGTGGTGGGCCTACAAGCCGGAGTGTTCATGGATCCGACCGGCCTCTACATACGAGGCGGGAGGGCGAGTGAGACGGGGTTCCTTGTTGACGGCGTATCCGCGAAGGATCCCCTATCTGGCACAGGATTCGGATTGGACATCGGGTCAAATGCCTTTAGCGAGGTAGAGGTGACGACCGGCGGCACCGGCGCCGAGCATGGGGACGTCACCTCGGGCGTGGTTTCCGTTCAGACGCAGGAGGGGACGGATGCCTTCGAGGGGAGTTTCTCACATCAGCGGGACAACTTCGGGGGCATGAACGCCGACGCGGGGTCCAACTTCATGGAGGATCTGTACGAGTTCAGTATGGGCGGGCCCTTGGTGCGCGGAAGGCTGCGGTTTTTCACCTCGGGCCAGATTCAGCTTGCGGATGGTTTCACCCGCCAGACCGCAACGCCCGATCAGGTGCGTTCATCGCTCATCGACAATACGTTCTGGATGCCGCGCACGGGAAACCGCTGGAGTGGACTTGGGAAGTTGACCTACCAGGTCAAGCAGGGCGCGAAGCTGCAGGTGAGTTACCAGCGGTCCTTGACGGTCAACCAGAATACACGCATGCTCCAGATCACGGGAAATGAAGCGGTCGTGCAGCCCGGGTTCCAGTATGTGTTCGTTCAGCAACCGGATAAGGCCAATACGTACACCCACGACACGAACATCGCATACGTAAAGTGGTCGCAGGTGCTCGACGAGCGCTCCTTCTTCGATGTCCAGATCAGCCGTCTGTTTACCCGTCTTCGCGCGGATGCGAATGGCAGGCCCTGGCGTCCTCTTCAGGTCGACACGGAGCTCAACCCGGAGAGCATCGTCGAATGGCCCGCCACGCGGTTCCTGGACGAGTCCGGTCTGCCTCCGGATCCGGACGCGGTCTTCGTATTGCCGGGCCCCGGGTTTATCAACAACGGGGGGGTTGCGACGCGTTGGCACGACCACTTCGCAGAGGAGCAGACCCTTCGGTTCACGTACACCCGTTTCTCCCGTTCGAAAGACTTCCGGCTGAACGGAGGGTTCGAGGCCAAGTTCAATGACTATCAGTGGATCGACGTCATCCGGCCATGGGTGGGAGCCCCTATTGTTACGGCGGGAGGCGACACCACGTCGACCAACCGGCTGGGTCAAAGCGCTGACGTCTGGCGGGTACGGCCCGCCCGAGGGGGTCTGTTCGTAACCAATCAGCTCCGCTACCGGGGGCTGATAGCCAACCTCGGACTCCGTCTGGAGTACTGGGCTCCTGGCGGGTACGTCAACGACCTCATCGACAATCCGGACGCCCCGATTCTGGAGGCCATCCGCGAAGGATATCGCGACGAGACGGTGGCGATATTTGGCACGCGGTTGAAAGTGCGCTTGTTGCCCAAGTTGCGTGTCTCGTTCCCCGTTCGCGAAAACCAGGTGCTGTTTTTTAATTACGGGCACTCGACACAGTTGCCCCACCCCACGTTCGTATATACCGGGTTGGATCCGTTCTATCAGGACCGTTCGTACTTCGCCGACCTGGGCAATCCCAATCTTAATCCGGAGGTGGACATTTCCTATGAGATCGGATTCCGTAACCAGATTACCCGTAATGATGTGCTGGGCATCACGGCATTCTGGCGCGACAAGTTCGATTTCATCACCGTCGAGAGTGTCCTCATCAAGGATCCAACGGGTCGAGAGACAACGAGGGCATTCCGCGTCAATGGCGATTTTGCTCGCATTCGCGGCCTGGAGCTGAGTTACCTGAAACGTGTTGGGCGATGGTTTCAGGGCCAGCTCATGGGTTCGTTCTCGCGGGCCACGGGATTGAGTTCAACAAACAACGATGCGCTGGCCCAGTACCTGTCCGTCGGATCAATCGACAACACCTTCGAAACGCCGCTGGCCTGGGACCGGCCGCTTGATCTGAAGGCCAACGTCACGCTGACGCACAACCGGGAGAGTCCCTTGTTCGGGATACCGGGACTGAACCACATGCGGCTTTTCGTGTCATCGACCTACCGAAGCGGTCAGCGGTTCACGCCGGCGATCTTTGCAGGGTACTCAACCAATCCGTTCACCGGCGAACGGGATTGGCGGCCCGTGTATGATGAGGACACGACTCCGGAGAACCGGTATTCGAACCTGGGTTCGTCCTGGTGGTGGTTTGATCTGACATTTGAGCGTTCCGTCGATCTTCCGTGGGCTGACCTTGTGCTTAATCTGGAGGTCACGAACCTGTTCAACCAGCTGAATGCGATCATCGTCAATCCCGTAACCGGCCGCGCTTATCCGAACGTGGATCCGGCATCGACGGACTTTTCCGCCCTGCGCGGCGATCCACGGTACGACGTGCCCAATAGCCTTCGCGATCCGCGCTACGATGATCCCACGTCCAGCGGGCTTCCTCCGCTGAATCCCGCTCGCTTCCTGCCGCAGCGCCACATTGCATTGGGGGTCAAGGTGAGGATATGAGTACCAGGGAGACCATGGCAGAAACCGGTGAACAGTTGATGTGCGGCTGTTCGTACGAAATCGATCGACCGGATCACGCAACGGCCCGTGTGGCCGGAATTGGGGTGTCGGCAGATGAGCGTGCGGTTGTGGGTAAGGGTGCGATAGGGCTACCCGACAAGAGGAGGGGTTCAGCATGAAGCGGACATGGCAACGTATCCGTAGCTTCGTGACGTTCCGGGTACCTCGTGCCCGGTGCGCGGCCGGTTGTAAGGACGCGCGCCGTCTTCTGTTTGCGGGCATGGCCTTGCTGATGGCGTGTACGCAGAATGCGTCTGCGCAGCTATTGCCGACGTTCGGACGGGACCGCGCCGGTACGTCCGGTTTCCAGTTTCTCAAGATCCCGGTGGATGCGCGTTCTGCGGCAATGGGAGAGACCGTCGCATCGAACGCCTTCGACGCGGCCTCTCTTTTCTGGAACCCTGCGCTGGCGGCGCAGGTGGAGGGCACGCAGGTCGGCATGGGGCACGTTGCCTATCATGCCGACGTGACAATCGACTATCTCAGTGCGGTTACGCGTCATGGCAGGTTCCATTTTGGACTGTCATTGCAGGCGCTGAACTCCGGGCAAATGGACGTGACTACGGAGTTTCAGCCGTTTGGAACGGGTGAGACATTCCGATTCATGGACCTGGCGGCCGGATTAACGGTTGCCCAGGAGTTGACCGATCTTTTCAGCTACGGGGTCACGGCGCGCTACGTGCAAGAGAGTGTCGCCGGTCTGGATTCGCGCTCGGTCGTGTTTGACCTGGGGGCCTTCTATCGGATCGGGACAACCGGCGCGCGAATGGCGGTGGCCATCCGCAATTTTGGCATGGATGGAAGGCCCAAGGGTGCCCTGGAACGGGCCGCGGTCGATCCAGGACGGATCGTTGAGAGCGATTTCGAGCGATTCACTCCGCCGACCACCTTCCTGCTCGGGGTGACCTACGACGTAATTCGTGCGGGGTCGGGCAACTTCCTTCAGATTTCAGGTCAGTTGACGAATCCGAACGACAATGCGGAAAACCTGAATCTGGGCGCCGAGTACGGCTGGCGGGACACGGTGATGTTGCGGGCTGGATACCGCTTCGGCGTCGAGGAGATCAGAACGCCGAGTTTCGGCGTAGGCCTCTTGCTCCCCGACTTCGGGCCGTCCGTTCGTTTTGACTACGCGTTCGGCCGAATGGACCGGCTGGGCGCCGTCCACAGGGCCGGATTGAATATCGCGCTATGAACGAGAACCTCAACAGAACCGATAGAGGGATGACGAGGTTTGCGGCGCCGTGCTCCGATTGGTCGAACTGCATGCATTTCTCCGGGGTCACGCAGGGAATCCCGGGGATGATGGACCGCCCGTGCTGTGGGAGGTGGTGCGATGGGACTGCGGCAAGCCTGCGACAGGGATGGGCGGTGATACTCATCCTGGTGATGCTCCTGCCTTTGATCGGATGCGACGGTGTATTCGGATCGAAGTCCGATCCAACGACGAAGGAGATCTTCGAGGAAGGAAGAATCGATCCGCGTCTGCTCGACGAGGTCGGCTACGTCCCGCTCAACCCCTTCTATCGGCAGGGGGCGCTTGGGGTGCTGGATGCGCCGACGGACGTCTACATCGGGTACGACACGTTTATCTATGTCTCGGATGCCAATGGCCTTCATGTTCTTGACCTGGCCGGCCGTCCGAATGCGTTTGTCCCGCTCATTGAAGCCACGTCCGTAACGCAAGACCGCCGGCTGCACGTATACGTTACGGCCCTCCGCGATACGCTGGTGGGCGGCGTGGTGTGGCGCCTTCCCGTGGTATACCGGTTTTCAGGCCTGTCGACAGGAACGCCGACGACGGAGGACATCATCTGGCACCCCTTTGACGACGATTCGCGCCGGTTCAGCCGGCCTGATCCCGTCGACACGGATGGGGCGGTTCGGTTCACGGGGGTAGCCGTGCTGCACGACAATCGGGTGTACGTCAGCCGGAGGGGTCCTCTCAATCCCATCAGATCGCCGATTCTGCCCCACAACGCCGTGATGGAATTCTCGCGTGCGGGCGTCAACACGAGGACAGTTTCGGCGCTGAATCCGGTATCTCCGAGTCTCAGAAGCGCCATTAATCCTGCGGATGTGGCATCCTACATCCAACCCCCGCAGCGGCAGTCGTATCGACGTAACGACGACTTCCTTCTCGCCCAGCGGCCGACAGACGGGGAGCGGCTGCGCTACGCCATCCTCGCTATCCGCAGTGTGGAGACGCCGGACGGCATCGTGTTTCAGCCCAATACCGATCTGCTCCGTCCCGTGGGCGACCCCGAACGGGGCGACGGCTTCCTTTTCGACGAGTTCAAATTCCGGAGTCCCACCGATCTGACTTTTGCGGCGGACGGAACGAATTACGTGTTTGTGCTCGACGGGGGAGCGGATAGCCTGTACGTATTCACCTCTTCAGGAATCGAAGGGGTCGCACCGGCGCCCGGCTCGGGAAGCACGCGACCCGTGGTCGTTTCCTTCGGGGGGAAGGGAGACAGCCCGCTCCAGTTCGACAATCCGGGCGGCGTTGCCTATTACAACCGCATCGTTTACGTGGCCGATACCGGCAACAACCGCATCTCCCGGTTCAAGTTGAATACGGACTTCGAATAGCCGTCTCACCGTGGGGGCTAGTCACCACTGAGCTGGGCGGCGACCCGGTCGGCCTCTTCCAGGACGCGAAGAATGTTCCCGCCCAGGATCTTATACAGGTCACTCTCCGAGTATCCGCGTTCGAGGAGGCGGAAGGTGATCCAGGGCAGGCGTGTGGCGTCTTCCATGCCGACGGGCATGCTGGCGCCGTCGAAATCCGACCCGAGGCCAACATAATCGACACCAACGAGTCGGGCCACGTGGTCGATGTGGTCAACGATGTCGTCTACCGTGCCACGGGCGATGCCGCGCTCGGCGCGGACGGCGTAGATCGTGTCCCAAAGGCGCCAGAGGTTGGGGCTGCCTGAGTCCTTCAGTCGGCGGTATACTTCGGCCATCACTTCGTCGGTGAGTCCGCCATTGACGACCAGTTCGAAGTAGTTGATCAGCACGACGCCATTCCGATCGGCCACGGCCCGGATCATATCATCAGAGAGATTCCGCACGTTATCGACGAGTGCTCGGCAGGAGGAGTGGGAGACCAGGGGAGGAGCTTTGGTGATTTCCATCACGTCCCAGAATGTCGAGTCTGACACGTGGGAGAGGTCGACGAGAACGCCGATTCGATTCATTTCCTGGACCAGGTCTCGTCCCAGGTCGTTGAGTCCCCCCCATCGGGCCTGGTCTTGCGACGAGTCGGCCCACGAATTGGAATTGACATGGGTGAGGGTTACGTATCGGACGCCGGAACGGCGGAATTCGCGCAGGACGTCGACGGAGCCTCCAAGACCGTGCCCGCCCTCCATGCCCATAAGGATGGCCTTCTTGCCGGCTCGCGTGAGGCGCCGCACGTCTTCGGCGGTAACTGCAAGTTCGACTTGGTCGTCGTTTCGTCGGACCTGGCGTTCGACTTCCTGAATCATCCACCGGGCATACCGGGAGGCCTGGGGCCCTTCCGGGATTGCTGAGGACACGTAGATGGAGAAGAACGGTGCATCGAGCCCGCCTTCTATCATCCGCGGGAGATCAACGTGGGCCGAATCGTGTCTGATTCCGAAGTCGTAGTCGTCCATCATGAGTGAGGGGACGTCGACATGTCCGTCCATCACGATGGCGTTATAGTGAATGCGCAGCGCGTCGGCCCAGAGCGGATTTTCCGCAAGAAGGCGTCGTGAGACGGCTTCGGGGAGTTCGATCCGACCCCCGTCCGTTGCATCCGGATGGGGGTAGGCTACGCGCACGGAGTCTGCCGTTGAGCCGATTGGGGGTTCAGCGGCGGGAGCCGTGTCGCATGGAGGCAGGGCGAAAAGGATCGCGAGCAGCAGCGGGAGGCGAAGGTTCACAGGCGATAATCTCGGGCGGCGTGGCTTGGTGGGGTCCATTGCATCCTCGGCCCCCGGCTCAGGTTCCCGTCGCACAATATGCCGGCCGTCCAGAACCGCCGATAATACGCCGGCCGTCCAGAACCGCCGATTCGTCAGGAAGCTACTCCCTATTGACGTGGGCGGTGTCGGGTACGGATTCGGCGGATTTGGCCTGGGCGACCATCCTTCTAACGTCGGCGAGGAGCCGTCGGGCGTCGTAGACGATGCCGTCTTTGATCGTGTATTTAACACCGCCCGCCCGTTCGACGCGGTTGGTCTCGCTGTGCAGACGGATGGCTCCGGTCCCGTAGAGCACCTTGAGGTTCTCCAGCGGATTCTCATCTACAATAACCAGATCGGCCAGTTTGCCGACCTGCACACTGCCGAGTTCGTCATCGAGCCCCAGCACCTCAGCGCCCTTCTGGGTGGCAGACCAGATGACCTCCAGGGGGTGGAAGCCGGCTTCCTGGAGGAGTTCAAGTTCGCGGATATAATCGAATCCGTAAAGTTTGTAGATATAGCCGGAGTCGGATCCGGCCGCGACCCGGCCACCCTGGTTCTTGAAGTCATTGATGAAGCGCATCCAGAGGCGGTAGTTGTTCTTCCACTCGATTTCGTCCGCCGTGGTCCAGTAGAACCAATACGACCCGTGCGCTTCCCGGCTTGGCGTGTAGTAGCGCCAGAGTGACGGCAACGTGTACTCATCATGCCATTCCGCACGCATGGCGCGCATGAGGTCCCGGCTTGCCTCATAGATGGTGAATGTCGGGATGATGGTGAAGTCGCGTTGGATGAGTTCAGCGATCACGGCATTCCATCGTTCGCTACCGGGTTGGGCAGCCTGCTTCCAGAGCCGGCCCGCCTGACCGAACCGGTCCTGTTCATCCTGGTAATTGTAGTCAACCGGATAGTCCTGTATCGTCCGATCCGCAAAGAGGGCTTCCGGCAGGCCGTACCAGTGGTCCATGCTGCGAAGGCCCCACCGGGCCGAATGCAGGACGTTGGCCCGGCTCACGTTCATCTGCGCATGGTGGCACGTACTGCCGAGGCCGAGTTTACCTGCTTCGTCGAGGGCGGCCTCAAAGACGGCCGGCGGCAGGCCGAAGAATTTGATGCCGTCTCCTCCGTTCTGGTGAAGCCAGCGTACCCACTGGCGCGCGCCGTCCGGTGTGGACGTGTCAAGTCCGTGGCCGCCCGAGCCGTAGGTGAGGTAGGCCTTGATGCGCGGCGCGGTGATCTCGTTTCCGGCACTCTTGGTCCGATGGTCGAGGGTCCAATCCAGGCCGTTCATGCTGCCGGGATCACGAACCGTCGTTACGCCATGGCCCATCCAGAGCTTGAATACGTATTCCGCGGGGGTGCCCTGACTCGATCCGCCGATGTGCGCATGGGCATCGACGAAACCGGGCAGGATGTACATGCCCGTCACGTCCAGCTCGAAGTCGCCTTTGTCCGGTCGTCGGGATTCTCGGATGGGGACGTTGGGATAGCCAACGACGGCGATGCGCGTGATGCGATTTTCTTCGATTACGATATCGACCGGGCCAATGGGAGGTGCGCCGGTACCGTCGACGAGCGTACCGCCGCGCAGCACCAGCCTCGCAAAGGGGCCCTGGCCTTCGGAGCGGGGAGGAGCGGGGGTAATCTGGGCGAAGGCCGGTTGGACGAGGAGCAGTATCAGCAGATATCGCACCGCGACGAATGCATCGCGGTGAAAGCGTGGTAGGTGCACGAGCGGTTGGCTTCTTGGGGAGGAGGGGATGGGTAAACAAATAAGTTAACGAGTCGGGGATTGGCAATGCAAAAAGAGGGTCCGAGGGTCCGGGGGTCCGAAGGTCCGGGGGTGGGAGATGGGGTCCGAGGGTCCGAAGGTCCGAAGGTCCGGGGGTGGGCATGGGAGTCCGGGCTCCCGGATCCGAAACCGGGGCTGGAGGTTGACGGTGAGGGTGGACCTGTTCAACCTATCGGGGAGTGTCCCATGAAGAACCTGGCTGCACTGTTTCTGGTACCCGCCGCTATTCTCCTGGCGGCCGGATGTTACTCGTCTCCCGTACCGCTCGGATCACCGGCGGATGCGCGCGTGGACACGACCTGGGTAGGGGAATGGGTGGCGGTGGGTGATTCCGCCGGGACGGAGGGACGATTGCGGCTCTTCGCGTTTAATGAACACGAGCTTCTGGCGGAAACATCGGCCGACACGGTGGTCGCTGGGATGAGGTTTGAACGGGAAAGGGCTCGGTTTCGCGTCTTCCCCTCGACGGTCGAAGGCGTACTTTTCGCGAACATCCAGGCCATCGACTTCGGGGAGGATCGCAACTACTTCTTCTATCGGGTAGAGCTTCAGGCTGATACGATGGTACTGCGGGCTGTTGGCGGAGAGCTGTTCAGGGAGGGGGGATGGCTTGGAGGAACCGAGCTGAAGTTCTCCGACTCGGCCGCGCTGAGGGCCTATGTCGCGGAGCGGCTGGACGATCCGAAGCTGCACGAAGACGATCGGACCGTGTTTGTGAAGGTGAAGGAGGTTGAGGACTGATGCCGTTTACCGGAAGGTGGGGGAGGTGTGGGCGCTGCCGGCGTACCGGGCAATCCGGGAGCAATGCGAAGGACGGGGCATGGGCGCAACCGGCGAGGCCGGGGACGCCTGCAAGATTCGGGAGACGGTGGCGAAACTGCGGCACCCCTATACGCCCGCACTCCTAAACCCACTCCTCCCCCACCCTCCCTGCCGCCATCACGAGATCACCTGCCATCGAGGGCGGGTTTGAAACCCGCCCCTCCAGGCAATACCGTCTTCTGGGTCGGCCCCCTACACCCAAGGGCCTAACCTCCAACTATCTGTGTCCACGCCCACCACAAGGTGCGGGTGCCGAGGACGGCGCATACGAGGGTGACGAGGATGCCCAGGGCCTTGACCCACGTCGGCAGGGATAGCGCCGTCTGGCGCATCGAGACATACAGGACGAATCCTGCGATCAGGGGGAGGAGGATGCCGTTTGCCGCCTGCGCGGCGATGATGGCCTTGAGGGGGGAAATCTCGAACAGGGCGAAGAAAAGACCGGAGGCGATCACGGCGCCCCACACGAGCCGGTAGCGGAGATCCCGGCGGTCGTCGGGCCATCCGAACAGTTCCCGCATGCCGGTGGCTGCGGCAAGGGGCGCGGTCATCGCGGACGTGATGCCGGCGCCGAAGAGGCCGAGTCCGAACAGAATGCGGGCGGTGTGCCCCGCGACGGGTTCCAGAAGTGTTGCGAAGGCGCCGACCTGATCGATCGCTTCTCCATCGGGATTCACGCCGGCGCCGGTGGCGAGAATCGCAAAGGAGACAAAACCGCCGACGGGGAGAAAGAGTGCCATCCCGCCCAGTTCAAGGCGAAACGCATGCGGTGCGTCCGATTCGCTCCGCCAGTAGGCTTTCGTCACGCCGGCGTGGAGAAACAGATTGTATGTGACGACCGTCGTGCCGACGAGCGCGATGACGGTCAGGATGCCGTCTTCCGGTATTGCAGGGTGCGTAAGGCCGTGCAGCGCTGCCGACCAGTCAACGGGAGAAAGCAGCAGCGCTCCGACGAAGAGGGCACTCATGAGTACGACGAGTCCCGTGAAGACCGTCAGCAGTGCGCGCAGATCGAGAAGGAGGAACAGGGTGGCCATGCCGGCTACGGCCAGGATGAGGACACGTATCTCGCCCGCGTGACCGAAAAGGGCGGCAATGCCGGACGCCGCGCCCAGCAGGTTGCCCATCTCGAAGGCGGCACAGCCGACGAAGAGGCCCAGGACCACGAGGGCATACGCCACAGCACGAACCAGGGGAGCGCGAAGGGTTTCACGGAGTGCCTCACCGACGCCGCGACGGGCGAGAATGCCTGTCGCTGCCGTAAACGACTGGAGCACAAAGACAGCCACCGTGGAGAAGAGAAGCACCCAACCCAGCGCATATCCGAAGCGTATGCCTGCCGAGGCGCACGTGAGGACGGTGCCGGGTCCGACAAAGGCGGCGACCACGATGGAGGAAGTCCCGAGTCTCATCTGGAGTTGGGCTGAGAATCCGGGATGTTAGCGATCCCTCCGGTCTCTGCCAACTCTGAATGGATCCGGCGCGCGGATGTCAGGCCGTTTCCTCCTCTACCACCCCCAACTGTTCAATCATCAGTTCGCGCATCTTGAACTTCTGGACTTTCCCGGTGATGGTCTTGGGGAAGTCTTCCACGAAACGGATGTGACGCGGGACCTTGTAATAGGCAATCCGTTCTTTGCAGAAGGCGCGGATTTCCTCTTCGGTAGCTTCCTCCCCCTCGCGAAGCCTGATCCACGCGCACACCTCTTCCCCGTACTTCTGGTCGGGCACGCCGAACACTTCGACCGCCTCGATTTTCGGGTGCCGATAGAGGAATTCCTCGATCTCACGGGGGAAGATGTTCTCCCCACCCCGGATCAGCATATCCTTGAGGCGTCCGACGATGTTGCAGTATCCTTGCACATCCAGCGTTGCCAGGTCGCCAGAGTGCATCCAACCTTCCTCGTCGATCGAGGAGGCCGTGTGCTCCGGATCATTCCAGTAGCCCTTCATCACCAGATATCCCCGCGAGAGGAGTTCCCCCGGCGTACCGATCGGGACGATCTCTCCCTCGGCACCCACAATCTTCACCTCCGTGTGGGGCAATACGCGGCCCACCGTTGAGACGCGTCGCTCGATCGGCTCGTCGACCGACGTCTGGAAACTGAGTGGACTCGTCTCGGTCATCCCGTAGCCGATGGTGATTTCGGGGCAGTGCAGGTCGCGTATGACGCGTTTCATCAACTCGACGGGGCAGGGCGCGCCGGCCATGATGCCCGTTCGCAGGGAGGTCAGATCGAAGCGGGCCTTGTCCTGTGCCTCACATTCGGCAATAAACATGGTGGGGACGCCGTGCAGTCCCGTACACCGTTCGGCTTCCACCGCTGCAAGGGTTGCTTCCGCCTCATAGGCCTCCGAGGGAAGCACCACGGTGGCGCCGTGCACGACGCAAACCAGAACGCCGAGCACCATCCCGAAGCAGTGGTACATCGGTACGGGGATGCAGAGCCTGTCTTCCTCCCCAAATCGCATGTTCAGACCGGCGAAGAAGGCATTGTTGACGATGTTGTAATGCGTGAGGGTGGCCGCCTTGGGGAGGCCTGTCGTTCCGCTGGTAAACTGGATGTTGATCGGATCATGGCAGTCCAGGCCGTCAGCAACCTCTTCCGCCTTCTGATAGTGTTCGGGTTTGGCGCGGCCGACTATATCGTCGAAGTTCAGGAACCCGGGACGCTGTTCCGCATCGAGGCGGATCACCCAACGCAGGTTCGGCACCGCCGCGGCTGCCAGACGACCGGGCGAGCTTTCCGGGATCTCCGGCATAATCCGCTCGAGCATCTCCAAATACCGACTCGATTTGAAGCTTGTCGCCGTAATGACCGCCTTGCAGCCCACCTGATTCAGCGCATATTCCAGTTCGGAGAGGCGGTAGGCGGGATTGATGTTGACGAGGATCAGGCCGACGCGAGCCGTTGCCAACTGCGTGAGAATCCACTCGTATCGATTGGGCGCCCAGATGCCGACGCGGTCGCCGGGTTCGAGGCCCAACGCAAGCAGCCCCGCAGCCACGGCATCCACCTTCTCCTTCAACTCGCGCCAAGTCCAGCGGACGCCCTGCTCGCATACGACAAGGCCCTCCCGGTCCGGGAAGCGGCTGACGGTCATGTCGAAGGCCTGGCCGACCGTATAATCGAGCAGAGGGACGCCGGTTGTACCTCGCACCCGGCTCTCCGACAGCGGCTGGGCGTCGGGATGTAGCTGCTCGAGACGGACGGACGGAAACGGCTTTGGAGGCATCTGCTTGGTCTGCATGACGGGCGATGGGATGGAACTGGATCGACAACGTCTACCCGGGGTGGGGCGGCCGGATCAGGGGTAACTTCCTGCATTCGCACCGGAAGGGCTGACATGGGCTACCCTGAACGGTTGCGGGGAAAACTCCGGCAGGGGCGTAGGAGAGGGCCTTACACGGGCTTTCGAAACTTCCTGCGGGTTTCACATTGCCCTTCTTCGTATATCGACTATACAGGGGCGCCCCAACCGTGCCGTTCGCGAGCAGGGGGAGGCATCGTGATTTCAACATCGAAACCGTAAGAACCTTGCAGACCACTCACGACGAAGGTCCGGAATTTCGTTCACCAATACGGACTCTGGCCCCGGAGCAACTGTACAAGCGTTGCGATCCCGATGTGTTCGAGTTCGAGACCACAGCCCAGATCGAGCCGCGCAAACTGGTGATCGGACAGGAACGTGCCATCGAAGCGGTCCGGTTTGGCATCGGGATCGAGCGGGAGGGTTACAATCTCTTCGTGCTCGGCGATTCCGGGGCAGGCAGACGGGCATTGGTCAGCCAGCACGTCGGCGGGGCCGCCAAGGCGCGCCCTGTGCCCACCGATTGGTGTTACGTGGACCAGTTCTCGAACAGCCGGATGCCGCGTGCACTGGAACTGCCGGCCGGCCGGGGCAAGGAGTTGCAGCAGGACATGGAGCACCTGGTCCGGCATCTGCAGACCGGTGTACCGGTTGCATTTGAGAGCGAGGAGTATCAGATGCAGCAGCAGGCCATTCGCGAGCAGGCCAAGGAGTCTCAGGAGGAGGATATCCGCAGGATTCGGGAGAAGGCGCGTGGCCAGGGCCTCGACCTCCTGCGCACGCCGATGGGGTATGCTTTCGCGCCGGTGAAGGACGGAGAGGTGCTGTCGCCTGATGCCGTAAACGAGCTTCCTCGCGAGGAGCAGGAACGCCTCGCCAACATCGCGGAGGAACTTCAAAATGAGCTTCTGAAGGCGATGCGCGGTTTGCCGCGCCAGACACGCATCGTTCAGGATCGGATTCATCAGCTCAATCGGGCCGTGGCCAGATTCGCCGTGAATGATCTGATTGGGGACATGAAATCGAAATACGAGGCGGTTCCGGCGGTAGTCTCCTACCTGGATGAGGTGGAGGAAGATATCGTCGAAAATATCGAGTCCTTTCTGAAAGGGGCGTCGGAAGCGGAAGGGGAGCAACCGGTGTCGATGGGCCCGGTGGACGGCGCGTCCCTCCGGCGCTACGGGGTCAACGTGTTGGTAGACAACAGTGAACTTCAGCATGCGCCCGTGGTGTACGAGGACAATCCGACCTACCCCAACCTGATCGGCCGGATCGAGTATCTGGCTCAGATGGGGACGCTCGTGACGGACTTCAATTTGATTCGCCCGGGCGCACTTCACCGGGCCAACGGGGGCTACCTGGTGCTGGACGCGGGAAAGGTGCTGCGGCAGCCATTTGCCTGGGAAACACTCAAGCGCGTACTGCATGCACGAGAAATCCGCATCGAGGGCCCGGCTGAGAGCATGGGCATCGTCTCGACGGTCACACTCGAACCGGAGCCGATTCCCGTCGCCCTGAAGGTCGTTCTGGTCGGCGATCGCAGCCTCTACTATCTGCTGGACTCGGTGGACCCGGAATTCAGGGAACTGTTCAAGGTGATGGTGGACGTGGACGAGACGCTGCGGCGCACCGAGAGCAGCCAGGTGGAGTTCGCGGGTTTGATCGCGTCCATCGTGCATCGAGAGGCGCTACGACCGGTCGACCGGACCGGTGTCGCCCGCATGGTAGAACAGAGTGCCCGTCTTGCGGAGGACGGCGAGCGACTGAGTATTCATCGGCAACTCATCACGGACCTTTTGCACGAGGCCGATTACTGGGCAGCCCGGGAAGAGGCCGCTGAGATTGGAGCCGCCCATGTCGAGCGCGCGATCTTGACGCAGGAAAGGCGAGCCGATCGGATTCGCGAACGGGTGATGGACTCGATTCAAAGGGAGACCGTCTTCATCAGCACGGAGGGGTCGCGCGTGGGGCAGGTCAACGGGCTGGCCGTGATGCAGATCGGGGGATTCAGTTTCGGCAAACCGAATCGGATTTCGGCGCGGGTAAGGTTGGGAAACGGGCGTATCCTCGACATCGAGCGGGAGACAGAGTTGGGGGGACCGCTTCATTCGAAGGGAGTCCTCATACTCAACGGATTCATCAGCGGTCGGTATGCCCTGGAGAAGCCTCTCTCCGTAGCCGCAAGTCTGGTTTTTGAGCAGTCGTACGGGATGGTGGACGGCGATTCGGCCTCCGTGGCGGAGCTGGTTGCACTGCTCTCTGCGCTCAGTGACGTTCCCATCCTTCAATCGCTGGCGGTGACCGGTTCGGTGAACCAGCATGGCGACGTGCAGCCGATTGGCGGCGCGAATCAAAAAATCGAGGGCTTCTTCGATGTCTGCGCGCTTCGGGGCTTGACCGGATCGCAGGGGGTTCTTGTTCCAGCCTCTAACGTGAAGCACCTCATGTTGCGGGAGGACGTGGTGGAGTCCGTGAAGGCAGGCCGGTTTGCCGTATATCCTGTGCGAACGATCGATGAGGCGGTGGAACTGCTGACGGGCCGTGTCGCGGGTACGCGCGGCGAAGATGGACGGTATCCGGAGGATTCCGTGAACGGTCTGGTCGAAGCGAAGCTGGAGGCGTTCGCAGACCGCCGGATCAGCTACGTGGCCGGAGCCGGCAAAGACAACGGGGCGCCATGAACGACGTCATTCGGGAACATGGTATCCGCCGCATCCTGATCGGACTGGACGCGTCGTCACACAGTCAGGCGGCGCTTGAGGCTGCGGCAACGCTCGCGGCAGGACTTCGGGCGGAACTGGTTGGGGTGTTCGTAGAGGACGTCGAACTGCTTCGTGCGGCCGACGTCTCCTTCGTCAGGGAGATCTTGTGGTTATCGACGCATGCCTCGGAGACGGACAGCGAGCGCATACGGGTGCAGATGGAGGCCCAGGCGATGCGGGCGCGCCTTTCTCTCGAGGAAGCGGCCTCCACGGCCGGTGTTCGGTTCGAATTCGCAGTTAGGCGTGGGAATGTAGCGATGGAGTTGCTCGAGGCGGCGAGGCATGCCGATCTCGTTCTGGTGGGCAAGGCGAGTCTCGGAGGGAGCGGACGCAAACTGGGCCGCACGGCGGAGCGCCTGCTGAGCGGCTCGCCCGCACCGGTCATGGTATTGCGAAAGGGCCTCCACCTGGGTCTACCCATCATGGTGTTGTATGACGGGTCTGCAGGTTCGGAAACAGCCCTGCGCGTGGCCGTGGATCTTGCGCGATGGAGGGGTACGGGCCAGTTGTTCGTTCTCGTGTGGGCCGGAGAAGCGGAGATACAGCGCGAGATTCAGCATCAGATCACCGAGGAGCACGGCGCGCAGATCGAGGGGCTGCATTTCCGGCCCATCTCACGCCTGGATGCGTCGTACGTGGCGTCCGTGGCGCGGTATGAGGAAGCGGGGTTGCTCATCGTATCGGTCGACAGTCCGATCTTCGCCGCGGAGGGATTGGGACCATTCCTGAACGCGGTCGAACAGCCCGTCATCCTGGTGCGTCTTCCCTCCGCCACGACTTCGGGCCGGTGAGTTGGGGATCCCTCCGGAAGATGCGGTGTAGATAGGGGCCATCAGCCGAGTGCGAAAGATGGTTGCCTACGAAGCCCTTACCCGTTCGATTCGCGTCATTGTACGTCCTTTCTATCTCGATCAGGAATCGAGCATGATGACGCGCCGTTTCGTTTTCATCTATCACGTCTCCATCGAAAACGAGGGTGACGAGGAAGTGCAGTTGCTTCGCCGGCACTGGGTCATCCGGGAGGCCGCAGGGCGCGTACGCGAAGTGAACGGCGAGGGCGTGATCGGGATACAGCCGGTCATTGCGCCGCACGGCAGGCATGCCTACAGCAGCTACAGCATCCTCCAGTCCTTCGAAGGGACCATGGAGGGGACATACCTCATGCAGCTTCCCAGCGGCGAACGATTCCTGGTGGATATCCCCCTCTTCCATCTCGCCGCCGCGGCGAACTGACGGATCGCGGATGCCATGATCCGACAGGGATCG
>CAYLXM010000003.1:31808-58746 GCA_964387555.1 uncultured Rhodothermales bacterium | reverse complement strand
GTCCGACAGGGATCGGTGGCATCGGCCCGGCCCCCGATTCGTCCGGACGGACCAGCGAGGGGCGTCCGGCGCGGCGTTCGGGACCCAACCATGGCGCGGGGAACGACCGGAGCGCCAGAAACATGGCTCGCGGTCGCGGCGCCGACACGTGTGATCCGGAGGATTACCCGGTCATTTCGACGCGGACGAGACAGTCGGCGGTCTGCAAGAGGATCGTCCGTCCGTTTTCATCGAGCGAATAGGACTGGACGGCTTCCGGCATGACGTCCGTCGGATCCCCCATGTGAAAGAGCATGTCGGCCAGCACATGCCAGTCCTCGAAGGTCAGCCAGACGGAGGCTTCATTGCCGTCCTGGATGAAAGGGTAGTAGCCCAGGATTCGCTGCAGGTGGTTCAGCGCCTGCTGTACGTGCAGATTTGCATCCATACGCCGTGGTCGGCCCGTTCGGAAGATCTTTCCGGCGAGGCGGGTTTAGGTCAGGAGGAGTTTCAGGAGGATGAGCAGGGCGAGGGCGGTGGAGGCGGCGATCCAGAGTGCGACGAGCCCCATCGTGGAGCGAGGGGCATAGGTTCCAGCCGTTCCGGAGATGGCTGCGAGCGCGTCCGCGCCGGGCGTGGTTGGCCGCATGGGTCCGGTTTCCGGCGACCTGCGCGTGTACTCGGCGTAGTTTGAGACCGCGCGGAATCGGGCAGGCGGGCTCCATGTGGCAGCCTCGTCCTTGCGCCGCGCTTCCACCCGCCAGCGCAGCTCGGGTCCGTCCAGCGGCAGCAGGTCATACAGCGTAATGGACTGCGCCCTGCCCAGGTCCGCGTCAAACTTCAGATCCTCGAACGCGGTATCCTGAGCGACCTGGAGACGGTAGCCCGTGGCGCCTTCGACCGGCTCCCATTCGAAGGTGGTGGCGAAACCGTCGGTGATGGATCCGTCTTGCGGATCGACGGGCGACGGGATACGTGGATCGCGCGGGGGCGGTATGTGCGTTTCAATCGCGGCAGTCGGGGAAGAGACGCGTTCCGCCAGAATGTGGATGGATCGTGTGGGGCTCGATACGACGCCCGACCGGCCGACCGCTGCGACGCGCCAGAAGAGGCCCGCTCCGTCAGGCGGAAACACGTCGTAGAGTGTAATGGACGTCGCGGCGCCGACGTCGGCGTCGATGTGAAGCCGGCTGAAGTCCCCATCCGGAGCGACTTGAAGGCGATACGAGGAAGCATCGGAGGAGTCGGTCCACTCGAAGGTAACCGCACTCCCATCGACCGCTGCACCGTCGCCGGGTTCGATGAGCTGAAGATTGTGGGGGTTTGTCGAGGGCAATACGTCCGTCATGGTCGTCGCGATTTCCGAAAGCCGCGGGAAAACTTACAAGATACTCAGGAAACGGGATGATCCCCATCCCCTTCCTTTGAAGGAGGGCCGGCGGGTTGTCGATTTGGCCGGCCGTTTTCACGCTCGGGTGTGGCGTTCATGTCATCATCGGTGAGAAGCCTCAGGGCGGGCGTATGCACGTCCTCGTATTGGCCCGTTCGCACGGCCCACAGGAAGCCGTAGACGGCGGCGCCCGCGAGCAGGAGGGCGAGGGGGAGAAGGAGAAAGAGAATGGGGACGGACATACGACTCAGGCCCTGGTCCGGGCGTGGAACGACCGCTGGAGGATGGACGATACGACAACAACGAGCGAGCTGACAGGCATCGCAACGGCGGCAACGAGGGGGGTGACGAGGCCGGCGATGGCAGCTCCGGCGCCAAGGATATTATAGACGAGGGAGATGCCGAGGTTTCGGCGGATCACGCGCATCGTATTGCGGGCGCCGCGAACCAGGTCGGACAGGGTGCCGAGTCCGGGGCGGGTCAGGAACACGTCTGCGGCCACGAGGCTCGCGGTGCTGCCGCCCTGGACGGCGATTCCGACGCTTGCGGCCTGCAGGGCGGCCGCGTCGTTGACCCCATCCCCGACCATGATGACGGTCTGGCCGGGGGTCCGGGTAAGCTCTTCGATGAAGGCGCGTTTGCCTTCGGGATCGACGGCGCCGAGTGCTGCATCATCAGGAAGACCAAGCTGCCGCGCCACTTCCTGTACGACGGCAGGGTGGTCTCCGGAGAGGAGATAGACCCTGGCGCCCATGTTGCGAAAGCGTTGGATGACGGCCGGGGCCTCATCACGCAGCCTGTCGCCGAAGGCCAGCGCAGCGCGGAGCCGGCCGTTGACGGCGACCGAGACGGGTGTATAGCCGGAGCGGGCGAATCGCTCGAGCGCGTCTTCGAGCGCAGGGTCGGTCGAGGCGCCGGCGTTCCGAAGCCATTCCGGTCGGCCGACGGCCACGTAGTCACCGTCGATCTTCCCTCGAACGCCATTTCCGGGGACAGACTCAAAGGCCTCCAGCTGCATTTCGGTCTCGGAGTCCGGAGGAAACGCCTGCGCGAGGGCAAAGGCCAGCGGGTGGGTGCTGCGCGTCTCGAGAACGGCGCCGAGGCGAGCCGCTTCGGGATCCCCGATCACCTCTACGAGCGAGAGCGAGCCTTCCGTGACGGTGCCCGTCTTGTCGAGCACGACCACATGGGGATGGGTGAGTTGTTGGGTCGCCTCATCCGTTTTGATGAAGATTCCCGCCCGGGCGGCCTGGCCGGCCGCGATGGCCATGGCAAGGGGCGTTGCCATCCCGAGGGCGCACGGACACGTGATGACGAGCAGGGCAACGACGTGCGGAACGGCCACGTCCGGGTCGATGGCATACCAGACCACCAGTGTGATAGCGGCGAGGCCGAGGACGGTCAGCACGAACCAGGCGCTTAGACGGTTGGCGAGGAGGACGACCGGAGCGCGTTGCGAACCGGCGTCGCGGATCCATGCCAGGAGCGAGCCGATCCGGGTGTCTTCACCTGTTGCACGAACGCGTATCTGCAGGGGGGCTGAGACGTTGGTTGCACCTGCCGTCACCAGGGAGCCGGGCTCCACTTCCTGAGGCCGGCTTTCTCCGGTGAGGACCGCGTTGTTGACGGCGGAATGTCCGGAGGCGATCGATCCGTCGACGGGGATCACCTCCCCGGGGGGCACCTCCACCAGATCGTCGATGCGGACTTCCGTTCCGGCTACGATGGAGACCGATCCGTCCGCCTCGATGCGCCTTACCATGGTCGGGATGAGGGAGAGCAGTCGTTCGGTGGCGTCACCAGCGAAGCGCCTGCTGCGCAGCTGGAGCCATCGGGCGGTGAGCAGCGCGGCGATGAGAACGGTGATCGAGTCGAACCAGACCTCGCCGTTCCCGGTGACGGTGGCCCAGGCGCTGTGGACGAAACCGATGAGGATTCCCAGGGAAATGGGAGTATCCATGTGGAGGTTTCGCGGATCACGGTTCCGGACGCTGATGCGGATGGAGGCCCAGGCCTTGGCGAAGAACTCGCTGCCGCCGTAGATGAGGGCAGGCAGCGCGATGAGCAGGCTGAGGTATCGGGTGAACGTGGCCAGGGCCGGGTCCGAGGAGAAGTCGAGTCCGGCGTAGCCTGCCACCGCGAGCAGCATCACGTTGCCCGCGATGGCCCAGGAGGTCCCGGCCTTTCGCAGCAGACGTCGTTCTGCCGCGGTCCGTCCACTTGTTCCGGTCCTCCGCTTGGGATGGGGGCTATACCCGACACGACCCAGCCAGCGGGCGATCTCTGAAAGCGTGACCCGGTCGGGATCCCAGGCGACTTCCAGGCGGGCCCGCGGAAGGTCCAGGCGGGCTTCGATGACCCCATCCAGTTCGAAGGGGAGGCGTTCGACGAGCCAGACGCATGCCGCGCAGTGCACACCGTCGAGGAAGAGTTCCGCGGTTCGGGCGCCGTCGTCCCGGCCCCGTGTATGTTCGTTGGTAAACGACGGACTGTCGAGTTCGGAGAGGAGCAGGGGGTCGAGAGACGTGGGCGCCGGACAGGCCAGGCCGGTATCGGAGCCGACGTCTTTGAGCCGGTAGTACGTATCACCCAGGCCGGAGGTCTGCAGGGTCTCGTAGACCATCTTGCAGCCCGTGCAGCAAAAGACGGGTCCTCCCGGATCGCCGACGGGGCTGCGGCCTACGGGGAGACCGCAGTGAACGCATGGCGTCTGCGGGGTGGGAGCCGTTTCATGGTCGTGGAGGACGGCGGGCCTCATGGCGGAAATCAGCGCACTTCGGTGCGGATGGTCTTCAGGAAGCGGGATTCATCCCGTGAGGCTTCGATCTGGATGTCCCACAGTCCCGGTCGGTTGATGGCTACGGCCTGGCTATAAGTGCCCGGCATTCCGGGTGCTGCCAGAAGAGCTGTTTCGAAGAGGGCTTCGGCGAACTGGGGTCGGAGCAGACGCACGTTCCCTGTGAGGCCCTGTATGGGTGTGCCGGTTGAGTCGGAGAAGGCGAGAGAGAGGGTAGGCTGGTCGGTGCCGGGCGCCGGGGGCTGGATAGAAACGTCGACCATCCAACCGAGCGCATCCCCTGCGGCTTGTTGGGCCACCGTCTGGTCCCATTCGACCGCTTTGCGATAGTAGTCGTCGATGACCTGGGGTCCGCCGTCTCGTTGGGCGAACCACATCATGGAGAACGTGCCACCGATCGTGGCGACGATAAGGAGGATGACGAAAGACGGCCAGGCGACCTGGGGGGGGATCAAGGGATTGCTCATGGGGATCCTGACGGTCCGAGCAGGGGGAAAACCACTTCCTCGCTGTTTCCGTCGGAAAAATCGACGCGGAATCGCGCGGTCTGTTGGCCGCCGAGGAATCCGTCCAGCGGTGCGACGACCCAAACCTCCAGGCGTTTCATCTCGGCCGGATCCAGTGTTACGGGGGAAGCGCCGACGAGGCGGAGCTGGGCCCCTACGGGTTCGAGGACTTCAATCGTAGCCGTGGCGGCCGCAGAGGTCATGTTGCGCAGCCGGAAGCGGAGCCTGTTCGCCACTTGGCCATCCGGCAGCACGGTATAAGGATCTCCAACGCTTCGGCCGAGATTGACGTCGTAGGCGCCCCGGGAGGAAAGCGCCAGCGTGAAGAGCGAGACGAGAAGGACCAGCAGGGCTGCGTAGACGAAGATGCGCGGTCGAAGGATGCGCGGGCGTGCGCCATGCTTCAAGGCATTCTCGGACGTGTATCGGATGAGCCCTCTGGGCCGTTCGATGCGGTCCATGATGGCATCGCAGGCGTCGATACACTGGGTGCAGGCGACGCACTCCATTTGGAGTCCGTCCCGAATGTCGATGCCGGTCGGGCAGGTTCGCACGCAGGCGCCGCAATCGATGCAGTCGCCCTGGGCGGCGATGCGGCCTGCGGCCTCCTCCTGGAGGGTTTGCCGGGACCGTTTGGCCCGGGGTTCGCCGCGTGTCGGGTCGTACGAAACGATGAGCGAGTCCGGGTCGAGCAAGACGGATTGCATTCGGGCGTACGGGCATGCAATGGTGCACATCTGCTCGCGAAAGTAGGCGAAGTCGAACAGGATGAGGCCTGTCGTGATGGCCATGAGAACAAAGAAGCCCCAGTGTTGGGCCGGGGGGTCGGATATCCAGGACAGCAGGTTCTCCCAGCCGACGAAGTAGGCCACGAAGGTATGGGAGAGCGTCAGCGAGAAGGCGAGGTAGAGGGCGTATTTCAGGGTTTTTCGCCAGGCCTTGTCGAACGTAAGGGGGCCGTCATCGCGCTTCCGGCGGGCGTGCTCTTTCCCTTCGAGGAGGCGTTCGATCGGTCGGAAGACGTATTCGAGGTAGACGGTTTGGGGGCATCCCCAGCCGCACCAGACGCGTCCCAGCAGCGCCGTGAACAAGATCACGGACAGGAGGGTGCTGATCATGAAGAGCATGAGCAGCACCGTATCGGTGGGATAGAACACCATCCCGAAGAGCGCGAACTCTCTGTGGATGAAGTCGAGCAGGACGGCCGGTTTGCCGCCGATGTGGAGGATCGGCAGGCCGAAGTAGACGAGGATCAGCAGGTAGGCAACGATTCGGCGTGCCGTGTTGAAATGGCCGCTGCTGGGAGTCGGGTACATCCAGCGGCGTTTGCCGTCGCGCGTCAGCGTCGTCAAAACATCCTCCGGAGCGTCGAGGACGGTTACGGCCTCACGGTCCAGATAGGAGAGGCGTCCGGTGTGTGGTTCGGACATGGTGGGGGCGGGGCGCTAAGATTCCCCGGGCTGCGCCGGTCAGGACTCGATGAGGTCGCCCTGGGGCGCTTTGGCGTTGGGGGGGGTGGTGCCGTGCAGGGAGTGGATAAAGGCGACGACCTGGGCCCGCTGTTCGGGAGTCAAAATGCCGTCCCAGGGTGTCATGCCTTTCTCGATGACTCCCTGTGTGACCACGCGGTACATATCCGTCAGTTCGTTGCCGTGGATCCAGTAGTCGTCCGTCAGGTTTGGGCCGATGCCTCCTTCCCCGGCGGTGCCGTGGCACGGCACGCAGTAGGATTGGTACAGCGGCTCGCCTGCCTGCACCGCAGCAGGATCATCGGCGTACACCTGCAGCGTTTCGACATCAAACGACTCGGACGGGCTTGCTGTCTCATAGGCCATGCGAATTTCCTGCAATTCTCCCATGCCCTGATCGAGGTCGTCTTCATAGCTGTTGATGAATCCGAAGACATGCACGCCCAGGACGTAGATGGGGGCGAAGATGACGGTAACCCAGAAGATCCAGATCCACCATCCCGGCATGGGATTGTCGTATTCGCGGATCCCGTCGAAGTGGTGGCCCAAGACGGGGGCCTGTTCCGTTTGCGGTGGGGTTCCGGTCGGTTCGGAGGGCGTTGGCACGGTCATGGTGCAGGGTTAGCTAGTCGTCGTGGTTGGACGAGGGTCGGATCTCCTCGTCGTCATGCAGCGGCAGGTTCTTCGCTTCGTCGCGGGCCGACTTCTTCATCAGCGCGACCCGCGCGAGAATCAGCGTAAAGGCGACGAGAAAGGCAATGAGGCCGACGAGGGCGAGCAGGCCGGTATCCATTGCCCGGACAACTTCTTTCATCATGGCGTTTCGGCGCCGTTCCCGGATTCGGACTCAGTTTGCGCATCAGGCTCGGCCTCGTCCTCCGCGGTTTCCGCGGCGGGACCAGCGGGCGGCAGGGAGGTCATGCGGACATCCTTGCCGAGGCGTTGCAGGAAGGCAACGAGTGCGGTGATTTCCTTGGTCTCGAGTCCCTGGGGACCTCCCTGGGCGGCCACTTCGGAAGCAATCGTTTCGGCCTGAGCGCGTGCCGCGGCGACGGCGTCATCGACATCCGCATCCGAGTAGGGCACACCGACGGTTCGGAGAGCCCGGAGCCGTCCCGGGATCGACGCATAGTCCAGGTCCCACTGCAGGAGCCACGGATAGGGCGGCATGAGGGACCGGGGGCTGGTCGATCGGGGGTTCTCCATGTGGCGTACATGCCAGAGGTCGGGATACTTGCCGCCTACGCGGGCGAGGTCGGGGCCGGTCCGCTTGGAGCCCCACAGGAACGGGTGTTCGTAGACGGTCTCGCCCGGTTTCGAGTATTCGCCGTAGCGTTCGATCTCCTCGCGGAAGGGTCGCACCATCTGGGAGTGACAGTTGTTGCAGCCCTCACGGATGTAGATATCCCGCCCGAGCACTTCGAGGGGCGTGAAGGGGGTCACGGTGGCGATGCGGGGGACGTTACTCCGCACGAGGACGAGGGGGAGAAATTCGACCACGCCGCCTACGAATACCGCCACGAACGTCAGGACACTGAAGACGAGGGGCCATCCTTCGAGTTGGCGGTGACGGCCGTCTTTCTTGATGAAGCGTGCCATAAGAATCGACTATTGGATACGAGGTGGCAAGGTGATCAGGCGTTGGCGGTGCTTGGCGAGGTCGCGGCAGCCCTTCCGGCCTCCATCTTGGGCAGAGCGAAAGCCGGATCAGGCAGGTGGGCGGGGGCGCTCCGGATGGTCATCACCATGTTGAATCCCATGAGAATCACGCCGGTCAGATAGAGGGTTCCGCCGATCAGGCGCACCCAGTACATGGGTACGATCTGGATGACCGTCTCCATGAAGTCCGGGTACATCAGCCGGCCTGCCTCGTCGAACGCGCGCCACATCAGGCCCTGGGTGACGCCGGCGGTATACATCGCCATGACGTAGAGCAGCATGCCGATCGTTCCGGTCCAGAAGTGGGCGGTGGCAAGTTTTTCGCTCCACAATTTCGTGCGCCACAGCCTCGGGAGAAGCCAGTAGATCATCCCGAAGGTCATGAACCCGTTCCAGCCCAGGGCGCCGGCGTGGACGTGCCCGATGATCCAATCGGTGTAGTGGGCGAGGGCGTTCACGCTCTTGATGGACAGCATGGGGCCTTCGAAGGTGGACATCCCGTAGAAGGTGATGCCGATCACGAACATTTTCAGCACCACGCTGTCGCGCAGTTTGTGCCAGGCGCCGCGCAGGGTGAACAGGCCGTTGATCATCCCTCCCCAGCTTGGCATCCAGAGCATGACGGAGAAGACCATGCCGAGCGTGACCGCCCATTCGGGGATCGCGGTATAGTTCAGGTGGTGTGGTCCGGCCCAGATGTAGATGAAGATGAGGCTCCAGAAGTGGACGATGGAAAGCCGGTAGGAGAAGATGGGGCGTTCGGCCGCTTTGGGCAGGAAGTAGTACATCAGGCCCAGGAACGGTGTGGTAAGGAAGAATGCCACCGCATTATGACCGTACCACCACTGCACGAAGGCATCCTGGACGCCCGCGTAGACCGGATAGCTTTTCAGGAAGCCGGCGGGGATCTCGATGCTGTTGCCGATGTGCAGCATGGCCACCGTAATGATCGTGGCGATGTAGAACCAGAGCGCCACGTACATGTGTTTCTCCCTTCTGATCTTCAGCGTCATGAAGAAATTGACGGCGAAGATGACCCAGACAACGGCGATCGCGATGTCAATGGGCCACTCGAGCTCCGCATACTCCTTGCTCGTGCTGAAGCCCATGGGGAGCGTGATCGCGGCCGAAACGATGATGCCTTGCCATCCCCAGAAGTGGATGCGGCTCATCAGGTCGCTGAACATGCGCGTCTTGCACAGCCGCTGGGTCGAATAGTAGATCGCGGCAAAAATCGCGTTGCCTGCGAACGCGAAGATGACGGCGTTCGTGTGCAGCGGGCGGAGCCGGCCGAAGGTAAGGTAGGGTCCAAGGTTCGCCTGCCAGAACGGCATCTGCAGCGCGATCGTGACGCCGACGAGCATGCCGATCAAGCCCCAGAGTGACGTGGCCAGGACGAACATGCGGACAATCTGTTCGTCGTACCGAAAAACCTCTACCTTGGACTGCGGGTGTTGGGAGGGGGGGGCTTCCATGGTGGATTGGAGATCGTTGCTCAGGAGGGTGGCGTCAGAACGTTCGGCTTAACGGGGTCCGTGCCCGTACATGGCGGGCGCAAAACGGGCGTTCGAGTCTGAAGTGGGGGGACGAAGTGGGTCGGCCGGGCGCCCGTGTGCGGCGCCGGTGGGTCCACCATGCCGTGGGGGAATCACCGTGCCTTGATATGGGATTGTCTCCGCACGTCGACGTCGCTCTCGACTCACACCAGGTGGGGTTGCGGGATGCGATTCTACAGGTCCAATGAGCCGTGGCGTCGCCCAGACGGATAGTGGCCTGGTTGGCCTCGGTAGCCGTACCATACGAAAAAGAAAAATACCCCAATGGGGGCCTTATCTACAAATCTGGCAGGACGCCATGAATGATCTCGTCTTGGTATTCGGTGCGGGTTTGCTCGGAAGTGTGCACTGTATAGGAATGTGTGGCGCGTTCGTGCTGGCGATCAGCCAGGCGCGTGATGCGGGCTCGGCGGTGGGCCATCAGATGGTCTACTTTCTGGGCAAGGCGATCACCTATGCGGTGCTTGGGGCGCTGGTTGGGCTGCTCGGCGCCGCGTTGACACAGGGCGTGACGGCGTTTCAGCGCGGCCTGAGCCTCGTGGCTGGGGTTGTGATGGTTTTTATCGGTCTGGGGCTGCTCGGTCTACTCGGTCGGTTCGGCAAACTGACGACGAGCGGGTCGTTCAGGCCCCTGCAGTCAGCGATGGGCTACTTCCTGAAGGATCGGCGGTTGGTCGGTTCGTTCGGGCTGGGTTTGCTGAACGGGCTGCTGCCGTGCGGTCTCGTTTATGGAATTCTCGCGAAGGCGGCCAGCACGGGATCTGTGGTGGGAGGTGCGGTGACGATGTTCGTATTCGGGATTGCGACGGTGCCCGCCTTGCTGGCGCTGGGGATGACGGGGCACTTGTTGCGTCCCGTTTGGCGGGCACGGCTGAACACGGCTGCCGGGATTGTGGTGATCGTGCTCGGTCTGCTTACCTTTCTCCGAGGAACACCCTGGATAGGGCCGTTCATGCGGGCGATCCACATGGGAGGGCATGATGCGATCGAGCATGTGCAGCCCGCAGTTCCGGGTCACCACGGGCATTGAGCACGTGGCGGGCGGGTGCTGCAGCAGCGGGGCGAAGCGCTGAGCCCGTGACCGGTTTGCCCCCTTCTTCTTTCTTGTTCTTATGAAAGCCTATCTCGACTATTTGCGGCACATCGTCGCACACGGCGAAGAGAAGACCAATCGGACGGGTGTGTCGACGCTGAGCGTCTTCGGCTATCAGTTGCGGTTCAATTTGCGGGAGGGATTCCCGTTGGTGACCACCAAGAAGATCCATACGCGCAGCGTGGTGCATGAATTGTTGTGGTTTCTGCAGGGGGAGACGAATATTCGGTATCTCCGGGAGAGCGGGGTGACGATCTGGGATGAGTGGGCGGATGCCGACGGGGAGCTGGGGCCGATTTACGGCAAACAGTGGCGCCGGTGGGAGGGGAAAGACGGGCGCGTAATCGACCAGATGGAAGCGGCCGTGCGAGCGATTCGTGATACGCCTGATTCGAGGCGGATCATCGTCAGCGCGTGGAAGGTGGACGAGATCGATGCGATGGCTCTGCCGCCGTGTCATCTGCTCTTTCAGTTCTACGTCGGGGGCGGGAAGCTGTCGTGCCACCTGTATCAGCGCAGTGTCGACAGCTTTCTCGGGTTGCCGTTCAACATCGCGTCGTATGCCTTGTTGACGCACATGGTGGCGCAGCAGACGGATCTGGAGGTAGGGGATTTCATCTGGACCGGGGGGGATTGTCACATTTACATGAATCACCTGGATCAGGTGGGCGAGCAGGTGTCGCGGGAGCCGTTTCCGCTGCCCAGGTTGGTGCTCAAGCGTCGCCCACCGACTCTATTCGACTACCGCTATGAGGATATCGAATTCGAAAATTACCGGAGTCACCCGCGGATTGCGGCGCCGATTGCCGTCTGAGGTCGGGGGTTTTCCGAGGATCCTCGGCCTGCTCGCCGGCGCCGTGCTTCTGGCCGGCTCCGCGTCTGCCCTGGCCCAGGTGGAGGATGACAGTGGGCCGGTGTCCGGTTCGCAATTGCTGGTGGAGGATCCGGAGGGCCCGCTTGTGCTGATCGGCGGCAATGTGCTGGATATCCGGGCAGACGGATTGGAGCCGGTCAATATCCTGGATGCGGTGGTGGTGATCGAGGGGGACAGCATCGTTGCGATCGGTTCAGCCGACAGCTTGCGGGTGCCCGGGCAGGCGCTTGTGGTGGACGTGGAGGGCCGGTGGATTCTGCCGGGCTTGATCGACTCGTTTGCGGCCCTGAACAACCAGGCGTATGCGGACGCGTTTTTGCGTCTGGGTGTGACGTCGATCGTGGGGGTGGCCGATGCACACCGGGGGGATCTGTTCCTGGAGGCCGAACCCGGTCCGCGCCTGTTCCTTTCGGCGCCGGTTGGGGAAGAGATGGTGAGGTCGGTCGCCGAGGTAGAGGCGCAGATCGACCGCATGGCGCGTGACGGGGTAGAGGTGGCCCGGTTGATGGTTCGTCTGGATGCGCAACAGGTGGAGGCGGCAGTGGCACGGGCGCGGATGCACGGAATGGCGACGGTTGGTGAGTTGGGATTCAGTTCTTACGCGCATGCGGTTCAGGTGGGTGTGGATGCGTTCGTTCACACGGCGCGGTACAGTCTCGATCCGGCGCCGCACGTGCTGGCGGTTGCGGTGGCGAACGATCCATACGGGGAGGATCTGGCCGGTCCGAAGTGGTCTTATTACAACTGGCTGTCGCGCGTTGATCTGGACGATCCGTTTGTTGCAGGGCATATTCGTCGGATCGGGGGAGGACACACGGCGCTGATTCCGGCGATGAGTTTCTTCTATCTGGACCTGGAGGGATCCGAGAATCCGTGGTTCTGGCCCGGTACGGCAGGGATCAACCCGGTGGACGTGGATCGTCCGGCCGATCGCGAGACGGGAGAACCGGCGCACGGGGCCGGGTTCAGAGAGGGGTACCGGTTGTTGTCCGACCGGGTGATGGCGTTGGAGCGCCGCTATCGTGAGGCCGGGGCGTCATATCTGGCGGGGAGTGGCTCCGATGTCGGGGGCACCTTGCCCGGGGTGTCGCTGCACACGGAGTTGGAGTTGCTGACGCGGATCGGTTTGTCGCCGCGTGAGGCGATCGAAGCGGCGACGGTCAACCCGGCGAGGGTGCTGAGGCTGGGATCCGTGGGGCGGATCGAGCCGGGGTACCGGGCGGATATTCTGGTGGTGGAGGAAGATCCGACAGAGGATATTCGACGGCTTCGGGATGTGTCGCTCGTTGTGGCGGCGGGGAGGGTCGTGAGGGTAGAGGCGGAGGGGGAGGAGGAGGAGGAGGAGTGAGTTGAGGAGTTGAGCAGTTGAGGTGTTGAGGTGTTGAGGAGTTGGGTGTAGGGGCGGGTTTCAAACCCGCCCTGGAACGCGAGGGTCAGTCGGCGGCGGATTCCGAGCGTGCGGGTCTGGTGAGGCGGAGGAAGAGGAGGATGAGGGCGGCGAACCCGCCCTGGAATGCGAGGGTCAGTCGGCGGCGGATTCCGAGCGTGCGGGTCTGGTCAGGCGGAGGAAGAGGAGGATGAGGGCAGCGAAGGTAGCGAGAGCGAGGAAGGGTCCGTAGGGTCCGGCCCATGCCGTTCCGATGCCGCTGGGCGTGCTTCCGGTGTACGCGGCCCAACCGGCGATGGCGACGCCGAAGAGCCCTTCTCCGCCGACGAGTCCGGATCCGAAGAGTACACCTTGTTCTCTGCGTTCTTCGCGGTCGTGGGGCGATGCGGCGGATTTCTCCACGAAGTGACGCAGCATGCCGCCGAAGAAGACCGGCACCATGGTCGCGACGGGGAGGTAGACCCCGACGGCGAAGGCGAGGGACGGGATGCCCAAGAGTTCGATGATGAGGGCGATGCCGGCGCCGATGGCGACGAGTCCCCAGGGCAGGGATTGGTCGAGCACGCCTTCGATGACCACTTTCATGAGGGTGGCTTGGGGAGCGGGGATGTCCTCATTGCCGAAGCCCCAGGTTTGGCCGATGAGCAGGAGGGTTCCGCACACGAATACGGCGCTGGTGAGCACGCCGACCAGTTCACCCATTTGCTGCCGTCGCGGCGTTGCGCCGAGGAGGAAACCCGTCTTAAGGTCCTGCGACGTGTCGCCGGCAATGGAGGCGGCGATGGCGACAACACAGCCCACGGTCAGGGTCGCGGCCTTGCCGAAGTCGTCGGTCCAACCGAGAGCGAGGAACATGCCGGCGGTGCCGAGCAGCGTGGCGATCGTCATGCCGCTGGTGGGATTCGATGTGACGCCCACGAGTCCTACGATACGGGACGAGACGGTGACGAAAAAGAAGGCGAAGACGACGACCGCGAGCGCGGCGAGCGCGCGGAAGAGGAGGCTTTCGATGCCGAAGGCATGGGGCAGGAGGGCGAGGATCGCCCCGATGGCCAGTGCGCCATAGCCTACGGTCTTGAGCGGAAGGTCAATCTCGGTGCGCAGGAGGCCGGCCGTGGCTGTGGTCTGGTCCTGGAGCCGGGATCGGATTTGTTGGCTTCCGATGCGGAAGCTCTCGATCATTGTGGGAATGCTCTTGATGAGGGTCAGCAGGCCTGCGGTGGCGACCGCGCCCGCGCCGATATAGCGCACGTAGCGGGACCAGATCTGTCCGGGCGTCATCTCCGCAATGCGGAGGACCGTCTCGGGGTACAGGGGGTCGGGGTGTGATTCGCCGTATGCGGCGATGGCCGGAATGAGCACGAGCCACGAGAGGAGACCTCCGCCGACCATGACAGAAGCGATGCGGGGTCCGAGGATATAGCCTACGCCCAGGAGCGCCGCGGAGATTTCACTCGAGAGTTCGGCTTTCTTGGGGAAGGGGAGTTGGGCCCGTACGACGTGGGGCAGGGCGTGGAGGGCGCCGAAGAGCAATTTGAAGGCTGCGCCCACGCCGAGACCCAGAAAGACGTTTCGGGCGCGTGCCCCTCCGGTTTCGCTGGCGACGAGGACCTCGGCGCAGGCGGTGCCTTCGGGGTACGGGAGTCGTCCATGTTCGCCCGCGATGAGATAGCGCCGGAGGGGGATCATAAAGAGAACGCCCAGGAGTCCGCCGCAGAGTGCGAGCAGGGTCATCTGGAGCAGACTCGGGCTGAAGCCCCACAGGAAGAGGGCGGGTAAGGTGAAGATGACGCCGCTGGCGACGGAGCTCGAGGCCGAGCCGACGGTTTGGGCCAGATTGGCCTCGAGCAGCGTGGCGCGGATGTCGAAGAGGCGAAGGGCGCGGAAGAGGGCAACGGTGAGGACCGCGACGGGAATGGACGTCGAGATGGTGAGTCCGACGCGGAGACCGAGGTATGCGTTGGCCGCGCCGAAAAGGATCCCGAAGGCGATGCCGGACAGCAGAGCCTTTACGGTGAATTCGGCGACGGAAGCGGAAGGGGATACGAACGGCTCGTAGACCTCGCCGTCTGCAAGTTCTTCGAAGGCTTTGGGGCTCAGGCCGCGCGTCGGTTTCATGCCGGCGTTAACATAGAAAGGGTCTACGGGGGCACGCGTCGCCGGCGAGGATACGACAAGCGGTTTGCACGAGGCAAGCCGAATCGGACCTAATCGAAATGAACCGCGAGCCAGATGGTCGGCGCATCAGGCTCTGTAAACGCGACGCGGTGGCGCCTTCCGGCCGGGATGAAGAGCGTGTCTCCAGGTCCCAGGGTGACCGTCCTGCCGTCGTCAAAGGCGACCGTTCCTCGGCCCGACAGGACGGCGACCCATTCGTGCGACGCCTGCTCGTACCAGAATCCGGGCGGGGAGGTCTGGCCGAAGGAGACGATCCGTTCAATTCTGATGCCGGCGCGTTCGAGCAGTACCGAAACCTGCTCCGCAGCGGAGTCGGGTTGGAGGTTCTCGAACAGGTTCATGGCATGGCGCCGGGTTTCAAGCGCGAGGCAGGTCGGGGAATGCCTCGGCGACGGCTGCGTGCGTGATCATCCCGGATCGGGTATTGAGCGCGAGGGCGTGGCCTTTGTTCGTGGCGATGAAGCCTTCGAGGCCCAGTCCGGCCAGTTCACGGCAATACGGCAGGGTGGCGTTGCAGAGTGCCTGGCTGCTCGTGCGGCTCACGGCGCCCGGCATGTTGGCCACGCAGTAATGGACCACGCCGTCGATGATGTAGGTCGGGTCGCTGTGTGTGGTGGGTCGCGTCGTTTCGAAGCATCCACCCTGGTCGACGGAGACGTCAACCAGGACGGCTCCGTTCTTCATGGCGGGCAGGTCTTCTCGTTTGAGGAGCAACGGCGCCCGTCCGCCCGGGATGAGGACGGCTCCGACGACCAGGTCAGCCATTTCGGCTTCTCGTCGCGCTGCGTGGGGGTCACTGAACAGGGTGGTCACGTTGGCCGGCATGATTTCGTCGAGGTAGCGCAGCCGGTCGAGGTTGATGTCCATCACCACGACGTTGGCGCCCAATCCGGCGGCCATGCGGGCGGCGTTGGTGCCAACGACGCCTCCGCCGAACACGACGACGTGCCCCGGTTCCACGCCCGGCACGCCGCCCAGCAGGATGCCGCGTCCGTTCGTGGTGGGTCGTTCGAGGCAGCGGGCGCCCTCCTGGATGGCCATTTTGCCCGCGACCTCGCTCATCGGGGTTAGGAGAGGCAGCCGGCCCAGGGAATCTTCCAGCGTTTCATAGGCGACGGCCGCGATTTCCTTTTCCAGGCAGCCGACGGTGAGTTCGCGCGAGCTGGCAAAGTGGAAGTAGGTGAAAACGATCTGGTTCTTCCGGAGGCGACTGATTTCGACCGCCTGGGGTTCCTTGACTTTCACGATCATGTCGGCCCGGGCGAAGATCTCTTCCGCCGTATCGACAATCTCGGCGCCGCTATTGATGTAGGACTCGTTTTCGAAGCCGGAGCCCGAGCCGGCGTCGCGTTCGATGAGGACGTGATGGCCGTCTTGCGTGAGCAAGTGCGCGCCCACGGGCAGCAGTGCTACGCGGAATTCGTCCTTCTTTATTTCGCGGGGGACTCCAATAACCATGGTGCTCTCCTGATTCGCCGTACCGGCGCGGGGTGCCGGACGAAAGTTGGAAGTCTTGGAATTTCGGGACCTCGGGTATTTTCCGGTACCGCTTCCGAAGGTCGGCAAAAAGGTACTGCACGGGGTGAACAGCGCCAAAGGAAACGGGCGCTGTCGCAGCCGACCGATTCGAGATTCACGAGAATACCGTCGAGTGACGGGCGACTCAGCCGGCGCGCGAGAGGGCTTGATCGATATCGGCGATCACGTCGTCGATGTGCTCCAGGCCTACCGAGATCCGAACGAGTTCGTCGTCGATTCCGACCGCCGCGCGTTCTTCGGCGGAGAGCGAACTATGCGTGGTGGAGGCCGGGTGGGTGGCGATCGTCCGGGCATCGCCCAGATTCGCCGTCAGTGAGCAGAGCTGGAGGGCGTCCAGGAATCGGCGACCCGATTCGAGCCCCCCCTTGACGCCGAAGGTGACGATACCGCCGCCGGACTTCATCTGCCGAACGGCCAGGTCGAACTGGGGGTGGGAGGGGAGGTGTGGATACTTGACGTAGGCGACACCGGCGTGCGCTTCGAGGAAACGGGCAAGTGCGAGGGCGCTTTCACAGTGCCGATCCATTCGGAGGGCGAGTGTCTCCAGGCTCTTGGAAAACATCCAGGCATTGAAGGGCGAGAGGGACGGCCCGGTATGTCGTGTGAAGAAGCGGATCTCCTCGATGAGGTCTTTGCGACCGACGACCACGCCCCCGATGCCGCGTCCCTGGCCGTCGATGTATTTCGTGGCCGAGTGCATCACCAGGTCTGCGCCGTGCTGAACGGGTTTCTGAAGGATGGGCGTGGCGAAGATATTGTCGACGATGAGATGAACACCGTGGCTGTGGCAGAGGCCGGCCAGCCAATCGAGGTCAATCAGGTCGAGGGCCGGGTTGGAGGGCGTTTCAACGTAGCAGAGTCGCGTGTTCGGGGTGATCCGTCGTTCCCAGGCCTCCGGCTGGTGGATGTCGGCATACGCGCAGCCGATACCCCACCGGGGGAGAATCTGGGTGAGGATCTGATGGGTGGACCCGAAGACGGACCGGGAGGCCAGCACCTCGTCGCCGGAGCGGAGCAGAGCGGCGAGCGGGGCAAATACGGCGGCCATACCGCTCGCCGTCGCAACGCCGTCCTCTGCGTCCTCGAGCCGGCACATCTTCTCGACGAACTCATCGAGATTCGGATTGCCGTATCGCGAGTAGATATGGCCTTCGGTTTCGCGGGCGAAGAGGGCGCGCGCCTGTTCAGCGTCGTCGAAGGAGAAGCTGGAGGTGAGATAGATCGGGGAAGCGTGTTCCCGGTATCCGGACGGAGTCGTTCGGATGTGGATCGCTTCGGTTTCGTCGTGTCGGTCCTCCGGCCGGTTCGTCATCGCGCGTCCTGGTCAGCCCGCCAGAGCGGGTTCGGCTGTGGGCGCGGAGCACGCGTGGAGCACGCCGTTCGCTTCGAACGAGTAGGTGATCGTCGATGTGGGCCGCAGGTTGGCCGATGCCGAGCAATATCGTTCCATGCTGAGCCGAACGGCACGTTCGACGTGGGTCGACTCGAGCTCTCCGGTGAGCGTGTAGTGGACGTGGATAGTGTTGAACGGGGCGGGATGTTTGCTCTGGTCACGCTCACCGTCGACGTCAATGTGGAACGTTTCCACCTTCTGGCGCGCTTTGGCGAGGATCATGAGGACATCAATGCCGGTGCATCCGGCGATGGCCATTAGGAGCAGTTGCATGGGGCTGACGCCGCGGCCCAGACCTCCATTCTTTTCGGCCGTACCGATTTCGATGGGCTCGCCCACATGGTTGCGGGCTTCGAAATGGATGGCATCGTTGATGCGGTCGAGGGTAATTCGCATCGCTTGCGGTAGATTCTTGTGGGTGGGGTTGCTTCGAAACGCAACGTTATATCGCCCCGGGGGCGCTGCGGTTCGCGTGACCGCACGGAGTTCTCGTGAAAGGGCCGAGACCGACCTTCCGGGGACGTTTGGCGCGTTCCCCGCCGGACCCGGTCCGACACCCGGCCAGATGTCAAGCGGCCGAGACGGCGCTTCAGACGATATTTCGGAACTCAGGGGAGCGCTTTTCGAAGAAAGCGGTGACGGCCTCGTGGTGTTCAGGGGACCGGAGGGCATGGTCGAAGGCCTTGAGTTCCGCTTCGATGGTTTCGAGGAGACGGCTGCGCTGGTCGATCGCGTGGGTGAGGTGCTTAATGGTGTGGAGCGTACGGGTGGGAAGTGTGCAGAGGTGGCGGCAGACGGCGAGCGCGCGGGCGTGGACTTCCTCCGCTTCCCAAAGTTCGTGAACGATACCCAGCTGCAGGGCCGTATTCGCATCGAAGGTGTCACCGGTCAGCATGTGGTACCGCGCACGACTGCGCCCAGCCATGGCAGGCAGCAGCAGGGTGCTGCCGAAGAGGGGTACAAGTCCGAGCCGCGGGAAGGGCAGGCCAAAACCCGCATTGCGGGCGGCGATCACGGTATCGCAATGGAGCAGCAGGGCACAGCCGAAGCCGAGCGCGAGCCCTTGGACGGCGGCGACGAGGGGCTTCTCAAATTGGACGACCCGAAGCATGAAGTGGGCCATCGGCAGGTCCTGGACCCGTGACGATTCGCTCAAGCTGAAGGCGGCAAAGTCACGCAGGTCGTTTCCAGCCGAGAATGCGGCGCCATTGCTGCGCAGAAGGACGACACGGATGTCGTCATTGTCCTCTGCCTCGATGAGCGCCTGATCCAGGCGGAAGTACATCTCATTGGTGAGGGCATTCTTCTTTTCAGGCCGGTTGAGTGTGATCGAAAGAATGCCGTCCTGTGTGGAAGTGAGTACGGTATCCATGGGCGTGCCGCTGGTGTAAGCGTGGGTTCTTGTTTGAAGTGTAATGTAGGGGGAATGGGCCAGATGGTTACCACGCTTCCGCAGCGTTCAACGGGTTTCACCCGAATCACCGGGTTCGATGTAATCGTCAAGAAATGATGGAGATGTGCATGCTCCACGTGTCGACGATACCTTGGGCGGAATCCTCCCCAGGGTGCCGGGTCGTCCCGGGACCAGCCCGTTTTGCCGGCTTGGGTCCGGATCCGTTGCGGAAGGGTCGTGTTTGACTTCCGGCGGCGCGCGTTGCGGCCACGGCCTATCTTTCGATCTCCGCCACACCCATCTCACATCCGGATGCGACGCATCATTGTTTTCGTCATTCTTCTGCAGTCCTGCCTGGGGGCGCGCATGCTATGGGCACAGAGCCCCGCAGATCGATCCGGCGAATACCTACATCGCGGGGTGCAGACCGCCGCCGACCTCCTCATGCCGGGTCGCAAACAGCTTCGTGAAGGCGCGCGCGTTCGCGGCACGCTCTTCGCAGGGCTCGGTTTCGTCGGCGTGGTCTCCTTGACGGCGGCACAGTGGACCTACGCGAGAAAAACCGAACTCGCGAACGCGTTCGAGGCGGACTATCGGGCCGGAGTGGGCGGGTTGTGGCCGCTGCGAGACTTCGTGGACCAGGAGGGATTCGTCACCGACTGGGGACTCTACCGCAGGTGGCAATCGACGCATGCCTCGGCACAGAATGTGGCAGATCTGCGCACGGTCATGTTCTGGTCCGTGGCAGGACTCTATGCGCTGAATGCCGTAGACGTGATCGTCGGGCGTTCTGGCAAAGAAAAGGTACGTGCCCTGCCGATGCTCGAATCGGGCGCCGGGGGCATGACCTCCGGGATTCGTCTACAGATCGAGATGTAATGGGGTTCGAGGGCACCTTCCAGCCGTGCAGAGGTTCTGGGCACGCCGACCAAACGGAGCCGGCCAATTGAAGGGTACAGCGTCATGCGGGTCGCGCGGTCGTGTACGCGCGCGGGTGCGGATCATCCTGGCGGGGATCCTGGCTGTGCTGTGGGCCGGCTGTGCGGAAAGTCTCGTCGATCCCGAAACGGTGAAGCAGCGTGTCGTCGACGTGAACCGTCCCCCGGTGGCCGTCGCCGATTCGGTTACCGCCTTGCAGGCCGTCCCGGTGGTGATCAACATCCTCCTGAACGATCTGGATACCGACGGGCACCTCGACCCGTCCTCCGTGATCCTCTCCGATCCGGCGCATGGGCAGGTGAAGTCACTCGGCGACAGTACGGTGACCTATGTCGTGGGGTATGAATTCTTGGGGGTGGACACCTTCACGTACACGGTCGCGGATGACTTTGGCGTACGCTCGGAACCGGCCGTCGTACGGGTTGCCGTTGTGCTGTCGCCCCCGCTGGCGCCTGAATTGGTGCTTCCGGCGGATGGCGCCGTGCATCTCGACCCGCGCGTATCGTTCATGTGGGAGGCGGTGCCACGGGCGGATGAGTACCGATTGGAGGTGTCATTCACGGAAGATTTCAGTTCCGTTGCCTTCGCATCGACACAGCCGGCTCGCACTTCAGTCGTCGCTTTAGACCGAGACACGGTCTATTTCTGGCGCGTGCGCGCGGTCAATGCGGCTGGGCCAGGCGCCTGGTCTCCGGTTCGGACGTTCTCGACGGTCCCGACGGCACCAGGGGTTCCGATGTTGCTGTCGCCCGTGGACAACGCCCTGGCGGTGCCGTTGGACCCGGTTCTTCGGTGGCAAGATCAGCCGGGTACGGCAACGTACTATATTCAAGTGGCCACCAACGTGGCCTTTGCGGGAGCCGCATTCGAGGCGACGGTGTCCGAGTCCGAAGTGCGGGTGCCTTCCGGCCGGCTGGAGATCGGGAAGCGCTACTTCTGGCGTGTGCGCGGTGCCAACGCCGGCGGTTCCGGTCCCTGGTCGCCCTCCTGGTCGTTCGTCACGGTTGTCGGAATTCCCGGCGTGGCTTCATTGACATCCCCCGATGCCGGGGCGACCGATGTCCCGCTGAGTCCCCTGCTGCGTTGGGATCCCGTCGATGAGGCGGCGTCGTACCGGCTGCAGGTTTCCCGCGACGAGACCTTCTCCTCACCGGTATTCGACGATGTCGGGTCCACAGTGGAGCGGATCGTCCCGGCCGGGCGCCTGGCCTATCAGACGACGTACTGGTGGCGGGTCAGGGCCGTCAATGTGGCCGGAGCGGGTCCCTGGTCGGAGGCGCGCACGTTCTCGACGGCTCCGCCACCGCCGGCGGTTCCGATACCCGTCTCTCCTGTGGATGGAGCGGTCGGGGTTTCGGTAGCGCCGACGTTGACCTGGTCGCTTGCGTCAGGTGCTACCAGCTATCGCGTCGAAATGGCCGATGCGGTTTCGTTCGATACGCTGTTGTACCATGCCGAGACCGAAGGCCTGTTCGTTTCACTTCCGTCCAAATGGCTGGAGCCGGGAATGACGGTCTACTGGCGCGTCCGATCGATCAACCCGGGGGGAACCAGCGATTGGTCGGACGTTTACTCATTCCAAACCGAATCGGAGGACCAGGCAACTCGGTAAGCCACATGGTTGAAGAAGTGCGGGGCCAGATCATTGAGCAGGTGGCGGTCGTTCCCTACGTCGTGCGGGACGGCTCGCTGGAGATCGGGCTCATCACGTCGCTCAAGCGCGGTCGGTGGACCATCCCCAAGGGGATTATCGAGCAACATCTCGGCCTGGCCGATTCGGCGATCGTAGAGGCCTACGAGGAGGCGGGGTTTCGCGGGATCTTTGAGCCCGACCTGCTGGGTACGTACTCGTATCACAAGTGGGGTTCGGAATGCCGTGTGGAAGTCTATCCGTTGCGGATTACCGGCGTACTGGACGACTGGCCGGAAGCAGGGCAACGGAAACGGCGTCTGGTCTCCGTCAGCGAAGCGCTCCTGCTGATTGAACGGCCGGAAGTCTGTGGCCCCATCCGGAAGGTGGCGGAGATGCGACGGGGCTCCGATGGGGGTTGACGGATCGCCTGCGGTACGGCGCGCGCCTGAGCGGGCGGCTCCGACGGGGATTGATGGATCTCCATCAGCGTGAAATGCTCTCGAGCGGGCACCGCTCGGTCCCCTCAGGCTCCCGGCGTCCGGGCGGGGCCGTTGTGCGCGATCGATCCCTCTGCTAACCGGACCGGGGAGGCGTTCGGACGATCAGGCTGTTCTCTTGAGGATGACGACGGAGAGGTCGTCGGATCGTATGGCATCCCCTACAAAGTCCTCGATTTCTGCGAGCAGGCGCGCGCCCGCTGTGGAGGCGGAGAGATTTCGAAGCCGCGGGATGAGGCGCTTGAGGCGCGTGTCTCCAAAGAATTCCCCTTCCTCGTTGCGTGCTTCGGTAAGTCCATCGGAATAGAGGACCAGCAGGTCGCCCTGTTCGAGCTCGGCCTGGTCTTCCCTGTAGCGGGTCTTTCCGGTCAGTCCGAGCGCCGGCGCGCCCCGTGAGAGGGTGTCGACGCCGTCTGTGCGGCCTACGAGCGGGGGCAGGTGTCCCGCATTGAGGAAGCGGACCGTACCGGAGTCGGGTTCCACTTCCATGTAGAAGAGGGAGGCGAACCGATTGGGGAGGCCGTCGCGGACGAAGATTCGGTTGATCTCGTCACCCAGCGCATCGAGCGAGTCGGCCAGCGGTACGAGCGCGCGGACCGTGGCCTGGAGTTTCGCCATCAGGAGGGCTGCAGGCAGTCCCTTTCCGGCGACGTCGCCAAGGGCGAGGCCGAGTCGGCGATTGTCGACGTGGAGGTAATCGACCAGGTCTCCCCCGACGTCATTCGCCGGATGGGTATAAATCCATGTGTCCCATCCGGGAATGGACGGATTCTCCGCCGGCATGAGAGAGAGTTGCACGGCGCGGCCCGCGAGCAGTTCGTCCTGGGCAACCAGTTTATCCTTCAATTCCAGCACGAGGACAAGGAGTACTGCAACAAGGCCGAACAGCACCTGGCCGCCGTTGTCGGGCATACCAATCATTGCCAGCAAGAGACCAAGGACCAGGAGGACCCGGCGGTTCGGGGTCAGTTTGAAGAACAGGCTGTGGGAAAACCAGAATGCCGTGAGGGCCCAGCGCTGCAGTGGACCCAGTTCGGCAAGGTGACGCCGCCGGTCCTCGTCAAGGTAGAACTGGTACGTCTCTTGAAGGTCCTTGCGGAGCGTCGTCGGGAGGTCCGACGACCGCATGTCCTCCATGAGGGTCTGGCGAATTTTCGGCGTCTCCCGGGGAGGCGCATCCACTCGAATGCGGGGTCGTTCGGTCATTGACTCTCTGGGAAGTGGGTCTATACCCTTCTTGTACTGTCAACCCGGTCAAAAAGTGACAGTGCCGCGTGCGGAATGGATACGCATTCGGATCGCGCCACGCGGAACGGCAATTCGGTGGTTCACGAGATGCGGCGAGAACAAGATAATCGGCATTTCGTTTCAATCGTTTATGGTCGCTCACGGCAATCTGTGACACGCGTCTTTCTAGGGACGGGGTGGGCCGGCATGGGCTTCCGTGCGGGAGAGGCGGATTGAGAGGTCCGGTTATACAGGAAGTTGCTGAACGTTTGGACGAGGGGGCTCGAATGACATCTTTGGGAGTGGTTGAAGCGGGTTCACCGGAGGTAGCGCAGGATGTATTCGTGGTGGAGCGTGCGGGGCGCCGGATCGTGGTGGTGGGCACCGCGCACATTTCGCACGAGTCGGTTGCGCTGGTTCGCCGGGTGATCGAGCAGGAGTCGCCGGACGTGGTGTGCGTTGAGCTCGATGAGCGCCGGCACCGTGCCTTGTCGGATCAGGGCAAATGGGAAGCGTTGGATCTGAAGACGGTCATCCGGGAGAAGCAGCTGAGCACGCTCGTCGTAACGCTGCTGCTTTCGGCCTATCAGCGCAGGATGGGGGCGGCGTTGGGGGCCAAGCCGGGTCAGGAAATGCTCGAAGCCACGCTGGTTGCGCAGGCACAGGGGATTCCGGTGCGGTTGTGTGACCGCGACGTGCGAACGACGTTGCGGCGTGCGTGGCGGTCGATGACGTTGCGCGAGAAGATGCTGTTTTTGTCCTCCGGTCTGGCCGGTCTTTTCGAGCGCCCGAATTTCACCGAGGAGGATTTGCAGCGGCTTCGCAGTCAGGACGTCTTGTCGGGATTGTTGGAGGAGTTGGGTCGCACGATGCCGGTATTGAAGCGGGTCCTGCTGGATGAACGCGACGTCTACCTGGCGCAGCGCATTCGGGAGGCGGAAGGAAAGACGGTGGTGGCGGTGGTGGGCGCCGGGCATGTTCAGGGGATTGTCCGAGAACTCGAAGAAGGAGAACCGGTCGATGTGGTCGCTCTGGAGCGCATTCCGCGTCCATCGGTTGGGCTGCGCGGGATCGGCTGGGGGATTCCTTTGCTCATCCTGGGATCGCTGGCCTATATCGGGTTCACGAAGGGGCCGGAAGCGGCCGGTGCGAACGCGCTTTTCTGGGTTCTGGTGAACGCCATCCCGGCCAGCCTGGGGGTGCTCGTGGCGATGGGTCATCCCATCACGGCACTGGCGGCTTTTCTGACCTCGCCGCTCACGAGTCTCACGCCGGTGATCGGGGTCGGGTATGTCGCGGCCTTCGTACAGGCCTGGGCCAGTCCTCCTGTCGTGAGAGAACTGCAGGAGGTGAGCAAAGAGGTGACGTGCATCAGATGTTGGTGGAAGAACAGGCTGCTTCGGATTTTGCTCGTCTTCATCTTGAGCAGCCTGGGAGGGGTGTTCGGCACGTACCTCGGGGCGTACGGGATTATGTCGAATGTGTTATAGGGTCCGGGGGTCCGAAGGCGCGAACGGAGTGAGCGTCCCGGGCGGAGCGCAGCGGAGACCCGGGATCCAGCGTATGGGGAGTGAGTGAAGTATGGAGAGTATGGAAAGTGACGGAGGTCCGTGGGTCCGAAGGGGGGCTGGGGGGCGAAGCGCCTGTCCCTGCGAACGCCGGGGCCCGGGGATCCCTACGTGCGGACGCGTACAGGATTCTGCCTTTTGCCGCCGGGTGTTCGCGGGATGGCCGGGACTGAAAACCCGACTGTCAGGTCGTCACACGCCAGCCTCCGATATCGCTATTCCCCGCTCCACGTCGTATCGAGCTGCGACGGTCTTGGCTCGAGTGTTTCCGCGTGCCGCTCCACCTCGGCGGCGATCCGGGCCAGGACCTCGGGATGCTGTGAGGCCAGATTGTATTGCTCGGACGGATCCCGGTCGAGGTGGAAGAGCAACGGAGGGTCGTGATGCGTCCACTGCTCGTCCGGCACATACGACCTCCGCGTCATGAAGTGGGCCTTCCAGGGGCCGAGGCGAACGGCGTACAGATCCGTATTCCGGTAGAAGTGGATGACTTCTCGCGGGCTGCCTGCAACTCCGGTGAGAACGGGGGTCAGGTCGAATCCGTCCATCACGCGGTCGGCCGGGACCGGGATATTGGCCATGGCGAGTATCGTGGGCATCACGTCGAGGGAGGAAGCCAGTTCGACAGTCGTGACTCCGCGCTGGACGACTCCGGGCCAGCGGGCAATCGCCGGCACGCGCATGCCCCCTTCGAAGGTCGTCCCCTTGCCGTCTCGCAGGAGCCCGGCGCTGCCTCCGTCTTCCCCCTGGCTCAACCAGGGCCCGTTATCGCTCGTGAAGAACACGAAGGTACGCTTCTCGATGCCCGCCTCTCGCAGTGCATCGAGGACCTGGCCGACGCTCCAGTCCAGTTCCTCGACTACGTCACCGTACAGACCCCTCGGGCTGTGACCCAGGAATTCATCGGAGGCGAACAGCGGTGTGTGGGGAAAGGTGTGGGCGAGATAGAGGAAGAACGGACGGTCCTTGTTTGATGCAATGAACCGCCTGGCTTCGTCCGTATAGCGTCGCGTGAGCGTGCGTTGGTCTGCCGGCTCTTCGATGATCTCCTTATCGCGCATCAGCGGAGTGGGGATCATGTCGTTGCTGTACGGGATCCCGAAATAGGAATCGAATCCGTGATCCGTGGGGAAGAAGCCCTCTCGATGGCCGAGGTGCCACTTCCCAACGGCCGCAGTGGTGTATCCGACCGATTTCAGGGCCTCAGCGAGGGTGAGTTCATCGGCAGGGAGGCCCAGTGCCGAATTCGGAAACAACACGCGTCGCTGACCCGCCATTCCGGAGCGCACGGGCAAACGGCCTGTCAGCAGGGCCGCCCGGCTCGGTGTGCAAACCGGCGCGGCCGAATAGAACTGGGTGAATCGCATCCCCTCTGCCGCCATCCGGTCCAGGTGGGGTGTTCGAATGGTGGGGTGCCCCTGAACTCCGAGATCCCCGTAGCCCAGATCATCGACAAAGATGAGGACAAAATTGGGCTGACCGGGATCTGAAGCACGTGAGCAACCCGACGCAGCGACCAGAAGGATCCCGAGGAAAAAGAGGGCGGCGTATTGAACGGCCGAATCCATCATTTGATTGATAAGGGGTGTAGCGGGGGTCTGGTAGAGGGTCCGGGGGTCCGGGGGTCCGATGGTCCGGGGGTCCGATGGTCCGGGGGTCCGATGGTCCGAAGGTCCGGGGGTCCGGGGGTCCGGGGGTCTGGTAGAGGGTCCGGAGGCGCGAACGGAGTGAGCGTCCCGGGCGCAGCCTGGCGGAGACCCGGGATCCAGAGTATCGGGGGTGTGGGGAGTATGGGCAGGATGGGACGGGTTCGGGTTTTCGTGGGTGCTGCCTCCTGAGGGTCCGGTGGTCCGAGGGTCCG
>CAYLXM010000003.1:0-31708 GCA_964387555.1 uncultured Rhodothermales bacterium | reverse complement strand
CTATTTCTTGGTATCAATGGAATCCGTCATCACCGTCCGGTCGAGTTCGCGACCCAGTTCCAGGTAGAGGTTTCGGCGGCCGACCATGTCGGTCTCCAGCACGCCGCGGGCGGCGAGAGCGACGCGTTCTGCGTACTCACGCGGAACGACCACGACGCCGTCTCCATCCGCCACTACCACATCTCCCGGCCGAATTAGAACACCGCCCACCTGGATCGGCTGGTTGACCGACTCGACCTCGTTGCGCCCCGGCCGGATGCCTCGTCCGCGTTGCAGGGGATCGATGTACACCGGGATTCTCTGCTTGATTACCTCGTCCGTATCACGCACGCCTCCGCTCGTTACGATCCCGCGGTTGCCCTTCGCCGCCCAGGCCAGCGAGTTGAAGGAGCCGACCGAGCCGGTGTCCCCGTCACCACTGACGTCCATCACGAGGATGGATCCCTGCTTGAGCGAGTCCACGAACGGCTCTGGAGAGTAGCGCGAATACCATCCTCCTTCCCATGCGGCAAACTGGTCTGCCGGAATGGGGTTGGGCAGGGGGCGGTTCGTCGGGACATATCGCACGGTTACCGCGATCCCGCTGATGACGTGCTTGAACGTATCGACATCACGCCAGAGCGCCTGAATGCGCTGGTCCATCAGACCGGTATCGCGCAGACCGACCATGTCCATGCCGTCCGACACGTCGGCCACGCGCAGGCCATCGTACAGAGCAAGCAGCGTCTGGTCGTCAACGGAGGTCGTGGCGTCGTGGGGAAGCAGCAGCGACTGGGCCGGCGAGGACGTGCCGGCGATGTATGCGAGCAGGATCAAGGTCGAAAGCGCGCGTGCCATGGCGGGTCCAACTGGTGTGTGAACAGGGCAGCTTAACCAATCAGTATACGGAGGGCAGTCGTTCGACGGAAGCGCTCCCGGGCCTGCGGAGGGGCGTTCGGGTTGACAGGACGGGGTGCGGTAGTCGTTATTTTGAGGGAATGACCGCGCGTGGTATGTCCTCCATCGATCGTCTCCTCCCGCATCTCATACAACTCCGGCCCGGACGGGCTATCGGGGCCTGGCCTATGACGATGGCGGAGGCGTCCGCGCAGGAAGGAGGAGTCGTCCAGGACCCTGCCTCCGGGTCATGCGCCACAAGCGGCCGAATTATTCGTATTCCCTGAACCCCGAGGTTGCTCCCTCGCGCGTCTTCCGCAGCAGTCGGCGGTCAGGATGGGGGATCAACCGAACCCCCGGTCTAGCGTCTCATGCACGCCACCAAAATCGAACTGTTTGACACAACCTTGCGAGACGGTACGCAGGGCGAGCACGTTTCCCTTTCGGCACAGGACAAACTTCGAATTGCTCGTCGGTTGGATGCCTTCGGCATCGATGTGATCGAGGGCGGATGGCCCGGCTCCAATCCCAAGGATCAGGAATTTTTTGAACGAGCGCGGGATGAGGAGTGGCAGCACGCGCAGATCTGCGCGTTCGGGTCGACCCGCAGGGCCGCATTCGCTCCGGAAGACGATCCCAATTTAAAGGCCATCATTGCCGCTGATACGCCGACCGTTTCACTATTCGGGAAAAGTTGGAGGCTTCATGCCCGCGTGGCTCTGGGGGTCTCCCTCGAGACGAACCTCGAATTGATCCGCTCGTCGGTGGCCTTCCTGAAGGCCCACGGCAAAAGGGTCATCTACGATGCGGAGCACTTCTTCGACGGGTACCGAGACGATGCGGCCTACACGATGGAAACGCTGCGCGCAGCAATGGATGCCGGGGCCGACGTGCTCGTCCTGTGCGATACCAACGGCGGTACGCTGCCGGGGGAGATTCGCGAGCGGGTGGCTCACGTTGCCAATCTCCTCGCATTGCCGATAGGAATTCACGCGCACAACGATGGGGGCTGTGCCGCCGCGAACAGCATCCTGGCGGTCGAGGCCGGCGCGCGGCACGTTCAGGGCACGATCAACGGGATCGGGGAACGATGCGGGAATGCGGACTTGTGCAGCATCATACCCGGACTGCAAATCAAGTTGGGATACCGTTGCGTGGAAGACCACCAGCTCGGCCACCTGACCGAATTGGCGCACTTCGTGAATGACGTAGCGAACCTCGATCCGATCGACCGGTCGGCGTACGTCGGGCGCAGCGCCTTCGCCCACAAGGGTGGCGTGCATGTGTCCGCCGTAATGAAGGACCCCCAGGCATACGAACATCTGGATCCTGCTCTCGTCGGCAACCAGCGGCGCGTCCTGGTTTCTGACCTGTCGGGTCAGAGCAACGTGCGATACAAGGCACTGGAGATGGGGATTGATCATGTGGAGAAGGAGGATGCCCGTCTCGCCGCCGAACGCATCAAAGAACTGGAAAACCTGGGATATGCGTTCGAAGGGGCGGAAGCCTCATTCGAGTTGCTCCTCCGGACGATGCGGGGAGAGGATACCCACTATTTTGACCTGGAACGGCTCCGTGTTCGAAGCGAAATGGGTGGCTCGGCCGGTCATTCCGAAGCATCGGTTGCCCTGCGTGTGAACCAGTTTCGCGAACTCAGCGTTTCGGAAGGGGACGGGCCCGTTGACGCGATGGCGGGCGCACTTCGCAAGGCCCTCATCGGCATCTACCCCGAACTGGCGGAGATCCATCTGACCGACTATAAGGTTCGTGTGCTGACCCCTGAGGCGGGAACGGCGGCGTCCGTCCGGGTATTGGTCGAGCTACAGGACGGGGGAGATACGTGGAATACGGTGGGTGTCTCCACCAACATCATCGAGGCCAGCTGGCAGGCCCTCTCGGACGGAATCAGGTATATGTTGCTCAGGAAGCGCGGTCCGGTGGCGAAGGTGGAAGAGCAGTTTGGAGTTTGAAGTTTGAGGGTTTGAAGGTTTGGAGTCGCGACCGAAGGGAGCGTCCCGGGCGGAGCGGAGCGGAGACCCGGGATCCAGGGTTTGGAGTGTGAGGCCGCCGATCAGCAGTCATCCCGGCGGAAGCCGGGATCCAGGATCCTATTTATATGTAGTTTAGGAGTTTGGGAGTTTAGGAGTTTAGGAGTTGTGCGCCGGACCCGCAACCCGCAACCCGCGACCCACTGCCCGCAACCCGGTCGTTCCCCCACCACCCACCACCAACCACCCAACCACCCACCCCCCAAGACCTACTGCGTCCTTCTCCCCATGACCAAATCCACCACCACGGGGCGGTGGTCGGACGGATACCGCAGGTTGCGCTGGTCCGGAAGGGCTGCATACGTGTTCACACCGATCCCTTTGCCCACGAAGACATAGTCGATTCGGTTGCCCTGCCGGTCGGCTGCATTAAAGGATCCGGAAGTGCCCTCCGGTCCGTAGGGTGGAATCCGCGATATGGTTCGCGCATCCCGCAATGCGGGTGATCCGGGAGGCGCACCCGTGGTCACGATTTCGTAGGGACGCGACCGGGGATCGGCATTGAAGTCTCCCATCACGATGACGCTCCTCCCACTGGACCTTTCCGCCGTAACGTGGTGGAGAAGTCGTGCACTCTCCTCCCGGGCCTTGCGACCTCTGTGATCGAAATGGGTGTTGAAGACGGCCAGGTCCAGGCCACTCGGTGTGTGGCGCAAATGAGCCCAGGTGACGATACGCGGAAGAGAGGCGTCCCAACCCACACTGCCCGTGTCGGCCGGCGTCGTCGAGAGCCAGTAGGTGCCCCAGTCGTGCATCTCGAAGAGGTCTTTCCGAAAAAGGATGGGCGCGTACTCTCCCCGCATCCGGCCGTCGTCGCGCCCTACCCCGATAGATTCATACACGTCCAACGCCCCTACGATTTCATGAAGGGGACCATCCATCGCCTCCTGCAGACCGAGGATATCGGGCCCGTAGTACTTCAGCAGATCGACGGCATGCGTGCGCCGGTTCGGCCAGTAGTGGACGCCGTCATCCGGATTCGGGTAGCGGATGTTGAACGTCATCACGCGCAGCGACACGTCGCCACTCTGCTGCGCCTGGGCCGATGCGAAAGGCACGATCAGCAGTGCGCCGAAGAACAGGCAGATGCCCGGTCGAATCGCGTAGAGGGGGTTTTTGCCGTACATGCGAAGAAGCGATGTATGAGTCCAGGAATGGTCTTATTGCGTCATAATGTACGGGATGATCACCTTGGCCCGACGACGCGCCTTGAAAAACACGGGAATCTGGCCCCGCCCCGCCGTCGTCATGCGGAGTTGATCGCAGGTGGGGCCGTACGGCTTGCCGGCACCGAGAGCGCGGCCACGAGGTAGAGCACGGCGGACAGTCCGATCAGGACCGAGAAGCCCAGGCGAACCGACACGAGGGCGGCCGCATTTGCGCCGATTACCGACAGACAGCCGTTGACGCCCCACGCCCAGGGGATCACACTTCGATCGATCAGATTCAGCCGAGTCAGGGCGAGTGGGAATGGCATACCCATGACAAATCCGGGGATGGCCACCAGGAGGAGTGCAACGGCGATACGCGGCAAAGGCGCCAATCCCAGCACGGGTCCCGTAAGTGACGGCAAGAAGAGGAGGTAGCAGGCCAGGACTGCGACGACGGTCAGGGAGGCGCGCCGCAACGTGCGTCGCTCCGCTGTAAACGACGACGTGGCGAGGCTACCGAGTCCGGAGAAGAGCAGCAGCGTTCCCAATACGGCGGATGCTGCGTAAAGCGGGTGTCCGAGCAGCAGCGTGAGCCGCTGGAGCAGCACGATCTCCACCATCATATATCCTCCGCCGAGTGCGCCGAAGTAGAGCAGCGTCCGGACCCGTCCAACCGGTCCGACTGCCATTCGTCCGAGGGGAAGAAGGATCAGCAGCAGAGAGAGAAGCGTCGCCTGACCGAGGCCGAGCAGTGCCACCGGGATCCCCATCTCGACGAGGGCCGCACCAGCCGTACCCCTCTGTCTCAGCAAGGCAAGAAATGCCGGGAGGCGCATCATCTGTGAAAAGTAGGGGCGATCGTCGGAGGGAGGAAACACGTCGAACGGATAGCGAGCCAGGCGTTCTTCGTCGCCGGCGACAACGGCGGTGAGCAAATCGAACAAGGTCGAATCCTGCAGCGTGTTCTGCACCGATGGGATTGCCTGATCCACGCCCGGCACGAGAAGGGGATCAAACCCCAGGCTATCGCAGAGGAGTAATTGGGAGGATCGGAAGGATTCGTCCAGCGCATCACGCGAAGCAACAAACGTGATTGTTCCCCAGCTGAGGACCGCCGCAAGATGGTCCGACACCTTTTCGCCCACGCGCCTGTCCAGTTCGCTGGTCATGAGATGGGCGAGCCGAAGCGGCAGTCGATACGGATAATCCAACCAGACGGTCACCGCGATGCGTCCTCCGGGGGCCAGACGGTCGAACGCGGCCGCAAAGGCCTCGCGCGTGAGGAGGTACTGCTCCTCCATCGCCGACAAACCGGTGGAGCCGCCGAATGAACCGACTGTCGGCCAGAGGATGACGTCGTACGTTGCGTCCGATCGGGCGAGGAAGACACGGGGAAACTGGAAGTCGACGTGCACCCGGGGGTCGGCGTAGGGTCCAAGAGCCCCGGTGTGGGCGCCAACGAGCCGCACCGCATCATTTCGCGTCTCGACCGCTGTCACTTCGGATGCGCCGCGCCGGAGCGCATGCTGCACGAAGGTGCCAGTCCGGGATTCCAGCACGAGGACATGGTCCACCCGCGCAGCGGCAAAGGCGAGGGCCGAGGTCGTGTATTCCAGGAGCGGCGGGGACTCGTCTACGGAGGATTCCGGCACCGTGCCGAACCAGTCCCCATTCGAAAAAAGCGTCGGATTGACCGGAATCTCCCCCGGATAGTGCAGACTGAGTCCGGGTGCGTGTCGAAGTGCCGGGGCGGTGACGAGTTGAAGGTGTCCGAGCGGACCCGGAGACTCCGCTACGACCTCCGCACCAGGCAACAACAGGGCCCGAGACAGATCCTTGTACTCGGATATCGGCACGTGCGCCGGCAACCATATCAGGGCGATCACGACCGCGACAGGGACGGCGAGGGCTCCTGAACGAACGAGGCGGTTCTTCGAAACGAAGAGTGGGACGGACAGCGCGACAGGCAGGGCTGATGCGATGGGCACATGCGCGGGATGGAGTACGGAAAGCAGAAGCAGTGCAAGCGGGCCGCCCAGTGCCGAGCCGGCGAGATTGGCCGCGTAGAGGGAGGACGCCCGGGAGGCGTCGAGAAGAAACGCGAGTCCGACGACCAGCGCTCCCAGAAAGAACGGGAGCGCGTAGACGAGGTACGTCCACGCCAGGGCCGGCAATTGAAGGGGCTCGGAAAAGAGCAGATGGGCCTCAAACCGTGCGAGATCGGCGCCCACCAGGGGCGGGCCGGAGACCATCGTGAGCGCCGACAAGGCCGCACACAACGGGAAGAGGCGTTTGCTGTGCCGTTCGAACCACGGGCGGAGGATGGCCAGCAGGGTTCCCGACGCCCCGAAACCAAGCAGGGCCATCGAGATCACCAGATACGCAAAATGGTGCCCCTGCTGATTCGACAGCAGATGCATCAGCGCGATCTGATAGGCCACGATCGATGCCGAAAGGAGGGCGATTCCGGCGCGGCGCATCGATCCGGTGGCGACCATGGGGGCTATTTGGACCTCGTAAACGGGACGAATCGGACAGGCATCAGCGAACGCGTCGTCACCTTCCCCTTGCGCTTCTCGACGAGCATGAGACTCTGCGTCAAGAAGGGTGTCCCGACCGGAATCACCATCCGCCCGCCCTCCGCCAGTTGCGCGATGAGGGGTGGCGGGATGTGCTCTGCAGCGGCCGTGACGACAATCGCGTCGAAGGGTCCTGCACCCGGCCAGCCATAATACCCGTCGCCCGAGCGGGTCAGGACATTGGTGTACCCGAGACGACCGAGCAGTGCGCGCGACGAACCCGCAAGTTGGGGCACGATTTCGATCGTGTAGACCGAGTCGACGATTTCAGCGAGCACCGCCGCCTGATAGCCCGAACCGGTACCGACTTCCAGAACCCGGTGCGACGAGCGGGGATGCACGACCTCGGTCATGTACGCGACGATGAAGGGCTGCGAAATGGTTTGGCCGTACCCGATCGGAAGAGGACGGTCGTCATAGGCGTTTCGACGCTCCCGGTCAGGGACGAATTCGTGCCGTTTGACAGCGCGCATCGCCCGCAATACGGCCGGATCGGATATGCCGCGTGGAGCGATCTGCGTGGCCACCATTCGCTCTCGCTCGGCCGGCCTGTCCTGCGCGAAACCTTCAATCGCAAGCAGGAACAAACAGGGTAGCAGGATCCCCCTCATGCGTTCCACAAACAATAGCAAGTTACCTCACTTTCATTTGCTACGGCTCACTATCATCCGGGTTCTCCCATTTCAGTCCATGAGCCTGCGATAGCCTTCCCGGACACGTCCATTCAACCTTCGAGTCCATGACGCCAAGCCCATCGGCCTCTCGCCGCGATTTCCTGTCTCGATCCTGCTCTGTGATCGCTGTCCTCGCCGCCGGTGCGGGGGCCACAGCCCTGCTGGGATGTGATTCGGCGGGCGCCAACGAGCCCCAGTTTCCTGAGGGCGTTACGAGAGACGGCGGACACCTCGCTGTTGAACTCGATCGCTTTCCAAACCTCACAAGAAATGACGGGATGTTGTGGATCGAAGCGGCCGATGTGGTGGTCGTAAACGACGACAAGCGGGGATACCGGGCCTTCACCTCGATTTGTCCGCACGACAGGAAGGATGTGAAGGAGTTCACGGGAACCGAATTGAGGTGCCCTTCCCACGGATGGACGTTCGATCTGGACGGGAAACCGACCGGAAAATCTACCGCGGCACTCACAGGGTACCCCGTTGAGGTGGTGGATGGTATCTTACAGATCGCGCTATAGGGTCTATCTGGACAAATTCGTGAATCGCCTTGCCCAACTGGCCGTCAACCGCGACGGATTCGCCTTCGACCCGGCAACGGGAGAGAGCTACAGCATCAACCCGACGGGCGTGCTCATCCTCGAGCAGCTTATCGCGGGAAAGGAACCGGAAGCCATCGCCGCAGAGCTGGTGGATCGGTTCGAGGTAGAGCCGTCCGAGGCACAGCGTGATGTGCTGGATTTCATCGAGCACCTGCGCACCCATCGCCTGATCGCATGAGGCCCCTCACCGTCGCGCTCTCCGGCATCAACGCGGTAGACAATCCGGGTCCCGGCGTCGGGGTCGCGCGCGCCTTGAAAGAAGATCCGGATCTCGACGTACGAATCGTCGGCCTCGCCTATGACGCGATGGAACCGGGCATCTACATGGACTGGCTCGTTGATCGGGCCTACATGGTGCCGTATCCGTCCGCCGGGTTTGAGGCGTATCTCAATCGCCTGCTCGAAATCAAGGCCGAGGAGGATTTCGATTTTCTCCTCCCGAATCTCGATACGGAACTGCCGATGCTGATTCGCCACCGGGACACGTTGTCGGGGCTTGGCATCGCCACGTTTCTGCCGACGGCCGACCAGTTCAGGATGCGGGGTAAGGACCGGCTCAAGGAGCTTGCCGACGCCATCGGTCTATTGCTGCCGAAAACGGAGGTGGTCACGTCCCAGGACGAGTTGGCGAAGGCGGTTGACCGAATCGGCCTCCCGGTGATGATCAAGGGTGCGTTCTACAAGGCGAAGCAGGTTCATTCTCAACTCGAAGCGGCCGGCGCCTTTTCATCGATCGTCGCACAGTGGGGGTATCCGATCGTCGTACAGGAGGTCGTCAAAGGAGATGAACTGAACGTGGTGGCCGTGGGTGACGGGCAGGGAGGGACCCTTGGCCGGGTGGCCGTCAAGAAGATGTGGATCACGGAGTTGGGAAAGATCTGGACGGGCGTCACGATCCGTCATGAGGCGATGCTCGAGGCCACCGACCGGTTCATGTCGGTGTACCAGTGGCGCGGACCCTTCGAGCTCGAATGTATGGTGGACGGCGACAAGGTCTACCTCATCGAAATCAACCCCCGGTTTCCCGCCTGGTCCTATCTCGCCACCGGCGTTGGCATCAATTTGCCTTCCCGTTTGCTTCGAAGGGCGCTTGGTCTCACCGTGCCGGAGGGTTTGGATTATGAACCCGGTAAACTATTTATACGGTATACCTATGAAATGGTTACCGATCGCCGTCCTTTCGAGAACATGATCACCCGCGGACGAAACTGATATGAAGGCGCCCTACGAGAAGCCGCTCTTTTTGAAACTGGAGACCGGCTATCTGAACAAGTTCGGATCCGGTCCGCTTTATGCTCGACGGGTGAGGAAAGACATCGAAGGGGTTGCTGTCGATGATCTCGTCCGGGAATTCGGCAGTCCGCTGTTTGTGTATTCCGAGCGCATCATCCGGCAGCGGTATCGGAACACCTACAGGGCCTTCTCCACGCGCTATCCCCACGTGATGCCCGCGTGGTCCTACAAGACCAACTATCTCAAGGCGATCTGTGCCCTGTATCATGAGGAGGGGGCCGTCGCCGAGGTCGTTTCGGAATTCGAGTATGAGAAGGCACGGGGATTGGGGATTCCCGGCGATCACATCATCTTCAACGGACCGCACAAGCGGATACGCAGCCTCGAGCGGGCGGTCTCCGAGGGCGCTCAAATCCACATCGACCACCTCGATGAAGTGGCCGATCTGGAGGAAGTGGCTCGAAAACTCGATCGACAGATCAAGGTGGGCCTGCGGCTCAATATGGATACGGGGATCTATCCACAGTGGAGCCGATTCGGCGTGAACCTCGACTCGGGTCAGGCGATGGACGTCGTGAAGCGGATGCATGCCGGTGGAAGGCTGGTGCTGAACGGCGTTCACGCCCACATCGGAACCTTCATTCTCGATCCTGGGGCCTACGGCGTACTGGTCCGGAAGATGCTTGAATTCGGCTATGCCGTCCAGGACCGGTTCGGATGGGCCATGGAGTTCATCGATATCGGGGGTGGTTTTCCGTCGATGATCAAACTCAAAGGGACGTATCTCCCGCCCGACGTGGCCGTGCCGCCTATCGATGAGTACGCCGAGAAGATCACCGACGCCTTGTATGCCGGTCTGCGGCCGAACGATTTCCCCAAACTCATCTACGAGGCCGGACGCCACCTCATCGACGAGGCGGGAATGCTCATTTCGGAAGTGTTCGCCATCAAGCGGCTCCCGGACGGCAGAAAGGCCTATGTCATGGACGCCGGCGTGAACCATCTGTTTACCTCCTTCTGGTATAAATTCGGCGTCGAGACAGATCGGGAGGTGCAGGGGGCGACGGAGCCTGCCGTCATCTACGGTCCGCTCTGCATGAATATCGATGTGCTGGACGAGGGGGTCCTTCTCCCGCCCCTTCGACGGGGCACCCGACTGGTCTTCTCGCCGGTCGGCGCCTATAACAATACCCAGTGGATGCAATTCATCGAGTATCGGCCCAACATCGTGCTCATCGGGGTGGATGGCACGGTCGATCTGATCCGCGAGGCGGAGGACCTGTCGGACATCGAGCGGAGGGAACGGCTCCCGGAACGGCTCCAGCGCGCAGAAGCATGAAAGGGATCCTTAGACTCGGCGGTGGACACCTCAGGGCGATCCTCAACAGCTACAGCGAGGTTTTTTTTTGCGCGGATGGGGCGTAGGCGCGCTGATTCTAGGTGTGACGCTCCTGAGTCCGAACGTGGCGGCCGCCGGACTGATTTCCGTACTGGCGGCCTATGGCTTCGCCCGGCTCATCAATCTGGATCGAAGCTTTCTCCAGTCCGGGTTCTACACCTACAATCCGCTGCTCGTTGGCCTCTCGATTGGCTACCTCTTCAAGCTCACGGCCCTCACCTTGTTCTTCGTCGTGACCGCGGGCATCGCTGCGTTCCTGCTGACGCACATGCTCTACAGCATCTTCTCTTACTACTTGCGCCTTCCCGTCCTGAGTCTGCCCTTTGTCTTGATGAGTACGGTGGCCTATCTGGCGGCTGTCCGCTACTCCAACCTCTACGTAACCGGCCTGTATCCGCGTTTCGTCTCTGAATTTGATCTGCAACTGCCCGACTGGGCGGCTGGATTCCTCCAATCGCTCGGCGCCGTCTTCTTTGTCCCCACCGCCGTGGGCGGCATCGCATTCGCAGCCATCCTGCTCTTCTCGTCCCGAATTCTTCTCTTCCTGGCCGTATCAGGCTATTACGTCGGCACCCTGCTGCTGGCCTGGCTGGGCGGATCGGCAGCACAGGCCTTCGCCGACTTGAATGCGTTCAACTTCATCCTCGTCGCAATGTCTATCGGCGGGATTTTTCTTGTCCCCTCCAGACACAGTTACCTCCTTGCCCTGACGGCCGTCGCGGTGTCTACGCTACTCCTCAGTTCGGCGGAAACGGTCGCCGCCCAGTACGGCCTTCCCGTTTTTGCACTGCCTTTCAACGTGACGTCACTGACCTTCCTCTATGTGCTCGGGCTCGTACAGTTTCCCTACATCGCCCTGCGCTTCGGGCGAACGCCAGAGGAGTCCCTGGATGAATATCTCACCGAGCAGGCGCGCTATCCGGGATCGGTGCGCACTTTGCGGCTGCCCTTTGCGGGGACCTGGACGGTCTGGCAGGGTTTTGACGGACCATGGACGCATCAGGGTAAGTGGAAGCATGCCTATGATTTTGTGATGAGTGACGAGGAGGGAAAAACCCATGAAGGAGAAGGGGATCGGCTCGATCAGTACTCCTGTTTTCGAAAGCCCGTCTTGTCGCCGGTGCGCGGGCGGGTCGTCCGCGTTATTGACCACCTACCCGACAACCCGGTCGGAGTAACCGACCGAGATAACAACTGGGGCAACCTCGTCATACTCCATGACGAGCGCGGTTACTACGTGGAATTGTCTCACTTCGCCATGAAATCGATCCGGGTCTCCGTCGGCGATTGGGTAGAGCCCGGCGCGCTTCTCGGCCTGTGTGGCAACTCCGGCTACTCGCCGCAGCCCCATCTGCACGTTCAGGTCCAGGCTACCGAAGAAATCGGAGCCCCAACGCTCCCGTTCTCCTTCGTGCAGTTTCTCACAGAATCCACCTATTATGCCAACGACTTGCCCGCGGAGGGGGCGAAGGTGGAGGCGCTCCACCCGGACAAGAGCCTGGATGTGAAGACCGCATTCGTGCTCGACGACGTCTATGCCTTTCTGATTCGTCGGAACGGCCAGGAGGTCGATCGGGTCGTCCTGACCGTTCGCATGGCGTCCGACGGAACCTTCTACTTCGATAGCGGAAAGGGGAGGCTCTATTTCGGCAAACATGAAGGGACGTTTTACCACTACCGTGTCGAAGGAAACGACCCGGTACTGCGCTGGCTCATGATGGCCTTGCCCCGGCTGCCGCTGGCGCTTCGGGAGGGTATGCAATGGCAGGACTCGATCCCGATCGGTCTGGTCACCGGCCGATTTCGCTCCGCGCTGCTCCTCTGGATGCGCTCATTCCACCACCCGCTCGCACAGGCCACTGTTTCCATGACGGCACGCAGCGGGACCCTCATTGAGGGCCTCGTGGTTGGAAAGGGCGCGTCGCGCTTCCGCCTGGAAACAACTGTTGAACTGGACGAACACCGCGGCCTGCGAAAGGTCGTGGTGGGGAATATTTCGCTTGAGAGACTGGATGGAACGACCCGCTAGTGCCGCAGTCCTTGTCTTCGTTTTCCTCCTCGTCGGGCTGGTGTCGCCCGGTTTGGCGATCGCCCAGAAGAGCACGCGGCTCGACGTACTCGCCTACGGCTCTCCCCTGGTATATCAATCGAGCCGTGTCAAAGGGGATGGATGGTCGGGCGGGGCATACGCCTATCTGGGTGCGGGAGCACGGCACGGCTTCGAGGCAGGGTTCAACCGGACACGCATCGGGTATGTCGACTCGACCCATCTCGATCAGAGTGAGGTCACCGTGACCTACGGACAGGCGGGTGACGGCCTGCGGTGGCGCGTTGGAGCACATCTGATTACCTCGGACGACACGCTGACCCACGGAGGGTCGGTATTCTTCATCGGGTTCGGGGCCTACGAGCCGTATGTCTGGAGCACGGGGCTCGACCTGTTTTTCTCCCGTTACGACGACTACTTCGTCCCGCTTCGTGTCGTACAACTGTCGCCGGTCCTGACCTGGAGTTTCGGGGATCCGCCCCGGAGGCGGTACGTGTATGTGGAACTGAGGGGGCACCTCATCGTGCTCGGTGAAGAAGTCGGTCTGGAGGAGACGACCTTTCTATCGGCGGAGTCGGCCGTATCCTACATACGAGATGGGTGGACCTTCACGGCCTCGGTGTGGAGCGGTGAGCAGTCGTTTGCGGTGCGCCAGAACGGGTTTACGGTGTTCAACCTGTCGGAGAAGCATACGGGAGGATACGGCGTTTCGGCCCGGCGGGTACTGAACTCCCGAATAGCCGTTACGGCATCCGTCCACAATGAACAGTTTCGTGATTTCGGCTATCCGGAGGAGGTCAGCCTGACGCTCTTCCAACTCGCCCTGGGCGTATCGTTATGAAAAGGCCAACCCCTTCTTCCGTTGCACTTGTTTTCCTGCTTCTCGGATTTGCGCCCGTTCTTTCGGCGGCCGATCTGACGCCGGAGCAGATTCGCGACGCGTACCATCGGTCCTATGCCTACGAGCGGACCGAGGACTACGACAATGCCATCAAAGCGTTGTCCCTCGTATTTCGGGAGTACCCGAACGGCTACACGGTGAACCTTCGTCTGGGCTGGCTTTTCTATTTGAAAGGCAACCACGCAAACGCGATCTCACATTACGAAACCGTGATCAGGGTGGCGCCTTATGCACTCGAGCCCAAGCTGGGCGTCCTGTTGCCGCTGCTTGCCCAGTCCAGGTACGCCGACGTGGAGGCACGGGCCTACCAGGTCGTGACCGTAGATTACTACAGTTATTACGGCAACCTGCGTCTGGCGATCGCGCTCCGGCTGCAGGGGAAACTCGAACAGGCACAGAGCGTCGTGGGAAAGATGCTGATCGCCTATCCCACCGACCCGCTATACCTGACGGAACTCGGGCTGATCCAGCAGGCCCGCGGGCTTCTGGATGCCGCTGCGACAACCTTTCAGGACGTGATTGTTCTCGATCCCGAAAACCCGACCGCCAAAGCGTTCTTCTCCCCCCGCAAGTAACGACGTTTCTTGAGCGTCTCGTGGTTCGTGTCGCCGAGCACGGTCACCGGGGAGCCCCTCTCAAGTGACTCCGCCTTTCCCCTACAAAGCGTGCGTCGAAAGCGCCGTCAGTTCTTGACCTCAGGGTGGATATCCTTTAGTCAGGGCTCCGATGGGATACACGTCGCGAGCCAGACCGTCAGAGCAGACATAGGTTTTGACCCACGAGGAGGTGTCCCACATGCCGACCAAGAAATTGCTTTCGTATCTCGATGACCATCAGGTCAAATATGAACTGATTCGTCATCCGCGCGCCTACACGGCCCAGGAGGTCGCCGGGTCGGTGCACATTCCCGGACAGGAGATGGCCAAGACGGTCATCGTGAAGCTGGACGGCAAAATGGCCATGGCGGTTTTGCCGGCCACAGCGCATGTCGACTTTGACCTCCTACAGGCCGGGACAGGAGCGAAGACGGTGGAACTCGCCACGGAGGCGGATTTCAAGGAGGTCTTCACCGACTGCGACGTGGGCGCGATGCCCCCGTTCGGAAATCTGTACGGGGTCCCCGTGTACGTCGCAGAAGCATTGAGCGAGGACGAGCAGATCGGATTCAACGCGTGCACGCATACGGATGTGGTGCGCATGCGGTACGACGATTTCGAGCGCCTCGTCGAGCCGACGGTCATCCGGTTTGCGGATATTGCGGTCTGAGCATCCCCGGCCGGCTGGATGCAGCCGGACGATTGGAGTGCGACAAGGAGGCTTCGTGACCGGCTTGAAGCGGCGATGGCCGGGGGGCTTAGGTCGTCGCCGCTTGTAAGCCGTTCGATGGGTTGTTGGTGCATCCGGAGGAGTGGTCTAATTGGCGGCCGATTGGTACATTGAGCGCATGCAGCGGACGTTTTCCGGACGGCCGGCATTCTATCCACCGGAGTGCACACATCCCCCATGATTACCCCAGTCGCGACGCTAGCTGAACGCATCGATCAGGACCACCGCAGACTGCGATCTGCCCTGGCTCAACTGCTCGCCGTGCTGGAGGAGCCGATTCCGGACAAGAATTTTCTCGAGTGGAAACTCGAATTTTTGGCTCGGTTGCGCGACTTCCAGCACCATCTCCTCGTCCACTTCGACCTGGAAGAGGAAGGGGGATTTATGGATACGGTCCTCCGCGTGGCGCCCCAGTATGCCCGTCAGGTTGACCGGTTGCTCGAGGAGCATGCGGAAATCGTCAAAGACCTGGATCGGTCCATCAAACTCTTCAAGGAAGCCGATTGCCCTTCATCGACCCGGCTGTTACGGGTGAGGGAAGGAGTGAGGCAACTCGTCACCACCCACGAGGCGCACGAATCGGTCGAACACGAACTCATCCAGAACGTCTACAACCAGGACCTCGGCACCGGAGACTAAGCGCGGCCGCACTCACCCTCCTTTTCGCAGGCGTTCGACAGGAAGCACCCCCGGCATCCCCAACGGCCCTCGAGGATATCCGTTTCCCGGCCGACGCCGGGCAGACTCCGCCTTACCCACGTCTGGAAGGCGTACCAGCCGGCCATCAAGCCCAGAATGACGGGAGCGGCTACGAGGAGGTCCGTTGCCATCTCATCCTCCTAATCCGGCGAATCCCATAAAAGCCATCGAAAGGACCCCGGCGATCATCAGAACGATCGCCGTGCCTTTGGCAACCCCCGGTACATCGGCCAGTTCCAGCTCCTCTCGAATGCCGGCCATCAACACGATCGCAAGCGTGAACCCCACGCCGGCCCCCAGCGCGTAGACGAGCGCCTGGACGAAATCGTACCCCTTGCTCGTCTGAAACAGCGCTAGTCCGAGAATGGCGCAGTTCGTGGTGATGAGCGGCAGGAAAATCCCGAGGGCGGAAAACAGGGCAGGACTCGCCTTGCGGATAAACATCTCCACAAGCTGCACCGCCGAGGCGATGATCACGATATAGGAGATGAGCTGCAGGTAAGGCGCATTGATCACCTCCAGAATCCGGTGCACGCCGTAGGCACACATCGAACTCACGAGCATGACGAAGGTGACGGCGCCGCCCATTCGCGCCGCCGTGTCGAGCTTCTTCGAGACGCCGATGAACGGGCAAATCCCCAGGAAAGCGCTCAAAACGAAGTTGTTGATGAGCGCTGCATTCAGGAAGATGGCCTGCAAAGACTCGGTTTCCATCAAACAGGCCCTCCGACGCGTTGTCTCGTACCCGCCCGCTGACGCCGCTCGTGCATCCAGCTGAAGACGAGCAACCATCCTCCCAACACGAAAAAGGCGCCGCCCGGCAAGACCATCACGGCCCACGGCTCAAAATGCGGACCCATGACGGACATGCCCGCGAACGTGCCGCTTCCCAGGATCTCCCGGACAACTCCGAGCGACAACACGGCGATCGTGAACCCGGCCCCCATGCCGAGCGCGTCGAGCACGGACTTCCCGATCGAGTTCTTCGACGAGAAGGCCTCGGCACGCCCGAGAATGATGCAGTTGACGACAATCAGCGAAATAAAGGCGCCCAATCCGCGGTGCACCTCCAGACTGACCGCCATGATCACGTAGTCGGCCATCGTCACGAAGGTGGCGATGATGAGGATGTAGGTTGCGATGCGGACCTGCCTCGGGATCCACTTCCGGAACGTTGAGACCATGATGGCCGAGGCGACCAGGACAAACGTCGTCGCAACCCCCATGACAAACGAATTGATGACGGTGTTTGTCACGGCGAGGACAGGACACATCCCAAGGACCTGCACGAAGACCGGGTTCTCCTTCCAAAGGCCCTTCAACAGGGTGTCGACCGAGGTGACCGGTGTAGGGGTGGGTGGACTCATGGGGCGTTTCGAAGGTGATCCAGATTCGCATGCAGGCGCGGGAGGACCCGCTCGCTGCTCCGGTCGATGATCTCGGTCACAGCGCGTGAGGAGATGGTTGCCCCGGTAATGGCCGCCACCTGCCAGTCTTCTTCGCGGGCCCCGGGTTTCACCAGTTCGAGGCGCCGCAGCAGCCCCGTCATGTCCTCCGTGAGCGCCACACTCAGCCGTTCGAAATTGCTGAGGAAAGATGGATCCTTGTCGATCTTGTCGCCCAAACCGGGCGTCTCCTTACTCTCCAGGACCTTCATGCCGATCACGCAGGCACAGGCCGGATCGTATCCGTACAGCAACCGAATCACATCCGCATATCCCTGCCCCTGCGCCTCGATCGCGATGCCGATCAGGTTGCCGTCCGCATCGTACCCGGCAAAGTAGCGCTCCCCCTGGGGGTTTTCGTCCTCCGAAGCGGCCAGGTCCTGCCCGTCGGCCGGGACGAACGTACGCTTCTGCACGGCTCCCGGAAGCACGGCGAATACGGATTGCTGGAGGTAGGCCGCCCGATTGGCCTCGATGTAGGGCGCCGTGGTCCTGTACGTATAAACAAGCAGCAGACTCGAGATGAGACCGACAGAGCCCATCACGAGGATCATCCTCATGGGATTGTCTTGCTGTACGGGAGCAGGAGTACTCATCGGGTTCCTCCTCCCGCAGGAATTCGAAACCGCCGCGACTCCCCTCCGTATATCCTTGGTTGGGTGACCCGGTTGATCAGAGGCGTCAAGGCGTTGAGGAGGAGGATGGCGTACATCACGCCTTCGGGGAGGCCTCCGTAGGCGCGAATGACGAGGACCAGCGCCGCGATGCCCGCGCCGAAGATCCAGCAGCCGCGTTGCGTGATGGGGGAGGTCACCGGATCGGTCGCCATGTAGACGGCCCCGAGGATGAGTCCGCCGGAAAAAAGCTGGAAGAAGGGATCGGCGAAACGGGACGGATCGAGTCCGTAGAGTCCGCCGCCGAGCAGCAGGGTGGTCCCGAGGATGGAGACCGGTATCCGCCAGTTCAGTACGCCCCGTGCGGCCAGGTAGGCGCCGCAGAGCAGCAGGAGGAGCGCACTCGTCTCGCCCAGGCTCCCCGACGTGGTCCCGAGCAGGAGATTGGACAGGGGGGAGGACTCGGCCGAAAACTTGAAGAGAGCGAGCGGCGTGGCGCCGGTGACCGTGTCGATTTCGACCCGCGCAAAGGGGAAGGTAAACAGGGCGGGGGAGATGGTCCCGAGTCCGCTTGGCCCGGCGGGCCAGGTCGTCATCGCCACCGGAAACGACGCCTGGAGGAAGGCCCGGCCGACGAGTGCCGGGTTGAATACGTTGTAGCCGATTCCTCCGAAGACCATCTTGCCGAGCAACACGGAGACGGCGCCGCCGACGAAGGCCATCCAAAGGGGAATCGCCGGCGGCAGGGTCAATGCGAGAAGCGTGCCGGTCAGGATGGCCGATCCGTCTTGCAGCCGGCCCGGTTTTGCGGTCTTTCGCGTGGCCAGCCATTCGGGAAGGGCGGCCCCCAGGATGGACGCGGCGGTGATGAGCAGGGCGCCTACCCCAAAATGGTAGATGGCGGCCGCCACGACGGGGATCAGGCTCAGGTTGACCTGCCACATGATCCACCTCGTGTCCTCACGGCTCTTCAGAAAGGGCGAGGTCGAGAGGAGCAGCCTCGGCGCATCGGATCTCATGCGGCGGCCTCCTTGGCGAGCGCCTGCTTCTCACGCGCCTGTTTCTCGCGGAGCAGGCCCTTCGCCACACGAAACCGCTGCACAAGCGGGATGTGCGACGGGCAGACGTAGGAGCACGAACCGCATTCGATGCAGTCCATGATGTGGAAATCCAGCATATCCTCATACAACCGTGCGCGCGCCAGGCCTCCCAGACGGCTGGGGTTGAGGTAGACCGGACACGCATCGACGCACCGTTGACACTTGATGCACGGATACTCCTCCCTGGGCACGACTTCCCGATCCGTCAGAAAAAGGATGCCGGAGGTGCCCTTCATGATGGGCACGTCGAGGAACCGCTGCGCTGCCCCCATCATGGGTCCTCCGAAGAGGATCTGCCGCGTGGTATCGGCCAGCCCATCGCAAAACGCGATGACGTCCGAGAGTTTCGTGCCGATCGGGATGACGAGGTTAGCCGGACGCCGGATGCCCGGGCCGGTCACCGTCACGACGCGCTCGATCAGCGGCTGACCGAACCGGACCATATCCCCGATTCCGGCCACCGTCCCGACGTTGTTCACCACCACCTCCACGTCGATGGGCAACTTGCCGCTCGGCACCTCCTTGTGCAGTACCGATTCGATGAGCATCTTCTCCGCGCCCTGCGGGTACTTCGTCTCCAGTCCGATCACCTCGCCGTCGAGATCTGCCGGAAATCGGCTCCGCAGCAGTTCGATGGCGTCCGATTTGTTGCTCTCGATTCCGATCAGCGCGCGTTCCGAGCCCAGTGCCTGCAGGCAGACGCGAATCCCCTCGAAGATGGAGTCGGTCCACTCCAGGAGGATGCGGTAGTCGCTGTTGAGGTACGGCTCACATTCGGCGGCGTTGACGATGAAGAAGCGGGCCCGTTTGCCCTCGGGAACCGTCAACTTGACGTGGGTCGGGAAGGCTGCGCCGCCGAGCCCGACGAATCCGCCCTCGCGAACCAGGTCTACCGTTTCTTTGGCTGACAGGCCCTGCCACGGGATGCGCCGCTCACCGAACAGACGTTGGTCGCTGTGGGGATCGGTCTCGATCGAGATCGCGTCCACCATGCTGCCCGACGGGTGGTTGTGCGGACCGATTGCGCGCACTTTTCCGGTGACCGAGGCGTGCAGGTTTGCGGAAACGAATCCGTCGGCCGAAGCGATGAGCTGGCCGCGATAGACGCGCTCGCCCGGGCGAACCAGGGGTTTGGAAGGCTTGCCCAGGTGTTGCTGCAGGGGCAGGATTACCTCATCGAAGAAGGGCACCCGTTCGAGCGGGAGATCTCGCGTGAGCGCCTTGTAGTCGTCAGGGTGTACGCCGTGCCGGAATGAGGGCAGGCTGGAGAGTTTGAAGAGCGCCATGTTGCTAGGACGACGCCTCCTCGCCCTTTTCGGCCGACGGTCCCGACCCGGCCGAAACCCGGAGCCCGTTGGCGCCGCCCGAAAGGCCGGTCAACCGGCGCAGCCGTTCGATGAGCCGGCTGCGGAACCGGTCACCTTGATCCGCCTCGAGCGCGGCCAGTTGCGCTTCGTATTCGTCCCGGATCGCCGCCTCCGATTCGGTCCGCTCCTTCTCCAGGCGGGACGTCAATTCCTCGAGCCGGAGCACGGCCGGATTCTCTGCCGCGCCGGAGAGTTCGAGGAGCAAACTCCACGTCTCGCCGATCCGGCGGACGGCATCGAGCATTTCCGGGGCGACCTCGTAGCGTATCTCGCTCCTGTCAGGGCGCAGAGAGACGGCCGCCGTTCGCACATCGGTCTCATCCGAGGCCACTTTCCGGAGCCCTTCCGTCACCGAAACCAGGGCATCTGCCTCCGATCGAGGAACACGGCGGAACAGCGCGGCGAGCGACCCTTCGTCAACCGCCCAGTCGGCCGGCGTGATCGGTGCCTCGACGCCTCGAAGGGCAATGGAGGGAAGCCCCAGGGACGATCGGGGGACCCAGGCCTGATCGGGCTCCGGATTGCCCGATAGATCGAGCAGCAGAGCCGACCGGTCAGCCGCACCCATGCGCCTGACGAACAGCGGGAAGACCCGGCTCGAGACGGCCGCCTCGGCATGGGCGACCGTGTCGGCCGGAGCAAAACCGGAGATGGACGGTTCGGGCGTGAAAATGTGAACCAGTGCCGGTCCTTCCGTCGCGACAGCCTCGCTGACGCATCGGATGAGGTGTTCCGGCCGGCTGATGGAGGTCTGGGCGACAAAAAGCTGCGGTTCCAACAGGGCTTCGACCGCCGGCTGGGGCAGGCAAATCCGCCCGCCCGCCGGATTACCGGCCGAGCCTGCCTCGAACAGATGGACCGGCCGGCGCGAAAGCAGGATCACGGTGATTGGCAACCGGTCCCGCACCACCGGTATCAGCGTCTCCTCTTGATCGGTCACCAGAACCGTTGCAGGGACGTATGCGCGCTCCGACTCGGAGAGCGCCGGCCAAAACAGGGCCAAAAGATCGGGTTCGTGCCGTGCGGCATCGTACGATCCGTCGGCCATGAATTTCGCGCGGCGCAGCAGCCGGGCTCTATCCACGGCCTCGCGCATCCTGCCCTCGAGGACCCCGGATAGGGCCGGACCGAGCGCGTCCCCCCGCTCGAGAAACAGCCATGGAAAGGGGTGCGGGTTCGAAGGGAAGCGGTAGAGCCGCGCGAGCGGGCCGTCGACCGCGATCCCGAGAAGAGTCCCTGCAACGCCGAATTCACCCTCCAACCGCTTCTCGCCGTCGACCACAGTGCGCAGCGCCTGAAGGGTATCGATGAGCCGGCGAACGTACGCGGTGTCGGGACCGGTTTTCCCGCCGCCTCCGACAAGGGCAGCCAGCGAGGCGGCATCGAGCTGGGCTGGGCCCGACGTACCCAGGCGCGCTGCAAATTCCTCCAGGTCGTTCACCTGGAACGGTTCTGCCAGGGTGGATCGGATTCGATTCTCCAGCCGGTCCGCCAGTTCCTTCGTGTCGTTTAGCCTATCTCGTGCACCAGCCGACCGGGCTGGAATCACTCCCGCAAGCGCCATCCTCATGGCGATTCGGCTTCCGCTGCCCGGAGTCGTGTCGTCTCCTCCCCGAAAGGACTGGGCGACAGACTCCGCCAGAAACGATGCCAGTTCCGGCGTCGGCAGTGCGAGATCGGCAGGCGGTACGGATGAAGCGCGAAGCCCCTCGAGCAGATCGAGGACGGGGGCCACGGCGGCGATGTGATCAGGGCGGGCTGGACGGGACTCGATGGCCGCATCCGGGCATTCGGCCATGCAAATCCCGCACGACGTGCAACTGTCGGGGTCGATCGTTAGCGAGAGGACGCGCCCGGAGCCTTTTTCCCGCTTTTCTGCGTCGCCGAAGAGGGTATCGACGCGACGAAACGGCACATCTCCGAGCAGACTCCGGACGACGGCGAGTCCCGTCTCGGTGCGTCCGCGCTCTTCATCACTCGCATCGATGCGCTCGGAGAGGAAACGATAGGCCTCGTCGAGTGCCGATCCGAGCGCCCGGTGCTGCCCGAGGTCATCGGCCTTGATGATCCGCTGCGCCTGGGCGGCAAGGGCCTTTTCGAGTCGCCGAACGGGGAATACGTCGGCGCCGCTTTCCTCGGCCCGAGCGAGTGCGTGCGCGAGGGCCTCGCCGAACGATACCGCGAAGACGCCGATGGCGGATTCCGGGCAGAAGGCCCAGCATCTTCCGCAGGCCGAGCACGACTCCGGGATCCAGTGCGGCAGGTCGCGGGACATGCCTCGAGGAGGAGCACAAGAGACGCCGGTCGCGGGGACGACCGAGAATGCCAGAGCGGGGTCCGGGCCCTGGGACACCGGAAGACTGTCCCTGACACGAGAGAGGTACAGGTTCCAGTGCTGTACGGGATCGAGCACCGGGAGATGGGCCGATTGCCGACGGCGCGCGGGACGCGGGGCATCCGGAGCCGCCACCGAAGGAAGATCATCCGGAGGCGATGACCCCTTCGCCGAAGCAGCCTGATCGAATCCGCCCGTCAGGAGTTCGGCATAGCGTGCTCGCACGGACACGTCCCGGCCCAGTTCACCGATCATGCGATCCCGCCATGCTGAGCGGTCGCCCGGCTGCATATCGGGCAATACGGCCACCAGACTACCGGTGAGTACGATAAGTCGTTCGAGCGGGTTTAGCGACGGCGCGACGGTTTGTGGCACGTCGAGAGCCATCAGCCGAATCCGCCGCTCCGCAACCGACCGGCGCAGTTCCGGCGACGTCCGGGCCCAGAAATCCGCCACAGGGTCCTGCATCAGTGCGATGACCATGCCCCCATCCTGGACGGAATTCCATAATTCGGGACGGCGCACCGCCCACGCGGAACCGGCGATGCCGACGGCGACTCGTCCTCCTGGCGAATATCCGGATTGGCCCGATCCGACGAAAGCCGACAAAAGCGCCCCGTCCCCCAGGTCGAAGCGTTCGGTCCGAACGACGCCCGCGGTGACCGCAGCGTACGAGCGCACGCATCGATCAAGCAGTTCCTCCGCCTCCTCGCCCAGCGTGCCACACGCCACCCACCCGACAGCGGGGGCGCTCGCCCGCGGCGCCTCCGACACAGGGAGCGATGGATAGGAGCGCGCGAGCACCTGCCGATGCCGCTCGGCGTGCGGGCTCGTAGGCCGGGCAGCCCCTGCGCGACCGTGGACGGTTGCTCTCGTTGTGCCGGTCACATCCGACAGCCCGGCCTCGAGCGCATCGAGCCTGGCAGCCGGTTCGGCGAGGGGTAGGGAGATGAACTCGAGGCGGGGGACCGAGTCGGCCGACAGGTAAACGGCATGGTCCGGGAACGGCAGGGTCTTCTGGTCGGCCCGCCCGTTCTCCAGGCTGCACGCCATCGCGTGCCGGACATGCGAAGCAAGGGCGGAGCCAATTCCGCTTCCATTCGATTCCAGAACGGCCACCGCCCGTTTGCCCTGTAGCAATCCTGACAATACATCTCCCGGAAATGGAGACATGAAGGGGAGCCGAAGGACACAGATCGAGGGTCCACCCGAGGATTTCCAGGCCGCTGCCGCTTCGCGCGCGGCGTAGGCGTCGGGTCCGGTCGCGACGACGGCAAAGGGTGCATCCCTGCTTCCCCACACGTCGATGGTTCGAACCGTGCGCCCGAAGGTCTGCTGAAATTCAGCCAGTGCCTGCACGAGGAGTTGCGGGAGGTGATCCAGCACGAAATTCCTGTAGGAGGACTCCGCCAGCGATTCTGCCGAGCCGGCCGGCCGGGGTCCGATTCCTATCGGCTGGAAGCGGCTGAACAAACGAGGAATGCGGCGCCTGGTCTCGCCGAACAGCATCTCTTGCGCCGGCGTGGGGGCGCTGATTTCGTCGTCGGCCGATCCGAGAAACCGGCGGATCTGTTCGGAGGATGGATTCTGGGTCGGCTGCAGTGCGCTGAGGAGGCGATCCTGGTCGTGGACCACACTGGCCGGAGCAAGACCCAGTTCGGCTACGCGCTGGGCGATCAGCGCAAAATCGATAGACTCCTGCGCGGTGCCCGGCACGGCGACGAGTCGGCCGTTCTGGATCTCCGCCGCCGCGATGGTCTGAAGCGCCGAAGTTCCGGATCGAAGAAGATGCAGCGAGAGGGGGAGGTGTCGCGCCGGTGGCTCCAGAGCGCTGGAGAGGGGGGACGCGTCTGTCGTGATGCCCACGGCGCGAAGCCCGGCGAGCGATTGACCGCAGAGGATCCCGAGGAGGTGCGCCGGATCGGCGGCTCTGCGAACGGAGACGCCGCCACGATCAGGAAGCAGGGGCAATCCGCAGTCGTCGGATACGACGAGCCCGTCGGCCAGGTGGAGCAGAACCTCGGACAGCCCGTCTGCACCACGCTGGAGCACGGGGGTGGGGCTGGAGCCGGAGGCCGATTCAGAGGGTCTCTTACGCCGAAACAGCACGGTTGGCTTGTCTGGTGTCGTTGGATCCCCAGACCTCCGCATGCGTGTCGGGGAATTGCTGGTCTTCAATCCAGACGATGGCATTCGTCGGGCACCGGTAGGTGGCGATTTCCGACTGCACGTCCAGTCTGGCGCGATGGATGACCGGCAAATGGTGTTCCATGGTGATCAGCCCTTCCGGCGCGTCGGCTTCGCAGCGTGCGCACGCCGTGCAAGCGACTCGGCAGCGGGCCAGAGCCTCATCCCCTTCGAGAAGGGACTTGCACTGCACCACCAGTTTCTGTCGGAGCGGCAACAGCTCGAAGAGGTCCTTCGGGCAGGCGGTCACACAATCGCCACAGGCGGTGCAAAGGTCGACATCCACGATGGGCAAGCCCGTGGTGCCCATTCGAATCGCGTCGAACGTGCAGGCGACTTCGCAATCGGCGAGTCCGAGGCAGCCGTATGTGCACTCCTTGAATCCGCCGGTGACCGTGGCGGCGGCCCGGCAACTCGGGAAGCCGCGATACTCGCCCACCTGGTAGGCGACGTCGGAGCCGCCTGCGCAGAGCAGGCGCGCCACCTTCTTCTCCATGTGACCGGCCTCGATGCCGAGCAGTTGGGCGATATAGATGGCCGTTTCGGGGCCACCCACCGGACACCCGCTCGGCTGAATCTCTCCCTTGACAACCCGCTCGGCGAACGCCCGGCAGCCGGGCAAACCGCAAGCCCCGCAATTCGCACCCGGCAGGGCGTCGCTCACCTCTCCGATTCGCGGATCCTCATAGACCCACAGAAACCGGTTCGCGAGCATCAGCAGTGTGGCAAGCGCCACGCTGAGACCGGCCAGGAAGAGGACGGCGCTGATCATGGGCGCGTTCTATCGAAACCGGGCGGCTCTTTCGATGAGCTCGTCAAGGTTCGGCTCGTTGGGGTTGATGGGTTTGCCGGGATGGATGATGAACACGGGACACTTCTCGGCGGCAAGCACGAGGTCCCGGTAGGTTCCGGCCGAGATGTCCTTGATGAATGCCTGCTTGTTGTCGTTGTAGGCGAACATCCGCGGGTTGATCGTGGTGCACTCGTTGCAGGAGGTGCAACGGGGTGTTTCGATGTAGGCCTCGTCCAGTGACGGCAGGTCGTCCGCCTCCGGTTCGGCGGCCTCGGCGGCCGGGGCCTCAGAAGCGGGTGGGGCATCCGTCGGCGTGCCGGCCGGCCGGGCCTCGCGCGCGCGGGGGGGAGGCGCGGAACGCCGCTCGGGTCCCGCCTGCATTACATCATCGAGCAGCGCGCCGGCAAGATTGGAGATGAGGGTCTCGGCGAGGGCCGCTTTTTCCCCCTGGAGGTCCGCTTCGAGCGCTGCTTTCTGCGCCGTCAGGGCTTCCTGCTTTTCTCGTTCCAGCCGTGAGGTGGTTTCCTCCACGGCTCGGCGGACAAACGAATTCTCCAGACCGGCCAATTCCCGGAGTGCCTTCAATCGTCGTACGACCTCCCCGCATGCCTCGGCGACCCGGTACGTGACCAGGGCGCGGCTCAATTCTCCGTTTGGAGAGACCAACCAGACGAATGGCACATAGTGGCTCTGGATGTCCTGCCCCGCGGTCAGGAAACCGGAAACGGGCAGCATTTCATCCACCCATGCAGTCGGCGCGACGGCCGCGAAATCGTGCTGGAATCCTTCGTTCAGGAGGAGGAAGTCGGCATAGGTGAATGCCACGTCGATGTCCGCCTCTTCCCCGTCGGCCGTGGCAAACGATAGCCGCTCAGAAGGCCACGGGTCGTCGGTCGTGCCGACGGACTCCATCCGAAACCGGTCGGCCCACGTCCCGCCGGCAGCCGGATCGTAGGTGAGCGCGACCAGGGCTCCCGCGTCGGCCGACGCCGCTGCCCTCAGTACGGAAGGAACGGATCCGGTCTGGGTTGCAGGGTCGACGTACACACTGAAGAGGGCCGGCCCTTGGAACGCCAATCCGCCGCGGAACCCCTGCAGGAGCCCATCCACATTGGATGCGGTCATCTGGACTACATAGGCGGATCCGAGTTGAAGCGCCAGCTCGGCGACCCGTGTGCGGATGACCGGGAGGGGATTCTGACCGTCCGTCACCCGTCCGAACGTGACGAGGATCTTGACGGGATAGGATGTCGAGAGAAGTCCCAACAAGGCGCCGATATCATCGTCCGACATCGCATCGGCGTCAAGATGAAGGGCCATCGGAGGCAGCAACGCACGCTCTTCGTCCGTGAGCGTGGCCCAATCGAAGGAAGCGAAGAAGGCGTCATGCCGGTCCGCCACGTAGCGGTTTTCGACCTCCAATTCGGCCAGGCGGACGCTCTTGCAAAATTGGATGAGCGCCACGGTGCGCCGATCGATCTCGGCCCGAAATCCCGGAAACGCTCCGGGAAGCGAGCCCGCTGCGCTCCCGTTGGATCCCGACACACCGGATTCTCCGAACACCGCCTCCAACCCCGTGCCAATGGCGTCCAGAAGCGCCTCGAGTCGCCGCCGACGGTCCGCCGGCATGGCAGCCGATCTCGGCGCACGCTGGAGGAGACTCGAGAGCGCGCCGAGGTCCAACTCTTCGAGGTCCGTAGTTCCCAGTGACGCACCAAGCCGGTCCGGGCTCAGGGCTTCCTGCGCATGGGCATCGTCTGCGGCGAGTTCGGTTCGGATGTGATCGACAGCCGACCGACTCCACTCCAGCGCATCCTTTCTTCCGACGGCGAGCGACTCCGTCAGCGCGTGTCTGAAGATGACGAGAAGGCTCTGGCGGGAGCAGGAGAGCAGCCGCGCCTGTTTCGGGAGGCGTGCGGTCGCGGCATTCAGAAGGCGAGGCAATGCGTGGGACGCAGCGCGGGAACGAACCGAGCCGAGGACCTCCTCGCGGGCCGTTTTCCAGGCTTCCTCGAGATCGAGTATCCCTTCGATTTCGACCCGCGTGCGCAACGTTGATTCGATGCGCGACAGAGCGTGTTGCAGGGACTGCTGTTGGTCGCTGTCCTCGCCGTCGCCACTGATCTTGATGTCGGCCAATTCCGCGAACAGCCCGTTTAATCCGATCAGGCGGGCGACGGGGTCATCTCCCACGGTGCATACGGGATACGTGCTCCGAATGCGCCCGGGATCTCTGAAGGCGTGCAACGTCGCCGGGAGGGTTGCTTGCGGGTCCACGGGGGCCAACCACGGGGCGCGAACGCGCGAGGCGCAGAAGCGCTGCATCGCGCGCAGACGCTGGTTCGGGTCCTCCGCGACGGGTGCTTCCGACGAAACGGTCGGCAGGGTAAGGGAAGGTCTGGTTGGGGTACCCACGCTGGGAGTCGGTCGGTGTCAGGACGTGGCCACGGCAAAACGGTCGAACTCCCGTTCGAGCACCTCCTGAACGAGTTCCGGAGTCGTCGCGCGCCGGGGTCGGCGGACCTCGTCGTAGCAGTCCACCGTTTTGTCCTGATAAAGAATGCCCACCGGAATCTCGTCCTCGAGGCGAGATATCTCGCGGGCTCGGTTCAGGTCGGCCGGGTCGTGGTCGATCTGATTCTTGTACACTTTGGACAATTCGTCGCTGATGGGCAGGCCGTCGGGATGTCGCAGGAGCGCGATGCGATCGGCCTCGCGGACGAACGGATCGTAGAAGCCCGGCAGGAAGTGCGGGCAGCGCTGGACGATCCGGATGAAGCTGAACCCGCGGTGGCGGTATGCGGCCCGGACGGTTTCGTACAGCAGGTCCGGGATCCACTCCACGACGTTGGCTACAAAAGAGGCATTCGTCACGCCCAACGTCACGCCGAGAATGTTCAGCGGCTCCATGAAGGCCCCGGTGGGCGTCGTATTCGTCTTGAGGCCCTTCGGCGACGTCGGTGAGGCCTGCATCTTGGTCATGCCGTACACCGCGTTGTCGTGGACCATCACGACCATGTTCATATTGTAGCGGATGGCATGAATCCAGTGGGCCGTTCCGATGGAGCAGCAATCACCATCTCCCATATTGACAAAGACGTGCAGATCGGGTCGCCGGATCCGGATCCCTTCCGCGATCGGCAAAGCCCGTCCATGCAGCCCGTGAAAGCCGTACGTCCCCATATGGTGCGGAAAACGGCTCGAGCAGCCGATGCCCGACACGAACACGGTTTTTTCCGGGGGCAGTTGCTCGTCCCTGCAGAGCCGCTGCACGCTCGTCAGGATGGCATTGTCGCCACAGCCCGGGCACCAACGAGGGACGGCGCTCTGGTAGTCGCTGAGGTGGAAGTATTCCTGCTCGGGATCGAGCAGACACTGGGCGTCGAGTCCAAACATAATGGGTCAGATCTGGCTGATTTCCTTACGAATCATGGCTTCGATGCGCGCCGGTTTGATCGGCTGGCCGTGGACGTTGGACCAGCTTCTCACGTCGACGAGGTAGCGTGCCCGAAGGAGGAGAGCGAGGTTGCTGTAGCGGAGGTTGTCGTCGGTAATCAGCTCGTCCTCGAACGAGTCGGAGTAGTTGATCTCGACGCAGATGACCTTCCGATACCGCTTGAGGATGTCGCCGATGCCCGAGGCCATGGGCTGGAGGAACTTGAGGTGGAGCGCGGAGACGCCCAGTCCGTCGGTCCGGCAGCGGTCGACCGCTTCCTCGATGGCGCCCTTCGTACTGCCCCAGCCGACGAGGAGGAGGTCCCCCCCGTCCTCATCGCCGTAGACGGGCGGAGCCTTGAGGGTCTTCTGAAACGCGGCCAGTTTGAGGCTGCGGGCACGGGCGCCCTCCTGGTTGACGCCGGCCCCGTAGGCCACTTTCGCGGTGCGCGTGTGGGCGAGGCCTGAGAGGGTGTGCTGTCCTCCCGCCTGCCCGGGCAGAAAACGCCGGGAAAGCCCCGTCGTCTCGTCCCAATCGTACGGTTTCGCGTCTTTGGGGATGGGACTCTGATCGATGGGGGGCGCAACCCAGGAAGGGGAGAATACCGGGCGGCGGAAGGGCTGCTGTCCGGTTGCCAGGTTGGCATCGGACAGGACGATAACCGGGATACGAAACGCTTCGGCGATCTTGCGCGCGGTGATGACCGAGTAGAAACAGTCCTCGATGGTGGCCGGCGCCATGACGATCTTCGGGGCGTCGCCGTGGGTACTGAACAGCGCCGTAAGCAGATCGCCTTGTTCGACCTTCGTGGGCAGGCCGGTGGATGGGCCGCCACGCTGCACGTTGATGATGACGAGCGGGATTTCCGCCATCACGGCGAGGCCGATAAGTTCGGTCTTGAGCGAAATCCCCGGCCCGGACGTAATCGTGACGGCGCATTTTCCGGCGTAGGAAGCGCCGATCGCAAACGCGCACGCCGCGATTTCATCCTCCGCCTGATGGACCAGGCCGCCAACCGACTCGAAAATCTCGCTCAGGTAGTGGGATGCCGACGTCGCGGGGGTGATGGGGTACATCGCACAGACCTCCATCCCCGATGCGACGACCCCAAGCGCCAGGGCGAGGTTGCCGTTCGTCACGATCTTCGGCTCCGTGTCCAGCGCGGACGGGATTTCGTACTTGAAGTCGAGATTCCGCTCGGCCCACTCGAAACCCGCTTCCAGCAGCCGCAGGTTCGACTCGACGACCTTCTTTCCTTTCTTGCGGAAGGTGAATTCCACGTCTCCGCGAGCCCCACCCATGTCCCGGCTGTAGATGCTGCAGAGCAATCCCAGCACGAACATATTCTTCCCGCGCGTGGCATCGGTGACGTATTTCAGGCACTCTTCCTCCATCGGGATCTCGATCACCCGATACCCGTCGGCAATCAGCTGGTCGTACACTTCGGTGTAGGCTTCCACGATCGACGCGTCGGGATGCGTGCGCCACCTGTTCTCGAGAAGAATGCGGGCATCCGGGGAGAACTGGGCCGTCGAAAGACGTCCGAGCAGGGCCTGCTCGTTGAAGGCCACGATGAGATCGATTTCGTCCCCCGCATTCGTGACGACGGACGCGCCGACGCGCACCCGAATCCCGCTTGCGCCCGCCGCATTGCGCGGAGGAGGCTGGATCTCGGCCGGGATGATCTCCACGGTCCAGATTCCGTTGCCCATCTTGGCCGAGATGGTGCCGAACGTCTGGCCCGCCTTCTGGGCGCCTTCTCCGGCGTCGCTCACGATCTCGACCACGTGCTGCTTCAGCCTGACGACAGGCTTCTCGACCACGGCCGCCGGCTCGGAATCTGTGCGATGCTTCTTTGCTTCCATGTGGGGTAAAAGAGTCGGGGGCAGCGTTACTGCCCTCCGGTGCGATTCATCCAGACACGTCCATCCCTCCGATTCTGCAGGTGGCAACTGTCAGAATGGAGCAAGGATCCGGCTAAGACGTGCGGAGATGGTGAATCCATATATGTAAGAAAACTGGAGCCGCCACGCAACGGGGCATGGCGGGCAACTTTGAGGGCGTGTTACAGGGGGAATCCGGCTGGTGAACGTCACGGGCCGTTGTGTCAACCGCCTGCACGGAGTATTCTCCATGGGCATCTATTCGCTGAATGACGATCGGCGGAACGGAACATGAAAGACTTGCGGGTTGGCCTCTTCGTTCCCTGCTACATCGACCAGTTCTATCCGCAGGTGGCGGTCGCAACACTTCAGCTCCTCGAGGGCCTGGGGTGCCGGGTGGTGGTGCCTCGAGGGCAGACCTGCTGCGGACAGCCGATGGCCAACGCGGGCTTCGAACGATTCAGCAAGCCCGCGATGAAGCATTTTGCAGGCCTCTTCGTGGGAGTCGACTACGTGGTCGGGCCCACCGGAAGCTGCGTCCTCCACCTGCGCGAGCATCTGCACCGTGTGGGCAACGGGCCGGAAATCGCGCACCTCAGCGCCCGCACGTTCGAATTGTGTGATTTTCTGGTGGAGGTGCTGGGCGTGTCATCGACAGGAGCCCGTTTCCCCCACCGTGTCGGCCTTCACAACAGTTGCCACGGCCTGCGCGGACTCCGTCTGGGCACGGCCTCCGAACTGCGCCTTCCCCCGTCCAACAAGGTCCGATCCCTGCTGGAATCGGTGGAGGGGCTTGAACTCGTCGACCTGGATCGGCAGGATGAATGCTGCGGATTCGGAGGCACTTTCGCGGTCCTGGAGCCCGACGTCTCCGCCGCCATGGGGCGCGACCGGTTGGCCGATCATGTGCGGAACGGGACGGAGGTGGTCACCGGGACGGATATGTCGTGTCTGATGCACCTGGAGGGGCTCTCGCGCCGGCAGGGCTTGCCGCTGCGCTTCCTCCACGTCGC
>CAYLXM010000002.1:164337-172301 GCA_964387555.1 uncultured Rhodothermales bacterium | reverse complement strand
ACGCGAACCGGCACGGCGAAACCCTTCAGCTTCTCGTCCAGCTGATAGGTCCCCGGCACGAACTGGATGGGGCCGCTCACGCCGAACGCCTCGGTCACGATGGGCGGCATCGTAGCGGGGCGCTCGATGACCAGCGTCGAGATCAGGGGCACCGGGGCGCCCACATAGGCCATGCGGACGAACTGATTGCCCTTCTCATCCTGTACGAGCTGATTCTCGAAGGAGAACTCGACCACGGATGATCCGTCCTTGCTCTTCAGGAAGGGCCAGTTGGGAAGCGACTCCTTTTTCGGGGCGGCGCCGCTGTGCTGGCTCCGGTTTCCGGCGCCGGTAAGCGTCACGACCGGTTTCCCATCTTTCATCGCAACGCCGAACTGAAGAAACAGGTGGTTGGCACGGTCGGCGTTCTTCAGGTTCAGTTCCACCCCGGAGCTGTTGATTTTGTTGACCGAGAAGTCGAGTCGAAGGGGCTCGGAAACGGCCGTATAGGAAACAGAGGGCACGTCTGCCTTCTCAGATCCGGCGAACCAGGTATAGGCGCCAACGATCAGGGTGAGGAGAATGAGGTGTTTCATGTCTCGATCGGTCTGGCTTGGGAAATGTCAATCAGATTCTGGGCCTCGGATACAATATACCATGGAAAACCTGCGAGGTTCTATCCATCGCCAAATCGCGCAGACGAGTCCGCTGGAGTTTTCCATTCGACGTATAGGGCAGGGTCTTCGGTCGGAGCAAAAACACGCGGGCCGGACGAAGCCCAAAGCGCTTGTGAACGGTCTGCACAATCTGTTGGATCAGTGCCTCTCCCTCGTCGTCGCCGGCGAGGGATCCCCGCCGCACCTCCGCAAAACAGACGAGTTGCTCTCCCGCGATCGATCCTCGGTCGATGCCCACCGCCGCGACGCGACCGAGGTCCCGGATGTCGGCAAGGGCCTCCTCCACATCGGCCGGGTACAAACTCCTCCCCGAGTGGAGAATCAGGTCCTTCTTTCTGGATACAATGAACAGCCGGCCCTCCGCATCGAGCATCCCCAGGTCTCCGGTAAGGAGAAAACCGTCCTGCCACTGAAGCTGGGCCGTGGCTTCGGGATTGCCGAAATAGCCCATCGTATTGGCCGGGCTGCGTACCGCGATTTCGCCGACAGTCGCCGGGGGGACTTCACGCGGACCATCCACTATGCGAATCTCCACCCCGGGGAACGGGCGGCCAACCGAGACGTGCCCTTCGTCGTCGATGGGAACCGGTTGTCCGGGAGCGGACATGCTCACGCCGACGGTAGCCTCGGCCAGGCCGTACCCTGCGGTCATTACGTTATGGAGACCGAAGGCCGCTTCAAACCCGCGAATGGTTGCCGCTCGAACCGGTTCGGCGGCGTTCAACGCCACGCGCAGACTGGTCAGATCGAAGGCTTCCGGCCTCCGGATGCCCTGCAGGAGGAGGCGGTATGCGGAGTCGGGCCCGGCCGTAAAGGTGCCCCGATGGCGTTCAATGGCGCGGACCCAATCGAGGACCCGGCCCAGACCGACGGGCAGCAGTACGAGCCGGGCACCGGTGAGTACGGGCGCCATGGTCATGAGGATCAGCCCCATGTCATGGTAGACCGGGAGCCAGCTCACGAACACGTCCTCCGCGGTAATCTCCATACCCGATACCATCTGACGGACGTTCGTCAAGAGGGCACGGTGGGTGAGTTGGACCCCTTTCGGATCAGCGGTGCTGCCCGACGTGAATTGAATGAAGGCCACCTCTTCCGGATTGACGGGCCGGACGAACGGTGCATCGGACGATTGGGATTGGGAGAGAGATGGCGCCGACAGGGAGGACACGGACCGGAGTCCGATGCCGTCGAGCCGGGTTTCCTTGAGCGGGTGGGTTGCGTCGACCAGGGCTAAGCGGGCCCGGCTGAGCTGGAGGAACGTGCTCAGCCGGCGCGCATCCGATCCGGGATAGACCGGTACCGCGACGGCGCCCAGGCGCTGGATTCCATAGAATGCGAAGAAGAAATCCGGACCGTTCGGCAGGGCAATGAGAACGTGGTCTCGGGCTCGTATTCCGGCGGCTTCCAACCCGTTTGTACAGCGCTGGATGCCGTTCCAGAGCGCGCCGTACGTCGGTTCCTCCCCCCCGAATTGAAAGGCAATCCGATCGGATTCAACACGCGCCCGACGCGCCAGAACGTGGAGGAGCGTTTCGTCCGCACTCATTCCTTTCCGGCATGACGGCGGACCATGCGGATGAAGTCGTCGACAGTAGCAAGGCTCGCCAGATCCTCCTCAGGAATGAAGACGCCGAAGTGGTCGTCGACTGCTGCGGCCAGGTTCACCATATCCATGGACTCGGCACCCAGGTCGGCGTAGAGGTGATGTTCGAGTGAGACCGTGCGGCGTCCGAGCTGACGCGCAATGAGGCGGCGGATGTCCTTTTCAGTCATGGCCGGTGGCGACGCTATGCCGGGGTTGCATCCATCTGTTGAAGCAACTCGATGACCTCGTCGGCGAGTCGTTCCAGGGTACTCTGGTCGATCTCCGCATCCATGACCATAAAATCCAGCGTGAGCCTGCCAAAATCGAGGTGGGCTGTGGCGGCCAGTTCGGGTCCCAGTCTATTGGTGGGAACGAAGGCGTTCAGTTGGCGGATGCGGTAGGGTCCGACCGCAGCAGGGATGGGAGGGACGCCCCAGTAGCTGAGTGCGGTTGTGCCCATCCGCTGCTTTTCGTGCCGGAGCAGGAACTGCATCAACGAGCGGCTGGCGGAAAGGGAGGACCATTTGTCGCCCCGGGCGAAGGACCGCACCACGTCGTCCTGCAATCTGGCGGCGAGATCAGTCAGCGAGTCTTCTGGAAACACAAGCACGTCATGCCGGAGCATGCTCACGTAGCAGCCCAGGACGTCGGACCGCAGCGCGGGGCTCAGGTACACGCGGAGGTCGGCCCATCCGATGTGTCGAAGCGGTGTGGGCCGCGGGGCGTAAGCGTGCCGATAGATCGTGAGAAGGAGTGCCGAAGCGAGCAGTGAGTTGATGGTGAGACCGAGTCGGCGGCCGCGCTGGACAAAGTCGGTTGTTGCCGCTACGGGAAGGGATCGGGAGGAAACGAGACTTCTGCTCTGGGGCAGAAGTGGTTGTTTTCGCGTGTTGCGTGCGATCCAGCGATACCGAAGTTCGGAGACCAGCTGGGCCAGGGCGAAGCGCGACATCGATCCGACGCCGCGCAATCCGCGCGACGATTTTGGAAGGAGGTCGTCCGCGGGTGCGGGGAGACCGGGACCCGCCTCTGGTCCATCAGGCACGGTGGACGGGGGATCGGTCCCGGTGTCGATCAGACGGAGCGTTCGCACGATCAGGGAGGCCAGAGCGGTGCCATCGGCGACCGCATGGTGGGCATGCAGAACGAGATCTGAGATGGTCTGACCGTCCATCGTCAGGTAGTAGGCCTGCAGAAGCGGGGCCCCGGCGTCGTCGATCGGTTCGTTGACGCATTCACCGACGAGATCCAGCCAGTCGCGGTGGGGCGAATGATGGATGGGGATCGGCGGACAATCCGGTACGACCTCGAACGCCGGTCCCTCCTCGCCGTCGCGCACGCGGACCCGCAGCATCGGCTCTTGCCTTTGCACCAACGCGAACGCTCGCGCCAGGCGTGCCGGCTCTGGTCCCTCGTGGAAGCGCACGACGGCGACGAGGCCTGTGGGGTAGGCCCGGCTGGTGAGGACAAGGGCCTCTTCCATGCGTCCGAGTGGACGGTTCGGGGGAGGCATCGGTGCTCCGTCAGGTAGGCGAATGGAAACAGATTAGGGGTTCAAAGCACAGGGGTCAAGGGGGAGGAGATTCAAAAGGTCCGGAGGGTTCATACGACCTGGCAGACTGTGGCGCTTCAGGGAGAATCTTTGACGGGCGTCATCCCGCCGGAGGCCGGACGGTTTCCAGGCGGGAGCAGGACGCCATTCCCTCGGGGGCCGGGTGTCATCCCGGCTGAGGCCAGGCGACTCCCCTGTTGGGTCGGCCGTCACTCCGGTTGGAGCAGAATGTCACAACGGCGCGGGCAGGGCGTCATCCCACCCGAGGCAGGGAGTCCGGTCTGACCGTTCGACGGACGTTTCGGGTCAGGTTGACTCCCATCGGCCTGCCCGTTGAGGCTCCCAGGCGGCCTGGGCCCCTCCGTATGTTCGGATCGGCGAGTCTGGCGTATCTTATTTGGTTATTGCCGGAGTGGTGGAATGGTAGACACAAGGGACTTAAAATCCCTTGGGCTTTTGGCCCGTGCGGGTTCGAGTCCCGCCTCCGGTACCTGCGTGTGGCGTTTCCGCGAGTTTTTGAGCAGAATATCGCGCAAACCCGGAGTCGCATTGAGCGGTCAGAAGGGGTCCGGCTGGTCCAGTACTGTTCCAATTGTGTTCCAAACACGCCGATCACAGACAACTGTGAGGGCGCAATGGCACCCTTCATGAAACGGAATAGATGGGTCGCCCCCATCTTCCGTCTCCGGTGTTTCCAGCACCCAATCTCTACTGATACACCCTCACATAGTCGATCTCCATCCGCTGCGGGAAGACGGCATCGTCGAGGCCCCGTATCACGCCCCATAGCGGACGTCCGGCCCTTTCTGGAGGGGGATCGAGACGGGGCCGTGGATGCACCGCAGGTTGTATCTTCGCTGCGTGAGGTCTGTCGGTCGGATTTCCTCACCCCGATAGCTCTTTTCCGACTCATCCACGGTCGACTATGAATTCGCTGGTCTGGATTCTGGCGGGTGGGCTTCTGATGAGTTCGATCGCGATGGTCGGCTCGGTGACCACCATGCTGCGCCGTGAGACGCTGGATCGACTGCTGTTGCCGATGGTCTCCGTCGCCGCGGGCACGCTTATCGGGGGGGCCTTCTTTCACATGATTCCGGAGGGGACGAGGTCGCTGGATCCGCTCAACGCGGCGGTCTGGCTCGTCGCGGGATTCACGGTTTTCCTCGCGCTGGAACAGTTCCTGCACTGGCACCACAGCCATGAGGCCCCGGTCAAAATCCGGAAGCCGGTAACCTACCTCATCCTCCTTGGTGATGCCGTCCACAATTTCCTTGGAGGACTCGGAATCGCCGGTACCTTCCTGATCGACCCCAGGGCGGGCATCGTCGCCTGGTTTGCCGCCGTGGCCCACGAAATCCCCCAGGAACTCGGCGACTTCGGGATTCTCGTTCATGGAGGATGGTCGCGCAGGCAGGCCCTCGTCTGGAATTTCCTCTCTGCCCTGACCTTCCCGATCGGGGCGCTGCTCGCCTACGTCGCGGCGCAGCATGTCGACGTATCCGGCCTGGTACTCTTCGCGGCAGGAAACTTCATCTATGTTGCGGCCTCCGACCTGATTCCCGAGATCAAGGCAGAGACCGGGCCCCGCGGCGCACTCCTGCATTTCAGCCTCTTCGCGGGTGGACTCCTCCTCATGCTTGCCATCGCATGGGGCTTGCGTGATTTCGGGTGATGCCCTAAGATAGTACCTTAGAACGGATGGATATCCGGCCTCCGGCCGGAGCGTCAGGCGGTCGGGGCCGACCACGAAACCGGTGGAGGGACGACCATGAGCCGGCACGCCATCTGCGCCGTTGTAGCGGCGCTCCTTCTGCAGGGTGCCCTATTCCTTGTCGCCCCCCGTGCTTTCGGGCAACACTCGGCGCGATTCGGAGGAGAGGGCGCGTATATCGAAACGGCGCATGATTCCTCGCTGGTCACCTCGCAGTATACCGTCGAGTTCTGGCTCCGTGCGTATGCCCTTGGCAACCCCGACGACGCGGGTGGAGAGCAGACGGTTCTCGACCGGCGAGGTAATACGTCGGGCTACGAAATTCGGCTCGCCGGCACACGCTGGCCGATATCGGTACACTCCGTGCAGAATCCCGATTTCGGCATCGGCGCCTGGGATGCGATCGTGCCGCACACGTGGACCCACATCGCGGCCACGCAGAGCGAGGACCGGATGCGCCTGTACGTCAATGGGGTCCTGCGGAACGAGGAGGAGGGGAGCTTCACGGACTCCTCGGACGCGCCGCTGCGCATGGGGAATCTGGTGTTCGGGGAACAGACCGCGTATCCCTTCCTTGGAGAACTCGATGAACTGCGCATCTGGAACTTCGCACGCGACGAAATGGCCATCCGGGCAACGCAGTACGGATCCCTCGACGGCACGGAAACGGGATTGGTGCTGTACTACACGTTCGAACACGTCGAGGCGGATACCGTGCGCGATGGTTCGTCGTGGGGAAACGACGGCCGCATCGCCGGCAGCGTCACCTTTCCGGTGTCGGATGCACCGGTCGGGTACGTGCCGCTCCCTCCTCCGTCCGGCCTCCTGGCCATGGGCGAGACGAACGCCATACGACTTGCCTGGAAACCCGAACCCGAGGGTACGGGACAGTACGCGGTGTATCGGCTCGGCCGCATCGATGATCCCTCCGATGCCTCCACATGGATTGACCACGTGGCCGCCACTGAATCCACCTATGTAGATACCGGGGCGTCCGAAGGGATGGACCACACCTATACCATTCGTCGGCTCGACCCGAACGGCAACCCGGGGTGGGCGGGTCGCCCGGCCGCTTCCCGGCGCGTGGACCTCACCCGACCCTTCCTGACCGGCGTGTACTACGAGCCGCGGTACGGCGCGAATGGCGGCGCGGCCTGGGAGAACGACTACGTGCGCAGTCTGCTCGTGCCCCCGCAACCGCCGTTGCTGGGTCACTACGATAGCAGGGACCCGGAGGTACTTCGTCAACATATCGCGTGGATGGAGACGTTCGGGATCGATTTCTTCATCTCGGGCGGTTGGACGCGGATGGCCTGGTCTACGTCCGTCCTGCTCGACCTGATGCCCCTCCTCAGCGACAGCCCGGTCAAGTTCGCCTGGCTGCTCCGCCTCGGTCGCTACGACAACGACGGCATCTTCATCGACCAGCGCGACATCGACTCGCTCCAGGTCGAATTCGACTGGGCGGCCGATCACCTCTTCGCTCACCCGAGCTACCTGATGCACGACGGCAAACACGTCGTGTTCGTGAACGCCTCGGCGGCGATGACCGGACCCTTCCAGTCCGGCTTCGATGCGATCCGGCAGGCGATGCGGGACCGGGGATTCGAGTTGTTCCTCATCGCGGACGATGTCCGCTGGGGCCTTCCCAACGACGCGCACTTCGGCATTTTTGACGGCGTGCTCGAATACCAGCCGCTTGGACAGGAGCACCACTACGGACATCCGCGGGACACGGGATACCTGGGCGACCTCTCGGTGCGAACAGCCGAGTGGGAGCATTTTGCGAGGTCCAGAGGGAGGCTGTTCGTTCCGACGGTATTGCCGGGCATCAACCGGAGAACGCTGGCCGGATCACGGTCGGGGATACCCAGGCAGCGCTATCCAGGTGCGCCGTCTACGTCCACGCTGGAGGACTTCATCCGCGTGATGCGCCCCTTTGTGGACCCGGAGACGCGGATGATCGTCATCAATTCGTTCAACCGCTGGCAGTATGACACCCAGATCGAACCGATAAGCCTCGCTGCACCCACGAACCAGGATGCCAGCGGTACCGGCAATTACACCGAGGGGTACTGGTTCGAGGGTGACGGGATGAGACCGCTCGAGGTTGTCCGGGACCTTCTGGCGCCCGAGCTGGCCGTTTCGGTCATGGAGGATGCACCCGGGAGGAAGGATGAGGATCGGCTCTGGGTGTACCCCAATCCGTCGGCTGGATCCCGTACCACCGTAGTCTGGCGGACGGATGGCCCCGGGGAAGCAGTCCTCGAGGCATATGATGTCCTCGGGCGGCGTGTCGCGACGATCCTGAGCGGACCTTTCGCGTCGGGTCGGCACGAAGTATCGTGGGAAAGCGGCGGTTTGGCGCCCGGTGTCTACTTCATCGTGATGCGTTCCGGCAAGAGGGACGTCAGGCGCTCGCTCGTCCACATCGGACACCGGTGAAACCAGAGCAGG
>CAYLXM010000002.1:122932-164237 GCA_964387555.1 uncultured Rhodothermales bacterium | reverse complement strand
GGTGAAACCAGAGCAGGCGGGCGGGCTGTCGAGGCGGCCGACGGGTGCTCACCCGTTCACATCGGACACTGGTGAAACCAGAGCAGGTCGGGCGGTCTGTCGAGGCGGCCGACGGGTACTCACCCGTCCGCATCGTACGCCGATAACACCGTGGCGGGGTGTGCGGTCTGTCCGCCGGCCCGTCTTGAACGCGACAACGGCAACGCGTTTCCCCGGGAGGCTGGCGCAAGGGAGATGCGTTGTACATTGTCTGCGCCGTTGAAAGCTTCCGTCCCGACAGGCCAACCGCTATTCCCCATGGATGCTGTTCCGACTCCGGCTCGTGAATCCGTCCGACCCCTCCTCACGACCGTCCAGCGGGTACTTCTCGCCTCCCTGCGTATCGCCATTGGCTGGCACTTTCTCTACGAAGGCCTCTCGAAGCTACTCTCGCCCGGCTGGAGCGCCGCCGGATACCTGGAGGTCTCGCGGTGGTGGTTTTCCGGATTCTTCCACTGGATTGCCGCGAACCCGCTTGCCCTGCAGATCGCCAACCAGATCAACATCTGGGGCCTTTTGCTCGTCGGCCTCGCGCTGATGCTCGGCTTCTGGACCCGACCCGCCGCGATTGCCGGCATGGTGCTGCTGCTGGCCTACTGGGCCGCCAATCCGCCGCTTGTCGGACTCGGGCTCGCCATTCCCGCCGAGGGCAGCTACCTGGCGATCGACAAGAATGTGGTGGAGTTCTTCGCACTGGCAGTGCTGCTCGCCTTTGGGGCAGGGCGTTTCTTCGGATTGGACGGGCTGCTTGCGCGACCTCGGGCGGCGACTGCCGAAGGCGGCGAGGAGCTGGAGGCGATACCAGCCGTCGAGACGGCGGGTTCCGGCGAGGCGGCCCTTCCGGTGATGCGAGGGCGGAGGGAGGTCCTCGCAAGCCTGGCGGGTCTTCCATTTCTGGGCGCATTCGCTCTGGCCGTCGTACGGAAGGAACGCTGGAAGAGCTACGAAGCGCGCAACCTGGTGGACGCGGTGACGGCCGCCTCCACGAAGGCGCTCAACGTCGCGAGCCTCTCCGAGTTGAAGGATCCGCTCCCCATCGGCGAAATCAAGGGTCTGCCGCTGAGCCGGGTGATTCTGGGCGGCAACCTGCTTTCCGGCTATGCGCACGCCAGAGACCTGATCTATGTGTCGGACCTCGTGAAGGCCTACCACACCAAGGAGCGCATTTTTGCGACGCTCCTCATGGCCGAAAAATGCGGGGTCAACACGCTCCTCACCAATCCCATCCTGGCTACCCTCATCGAGGAATACTGGAGGAGGGACATCGGGAAGATCCAGTTCATTTCTGACTGCGCGGGCCTGGTGTATGGCGACGGGGAGCCGTATCTGGAGCCGTTCGAAACGTATCTGGATCGGGTTAGGCGGGCCATCGACTACGGCGCCTCCGCGTGCTATATCCAGGGCGAGACGGCGGATTGGTTCATTCGCAACAATCGTGTGGATCTGCTCGATCAGACGCTCGAGTTGATCCGGGGCAACGGCGTCGTTACCGGCGTCGGCGCCCACGCGATGGAGACGATCGTGGCCTGCGTGGAGCACGGGATCAAGCCGGATTTCTGGATGAAGACCCTGCACCACCACAACTACTGGTCCGCCGGCCACCCCACCTGGCACGACAACAAGTTCTGCGGGAATCCCGAGGAGACCATCGCGTACATGAGCAGCCTGCCCCAGCCCTGGATCGCCTTCAAGGTGCTCGCGGCCGGCGCCATCCGTCCCGAGGACGGTCTCCGCTACGCCTTCTCCAACGGAGCGGACTTTGTCTGCCTCGGCATGTACGACTTCCAGATGGTCAAGAACGTCAACACGGCGGTCGAGGTGCTGCGGACCTCTGTGGCGCGGGAACGCCCGTGGATGGGCGGTCCGCTCGTGGTCTGACATGCGAAAGGATCGTGTAGCGGTGTGCCTCACCGGAGCGCGCGTATGACGGACGGCTTACCGGCGGCCCGGTTCTTGGGTGGAGCTATTGGGTTGCGGGCGTATCGAACAGGTTCACCGTACGAATCCCCCACTGCGATTCCCACGCATCATCCCCGTCATGCGGCACGGTCCTCCACATCGACCTGGACTGCGAATGCGAAATCGATTCAGGCTCTTTTCGATGGTCACTGCCGTCGTAACCATCGCTGCCTTCTTAATTTGGATTCTCCCTGCGCGGCAAGGTCTCCTGGTGACCATGGAGGCCCGTCCGGAAGGGGTGATGGGGACGACCACGCTGCTGCGGGTGGTCGTGCCGATCGGCGGCGGGGCGACGGGCCGCCGGGCACTCGCGGCGGCGGAGCAAGCGCTGCGGGAGGTGGATTGGAGGATGAGCACGTGGGTGGAGATCACCGAACTGTCGCGATTTAATGCGGTGGGGGCGGATGAGTGGGTGAAGCTCTCTCCGTCCACTTTGGCCGTTCTGGAAGTGGCGTTGGAGTTCGCGGAGGCGACGGGCGGCGCCTTCGACCCGACGTGCGGGCCGATCCTGGAGGTCTGGAGGAGGGGGGAGGAGGAGGGGGCTGTCCCTTCAGAGGATCTCCTGGCAGAGGCGATGGGGCGGTCGGGCTGGAGGAGGGTCCGGCTCTCGGAGACCTCGGCAAGCAAACAGGTGGAGGGACTGCGGGTGGATGTAGGAGGAATCGCGAAGGGGTGGGCTGTGGATCGGGCAGTCGAGGCGATGCAGGAGGCGGGCGTACGCGGGGGACTGGTGCAGTGCGGGGGCGACCTGAGGGTTTTCGGGGAGAGCGGACAGGGGCGTGAGTGGCGGCTCGGCGTGAGGGACCCGAACCGGCCGGAAGGCTCGCTCTTGCCCGACACCCTGTCCATCGCAGAAGGAGCGGTATCGACCAGCGGCAATTACGAGCGGTTCTACACGATCGGCGGGCGCCGCTACAGCCACATCATCGATCCGAGGTCGGGCAGACCGGTGGATGCGGTGCCTCAGGTGACGGTCGTGGCGTCCGAGTCGGTCGTAGCCGACGGCTGGTCGACCGCGTTGACGGTACTTGGGCCGGACGGTCTCGGCCTGTTGCCGGACGGCGTGGAGGCGCTGATGCTGGTGCGGGAGGGGGGCGCCATCGTGCGCCAAGAGACTCCGGGGTTTCGGATCTCGGCGAGGTAGGGGGCCCGGGAAGAGGCACAATCGGGATCGAGCGTCCGGCCGTCCGGTAGTTTGGTCGAAGGACGCGGCACGTTGGTCGAAGCGGTGAGACGGCCTCGCTTCGGTCGATCTAGTTTGGCTCCCGAAAGACGAAGACACCCGGCGGACCATCATGCCGCCTCTCACCAAGCAAGCCCACCCCCCCATGCCGGTCCATACCAAAACCCAGTTTCGCGAGGGTCGACGCTCCGTGCTCGTCGTCGAAGACGATCTCATGATGGGGCTTTTCCTCGAGCAGTACATCGGTTCCCAGTACGACGTGACCGTCTGCCGTGACGGCTCCGAAGCGTTGTCCACGCTTCGTTCGGGCCTCCGTCCCGACCTCGTCGTCACCGATCTCTCCCTGCCGGGACTCGACGGCTTCCAGGTCCTCGATCGCGCTCGCTCCATAGGACTGCTGGACGATCAACCCGTGCTCGTGCTTTCGGGGAGCGAGAAGTCGGATGACCGGGTCCGTGCCCTGCGGGCCGGCGCCGACGACTTCCTCCTCAAGCCATTCAACCCTGACGAACTGATGGCGCGACTGGCTAACCTCTTTAGACGAATCAAGGTCGCCGCTTGATCCGCGCCTGAAAGCCCGGCCCCCTCGGTTCTCGGTTGTATGACCTCCGGCTTCGGCAGGAAGACCCCGGTCTATGCTTCGCTCCCCTGGATCGGAGAGTGGCGCAAGCTCCCGGGACACCTCCCCGGATCGGGTCCGGGGCTTCGGCAGACCACGCCTCCGACCTCGGACCATTATTGCCACTGACTTCCCATCTCGGAACTCTGCCATCCGTCCCCCAAACTCACCATGCACGCCCCCCCCCCCCCCCCCCCCCCGTCCATGCTGCGCGAGTCGGCAAAACGCGGCATCGACATCGCCGTCTCCGCCGCTGCGCTGCTCATTCTGATGCCGCTTCTGCTCCTCGTGGTCGTCGCAATCCGGCTCGAGTCGCGGGGGCCCATCTTCTACGTGTCGCCAAGGGTAGGGAGGAACTACCGCGTATTTCGCCTGCTCAAGTTCCGGACGATGTACCGGGATGCCGATCGCCGCCTGTCTGAATTGGCCCACCTGAATCAGTATGCGTCGGGCGCGGCCGATTCGGGAGCGGAGGCCGGATGTCCGGAATGCCGTCGTCTCGGCCAATTCTGTTCGCCTGTTCTGGTGCGGGACGGTCGGCTGGTCTGCGAGCACTACGTCAACCAAACACGGCGCCGAAAGGCCGGCGAAGTCTTTTTCAAGCTGCAGGATGATCCCCGCATTACCCGCGTCGGCAAATTCCTCCGCACCACGAGCATCGACGAAATCCCCCAACTCATCAACGTGCTGCGCGGGGACATGTCGCTCGTCGGCAATCGCCCGCTGCCCGTGTACGAAGCCCAGGAGTTGACGGCGGACGTGCGGATCGAGCGGTTCCTGGCGCCGGCCGGGCTCACTGGCCTTTGGCAGGTGACCAAGCGGGGCAAGGCGGACATGAGTGCAGAGGAGCGCATCGCCCTCGACTGCGAATATGCACGAACCTGGACCGTATCGGGCGACGTGCGCATCATGCTGAAGACGGTCCCTGCCCTTCTGCAGGCCGAACGGGTCTAGAATTTCATCACCAAGAACATCTCATCACGATCAATCCAATCATGAACATCACCATCGTAGGCACCGGGTACGTCGGACTCGTCTCCGGCATCTGTTTCTCCGAAATGGGCAACGAAGTCACCTGCGTCGATATCGACACGCGGAAGATCGACTCGCTCAACAACGGTCACCTGACCATTTTCGAGCCGGGACTGGAGTCTCTCTACGCTCGCAACCGGGAAGCGGGTCGCATCCGGTTCACGTCGGACCTGGAGTCCGCCGTCCAAGCCGCCGAATTCGTCTTCCTCGCCCTGCCGACTCCTCCCGGTGAGGACGGCTCGGCCGATCTCCGCTACGTGCTGGGGGTGGCCTCCCAGCTTGGTTCGATGCTTACGTCCTACACGATCGTCGTCGACAAGAGCACCGTACCCGTCGGAACGGCGGAGCGGGTTCGCCGGGCGATCGAGGCGTCCGGAAAGGCGGCAGGGGTCGATTTCGACGTGGTCTCGAACCCCGAATTCCTCCGGGAGGGGGTAGCCGTAGCCGACTTCATGAAGCCGGACCGGATTGTGGTGGGCACATCCAGCCCCCGGGCCGCGGAGCGGATGCGGCAGCTCTATGCGCCGTTCGTACGGCAGGGCAACCCCGTCCTCGTGATGGACGAGCGCAGCGCCGAGATGACGAAGTACGCGGCGAATGCGATGCTGGCGACGAAGATCACGTTCATGAACGAAGTGGCCAACCTGTGTGCGCGTGTGGGCGCCGATGTGGAACTCGTCCGCCGGGGCGTGGGCACCGACCACCGCATCGGTGACCAGTTCCTCTACCCGGGCCTGGGGTTCGGGGGGAGCTGCTTCCCCAAAGACGTCCAGGCATTGGGTCGAACGGCGGAGGAATCAGGGTACGCGTTCCGGATTCTGGATGCGGTGCTCGACGTAAACAAGACGCAATACCTGCACATCGTGGATCGCGTTCTGGAGAACCTTGGCGCCGACCTCTCGGGAAGGAGGATCGCCGTCTGGGGTCTGGCTTTCAAGGCCAACACGGACGATGTCCGCGAGTCCCCGGCCCACTCCGTCATCCGTTCTCTGCTGGACGCCGGCGCCTCCGTGTCGGCCTATGATCCGGAAGCGGCCGAGACGACCTACCACGTCCTGGGCGACGACATCACCTATGCGGCGAGCCTGTACGAGGCCATCGACGGGGCGGATGCCCTGGTGGTCTGCACGGAGTGGCCGGAGTTTCGCAATCCCGACTGGGGCCGCGTCCGCGCCGAACTGGACACGCCGTTCGTCTTCGACGGCCGCAACCTCTACGATCCGATCGAGATGGCACGGCTCGGTTTTGCCTACCACGCCGTCGGACGGCCCCACCGGCCTCCGATGGTGCAGGCCGTGAGTGCCGATTCGGAACTGAAGGCGGCCGCCTGAGGTGCTGCGCCTGAACGAACGGGGCGGGGGGGAAGTCTCCTCGCCCCGTTCCGTTTATGGGCGCCACGGGTTTCGTCGAACGGGGCCGGCCGTTGGTCGAAGGGTGCGGGGCCGTCCCCAGGGGAGCCCGTATCCTTCTGCCGAATCGACTTCCACCTCTGGCCCATCCTCCCCGACCGATGAAACACCTGTCCGTCCTGATCGCACTGCTCTCCTTCTTCGCGGCAACAGCCCCGCTTGCGGCGCAAGGGGTCGAAGGGGCGACGGAGGATCCCGTGCTCCAGTTCGACGAGTTGCCGCCCCTGGATGCCGTCCTCCGCCACATGGTGGCCCATTCCCCGCGGGTCAAGCAGCAGGACGCGCTGGTCGAGAAAGGGCGAGCGGAACTGAACCGATCGCGCCTGGAGTGGCTGGACGGGTTCTTCGGGGGAGTCAGCTCTACGTACGGGTCGTACGGCAACGCGACGCTCGACGAAATCTCCATGGGTGTGCAGGGCACCGTCTCCGTCCGGTTATCCTTGTTCGATCTGCTGGGAAGCCGTACGCGTCGAGCGGCCTTCAGGGAGGAATTGGAGGTGGCGCGGCAGAAGCGGGAGGAGGTGCGGACGGAGGAGCAGCGCTGGGTCATCGACCTCTACTACCGCTTGGATCTGATGGGTCGCCTCGTGGCCGTGCAGGCGGAGGCCAGGCAGGCGGCAGGCGTCCACCAGCAGATGGCCGAGACGGAGTTCAGCCAGGCTGCAATCCCCGTATCCGAGCTGGCGCGCGTCTCGGAGATCGCGGCCAAGGCCCACGCCGACTACGAGTCTGCCCGCAGCGCCTACCTCTCCCTCTTCGCCCAACTCGAGAACGCGCTCGGCGTGCGCCTTGCCGAACTGCTCCCGGCCCGGTCGTAGCCGGGCCGGTTGATCGAACGGGTGCACCGGTTCATCGAAGGCGCGCCTGAAACCAATCCGGGTCGGCGTACCCTTCGCTCGCCATCCAAGAGACCATCCTACTTCCCCGTTCCGCTCCAATGAACTTGCTCGACTTCATCCGGCTCCTGCTGCGGCATGTGAAGCTTCTGATCGCCGTCCCTTTGGTGATGGCCGTGACGGTGTTCCTGTTGACGCGGGGGCAGCCTCGGGAATTCGAATCGCGCACCAGCCTGTACACGGGACTCGTCTCCGGCTACACGATCGAATCCGACCAGGGCAGGCGGATCGACTACATGCAGGTGAACGGCGCGTTCGACAACCTCATCCAGCTCGTTCAGTCCCGGCAGACGGTCGAGCAGGTCGCTCTCGGGCTGATGACGCTTCACCTCGACGGCAGGCTCGACGTACGGGGGGTGGATCTCGATCGACCGGGCGCCCGACTCGTTTCCTCGAAGGAACCAGCCGTCGGGAAGGGTTTCGACCCGGACATCCTGGCGGGGCCGACTTATGCGCGCCTGGTGGCCGAGGTGGAAGACACGGACAGCGCGGTGTATTCGCTCCTCTACAGGGAAAATGGGCCGTTCAATGTGGATGGATTGGCGCGCGGCCTATCGGTTCGGCGCGTGGGCTCCTCGGATCTCATCGAGCTACGCTTCACGGCCAACGACCCGGTGCTCGCCCGGACGACGCTTGAGCTTGTTTCAACCATCGTCATGTCCCGTCACAAGACGATGAAGGAACGCGAGGCCGGCACGGTGCTCGACTACTTCACGCGCGAGGCTACCCAGGCACAGGCCCGGCTTACCGCGGCCGTCGAGCGCGTGCGCGAGTTCGGCACCCGCAACCGCGTCATCAATTACTATGAGCAGACGAAGTACATCGCGTCGCAGAAGGAGTCCATCGACCAGCAGATTCAGGAGGAGGAGATGAAGCTGGCCGCCGCGGATTCCGCCGTGCGGCAGCTCGAAGAGAAGATCGGATTGACGGAGGACATCCTGCGGAGGAATGAAGCCCTGCTCGATCGTCGAAAAGAACTGGCGGAGTTGGCGTTCGTCGCCGTGCGCCAGGAAGCATCGGGCAAGGTGGATCCAGATGTCCGGGCCCGGATGGAAAGCGCCCAGGACTCGCTGGCGCGGGAAGTGGTCGGCATCCACCGGGCCACGTATTCGAAGGAGGGACTGGCGAAAGACGAACTGGTTACGCGTTGGCTGTCCACCGTCATACAGGCTACGGAAACCCGTGCGGGGCTCGAAGTGCTGCGCCTCAGGAGGGATTCTTACCAGTCGACCTACGACGAGTTTTCTCCTCTCGGCGCTACGCTATCCAGCCTCGAACGCGAGGTCGACATTGCGGAGAGCGAGTACCTCGAGTTGCTTCGCGGCCTGAACCTTGCCCGGATGCGCCGGCAGAACATCGAGCTGGCGGCCAGTCTGGAGGTGGTCGATGCCCCCACATTGCCCGAGCATCCGCTGCCGTCGAAGGCCATGTTGCTGCTCGGGTTGGCTCTGGTTGTCGGTGTGACGATGACGGTGGCAGGCGTCGTGGCGGCCGAAATGCTCGACCGCACGGTCCGAACGCCGGATCGCATCACCCGGCTGACGGGCCTGACCCTGGGGGGCGCGGTGCCGTTGATGGCGGGGGCGGCCGTCGAGACCGCCCGAACGCTCTCGTCCTCCCTGTTCAAGCAAGCGCTCAGAAATCTGCGCCTGCACCTGGCGGGCGAACCGCGCGACTGCACCGTCGTGGCGATCGCGGGAAGCCGCGGAAGCGAGGGAAAATCGCTGGTGGCCGGCCGGCTGGTCCATATGCTTCGAGAAGGCGGCGCCGACGTGTTCTACGCCAGCCACAGCGCCGGGTCAACGCAAGGACTTCCCCTCGCGGTGGACCTCCCTGATCACGTGTATCCCGTGGATGCAGGGTTCGCTGAGGTGAGCGGACTGCGTGATCTGGGGATAACGGAGCCGGCGGAGCGGAGCGCCTCCCGATTCGTCTTCGTGGAACTGCCGTCCATCATCGATCACGAATTGCCGATCGGTCTGCTGCGTTCCATCGATGCCGCCCTGTTCGTGGTGCGAGCCGATCAGGTGTGGAGCGAAGCCGATGCCCTGGCCCTGGAGGCCTTTCGTCGTGCTGCGGGCAGTGAACCTCTGGCCGTTCTGAACGGGGTGCGTCTCGATCGCGTCGAGGGGCTGGTCGGGGAGGTTCCCAAGAAGCGGAGTCGCTTGCGCCGTCTGGGCAAGCGGTTGGCCCAATTCAACTTTGGATCGTAACCGAGGCGGCGAAATGCTAGAGAACAGAGACATCGTCTGCGTGGGTCTACCCACCTGGGAAGGGCCCTACATGAAGGCCGTCGTACAACTCATGACCGCCCTGGCGGAGCACAATCGGGTGCTCTATGTCGACTATCCGCACTCCGTCAAGGACGTGGCCGCCACGGCTCTTGGACGAAGCCGCGCGCCGATCGGGCGCATTCTGGGGCTGGAACCGAGACTGCGTGCCATGAGGCCCGCGGCGGACCGGGTTGTCCATGTGTTGACGCCGCCGCCCGTCCTTCCCGCCAACGGGCTACCCTCCGGGCCGTTGTACGACCGGGTGCTGCGGCTGAACGGCCGGCTGGTAGAAGGCTCCATCCGCGCGGCCATGGCGCATCTGGGCATGCGTGACCCGATGGTCGTCAACGCCTTTAATCCCTTCCTCGGGGTCCCGCTTGCCGGCAGGCTGGGAGAATCTTCGCTCGTCTACTACTGCTATGACGAGATCACGGCCACAGGCTGGAACGCCCGGCACGGCACGGCTCTGGAAGAGACGCTCATCCGCAAGGCGGATGTGGTGATCACGACGTCTCGGGCCCTTCAGGCAAGCCGGTCATGCATCAATCCGAACTGCCAGGTGGTGGAAAACGGCGTAGACTTCGACCTCTTCCACCGCGCCTTCACGATGGAGGCTCCGGCGGGCGCGCGGCCAACGGCCGGCTTCATCGGAAGCCTTGATTTCCGGGTTGATTACGACCTCCTGGAGCGTGTCTGCCTGGCCGCTACCGACATCGATTTCGTTTTCGTGGGACGCATCCTCTCCACCGAGGCCTGCCGGCGGCTCGACAGGTTGCCGAACGTGACGTTCACCGGGGCCAAGGCTCCGGATTCGCTGCCCGGGGCACTGGGTGGCATGCACGTCGGGATGATCCCGTTCGTGCAGAACGAGTTCACCAGGAACATCTACCCGCTCAAGATCAACGAGTACCTCGCGGGCGGCCGGGCTGTCGTGATGACGGACTTCGCGGAGCTGGAAGGATTTGACGGACTCGTTTCCGTCGTACGCGGAGCCGATGCCTTCGTAGCCGCGTTGCGCTCCGAGTTGCGGCAGGACACGCCCGACCGGCGGAGGGCCAGAGCACGCGTGGCGGAATCCAATGCCTGGCCGGCCCGCGCCCGGGCCTTCGGTCAGGCCGTGCTGTCTTTTTCACCCTCGAAAGCCCACGCGTGAGATGAGAACGCTATTGAGGGCCCTCGCCGGACCCGCGGGATTGTCCGTTGCCGGACAGGCAGGGTCTGCCGCGCTCGGATTCCTCTCGTTCGTCCTCCTCGCCAGACTGCTCGGTCCGGGTGACCTCGGGGCCTGGGTGCTCTACCTGACCGCCGCCACGCTGCTCGACATGCTGCGGGCGGGTGTCGTCCAGACCGCCATGGTCCGCCTCGCCTCTCACGAGGGCGCCGTGGACGTCCGCAGCGTCTACGGGTCAGCCTGGGTACTGAGTATCGGGATTACGGTCGTTCTGGCGGGGGGAACGATCGCTGTCCGATTCCTCGCCGGTTCACCGGCAGACTCCGGTACGCTGGGCCTGTTCGTCACCTGGTGGCCGCTGGTTGCCGTGGCCGGACTTCCCGGCCATCTTGCCGCGTGGATCCTCCAGGCCCGCCGTCGCTTCGGAGCGGTCGCGGCCGTCCGGCTGACGCAAAGCGCCGTCTTCCTCGCAGCAATCGCCGTCCTGTTTACCGGCGCACCCCCCACGCCGGGGACGGTTGCCGCCGTGCAGGCCGGAGCAACGGCTGCAGGCGGGGCCCTCGCGCTGGTGACCGGTTGGGCTGCCTTCTCGTCGATACGTTGGGCGAGCCTGGAGACGATCCGCTCCCTGTTCACATTCGGCAAGTTCAGCATGGGCACCCTCATCGGGACCAACCTCTTGAAGAGCGCCGATGCCTTTATCCTGGGCGCATTCCTCGGACCCGCCGCCGTCGCCTTCTACGCCGTTCCGCAGAAACTGGTCGAGGCGATCGAGATTCCGCTGCGCGGACTCGCGTCGGCGGCCTTCCCCGAGATGTCCGAATACGGCCTTCGCAAGGAGTACGATCGCCTCCGGATTGCGTTCGAGCGCTGGGTGGGCCTCCTGACGCTGGGTTTGCTCCCTGTCGTGTCGATCGCATGGTGGCTAGCCCCCCGGCTGCTCGTCTGGATGGGTGGGGCGGAGTATGCGGACGGCGTGTGGCTGTTGCGCCTGTTCCTCCTCTACATCCTTCTCCTCCCGGCCGACCGCTATCTGGGCCTCGCACTGGACGCGCTGGGAAAACCGCATCTCAACCTGATCAAGGTCATCCTGATGGTGACCGTCAACGTAGCAGGGGACCTCTTCTCGGTCGCCATGTGGGGATCGGTGGAAGGCGTCGCGCTCACCACCGTGGTCATGACCCTGTTTGGCACCCTTATAGGGGCGACGATGCTCAACCGTTACATTACCGTTCGTCCGCTGGACGTCCTTGTGCGGGGTTGGGGCGAAGGCAGAAGGGTGGCGGCAGCAATGGTTGGATCGACTTGAAACGGATCGCGTGGACCCGCATTTTCTCCGAAGTGACGGCCAGGGCACCCGCAGGCTCATCATCTGGGCCGCGGCACTGCTTCTTGCCGCCGCAGGTGGGGTGCTGATTGCCAAAGGTGGGCTGATTGTGGGGATGGTCCTTCTGGGCATCCCGGCAGTGGCCCTGATGCTGCGGATCATCCACGCCTACCCGGAATGGGGGCTGCATGCGACGATCGGGGCGGCCTTTTTTGCGGTCGGCCTTCGGCGCTACGTCGCGGCGCCCACGGGTCTCATGGTGGACGCGATTCTCGCAGTAACGCTGGTTCTCGTGCTACTTCGGCGTCCCGAGCAGTGGGATTGGTCGCGTCTGCGCAACGGGCTGGTTGCCGTCGTCGCCATCTGGTTTCTGTACAACGTCTTCGAACTGTTTAATCCGGAACGACCCAGCGCCGTGGCCTGGTTCTACGCCGTCCGGGGCGTTTCCCTGTACTGGCTCCTGGCGATCCCGCTGGCGATGCTGGTGTACACCAGACGGCATCATCTGGATCACGTCGTCCTGCTCTGGATGGCCTTTTCCGTACTCGGCACGCTCTGGGGGTTGAAGCAACTCCACATCGGTCTGGACGCGGGCGAAATGGCGTGGCTTTCCGAACCGGGCAACCGCACGACGCACCTCCTCTTCGGAAAACTCAGGGTTTTCTCCTTCTACTCCGACTCGGGTCAGTTCGGCGCCGCGCAGGGGCACACGGCGGTTCTGGCCGGCGTGCTCGCTCTGGGTCCGGGCTCGTTGAAGAAGAGGCTGATCCTGGCCGCCGTCGCCGTCTTTTCCCTCTGGGGCCTTCTGATTTCCGGGACGCGCGGGGCGATGGCCGTGCCGTTTGTCGGGTTTGTCGTCTATCTCGTGCTCAGCCGCAACTGGAAGATCCTTTCGATCGGCTTCGTTGCCATCGGGCTGGTTTTCGGCGTACTCAAGTACACGTTCGTCGGGCACTCGATCTATGAAATCAGGAGGATGAGGACGGCCATCATCGAAGGGGCCGACAACCCCTCCCTTCGCGTAAGGCTGGAGAACCAGAAACGGCTGGCCGCCTACCTCGAGGGTCGACCGTTCGGCGGAGGTGTCGGTTCGGCGGGCTATTGGGGGCAGCGGTTCAGTGCGGGCACATTCCTGGCCGACCTGGCCCTGGATAGCTGGTACGTGAAGATCTGGGCGGAGCAGGGGATTGTCGGGCTCTACCTCTACCTGGCCTTGCTGGCCTATATCGCCCTGGCGGGACTGCGGCGCGTACTGCGCGTACGGGATCCGGTCCTCAGACAGCACTTCATGGCGATCTACGCCGGATTCCTCGGGATCGCCGCCGCGAGTTACGGCAACCAGGTCCTGGGCCAGGTGCCCACCGGGATCCTCATCCCGCTTGGCCTGGCGTTTCTGTTCCTGGGAGACCGGTTGGATGGGAATGTGGAGGAGGAGAAGGAGAAGGCTGAGCGTCCGGCATAGTCCGGTCGGGGCTCGTTCCTCGCGAAAGAGGTCTCGGGAGGTGATGGATTCGGCACAGGTCGCGGAGGACTGAACGGCCACGTCTTCGGAGAGCGGATGGAGTCCGGCAAAAGGACGGCGCCGCGCGTGATCCGTGGATTCGTCGAAGACCGGAACGGGTTCGTCGAACGCGCCCGGAGCGGCCCGCCGCGTGGAGATACTTTGGCGTCGTCATCCATCACCCAACTCGAACGGTATGCCCCCCCTCGTCTCCATCGTCACACTGAACTGGAAGCAGGCCGATGTCACCTGTGCCCTGCTGGACACGTTGACCCGCTGCACGTACCCGGCGCTCGAGGTCATCGTTGTGGACAACGCTTCCCCCGCAGGCGACAAAGAGAAGATTCGCGCCCTGCATCCGTGGGTCACCCTCATAGAAAATGAACGTAACGAAGGGTTTACGGGTGGCAACAACATCGGCATTCGCGCCTCGCGCGGCGCCTATGTGCTCTTGTTAAACAACGACACCGAGGTACCGCCTGGATTCCTCGAGCCCATGGTCGAAGCGATGGAAGCCGATCCCGACATCGGGATCGCGAGCCCGAAGATCCGCTTTCACTACGATCCGAGGGTGATCCAGTACGCCGGATGCGACGAAATCAACCGGTACACCGGACGCGGACGGCTCACGGGGTTCGGCGAAGTGGACGAGGGGCAGCACGGCCGGTCGGGTCGTACCGCCCTGGCGCACGGGGCCGCCATGCTCATCCGCCGGTCCGTATTCGATCGCATCGGACTGCTGGGCGACCAATTCTTCATCTACTACGAGGAGTTCGATTTCACCGAGCGCGCGCGACGGGCCGGATTTGCTGTCCACTACGTGGCCAACAGCCTCGTGCTGCACAAGGAGTCGATCTCCGTGGGCAAGGACAATGCCTTCAAAACGTATTACATGACCCGCAATCGACTCCTCTTCCTGCGGCGCAACCTCTTCGGTTTGCCGTTCTGGCTCGCGCTCCTCTTCTTCCTGACGGTCGCGGTTCCGAAAAACCTGCTCGTGTTCGCCGTCAGGCGTCGGGCCGATCTGCTATCAGCCTTCCTGTCAGGACTCCTCTGGCATCTCACGCCACGGAGAGTCCACGATTCCCCGACGCTCGTCGGGCGAGGCGAACATGCTCCCTTCGTAACCCCGAATCCTCTCTACGCATGACCGTTTTCCAGATCCTTCACGGCGTCGTGCTCGCGTACGCTGCGGCATCGGTGCTCTACCTCCTCACCTTCGCGGTGGCCGGCCGTTTCCGTGGCCCGCAAGGGCGGATGCATCGGAGTGCGAAACCGCACCGGTTCGCGGTCCTCATACCCGCCTACAAGGAGGATGAGGTCATCGTGGATACGGCACGCCGCGCGCTGGGCCAGTCGTATCCTCGAACGTGCTTCGAGATCGTCGTAATCGCTGACAGCCTCCGTGAGGAAACGCTGGGTCGGCTCCGCACCCTGCCGATCCGGCTGATCGAGGTAACCTTCGACAAGAGCACCAAGGCACGGGCTCTGAATGCGGCCCTGGCGCAACTGGACGAGCAAGCGTTTGATGCGGTGGTCGTGCTCGATGCCGACAACGTGATGGCCGCGGACTTTCTCGCGCAGATCGATGAGACTATGGACGCGGGTGCGGCCGCCGTGCAGGGAAGACGGGTCGCGAAGAACGAGGACACACCGTTAGCCGTGCTCGACGCGGCCAGCGAGTCGATCAACAACCACATCTTCCGGCTCGGACACCGTGCTCTCGGGCTCTCGGCGGCGCTGATCGGCTCGGGGATGGCGTTCGAGTTTCGCCTGTTCAAATCCGTCATGGCGGACGTGGCGGCGGTCGGTGGATTCGACAAGGAGCTGGAACTCAAACTCTTGCGGGATGGTGTCCGCATCGAGTACGCCGGCGAAGCCGTCGTGCTGGACGAGAAGGTTAGCCGATCGGACGTGTTCGTGACGCAACGGACGCGTTGGTTGGCGGCCCAGGGCCACTATCTGCGACGCTTCTTCGGTCCCGCGGCCGTTCAATTGGCGACCCGCGGCAACGTGGACTTTTTCGACAAGGCGGTCCAGATGGCGCTTCCGCCGCGCATAGTGCTGCTGGCTGTCCTCCCGGCGGCGTCGCTCCTGGCCTGGTTGTCGGCCGGTGCGGCCTGGGCGGCCGCCTGGTTCGCGTTGGCCATCCTGTTGGGGCTCTCCCTCTACCTGGCGCTCCCCCGATCGGCACGACCGCGCGGCCTGGGCCGGGCGGCACTTCAACTGCCGACGGCTGTCTTGCTCATGATTCGGGCCCTGGTTCGCAGCCGCAACGGCAACCGGACCTTCCTCCATACCCCCCATTCCGTCACCACACCCACCTCCCAGCCTGTTCACACGACATGAAAATCGGCATAGAAGCGCAACGCCTGTTCCGAAAGCGGAAGCACGGCATGGACATCGTGGCTCTGGAATCGCTCCGGGCTCTCCAGCGGATCGATACGGCCAATGAGTATGTCGTTTTTGTACGGCCGGATGAGGATGACGGATGTCTGGAGCAGACGTCCTCGATGTCCATCGTGCCTCTGGAGGCACCCCACTACGGAGCCTGGGAGCAGATCGCCCTGCCTCGAGCGGCTGCCCGCCACGGCATCGATGTCCTCCACTGCACCGCGAATACGGCCCCCCTGTTCTCCCCCGTGCCCCTGGTGGTCACGATTCACGACGTGATCTATTTGGAAGGTGGATTCGGATTTCGGGGTGGAACGTGGTACCAGCGGCTCGGGAATGGCTACCGGCGTGCCGTCGTACCCCTGGTGGCGCGTCGGGCGAGAACGGTGCTTACCGTGTCGGAATTTGAACGCATACGCATCCGGCAGACGATCGCGGTGGATGCGAATCGCCTCGAGGTCGTCTACAACGCTTTCGGGGCCCACTTCCGGCCTGAGCGGGACCGCAAACGCCTGGAAAACGTGCGCCTTCGGTATGATCTGCCGGAGCGGTTCATCTTCTTCCTCGGCAACACGGACCCCAAGAAGAACCTGCCGAACGTGATCGAGGCGTACGTGAGGTATGCCCGATCGGTGGACCAACCCGTGCCCATGGTCATTGCCGACTTCGATCTAGATCGCCTGCGGAAGCGTCTCGAAACCCTTGGCAGCACCGACCTGGAACGGCTATTTCGCCTCCCCGGGTACGTCGCAAACTCCGATTTGCCGGCGATCTACAGCCAGTGCGCCCTCTTCCTGTACCCCTCTCGCAGGGAGAGTTTCGGAATTCCCATCCTCGAAGCGATGGCCTGCGGGGCGCCCGTCATCACGGCAGACCGTACCTCCATGCCCGAAATCGCCGGTGACGCAGCGGAGCTGGTTGACCCGGATCGTCCCGACCGGATCGCCGAGGCCATGAGACGAATCCTGGCAAGCGCATCGCTGCAGGGCGCCATGCGAGCACGCGGATTCCGCCGCGCGGCCGGTTTCTCCTGGGATGAATCGGCCCGGCGATTGATGCAGGTATACAAAGAAGCGGTACATGATCCGGTGGCTGTGCGCGATGCGGCGCTTGCGCCGGCCTGACACGAGTTTCCGCCGGCTTTGACGGATAGGAAGGAGGGTGGGCGTCTGCGGACGTCCACCCTTTGTCGTCTTCGGGCTGCCGAGGGTCCATTCGTCGAAGCCGCGCACCGGTTGGTCGAATCAAGAAGAGGGACCCGTTGCCGTCGGGGTATTCTTGCTCCCGTTCCGAAGGGCTTCTGCCCGAACCACAGACCTGCCACTGCAAGCAAGCACGCACCAACCTCCGTACAGACATGCACCAGCCAACCTCTCTCGTCACCGGCGCCGCCGGCTTCATCGGCTCCCACGTCGCCGAAGAACTCCTGCGGATGGGCCACCGCGTGGTCGGACTCGACGACCTCTCCGGTGGCTTCGTCGACAACGTGCCCCAGGGCGTGACCTTTTACAGCGGATCGATCGTCGACACCGATCTGGTGAACCGACTATTCGACACCTACCGGTTCGACTACGTGTTCCACCTCGCAGCCTATGCGGCGGAAGGTCTGAGTCACTTCATCCGGCGGTTCAACTACACGAACAACCTGTTGGGAAGCGTCAACCTGATTAACGCTTCCGTGAACGCCGGCACCGTGAAGTGTTTCGTGTTCACCTCTTCGATGGCCGTCTACGGGTCCAATCAGGTCCCGATGCGGGAGGACATGATCCCCATGCCGGAGGATCCGTATGGCGTGGCGAAATACGCCGTAGAGATGGATCTCAAGCAGGCGCACGAATTCTACGGCCTCGACTACGTGGTCATCCGTCCGCACAACGTGTACGGGGAGCGCCAGAATACGGGCGACCGCTACCGCAACGTGATCGGCATCTTTATGAACCAGCTCATGCTCCGAAAGCCGATGACCATCTTCGGTGACGGCCTTCAGACCCGGGCTTTCTCGTACATCTCGGACGTCGCCCCCATCATCGCGAAGACGATCGAGCGACCGGCCTGCTACAACCAGATCATCAACGTCGGCGCCGACCAGCCCTATACGATTCTCGAAATGGCGCAGGAGGTGGCCCACGCGATGGGCGTCGCCCCCCACATCGTTCATCTCGAAGAACGGTACGAGGTCAAGCACGCCTTCACCGACCACGACAAGGTGAAGGCGCTGTTCGGCGACCTCCTCCACAATGTCAGTCTGAGGGAGGGACTTGGGAAGATGGCTGCCTGGGCACAGCGCGTCGGAAGCCGTGAGCCGAGCAAGTTCGGCGCCTACGAAATCGACAAAAAGATGTACGACTTCTGGCGCCTCGAAGACCGCAAGGAGACCGTGGCTCTGGCTGCGTGAGAGGACACCTTCTTTCCGAACCCGAACGGATCAGACCGCCATGGGCCTGCACACCATCCTTCCCCCGGTAGGGCATTCGGTCCTGCCGGCGATCCCGTCCGGAGTAGTTCAGGGCGGGATCACCGCTCGTGATAGAATCCGGCCCGTGCGCACGGTGATCCGGCCCGTACGCACGGTGATCCGGCCCGTGCGCACGGTGATCCGGCCCGTACGCACGGCGCTCCAGCTCTTGCGCGGCGCCTGGAGGCTGGCGAGTGCCCGCTTCTACCTGCGACGGTGCGTTGCCGTGGGACGGCGGGTCACGACGCGGGGTCGGCCTCGCATCGATGCGGACGGTGAAATCCGCCTCGGAGACCACGTCCGCATCCACTCGCATCTGGCCAGGACCCAGCTATCGGCGGGTGAGGGAGCCAGATTGGTAGTGGGGGAGGGGACGTTCATCAACAGCGGCGCCGTGCTTTCCGCCCGTTCGGAGGTACGAATCGGCGCCCGGTGCCAGATCGCGACAGGGGTCGTGGTGATGGACTGTGACTTCCACGGCGTGGACGACCGCGATGCACCGGGCATCACCGCTCCAATCGTGATCGAGGACGACGTCTGGCTGGCCACCCGGGCGATTGTCTTGAAAGGCGTGCGGATCGGACGTGGATCCGTAGTGGCCGCGGGGGCCGTCGTCACGCGCGACGTTCCCCCCTACACCCTGGTCGGCGGCGTGCCGGCCAGGCCCATCCGCACCCTGAAAACCGAGGCTTGACTCCCATGGAGATCCTTTTCTGGGCAGCCCTGCTTCTGCTTGCCTACACCTACGTCGGCTACGGCGCCGTCGTATATCTCCTCCTGAGACGCCGCGGGAACTTGTCGTCGACGGAGAGCAACCGGGTCGAATCCGTATCCGATCCAGCCGAGCTTCCAGAGGTCACCCTGGTGGTTGCGGCCTACAACGAGGAGGCTGTCATTCGCGACAAGGTGCGCAACAGCCGGAGGATCGATTATCCGTCGGACAAGCTGCGCCTTGTCTTCGTGACGGACGGCTCGACCGATCGCACTGTTGATTTGTTGAGGGCCGAAGAAGGGATCGCCGTTCTTCACGAACCAGGGCGTGCGGGGAAGATGGCGGCCGTGAACCGGGCGATGGAACACATCGATTCGCCCATCGTGGTGTTCACCGACGCGAACGCCATGCTGAATCCCGAGTCGGTTCGCGAGATCGTGCACTGCTTTGAGGACCCGTCTGTTGGGGCCGTTGCCGGAGAGAAGCGAATTCGCCGGGAAACAGCGGAGGCGGCGGGCGGGTCGGGCGAGGGCCTGTACTGGCGGTACGAGTCGTTGCTGAAGCAGTGGGACGCGGAACTGTTTTCGGTGGTCGGAGCGGCGGGAGAGTTGTTTGCCGTGCGGAGAGAATTGTTCAGGCCGGTGGAGCCGGATACCGTGCTGGACGACTTCGTCCTGTCGCTGCGCATCGCCGAATCCGGCTTCCGAGTGGCGTACGCGCCGAACGCCTATGCCGAGGAGACACCGTCCGCTTCGATCCGCGAAGAGTTGAAACGGAAGGTCCGAATCTGTGCCGGCGGGTTTCAGGCGATTGTTCGATTGCCGGGCCTGCTCAACCCCTTGCGTCACGGCCTGCTCACGTTCCAGTACGTCTCCCACCGGGTGCTCCGCTGGACGCTGGCGCCCCTGGCCCTCGTCCTGTTGCTCCCGCTGAATGCCCTTCTGGCGAGCGAAAGCCCGGTCTACGCCGCCCTTTGGGGTGCGCAGCTTCTATTCTATGGCCTGGCGGTGCTGGGGGGCGTATTGCAGTCGAGGAGAGTTCGTGTCCGTGCGCTGTTCGTGCCCTTCTACTTTTTCTTGATGAACCTGTCGGCGTGGCTCGGTTTCGTCCGCTTCCTTACCGGTCGCCAGTCGGTGCTCTGGGCGAAGGCGGCGAGGGCGTAGCACACTCCATAGCCTGGCTTCCGGGTCTCCTTCTCGCTTCCCCGAGCAAATCCGGGGCAACTTCTCGGGACGCTCCCCCCGGATCACGTCCGAGCCAGGCTCTCGGGACGCTCCCCACGGATCGGGGCCCGGGGCAAGCAGTTGGTCGCGACTCCAGACCATGGGTCCCGGCTTTCGCCGGGACGACATGCAAAGGGAGACACTCCAAACTCCAAACTCCAAACTCCAGTTTCCCCCCCTACAGCGTCCTCAGCCTCCGAACCAGCGCCTCTCTGTACGACGCTCCGATGGGGAGGACCTTCCGGCTGATGACGAGGCTCTGGTCCTGGATGTCTTTGATCTGATCGATCCGGACGATGTAGGACCGGTGGATTCGAACGAAATCGGCAGCGGGCAACTTCTCTTCCATGGCCTTCATGGTGCCGTGGATGAGGTAGCGTTCTGAGGCAGTATGGATAAGCATGTAGTCCGCCTGGGCCTCGATCCAGAGGACGGTCGCCAGATCGAGTTGCACCAGCTTGCCGTCCGCCTTGATGAAGACGCGGTCGTCCGGCGTTGCAGTTGGAAGGGAGGTGTCGACGCCCCGTCTTCGCATCGCGCGTTCGACGGCTTTGAGGAAACGGGCATGGGTGACCGGCTTGAGGAGGTAGTCGGTCACGTCGATGTCGAAGGCGTCAAGGGCGTACTCCTCCTTTCCCGAAACGATTACCACCTGAGGGGGAGACGCCAGGCTCCTCACCAGGTCCAGCCCGCTCATGTCCGGCATTTCGATGTCCAGAAAAATCAGGTCCACTTCGACATCGCGCAGGGCCTTGACCGCTTCCAGGGCATTGACACAGGTACCGGCGAGCGTGAGGGACGGGTGCTGCTCGACCAGATTCTCGATAACAATGCGCGAGAGTTCGTCGTCGTCGACAATGAGCGTACGCATGCCGGGTACACGTGAGTGGCGAATGAGCGAGACACAAAACCCAAAGGTAAGGAGGAGTCCCGACTGTTGCCGTCTCGGCGGAGTCGGGGGGCGCTAGCCGAGGGTGCGGCGCTCGGAGAGCAATTCAGCCAGGGCGCGCGCTGCGATCTCCTGGGCCCTGTTCACGCGGGCGCGGAGGGCCTCGTACGGATCCAGATGGGCGCCGCGCTCCAGTTCGCGTAGCTCGGATGCCAGGGACTCGATGCCCATGAGGGCGGCGGATGACTTGAGCTTGTGGGCCACGAACTCCACCTGGTTGCGGTCCCCCGTTTCCACCGCCCGGTCGATCGCGGTCAACTGTTCCGGCGCTTGCTGCAGGAACAGGTCGATGATCTTCCTGGCTACCTCGAGACGACCCGCACTGGCCTCGCGAAGCACACCGAGGTCGATCGCACGTGCCGGCGACCCCTCGCCGGATTCCGCCGTCGATTTCATGTGGGCGGCGGCGCGTGCACCGTTGCCGGATATCCGGCGGGTGGATCCGATATGGTGAGCGATGCGTCGGCGCAAAGTGTACGGATCGAACGGCTTGAAGACCACGTCGTTCATTCCGCATTCCTCCATCCGCGCCCGCTGTTCGAGCAGCACGGAGGCGGTGAGGGCGACAATCGGCAACGTATCCGCACCGATCCCAAGTTCCCGCCGGATGATACGCGTGGCTTCGTAGCCGTCCATCTCCGGCATCTGGATATCCATGAGAACCAGGTCGTAGACTCGCTCCCGAAGCTTCTCCACGGCCACCCGGCCGTTGTCAGCCACGTCCACCGTCGCTCCCCAGCCGGTCAGCATATCCGTGGTGACGAACTGGTTCATCTCGTTGTCTTCAACGAGAAGGATGCGCGCACCGGAAATATCGGCGGAGGTGGCCTCGTCGGGTGCCCGTTCGAGCGCCTCGGCATCGGCGAGTCGGAAAGGCAGGATCACGCTGAACGCGCTGCCCTTCCCCTCGCGGCTCTCTACGTGGACGGATCCGCCTTGCATCTCGGTTAGCTGCTTTACGATGGACAATCCCAACCCCGTGCCGCCATACCTGCGTGTCGTGTCGCTGGATGCCTGGGCGAACACGTCGAAAATGACATCCAGTTTCTCTCTCGGGATGCCGATTCCCGTATCCGAAACCACAAACACGATCCTGACCTCGTCGCCGGAAATACGCGCCGGAGCGGCAGAGAGGCTCACCCGGCCCTGGTGCGTAAACTTTACCGCGTTGCTGGCCAGGTTGAGGAGGATCTGGTTGAGCCGTACCGGGTCTCCGACGACGACCGGCGGCAGTTCGGGAGATGAAGCGTAGTCGATCTGCACGCCCTTCTCGTCCGCCCGAAAGGAGACGGCTTCCGTCACGCGCTGGAGGATCTCGGCGGGACGGAACGGGATCTCCTCGAAGTCGACGCGGCCGGATTCGATCTTGGCCACGTCGAGCAGGTCGTTGATGAGTGCAAGCAGGTTGTCGGCCGAGTACTTGATTCCACCCAGGTAGGCCTGCTGTTTCGGCGTCGGATTGGTGGCCGTGAGCAGATGCGTCATGCCGATCACAGCATTCAGCGGCGTGCGCATCTCGTGGCTCATGTTGGCAAGAAAGCGTTCCCGCGCCCGCATGGAGGTTTCGGCCGCGATTCTAGCCTCCCGCAGCGACTCCTCCGCCTCTCTTCGCCTCGTTATGTCACGAGCGACGCCCTGAAGGGCGACGATCTCCCCATTCTCGCGGATGAGCTGAACGGACTGGCCGACCCAGAATCGCCTGCCGCCGGCGTCGACCATGGCAAACTCGCAGTACGTGCGCTCGACGCCCTCCCGAATCTGAGTCGTATAGAACTCCGCCACCTCGGAGCGGGCTTCTTCGCTGACAAAACTCCAAAGGGACTCTTTGCCTGGCTCGTACTGCTCCAGGCCAAGTTCCCTCATGGCGACGGGATTGAGGTACATCAGCCGCCCATTCGCGGAAACCCGATAGATTCCGTCCGCGGCCGATTCGACGAGGTCCTTGTACCTTGCCTCACTTTCGCGCAACGCCGCTTCGGCCCGCCTTCGCGCTGAAATGTCACGAATATAGGCGGTGAAGACGGGTGATTCGGCCTCATGATGTACCGCTGTAATCGCCAGTTCCACCGGAAACTCGGATCCGTCGGCCCGCACGGCGGACAACTCGATGCGCCTGCCGAGAACCGGGCCTTCCCCGGTCCTGAGGTAGTGGTCCATTCCCGTATCATGTGCGGCATGCATGGCCTTGGGAATGATGAGTTCCGCCACACGGCGTCCCATCGCCTGCTCCTTGTGATACCCGAAAATGGCCTCCGCAGCCGGGTTCCAATCGACGACCATCCCACGATCGTCCATCATCACAACCCCATCCAGGGCCGTCGAGATCACGGCCGCCTTCAGTTCCTCGCTGCGCCGGAGCTGAAGCTCGGCGGCTTTTCGATCGGTGATGTCGCGGAGCACCGATTGTGCGGCGCGTACGCCCTCGTACATGACGGGCACGGAGAACCCTTCGACGTAGCGCTCGGAGCCGTCGGGGCGGATCAGGCGGTATTCTCTCAGTTCCGTGTGCTGCCCGGCATCCAGGGTGTCCTGCCTCGCGTCCAGAATCGACTGATCCTCCTGTGCAAAGAACTCCGGCAAGCTCCGCCCCTTCAGGTCGCCCGTGCCGAAAAGCACGGCTGCGGCCCGGTTCCAGAAGAGGATCTCCATGCGGCGCGTGACGAGCAACGGGTCCGGGTGAAAGTCCACCAACCTCCGCCACCGGTCCTCGCTTTCGACGAGTGCTTGCGTGGCGCTGCGCAGTTCCGTGATATCCAGCCCGTATCCGAGAACGTGGGCCACCTGGCCTGCCGTATCGAAGACCGGCGTCACGATCCGGAGGAAGTGCCGGTGCTGCCCGAACCGGTCCTTGAACGACTCCTCGAACCGAAACTCCTTTCGCTCCGAGGTTCCACGCCGAATCGTCTCCATGCGGCGTGCGCCGACCGTCGGATCGAGGCCGCGATAGGTGCAGTAGTCGACATCCGTCTTGCCGATCAGCCACTCCCGAAGGTCGGGATCGGAGATGGCACTCGGCGTGATGTACTCGTACCGGGCCGAAGGGTCAAAAACGGCCAGTTGGGCCGGCATCGCGTTGAGCACCTGCTCGAAGAAGGACTTCGTCTCCGCCAGTTCGGCCTGAGTCAGCCTGAGATCGGTCGTATCGAAGCCGTACACGTTGACGTAGCGGGCGGCGACGACCGGGACGAAAAGCAGACTGAACCAGCGGCTCTTCACCTCGATTTCGGACTGCTCCGGAGAAGCGGACTCCAGGGCGAGTTCCGTCAATCTCCTCCAGGCGGACGGCAGGATCTCCTTCGATCCCGTGATCTGCTCCAGAAGCGCCTCGGCCGCGCGGTTCGCGTAACTGAGCTGGAGCGTCTCGTCGATCCGCAGGACCGGATTCGGGTTTTCACCCGAGAGCAGGGCGGTCTTCTCCGCCTCCGCGGCCAACTGACGGCGCTTCTCCACTTCATGGCGAAGATGCTCGGCCGCAAGGGAACCACGAAGTGCCATACCGAACCGCTGCAACACCGGCGCGAGCTGCTTCATCTCCCGCTCACCGAATACGTCCGTCCGCACGCTGGAATACACCTTGAGAACACCGGTCTCCGCAAGAGGGAAGACGGCGAAGATCCCCCCTCCGAGGCCCTGTTCGACGGCATACGGAGCCCCGGCAGCCGAGTCGGCTACCAGAGAGAAGGCACCGCGCTCAAACGCGTGCCGGATGAGGGGGTGAGACGAGTGGAGCGTGGGCTCCGGTGAACGAACCGAAGGTCTGGCGTGGATCAGCCTGAAACGGTCAGGCATCTCGGGTTCCCGAACCCAGACCGCCGCATAATCCAGATTCTTTCGCGTCTGCAGCGTCCGCAGGAAGGAGCGGCATACCTCTTCCGCCTCGGCGGAAGCGCCCACCGACAAGGCAAGTTCGTACAGGAGCGAGATTTCTTCGACCGCCTTAAGCGCTCTTGTCGACATGCTCTTCCAGTACGGCCACGACGATCGTCTTGTTGAAGAACTCGAGATGACCGCCTCCGTAACTGGCGATCTCACCGAGTGTCAAGGCTCCAACCACGGGCACGCCAAGGGGTTCAATCGCCCGGGCAACGGCCCGTAGTTCCTCGTCGAACTGCTCGCCGAGGAAAAGCGTACGCGAGATACAATCGGCCACGAGGCAGAAGGCGGGAAGCCCTGCAACGGCCGTCGCACTCTCTCGACCCGCACGTTCGGCGGCTGCAATGAGGGAGTCGGGCTCCCCCTTGAGGATGTGCACGACCGAGTGCTCCGGTACCTCGCCGACGCACAGGAGAGCCCCCTCCGGCGTGCGAGCAACGGGATCGCGCACCACATCCTCTTCGCCCTCCCGGAGCATCCCGAATGGAAACCCCTTGGCGACATCGAAAAATCCATCCTCGGTAACGACTTGACCGCTCTCTGACTCCACCACCTCCGCATAAACGTCCCCGGCAGGTTCCCAGTTCAGGTCGTCGATACGGTTCCGGTCGCTCCGCGTCACGACGAACGGACCCTGCAGGCGGCGCCATCCGTGACGGACCGCAGTCCGCGGACGAAGGTTTATGGGAATCAGGATCGCCGCGTCTTGAAAGACCCCCTCCACCGTGAACAGGCAGGGCTTCTGGACGAAGGAGAGGCTTCCAGCACCTCCACCCACGTAGCGCAATGCACTCCCGAACCGATCGTAGACACTCCCCAGCAATCCGGCCACGCCCGGTGCCAGGCCGTCGATGAGGACCAGGAGGAAACCGTCGTCCAACCCCGCGCCGTGGCCGTCGCTCAGATGCGCCGACAGCCGCTCCAGAGTCCCCTCCGTGTGATCGGACAACACCACGGGAGGGGCCAGCAACGGGACCCTCACCACGAGGGCGCCCCGGTCAACACGGCGCTCACCGGAGATGAGCCCCGGGAATACCGCGCCGAAAAAGGGTACATCCAGGGGAGCCAACTCGCGGACCAACTCCTCCAGGTCCGGGCAGCCCTCCTCACTGAGGAGAAGTAAAACCCCTTCGGACGGGCCGCAGCCCGTTGCCCCGACGGCGGCTGCAAGCGATGCCGGCGACGTATCGCCAAGTAACAGGTGGTAAGGGGATGCGCCGTCCATTGAATCGTGGCCCGGGTATGGTTGGATGTGCTTTTCCAGCCCTATGGTACTCCCGAATCGACGATAGAGCGGAAACCATTTCGACGAACATTCCCCGATCTTCGACGAATCGGACCCACGCCTCGACGAACATGTGCGCGATCAAACCACCAGGCGGACCGAAGACGCTTCCACGGCCGTTCAGTCAAATCCGCAGAAACTGGTCCACGAGCGTGACGAGTAGCGAATCTTGAGCATTGACCCTCCGTATACTCCAGGAAACCCCTCCGGCAATGGCTGATCCGTCGTCACGCCGCGTCGCCCTGCTCCGAACGGCCCTCGCCCGATTCGGGAGCGGTCTGTTGATCCTCGCTCTCGTCTTCTTTCTGACGGCCGGGACGATGAGGTACTGGCAGGCCTGGATGGTCCTCGCGACCCTCTTCATCCCGATGATCATCCTGCTGGTCTATCTGCTGGCCTCCGCTCCGGATCTCCTCGAGCGGCGTCTTCGGGGGCGCGAAAAGGAGGTGGAGCAGCGCAAGATCCTGCGCTTGTCGCTCGTCTTCCTCTTCCTATCTCTTTTCCTGCCGGGACTCGACATACGTTTCGGGTGGTCCAGCGTGCCATGGCAGGTGGCTGTGCTCGCCGACGTGCTGGTTCTGCTGGGGTACGGCATCTTCGCCCGCGTCCTCCTGGAGAACCGCTTCGCATCGCGCACCGTCCAGGTCGATGAGGGGCAGACCGTCATCACGACCGGACCCTACACCCACGTCCGCCATCCGATGTACACGGGCGTCATCCTCATGTACCTCATGATCCCGCTTGCGCTGGGGTCGTATTGGGCCGTGATCCCCGCGCTCGGCATGATCCCCGCCATCGTCGCCCGGATCAACAACGAGGAGGAGGTCATGGTGCGGGAACTGAGGGGATACGCCGAGTACCGGATAACCGTGCGCTACCGGCTGATCCCGGGGGTATGGTGATGCCGAACCCCCCGATCAATGGCCGGAAAAGCGTACTTCCGAGCAGGAGGATTTCGTAGACGGACGGCGATGCCCTGACGTTTCGAACAGACCACGGGCGCGGCCACGGTCCTCTTTCGCTTTGCGCTCGACAGCCGGCGGGGTACCTTTCCCTATGCCCTCCCGACATTCCATACAGTGGAACGAGCGGTGGAAGAGACTCCGCGGCCTAGGGCCGGTTGAAGTCGACCTGAGCCCGTATCGGCTCATCCTCGAAGAGGTGAATCGGCTGGGATTGCCGCTGCGGAATGCCCCATTCGATGGGCTGATAGAGCAGATCAGACGGTTAAGGGCGCAGGCGCTGCAGGGAATTGATCCGGACGTACTGCTCCCGGAGAGCTTCGCGCTTACGCGGGAAATCGCCCACCGGGTCATCGGCATGCGGCCTTTCGACGTGCAGGTACTGGCCGCCGGCGCGCTGCACCATGGAAGACTCGTGGAGATGCAGACCGGCGAGGGGAAAACGCTCGCAGCAGTCCTCCCGGCTGCCCTGCATGCGCTTTCGGGACGTGGCGTGCACATCCTCACTTTCAACGACTACCTCGCGCGCAGAGATGCGGTGTGGATGGGACCCGTCTACGAAGCCCTGGGATTTCGGGTGGGGACGATCCAGGAGGGTATGCCGGTGGAGACGCGCAGGGCGGCGTACACCGCGGACGTTACCTACGCCACTGCAAAGGAGGCGGGATTCGATTTTCTCCGTGCCGGCCTCTCCCGCGACCCGAAGGAACTCGTGCAGCGGCCCTTCCACTTCGCCATCGTGGATGAGGCCGACTCCATTCTCGTCGATGAAGCGCGGGTGCCGCTCGTGATTGCCGGAGCGCGTGAGACGTCCGAAGCCGATCCATACCACATTGCCCGAATCGTACACCGTCTGAAGGAGGGCGATGACTGGGAACGCGCCGAGTACGGGCGGAACATCCATCTCACGGAAACGGGCACTGACCGTGTCGAAGCCGAACTGGCGTGCGGCAACCTGCACGACGCCGGGAATGTACTGCTGCTTGCCGAAGTGAACCAGGCGCTCCATGCACGCGCCCTGCTCCATCGCGATGTGGACTATATCGTGCGCGACGGTTGCATCGCGCTGGTGGACGAGTTGACCGGCCGCGTGGTACAGGATCGCCGCTGGCCCGACGGACTCCAGGCCGCGCTCGAGGCGAAAGAAGGTCTCGCCATTCGGCCGGGCGGGCGCGTTCTGGGTTCCATTACCCTGCAGCACTTCCTCGGACACTACCCGAAGCTCGCGGGTATGACCGCAACCGCGCGGCCGGCGGCCGAGGAACTGGAGATTCTTTACGGTCTGCGCGTGGTACCCATCCCTCCGAACCGGCCGTGTGTACGCGTCGATCTCCCCGATCTCATTTTCACCCACCGGGAGGCGAAGGAAAAAGCCCTGCTCCGTGAGATTGCCCGCTGCCATGCCGCGGGGCGGCCCGTGCTCGTGGGTACCGCCAGTGTCGAGGAGTCGGAGGCCCTCAGTCAAACCCTGAGCCGGACCGGCGTTCCGTGCCGCGTGCTCAACGCGAAAAACGACGAGGCGGAGGCGGAAATCGTCGCGGAAGCCGGGCGCGCCGGGGCCGTGACGATCTCCACGAACATGGCGGGTCGGGGCACCGACATCCGGCTCGGAGGAAACGACGGCCGCGAACGCGACCGGGTGAAGGGCCTCGGCGGACTCTTCGTCATCGGCACCAACCGGCACGAAAGCCGGCGCATCGACGATCAGCTGCGGGGCCGCGCCGGCCGCCAGGGGGATCCGGGCTCGTCCCGGTTTTTTGTCTCGCTGGAGGACCCGCTCCTCGTGCGATTCGGGATCGAGACACTCATTCCGAAACGGCTCTTCCCGACACGACAAAATGAGCCTCTGGATATTGCCGCCGTGCGCCGGGAAGTCGACCGGCTTCAGCGCATCGTTGAGGGTCAGAACCGTGAGATCCGCTCCACGCTCGCCCGCTATTCCGCCCTCGTGGAACGGCAGCGCGCCGCCCTGTACGCGTGGCGGATGGGTATGCTCACCGGGGAGGACAACGCAACGATCCTGGCCGGGAACGCCCCGGACGTCTATGCGGAACTCGTGGGACGCTTCGGCGCCCGCAGGGTGCATGCGGTCGAGCGGGCCGTCCTGCTGCACCACATCGATGCGGCCTGGGCTGACTTCCTTGCGTTCGTTTCGGAAGTTCGTGAAGGCATTCACCTGGTGGGCATTGGCGGGCTGAATCCGCTGCAGGAGTTTCACAAACAGATCGGCATCGCCTACGAGGAGATGGATCAACAGATCGTGGACCGAACGGTCGAGACGATGCGGACGGCCGACCTGGGCGATGAAGTATGGCTCACATCGGCCTTCCGCGGCCCTGCGTCCACATGGACCTACCTGGTGAACGACCAGGCGCTGACCGAACTGCAGCAGATGCTGTTCGGGCAGGGGAGCATTGCGTTCTCGGCCGGGGCGGCCCTCATGACGTGGCCCCTGCTGCTGTTCTGGGGAATCCGACGGTGGATCTCCGGGCGGGATCGTGCACACACGGCATAGTCGATCGCCTCGCCCAGACGCCGCCTCGCCCCCACGCCCGAAACCGAGATCCCGGGACTCCGCTTTGCGTCGCCCGGGATGACATCTAGGGGGTGCCCCTTCGCCCGCAGGCTCACACGCCCACACTCTACACTCCTCCTCGTCACCGCCGCATCCATTGCACATACCGCTTCATCCCCTCCACCACCTTCTGCGCCATCGCGGTCCGGAATTCCGGAGATGCCAGCTTCTCCTCATCCTCCGCATGGCTCATGAAGGCTTGTTCTACGAGGATGGACGGGCGCGAGGACATCCGCGTCACCCGGTAATTGAACGATCCCACGACGCCGAATTCGCCGAGTGGCAACTCCAGCAGCGCGTCGTACACGTCGCGCGCAAACGGCGCCCAGAACGGATTGTGATAGTACGTACTCGTCCCGTTCGCTCCCAGATAGCCGCTTGCGGTTGAGGCAGAGTTGGCGTGGATGCTGACCGCCAGATCGGCATCCGACTCCTCGATCGCCCGCCGCTTGGCCTCGAGCGCCATGTCCCGGTCATCGGGACGCACCTGCAGCACCTCCATGCCCTGCTCCCGGCAGAGCCGCCCCAGCTCCAGCGCCACCGCCAGGTTGAGGTCCTTCTCCGGCATCCCGGACAACCCGGTCGCCCCAACGTTGCTGCCGCCGTGACCCGCCTCGATGGCCACCTTCAATCCAGCGAGCGGACGCTCTTCGTCATCAGGCAGGAGCGGCGGGTGCTTGACCCGCAACGCAAGCGAAGACCGACCCTGTTCGAACGTGTATCCCCAGATATCGGGCGTCTTCAGGTAGACCAACAGTTCATACGTATCGGCCGCCGACTGCTGCCAGTCCACCCGCTCGACGACCTGGAGCCCCTGCCGGTGGGTGATCCACGTGCTGGAGGTCTTCACGCCGTACAGCGCGATGCGGATGCGCCCCAGTTCCGGCTCCGGGAAGACGGCATACGGCACGGGCTCCGGGTAGGGAATCCTCACGATATCCGCCCTCTCCTCAGGACCGGCACTCACCGACTGGATGAAAAACTGCGGCGCGGGCGTTCCGGCGGGCACTTCCTCGACATCATTCTGGTGGATGAACCCGCTCTGGGTCCGATTCAGCCGCACGCGCAGGGCCTCACCCGACCGTCCATCCACATGCAACAATACCCCGGGTTCGTACTCCGCGATGATCGGACCGCCCAGACGGATCGGCCCCAGGTTGTAGGTGAGGATGGACTGCGGGTTCTTCACGCGCACGAGCGGATAGTCCGACGGCCGTCTTACCGTCACCGAAGCTGGGAGGTGCGTCTCGAGCGGTTTTACGCCCGCCGCGGAGGCGGCCTCGAGCACAAAAGCGACGGCGTAGGTCTGTCCGACCTCGAGACGATCCAGCGGGAGGTCGCCTTCGTAGAAGCTCGCGTCCGTGCGGTCCGTTCGGCGGAGGGGTAGCCGGATGCCCGTTCCAGGCACGACGACCCATCCGTTCTGGCCCTTCGAACCGACGGCGGATACGCGGATTCGGTCATCCGGCAAGCACTCGAACGGCTCGGCGGGCGCCAAGGATCGGGAATCGACCCAGAGCGGAAGCGGCTCCCGGGCAGTCACGCGCGGTATGTACACGACTTCCCGCTCGTAGACGGCCCGGCTGCCGTCCTCGCGCTCGGCCGCAATGCGGATCCGGTTGGGGCCCTCGCGGAAAACGACCTCATCGAAGAAAATCCCCGTCCGGTAGGTTTTGGCGGATTGGCCATTGACGGACGATTCGGCGGGCCACTCCGTGCGGGCCAGGACGTGAAACCGTTCCCCGTAGGTCGTGTCCGACGGCAGCCGGCGGAATTCTACCCACGGCCAGACGCGCTCCGTGGCGCCTCCGGGGTTCACGCGGTAGCGATAGGGCAACTGGAGGCCCGATACGTCGATTCGGGTCGTCCCACCCGGGGTGGTCAGGTCGAGCGAGCGGACCGGCGCCGGGAGGATGAGACCGAGCCAGCCCTCCGCGTCGGTCCGCTGGGCGACCGGGTCGGACGACGCCTGGACGGGGTCCCCAGGCGCAACGGCCAGACCATCCACCTGAAACATCGCCACGCGCCGTCGATCGGTCCGCTTCATTGGGGGAAGGCCGGAGATGGGCTCGGCGTAGGCGGAGTCACGTAGCGCTTCGAACCCGCCGGATGGGCGCAGTCCGGAGAGGGAGAAGAGGACGTGTCCGCGCGCCCCCGTGTCGCGCACATGCCGGATCTGGCGGAGCATCTCGCCGGACCGGGTCCACTCCTCCTTCACGATGAGGCCCGGGAGGATTGAGGCCCAGGCCGGGGTACGCCCCCGAAAATCGGCCCAGACCTCGTCGAGGTTCGGGCGGGGGTCGGCGAGGTCCCAGTAGATCATCGGGACGATGAAGTCCAAAATGCCGCGATCCAGCCAGTCGATGGCATCCTGGAAGTAGGTGGCGTATCCGGTGCCGAACCGTTCGTAACCGGGCAGGTCGTCGGTGCGGTAGAGGCCCCAGGTGGCGGCGGAGATCTGGAGGTAGGGTTTGATGAGGAGGATTTCCGCGACGACGTCCTCCACGAGGTCGGTCAGTGCGCGGCGCCCCCACTCGGCCCGTGTGAGCGGGCTGAGCAGGCTGTCGGCTGTGAAGCGGGTGTTGGTGAAGGGGTCGTAGGTGTAGCGGGGTCCGGGGTATCGGATGCGGTCGAAGTGGATGCCGTCCACGTCGTAGGTCTCCGAGAAATGCCGTAGTACCTGTTTCAGGTACGTTTTCACCTCCGGCAGGGCCGGGTTGAGATAGAAGTACTCGTTGCGCGCCATGGGGCGGCCGTCGGGACCGAAGAGGACCCAGGAGCTGTCCGGGGAGACGGCCGGTCCGCGCCGAAACCACAGATGGTCCGGATTGGTCGGCGGATTCTCGCCGTTCCAGAGGGGCAGCAGGTTGATGTACGCGTGGAAGGCGAGACCGCGTTGGTGGGCCTCCGCGACGGCGAAGGCGACGGGGTCGAAGCCGGGGTCCCGGCCGTTCACGAGATTGGACCAGACCTCGATGGGGGAGGGGTAGAGGGTTTCCGCGGCGCCGCGCACCTGGAAGAAGACGGCGTTGAAGCCGGTTTGCGCCGCCTCGTCGAGCGCGCGCACGATCCGCACCCGCATCGTATCCGCATTCGGGTTCGCCCACTCGAACCGGGTGATCCAGACGCCCCGGAGTTCGGACTTCGGCGCGATCACGTCCGGCTCGGGTTCCAGCGGAGCACGGGGAACGCTCCGGCAGGCGGAGAGGAAGAGGACCAGCAGGAGGAGGGCGGCGAGGGAGCGGGGCATGGGGGAGGGGGGAGAATGGGAGAATGGGAGAGTGGGCGAGGCGCCGCTTGCACAATATGTCATCCCGGGCGCGCACTTTCACAACATGTCATACGAGCCGGGGGACTTCCACAATTTGTCATCCCGGGCGACGCAAAGCGGAGACCCGGGATCTTGGAATCGGGAAAGCCACCTGGTCCGGTCTGGAGAGCATCAGGACCAAGGTACCGCCGGAGACGATTCCGTGACGGGCTCTCCCACCGTCATGCCGAAGGCCCTTGCCGCAGCGAAGGGTCGAAGTCCGAATCGCATGTTTCGTCGAGACCGAGATCCCGGATCACGTCCGGGATGACACGTGGCGGGGCCGGGATGGGCTTGCAGTCCTTAATACGCCGGAAATCCTTCTTTCCCGTTTTCTTCGCGGCTTCGCGTGATCAGCCTCCTTCCATCGCGGGAGGCGTCCACTTGATCCTGCTCCCAATGCGACTCTGCGGACTCCGCGTCTCTGTGTGAGCCCTCCCCTCCGCGTGATCCCATCCAACGCGTTGCGGGATACACCCGGTACCTTGTCGCTGCTGGATCCGTGCACCCTCTTCCATCGTTCTCCGGCTAGCCCGGAACCTCCCCATGCCCCTTCCCATCGACGACCTGCTGCCGGAGCTGCGCTCCGCCCTGGAGGACCACACGCGGCTCGTTCTGCATGCCCCGCCCGGCACCGGCAAGACGACCGGCGTGCCCCCGGCGCTCCTGGATGCACCCTGGCTCGACGGGACCCGGATCGTCATGCTCGAACCCCGCCGGCTCGCGGCACGGGCCGCCGCAGCGTTTATGGCCCGCGGATTCGGCGAGCCGGTCGGGAAAACCGTCGGGTATCGGGTGAGGATGGATACGAAGGTGAGCGCCGAGACCCGCATCGAGGTCGTCACCGAGGGCGTCCTCACGCGCATGCTCCAGTCGGATCCAGGCCTCGAAGGCGTCGGCCTCGTCATTTTCGACGAATTCCACGAACGGAGCCTTCAGGCCGATCTCGGCCTTGCGCTCTGCCTGGAGACGCAAGCCGTTCTCCGGCCGGACCTCCGGCTCCTCGTCATGTCCGCCACGCTCGAAGGGAGCCGGGTGGCGGCGCTGTTGGAAAATGCGCCGGTCCTGTCGGGAGGCGGCCGGAGTTTCCCCGTCGAGACCCGCCACCTCCAGCAAGAGCCGGATGAGCGGATCGAAGTTGTCGTCTCCAGGGCTGCGCAGAAGGCCCTCGCGGAGGTGGAAGGGGACGTGCTCGTTTTCCTGCCCGGACAGGCTGAAATCCACCGTACTGCAGATAGACTGAGAGAAATGGGGCTTGGGGATCACGTCGATGTCGTGCCGCTTCACGGATCCCTGCCGCTCACCGAGCAGGACCGGGCGATCGAACCGGCACCGGAGGGTCGACGAAAAGTGGTCCTCTCGACCGACATCGCCGAGACGAGCCTCACGATCGAGGGGATCCGCGCCGTGGTGGATGGCGGATGGCGGCGTGCCCCTCGATTCGACCCGGGCAGCGGGATGACGCGTCTGGTGACCCTCCGCGTGTCGAAAGCATCGGCCGACCAGCGCCGAGGCCGCGCCGGACGCCTGGGTCCGGGGGTATGCTACCGGCTGTGGACCCGCCATACGCACCAGCACCTGGCTGCATTTGGCGCCCCGGAAATTCTGGAAGCCGATCTGGCCCCGCTCGCACTGGATCTCGCCCGGTGGGGCGTCTCGAATCCGCTCACCTTGCGCTGGCTCGACCCACCTCCGGATGCCTCCTTCGGCCAGGCCAGGGAACTGCTGCAGCGGCTCGGGGCCCTCGACGCGTCCGGACGCGTCACCGAACACGGCCGCCTCATGGCCGAGCTTCCGATCCATCCGCGGCTCGCGCACATGGTCCTGCGGGCCCGTGCCCTCGATCTGGGTGGCACGGCCTGCGACCTCGCCGCACTCCTCAGCGAGCGGGATTTCGTTCGCTCGCAGAGGGGCCGCCCGGCGTCGGACGCCCGGCTGCGCCTCGAGGTGATGCGACGCCTGCGGGAACGGCACCGTGACGGATCGGGTGCCCTGCGGGACGCCAGCGTGGATTCGCGGGCGGCGGAGCGCGTGCTGAAGGTCGCGGACCACTGGCGGAAGACCATCCACATCCCCCGCAAGGAAACCACCGAGGTGGAGGCGGCCGGACTCCTGTTCGCATTTGCCTATCCGGACCGGATCGGGCGTTGGCGGGAGGGTCAACCCGGACGCTACCTGCTCAGCAACGGCCGGGCGGCGCGGTTCGAGGGGGACGATTCCCTGGCCGAGGCGCCGTTCGTGGTGGCGGCGCACGTTGACGGGAAAAAGGCAGAAAGCCTGATCTACCTGGCGGCGCCGGTGTCACGGGACGACCTGGAACGGCATTTCGCACAGAATATCGCCTCCGAAGAGGAGGTTCTCTGGGATTTCTCGGCGCGGCGGGTCGTATCCCGGCGGGTGGATCGTCTCGGCGCGCTGATGCTCCGCGAGGCGCCCCTTTCGAATCCGGACCCGGAGGCCGTCATGCGTGCGCTCCTGGAGGGGATCCGCCTGGAAGGTCTCGGCGCCTTGCCGTGGACGAAAGAATCCAACCGCCTCCGCGAACGGATGGCGTTTCTCCACCACCTCGATCCGGCCTACCCGGACGTCTCCAACGAAGCTCTCCTGGCCGATCTCGAATCCTGGCTGGGTCCGCATATCCACAGGAAATCACGCCTTCCGGACCTGCAGTCCCTCAACCTGATCCAACTCCTTCTGGACCGGCTGTCGTGGGATCAACGCGTCGCGCTGGACCGGCTCGCCCCGTCGCACGTCACCGTTCCCAGCGGTTCGAACATCCCCGTCGATTACAGCGATCCGGACAAACCGGTGCTTGCGGTGCGGCTGCAGGAAGTGTTCGGCCTGACCGAAACGCCCCGCGTGGGCGGCGGAAAGGTCCCGCTCACGATGCACCTGCTCTCCCCGGCCCATCGTCCGGTGCAGGTCACGCAAGACCTGGCCGGATTCTGGCGCACGTCCTATTTCGAGGTGAGGAAGGAGATGCGGGGCAGGTACCCGAAGCACGTGTGGCCGGAAGATCCGCTGCTGGAGCCCCCGACCCGGCGCGTGAAGCCTCGTAATCCGTAGCCTGATGGAGTGGCGGACCAGGGCGCCGGATTTGCGCATTCCGGCAACGACTACGGCCGACGGGTGGAGTGCAGGCCCGGCACCCTGGTTCCCTATCGTACGACAAGTACCGGGAGATCGAGGGCTTGTTGTCCCGAATGCAAGCGTATGAAATAGGCGCCGGCCGAAACGGGATGCCCGGATGCCGACCGGCCATCCCAGGTCAGCGTCCGCGTGCCGGCCTGATCGCGCGCGGCACGCAGTGCACGCACCTTTCGGCCGAAGAGGTCAAATACGTCGAGCGAGACCTCGCCCTCGTGCGGCAAGCTATAGCGCACCGTAGTCTTTTCGGAAAATGGACTGGGGAAGGCCTCCAGTCGGAGGTTGCCCGGTCCGGGCCTTTCCGCCCCGGAGTCGGTGACCTCGACGGACTCCAGCCGATTCCCGGACTCGTCAAACGCCATCATCTCAAACGGCGAGGCGGTGACGCTTGCGGAGGCGGCAGAAGCATCCTGCACGAGGAGAACACGGGGAAGGAGTTGAACGTCCACACTTTCGTCGACTGATTTTCCGGCCGCTGCGAAATCGACCTTGACGCCGATTCTGTACGTTCTCACGGCTTGGCCGTCGTCGATGACCAGGTTCTCGCCCGCTCCCAATCCGCCTGCAGCCGACTCCCCGTACGCGAGGGGATCGGAAAACCATTCGAGGACCTGGTGTTCAGTGGATTGATCCGCCCTTCCAAATCTCAGACTGGCAGTGCTCAAGTTGATGAACCCGAACACGGTTTCGTCTCGGTCGACCGAGTGGTCCTTGACGAACCGTTCATGCACATCAAAGGAAGGCACGTTGATGAACCCGTCCGTGGCGACGTCGGGGAGAATCCAGTTGAACGCGGGTTGGGTCGTCAGATCGAAAGCCCCGGAAAGCGACGACCCGCCCAGGGTGCCGGTCACCTGCTGTTCTCGCCATGGCATAGGGACCGGGCGGGAGCCGGATCGGGCCGGGATATTGAGTGTGAACCGGTCGCCCAGATTCAGAGTGAGGGGCGCATCGGTCGTATTGAGCACTTGAATGGAACTGTACGGGCGTCTCATGCAGTGCAGGTAGCCATCGGGCGGATCCTCCACGTCGGGCTGCAGGGCATTGTCGGTGACCCGGATCGGCCCGAAAGTCGTTCCGACCGCAGACGTCCACATGGGCCACATGTCGATGTCGCTGTACCAGGCCGTGACGCCGGAATAGCCACTGAGCAGGTGCGTGAGAGGACGCCTCAACTCGTCTAAATACAATTGCCAGGACGGACCTGCTTCCGGATAGGTCGAGGTGCCCCCGATCGCCCACGTGCCCAGCGGATCCTGCTTGAGGGCGAGAGGGCGGTTGAGCTGGCTTGAGATTCCGATGTACTGTTTCTCCGGATCGAGTCCCTTGCCTCGCATATAGGAGAAGATGCCGTCGTCGGCACCATTATGCGGCCTACCCAGCGTGTTGATGTCGGGGGAGCCGTTCGACCATATCGCACCCAGGCCGCCGTCTCCTGCCCAGCGGATGTCGGCGAGAAGATCGTGGTCGGCTCCACCATATATCGAGCTGTAGTTGAGTTGCAGACCCAACGAAAGATCCTCCTTGTCGTACCCCAGGACCTGTACGTACGTGTCGGTCGCCTGGTAGTGGAAGCGCTGGAAGGCGTCTTCCGTGGTGATGAGGCCGTTTCCCGACAAGAGGCCCCCGATGGCCACTTTCCATCGCCCGGGGCCCCAGCGGTTTTCCGTGAAGCGTTCCGTGTCGACCACGTCGACGGAGCTGGCCAGGTCCAGTCCCGAAGAGGCCAGCCAGGAAAATGCCAGGTCGGTCTTCAGGTCCGTCGAGAAACCGGCCACGAATCCGTCTCCGTCGCCGAAGCGCGTGGTCTGAATAGCCCGCAAGGTGGGAAATTCGCCGAACGTGGAGCCTACGACCCAGAGATTCTTGCCGTCGGAAGCAAGGTCGTTGCAGAAGTCGTCCTCTTCGCTGCTGATGTACCGTGCGCCCAGCGCCTCACCGGTCAGGATGTTGTAGCTCGCGATCGCACATTCCTTTTTCCCCTTGATGACATTGATGGCACCTGACAGCGCAGCGCCGAATTGCGTGGGTGGGCTGCCCAGGTTGACGGCGATATGCAGAACTTCGTCCGACACGTGCAGTGCCTTCACCTCGTCGTCCTCCGGACCTCCGAACTGGTCAACCCAGACCGGAACGCCGTCGAAGGCGCGTACGCAGCCTACAAAGGCGTCCTTTTTCCCGGCGATTTGCAGCCCGGGCAACGCGGTACTCACGTGGCCCGCCGCACACAGGATATCGCCGATCGAGCGGTTGCCGCCGGGAAGCCGCGCGATTTCCTCTGCCGTAATTGCCTTGACCGCGTGGATCGCGTCCGGTCCGATTCCTCCGAAAGCCGTGCCATAACCGAGGACGGGTGGTCCGAGCACTCCGAGAAGTCCCCACCCGGTATTCCCGCTGCCGGACTCCGGAATCCGGGGTGCAAGTACGAGGGCCTCCTGCGGCTGTGCACGCAGCGAGGCGCCCATCAAGCCAACGAGGAGCAGAAGCAGGCCTCCAAGGGAGGCGATGCGCCGCCACGTCTTCATCAGTTCCTCCGTGTAAGAATGGTGTCAAGAGGATGAGCTGGATCGGCATGGCAGAAGAGGTGCATTCGCCAGGCCGAAACCCTATTTATGAACTTTTGACGAAGGAGTCAAATTGGAGGCGCGATTCTGGGAGGAAGAACCTTGGTCGAAGAGACTGATTGCGGTTGAGGAACTGCCGTATGAGTCGGATTTTAAGTGTAGAATGTCTTAATTAATCGGACGGCCATGCGCGCTCTGATTCTCCTCGCCTGCGGGATGGTGATCCCGGCTCTCTTCTCTCCGCCGCTTGCCGCTCAGGTTGACACGGCCTACGTGGACCAGGGGTTGCGGATTTATGAACTCCTCCCGATTTCGGTCACGGCTCAGCGGACCGGAATCGGCCTGACCGAAGCAAGCCTCGGCCGCGAACATGTCGGGCAGGCCCTCGAAAAAGCAGGGCTGAACCTTGTCAGGCGGGGCGTCTTTCTCGCAAGCGACGTCTACTTCGACGGATTCAAGCGGGGGGATGTGGAGATCGTCATCGACGGCGAGCGGTATCCAAATTCCTGCCCGAGCCGGATGGATCCGCCGCTGTCGCGGGTCAATCCGCTGGAGATCCAGAGCCTCACCGTGGATCGAAGCACGACCGGGTTGCAGGCCGGGATTGGCGGGACGGTCGCGTTTCACCGTTCGAGCCCGGCGGTGACGCCCAGAATCGTCGCAGGGATCGCATCCGCAGCGGGCGCCGGAAGTTTGGTGGATATCGGACTCGCCGCGGAAGCCCGCCGGCTGAGATTGACGGGGCGTGTGATGCGCGGGAGCCCCTATGTCGACGGCGACGGGCTGTCCTTCGTGGACCGCTACGGCTACGTCCGCAATGCACCGTACGGGATGGTGGAGTCCTCCGCCCACTACGCCAAAGGACGATTCGAGGCCGGGGCGTCGTTTTCGGATACGGAGGACATCCCGTTTCCGTACCTCCACATGGACGAACGGTTCAATCGCCTCTGGTCCGGCTTCGTCGCACTGGACGGCTACCGGGTGTATGCCAACCGGACGCATCACCTGATGGACAACGGCCTTCGGACAGATTGGATAAACATGCCGATGGAATCGGACGTCACCAATTTCACGCTCGGGCTCACGGGGGATGCCCTCGAGGTGTATTACCGGCGTTGGGACGGCTGGAATACGATGGCGCCGGGCGGCGCGATGTCGTCGATGATGCCGACCGCGCAGCACCTCCTCCCGGAAATCGGAAGCGTCTCGGCTACGGTGCGCGGAGAGGTTACGCGCGGCAAGCTGAATCTGGCCGGTCGCGTAGGCACCCAGCGCGTTTGGATTGGGGATGAAGAACGGCTCGCTTTCTACCAGACGCTCTATCCCGACGCCGCACGCGGGCGCTGGTTCATCCCCTTTGCCGCGGTGGCGCGGTACAGCGGGCTCCTTTCGGAGGACGTGGCGGCAGGGTTCGAAGCGGAATTCGGCACCAGACCTCCGGTGGCCGAAGAGCTCTTCATCGCCCTGCGGCGTCCGATGGGCAAACCCCACTGGGTGGGGAATCCGACCCTGGGCACGGCGAAGCGCCTTTCCGCACGGGGTGCGCTATCGTCCGGGGCGTGGAGCACGGAACTGTTCAGCGCGCTCGTTTTCGATTACCCGGCGCTGGTCCCAGTGTCGGCGGATCAGATGAAATGGGTGACCCACGAAGGCGTCCGCGCTGCCCTCGCCGGCGTGAAGGCGCGCGTGCAGACGCTCCTGGTGGACGTGGACGGCGAGTACAATCTGGGACAGAACCTGACGGCGGATGCGCCTCTGGCGGAGATTGCGCCGCTGCGCGGGTCCATCCGCACGAAATCCCCGGAATGGAGAGGATTCACGGCCACCTTCAGCGCGAGGGGCGCCACGGCGCAGGACCGCGTCGATGCGGACCTGGGCGAGGAGCGTACCCCCTCCTGGTATCGCCTGGATCTCGGCCTGGGATTCCGTTCAGGTCCGATCGACCTGTCGGCCGAGGTGGAGAACCTGCTGGACAGGACCTACGTGGAGCACCTCTCCTACCTCCGCAATCCCTACAGTGCAGGCCTGCGCATTTTTGAGCCCGGACGGCTTGTGCGGTTGAGCCTCAGCGTGCAGACGAAATAGGGGCTTGGCGTCTCAACTCCTCGGATGCGCACAGAGGAGTCCGGGCGTTCGATCGCATCGGAGCGGGTGCTGCACGACGTGCTCCCGGCGCGTGTCAGGACCGGCGCGGGATTACGGTCGACACACCGTCTCGCGCGAACCCATGGGTGGCGACGTCAGGGAGACTGTGGGACTCAGATGGCCGGCTGGACGTGTCGGGCAGCGGGAGCGCCTGGAAACACGCTAGAAGCTGTACCGCCCAACCAGGTTGATGTTCAGGGACTCGCCGTTTTCGAGCGTGTTGTACTCGGTGCGCCAGTGCGACACCTCGACGCCGAGGAGGAGTTCCTTCGTCGCATTAAACGAGGCGTTGCCGAACAGCA
>CAYLXM010000002.1:22773-122832 GCA_964387555.1 uncultured Rhodothermales bacterium | reverse complement strand
TCGACGCCGAGGAGGAGTTCCTTCGTCGCATTAAACGAGGCGTTGCCGAACAGCATTCGGTTATGCGTACGTTTGCCCGGATCGGCGAAGTCGTTGTCGTTCGGATCGTCTACGCCGGCTCCGGCGTGCAGGTGGATGGGATTCGCGTCGTAGGCCAGTTCGACCCAACCGCCCTGTGACCGGACCGACTGTTCGAGGCAGGAGCAGACCCCCTGGAGGACCCCGCCCAGGAACGTGCCAAGGTTCTTGCCCGTGAAGGCTTCGCCCTGGAGGGCCAGCGCCGGCGTGAGGCGCAGGCGGGCGTCAACATTGAGGGAGGAGGTTTCGAGGCGGGCGTCGTAGCCCCCCTGTTGCGGCGGAAAATCAAAGACCTGCTCGCCGTAGTGTCCGGAGAGGCCGACCGTCAGGTTGGGTCCGTCGTTTCGTCCGACTCCCACCCAGGCCCGGCCTTGGAAAACGGGCAGCTCGGAGTGGTCTCCGGTGATGGTCGGGCTTCCCACGAAATCGGTCACGATGTTCGTATTGGCGGAGGCCTGGAGGCCGAATCGGGCCGCGGGCGATGCAGACTGGACCTCGCCCCGGATCTGAGCGCGCCGGTATCCGATGTTGCCGCCGCCCCAGCCGACGGAGTACATCAGCATGCCCGGGTTGAGGGGGGAGATGATGTCCCAGGTTTGTCCGGCGAGGACGCGGACCTTCTCGTTGCGGAGTTCCCAGTAGGCGTGGCGGAGGAGAAGGCTGGCCTTGTTCTCGGTGGTGAAGGCGCCCTGGAAATCCACTTCGACCTTGCCTGTCGACCGGAGCGATCCGTTTCGGCCGACGGCCGGTCCGGCGAGATCGAAACCGATCCGGGTGGATTTGATGTCCAGGTGAAACGCCGCCTCGCCTTCGGTTTCCGGAGAGAGGACGAAAAAGACAAAGTCCCCGCTGTTCGTGCGGGCCGATTCCCACGCGGTGTTGGTCCAGATCAGTCCGTAGGGTGTGATCTTTATACCGCGATCGGGAATAGATGGACCGGCGGACTGTCCGGCGGCGCTGTTGGAGACGATGAGGAAGGGAAGGAGGGGGAGGAGGAGTCTGCGGGGGTTCATGGACGGCGGGTGGGGTGGCAGTTCAAGGCAAACCGTATAAGGTACGGTGGCTTCCCCGAGTCGCAGGATACTCTGTCGCTCCGATCATCCGTCGAAGGCCAAAGTTCATGCGATTATCGCACGCCTACCGCCCCTCCATCGCCTCCAGATAATGCCGGTTCATCACCGGCTGGGTCACCCAGTCGTCGCCGTTCCAGTAGAGGAGGCTTTTGCGGTAGGCTTCCCAATACGCCGTATCGGGCGCCTGCTCAAGGAAGCCGTGGTCCATCAGGAAATCCACCATTAAATCATACTCGGACCCACTCCATATGCGTCGCGCCTCGAAATCGTACCCGAACTCGGCGATCAGGTTTTGTTCGAGAGGGAGCGGCGTGCTTTGATGCAGGCTATCCAACCGGCGTACCCATGGGGATGAGCCTTCCCTTGAGGCGTTCATGCGGAGATTATCTCGGGCGTCCCCAAAGTATATCCAGGTCATGGACGGGTCGACGGCAAGCAAAAGCGAACTGGCAGCCGTATCCCAGAATCGGACGAAAAAGAGGCTATCCGCCGTATTGATCATATGGATGGAGCGATACTGATGCAGATACCGGGTGACCTCGCCCACGGGGGTCAGCGGAAAACGAATGTAGTGCCGTTCCAGTCCAGGCCCGATGTCCTCGGCCACGTATTGGCCTCCGGAAGGGCTCTGCCCATCGATGAATCGGCTATCGAGCGCACCAAGAACGGGCTCTCCGCGGAACTGCGATGCTCCGCCGAACAGAATCAACGGGATCCCGCTGGTTGGGTCGCGCACAGCCGCCATGTTGGTTAGAATTCCATTGTGGACGTAGACGCCCAGCTCCTCACCGGTCACTGCATCGAGCTTCACGATGAGGGCGGCGAAAAAGATGGCGTGTGTGGCGCGTGCGAAGAGGCAGACCCCGGACCCTTCGCTGCATGGCACGACATCGAGTTGGCGCGGTCCAAAATGATGTGAGCCTCCCGGAGGTATGGATGCGTAATTCAGGGTCTTGTCAAGGGTGCGCCGCCAGGAAATCTCGCCACCCCCGGTTGAGACACAGGCGATATAGGGCGCATCCTGCTTGCGGTTGCTCTGAAACCCGTAGCAGACGTCGAGATCGCCATCCCCGTCGAGGTCATACAGATCAAAGATGCCGGAATCATTCGCCGAACTGAATCTCCGACTGTACACCGCCAGAACCTCACCGACGTCGATGGACCGAACGACCTGTCCGAACTGATTGGTGAGGACCAGCCGGTCTTCCGTGATTCGGCCTGAGACCGGATTGGTGTCCACCCGGGACCAGATCGTCAGGGCCAATGCCAGCGCGAGCACGGCCACCGTAGCCATACCGCCGGCCGTAAACTTCCGCCTCCAGACCCACGCCATCCCGAAGCGCCACGCCGGAAGAACCGACTCCCGCGCCACGCGCACGTCAAAGAACACGTCCTCCAACGTCTGCACGCCCAGTACGGGCAGGCTGCGGCCCGGATAGCGGGCGTGGAGGGAGGCCGCCTGAGCCATCACCTGCTCCCGCTGTGCCTCCGGCACGACCAGAATTCGCGCCGGAGAAAAGAAAGCAGCCTCCACTTTTGCCTGTAGACTGCCCGGCTCCACATCCAGTACCCCGCCGTCGGCCCCCAGGCCGCCCGTCATGGCTACCCCCGGTTGGAGTATGATCCGCGTTCGGCGCTCGGCCAGGTTGGCCGCACGGACATAGAACAGCGCGCCAATCGCCAGGTCGGCGGATGAGCCCCGGTGAATGGTCATCCCTTCCTCGAAGACAATCCGCGCGGCAAACCGGACTCCCGGACGAACCAGTCCGCGTCCTCTCAAAAGCGCCCGCGCGGCTGCCACGGCATCCGATGCAAACGTGGCCTCCGCGGTATCCTCCGCAAGGGCCACGGCAGCGTGAATCTCGTCCAGGCCGTAGTCATCACGTCGGAACAGATCCACCGAAACCCGGCGAAGCCGGCCCAGCGGGGCATGGTCACCCTGTATTTGTTGGACAACCGGTATGGCAACGCCGACCGACACCCTGCGGTCCTCCCGGTCCCAGGCCTCGAGTAGGTCCGACAGCGGAGCGGCAGCAGGAAGGCCCCGCTCCCGGGCGAGGCGCAGCCATTCGACGAGCCGATCGTGGCCTGCGTGCTCGGTTCTGTTTATTTCGGGAGGATGTGCCGGGAGGGGTACCCCGATCGACCGCGACACGCCGTGCCAGTCCCCGACCCACGCGAAAACGAGGCCCGTCAGCAGCCGCAGCCGGAGCAACGCCTCCAACGGTGCGCCGACTCTGTCCAGCGCCCGCCACACGCGCTCCATCCGTTCCGGCGCCAGTCCGCGCGGGGTCCGGGCGGACAGCAGGGTGCCGAGCTCCGGGGCGAGCTCGTCGAGGTAGGGACGGATCAGGTCGTCCCGTCCATCGGCCGCCTCGATGAGTCGCACAAGCGCCTCTAGCGCCAGACGTGCGGAACCACTCCGAAACGCGGGACCGAGTTCGTGGAATAGCCGATCGAGTTCCAGCGCACGCACGAAACACCCTGTTGGTCGTAGGGGGGAGGACGACGCACCGGGCAGTGTCTGTCTGCCTCAAAGCTACAAGATAAAGGTTCTTGACTGTTGATGCGCCGGAACCTGACGCGTGCCGTATAGGCTCGATAGGTCTGCCCGGGCGAAAACTGGCGTCCCGGTCACATGCCTGCTCTGAGCCGGGATCCCGGCTCAAGTCCGGGGTGGCACGCTCTGTGATTCCCCCCGCCACCAGCGCCCCGCGTCCCCAGCGCCCCGCGTCCCCCGCGCCCCGCGCCCCCCGCGCCCCACTTTCCACTTTCCACCCCCTCACACCGTCCGCGCGAGCAGTGCTTGAAACCTCGGATGCTCCCGGATGCCATTCAGGTTGCTGTCATGCTCGAACCAGCCCCGCTGGCGAAGCCCCGCATCAACCGAACGCTCCAGGCAGTCCAGGGCCCGCTCGACATTGCCCACCATCACGAAAATGCAGCCGGCGTTGTAAAGAAGCATGGGCTCGTTCGGTTCGACCGCCAATGCGCGTTCGACCAACTGCAGTCCTCGCGCCCGCTCACCCAGGGCAACGAGCCCGTTGGCCGCCAGATAGAGCGCCCGTGTCTCGTACGGATTCAGTGCGAGATGCTGGTTGGCGACGACCACGCCGCGACGCCGGAGCGCCGTTGCCCGATCGGCCTGGCCAAGATCGGAGTACGCCTGACCGGCCAGGAACAAGGACTGATAGTCTTCCGGACGACGTCGATGGGCTTGTTCGTATAGACGAGCGGCTTCCTCCAACTTGCCCTCGACAAAGAGGACGCGCGCAAATTGAAACCGGGGCTCGAAAAGATGGGGACCCCGCTCGATGGCCTCGGCAAAGGCCTCCTCCGCTTCCTTGTAGGATCCAACCAGCGAGAGGGCCAGGCCGCGGGACGTGTGGGCTTCCGCCATAAGCGGGTCGAGCGATAGGGCCCGCTTCGAGGTCTCGACCGCTTTGTCACAGTACCCCAGCCGTCCATCTACATACAAGTGCAGATAGGAATAACAGTCGGCAAGGCCGCACCATGCGAGCGCGTAGTCTGCATCAATTTCGATGGCGCGCTCGAACATGCCGAGCGCTTCTTCAACGGACGGACGCGAATAGAGGTAGTACAGCTGTCGGCCGCGCAGATAGAAGTCGTATGCCAGAAGGTCGTTCGTGTGGATTTGCTGCACCTTCTGGATATGACCCGCCTCCGTATCCTTCTCGGCCAATACCACGGCGGTGATGATCTCGTCGAGCACCGAAAAGACTTCCTCATCGGGGCGATCGAACCGTTCCGACCAGAGGGGCCTGCCAGATTCCACTTCGAGCAGCCCCACGTCGATTTGAAGCCGGTCATCCGCCCGCCTCACGTACCCGTGAAGCACGCAGGCCGCGCCCAGCTTTCGTCCGGCTTCCAGCGGAGATGGCGTTTCATGACCCAACGCCGCAACGGAAGAACGCGCAACGACGGTGACGCCGGGTACGCGGGCGAGCCCAAGAAAGATCTCCGCCGCGAGCCCTTCGCAAAAATAGTGACGCTCGGGGTCCCCTGTCCGGTTAAGAAACGGCAACACGGCCACGCGCGGACGCGCACCTTCCAGGTCCATGTCATCCGGCCGTACGGGCGGGTCGCCGAGCGGCGGTGTGTCAGGATCCATCGCGGTCCTCCGTTGCGGTTAGATCCGATTCATTCACGACGCAGCGGCAAAATAGTTCGCGCGCCCACGAGCCCATGCGCCCGCGCACCCGCGCACCCACATGCCCCGCACCCTCTCTCACCCTCTAGCCACCTCAAACATGGCCAACACATTTTCAACGGGTACGCCGGACTGAATATTGTGCACGTTATTAAAAACGTAGCCTCCTCCTTTTCCAAATATCGAGAGATTATGAGCCACTTCCTCCCTCACTTCCTCCTGTGATCCGAACGCCAGAGTCTGCTGCGGATTTACCGCGCCCCCCCAGAAAACGAACTTATCGCCGTAATTTTCCTTCAGAAACTCGGGCGACATCCCGGCCGCTGATACCTGAACCGGATTCAGAATATCCACTCCCGCCTCGTGAAAATCATCCAGAAACGGCGCGATCGCTCCACAACTGTGATAAAACGTTTTCCACGTCGTGTTTTCGTGGACCCAGCCATTCATTTCGGTATGAAACGGCTTAAAGAGCTCCCGATAGGTTTTGGGTGAAATAAGTGGGCGCAATTGTCCTCCAAAATCAGTTCCACTCATCACAACAACGTCAATTCGATTTCCCACAGCTTCCTGATAAAGCTGGAGGTTCTGCATCTGCAATTCAAACTGATACCCGAAAATGTCTTTGATATACCCTTTCCGGGAGGCGAGCGACAAATACCATTCTTCAGGGTCACGAATTCCTTTTGGATGTAACACATTGGGACCAGGAACGATCGCAATATCCCCGAACCCTGCTCCCCAGAAATTGCCGACCAGGGAATAGTCGGTATCCTCATACATACGAATCGACGTCTCCTCGAGATACCTTAGATCCTCGTCAGAGTACAGGCTGTAGGTTTGATCGACCCACTCCTTCGGATCAAGCGACGCCTCGTCAATAGGTTCCTGGCGGACGATCGAGTCGAAATAGAACCCGTTTTTCGGCAACATACCGGACGGAGGAGCCGATCGGTCGCCTTTTGGGTACTGAACGATCGATCCGTTTTCCAGCACATCATATTCGAAGTGCCCGGAGATGAGCACCTCCGTGCCGTCCGGGAGCGTCCACGGCTTCCAGTTCTCGTTGGTGTACCCAAAGAGGGTCTTTGGAAGCTGAATCCCGTACGTATCCACCCCGAGCGCCTTCTTGACGGGCTCCTCCACCTCCGCAAGGAGCTGAAACGGATCATAGACCCGCACGGCGCCGCCCTCGATGCCGAGCGCACGCTTCAGCTGGGCATAGAGGCCGGCCTGGATGCCGGTGACGAGCGTGCTGGCCAGGTCGATCGGCGCACGGTCGGGCACCCTGTGGTTGATGGCGGCCCGGACCCGTTCTCGAGATGTCATGGTGATCCTCCTAGTGCGTCAACAAAACGTCCAACAATGATCACGACCGCGTGCGGGACCTCGCCGGCCGCAGTCGATCACGAGCGCTGGCAGAATTAATCAAGATGCGGCCGACTCCCGCGCCGAATCAAGCGCCGGTCCACGCCGGTCAACCGATTTTCCTAGAATTGTGCGAGACTCTTTCTGTTTGATGTAGATGGTCCCGAGGAGGTAACGCAGCAGCCACACAGCGCACAATCGGACGTCATCCGAAGCAGGATTCGGGGCCTGTCGGTACGATGCGGTACCGCAAGAATAGGATGATCCGGAGCCTGGGCCTATGCGGCGTCTCTGCTTTTCGGACGCTACCTTATCCATTCCCTGCATGATGAGGGTCCCGCGGTTCTTGCCCGGGGCCGATCCCCCAACCTGTCCGACATCCGGCCATGAGTTCTTCTGGACCTCCTCCGGCCAACCCGTCCGGCCCCAAAGGCTCTGCCTTGGCACGGACCCTATTGAAACTGGCCGGGTGGACCGTCGTCGGTGAACGCCCCGCTGCACCGCGGTACGTACTCATTGGCGCCCCTCACACTTCGAATTGGGATTTTCCGATCGCCTTACTCGTGGCCGCCACACTCGGCGTGCGAATCCACTGGCTCGCCAAGCACACGCTCTTTCGTCCTCCGCTCGGATGGGTGATGCGCGCCCTGGGCGGGATCTCGGTAAAACGCGACCAGAAACAGGGGACGGTCGAGGCGCTGGCAGAGCGGTTCCAGGCGGCCGATCGGTTCGTGCTGGGAATTGCCCCCGAAGGTACCCGCAGTCGGCGCGAATCGTGGAAGAGCGGGTTTTACCGCATCGCCGTGGCCGCCGGAGTGCCCGTCGTGCTGGGTTTTGTCGACCACAGCACCTGCACGGCCGGACTTGGACCGGTCTTCCAGCCCACCGGCGATCTCGAAGCGGATTTCGGGCAAATCGCGGTCTTCTACGCAGACAAGCGAGGACGCTATCCGGAAAAGGAGAGCGCACTCCGCATCCGTACCCTCGATGACTCGCAGTCTCCTGCGACCTGAGGGGCGAACGGGACGGATTCGGCCGGGACCCGAGCACCCTTTCCACATGGACCCCGTCCGGTCCAGGCGACGATTCGTGACGGACCCTTCATCGGATCGGTTCACGCGATCGCGAGACTGCCGGACGTACCCCAAGCCAGACAGTCGGCACTGCCGGGAGTTGACCCGGTTTGGTCCAGGCGACGCTACGCGCCGGACCCTTCATCGGATCGGTTCACGCGATCGCGAGACTGCCGGACGTGCCCCAAGCGGGGAAAAGCGCCGCCTCCGAGTACCGGCGGCGGCAGGTTGGCGAGCTAACTGCCCGATACCACGCGCCGAACCGCCTCGGTCATGGCGTCGCCCCGCAGACCGGCTGCCCGGCCCCGCTCCAGGGCTTCTTCCAGGGCGACGCCTTCCTCAATCGCAAGGTAGGCTGCCCAGAGCGCGCCGGAGCGATTGGACGAACCGCACTGGACGAGCACTGGACCGTTCGCTGTCTGAAGCGCTGCTCCAAGTGCCTCGGTATCGGACTTGGAAAAGGTATCGGGCGATATCGGCACATGCACGACCGTGACCCCGAGTTCCTCCAGAAGCGCCGGCTGGTCGAAGGGCAGTCCTGCCAACTCCTCCTCGGCCCGCAGCACAACAACCGTCTCAACGCCGGATTCCGCAATGAACGCCCGCCACGATGCCTCATCGGGCTGGCCACTGAAGTACGTGTCTCCTTCTCGGAAGAGATTGTTGATCCCTGTCCAGCCTTCTACCCGTACCGCCTCGTTCGCGGAGGACGGATTCGAAATCGCCGGAACGCCGGTCGAATCCATGGTAGACGTGGACGACGGGGAGTCCTGCGCGCGGCATCCCACCGCAAACAGCATTGGAAGAAGGAGAGATAGGAGGAGATGGCGGAGCATGTAGATCGGTCGGCGGCTTGATCGTTGTGGCTAAACTACTTCAACCGCCCAACTCCGCCTGTGGTTTCAACACGCCGTGCCAACCCCTGCACCGATCAAGCGGAGCCAATGGGTGTGCCCAAGCCACGCACCGGACCAGTGCAAGCGCCGTCTTGGGCTTTCAGCAGCACCGAGTCCCTGGATCCCGGCTTGCGCCGGGAAGACGTTACGATGGGCCACCGGACTGCGGCGTCACCGCCCTTTTGCCCGTTCGCCCGTTCGCCCACACCCCTACGCCTATCCATCCGCCAACCGCTGCCTCAGTCGTACGAGGTCCTCAATGACCGATTCGGCGGCCGTGGTACCTGCGTCGAAGATATCAGACTTCCGATCCTCGAAGTCCAGCGTTCCCACGAACGAGACGTCCGGGGCGATCAGTACATCGGCCGGATACTCCGCGAGACGTGCCTCTTCCAGTCGGAGAATCATCAGGTCGAGTCCCCGTTCGGCGATGTGAAACACATTCGGAACATAGTTCTCCGCATGGAACCACCGCTCGGCCAGCAGGGCGGGCAACTCCCTCAGACGATTCAGATCGAGACCCTTCCGCCATGATTTGCCCGTTTCTTCGTCGGGTTGGGCAGATTTGACCGCGTTCTCCAGTCGCCAGGACTCTTTCTGGTGGAAGAGACGGACGGCAACCACCGCTTTGCACCCGTGCTCTCGAAGGGGCTCGATGGGTAGATTGTCGCAAATCCCGCCGTCGACCAACATCCGGCCCTCCCATTCGACGGGAGGGAAGATGCCCGGAATGGAAGCGGAGGCCAGGATCGCATCGATGGCGGGGCCCTCGCCCAGCACCACCCGTTGCCCGGACTCCAGATCCGTCGCTACCGGGAAGAACGGAACAGGCAGTTCCTCCAGTCGCACCGAACCGATTTTGCCGTCGAGAAACTCGCGCAGCGGATCGAGATCCAGCAAGGACGACCCGTCAAGCCGAAGCGACATCAGCTTGTGAAGGGGATGCTCTTCCATCCATTGTCGGATCTCCGCAGGCGAGGCGCCGGCGGCGTACAGCCCGCCGATGATGGCGCCGACGCTGGTGCCGGCCACGCGGTCGGGAATGAGTTGGTTTGACTCGAGGACGGAGAGGACGCCGACATGCGCGAGCCCCTTCATGCCCCCGCCCCCCAGCGCGATCCCGAGTCCCGATGTGCGATCCGCAACCATGACGCGTCAGTTCCTCACGCCGGAATTCAAACCGAACGAAGTCAGATCATCGTGCTTCGCATAAGGTAACACCCGCGAGGCGCCGCCGCCTTCCCAAGCCAGGCACTCCTCCCGCGATCCCCATACCCTGGATCCCGGCTTTCGCCGGGACGACGGTACGCGGCACGGGTCAGCCGACCCCCGGACCCTCGGACCTTACTAAAAGACATACTCCCCGGGTTTCGGCACGGCCGGGAAGGGCAGATCGCCGAAGACGTAGGCGTCAGGTCCCCACCGCTTCTCGGAGTTCAGGGCCTCCTCCCACGTGATGGAACGGCCGGAATAAGCCGACTCCCGGCCCATGATGCCCACCAGGGTCGACTCCGCCACGGCCTGCGCCTCGTTGATCGGATTCCCCGCCCTGATGCTTTCGATCAGATCCAGATGCTCCTGTTCGTATGGATTCGGCGGATTGCGGTTGCGGTGACGCCACCGGTTCCCGTCCACCGGCTCGATGAGGTTGGCGCAGTTGCTCCATCCCTTCGTCCCGGTAACGACCTCACCGACGCGGTTCTCGGCCCCGTTCATCTGGCGCGACTGGCTGAACATCATCACGCCGTTCGGATACTCGTACTCCACGGCAAAATGATCGTAGATGTGCCCGTGGATGGGGTGCTTCCGCTTGAGTCGTCCGCCTTGCGCATACGCTTTGACGGGATGGGCGTCGAGCACCCAGTTCATCACATCCAGGTTGTGGAGGTGCTGCTCCACGATGTGATCGCCGGAAAGCCAGGTGAAGTAATTCCAGTTACGGCATTGCCACTCCATGTCCGTCCACCCGTCCTCCCGCTCGATCACCCAGATCTCTCCGCCATTCCAGTACGCCCGGCACGTGTGAATATCCCCGATCGCCCCGTCATGAATCCGCTTGACGGTCTCGACATACCCCTCGTCATGCCGCCGCTGCGTGCCGGCCACGATGCCGAGTCCCTTTTCCTTCGCCAGCCGCCCCGCTTCCATTACCATCCGCACACCCGGACTATCCACGGCGGCCGGTTTCTCGATGAAGACGTGTTTGCCGGCCTGGATGGCGGCCAATAGATGCATGGGCCGGAAATGGGGCGGCGTGCAATGGATGATGTAGTTCACGTCCGGCATCGCAAGCAACTGCTTGTAGGCGTCGAATCCCGCGAAACAGGCCTCGTCGGGCACGTTGACGCCCAGGCGCCGCAATTGCACCCGGCACGAATCGATCCGGTCCTGGAAGAGATCGGCCAATGCGACGATTTCGATCCCCGAGGCCTGGACCACCGCATCGGCCGAGACGTCCTCGGTGTGGTAGCCTGCTTCCGGATACACGACATCCGTAGCGGCCTGCAAAACGTTTAACACGGCGCCCGTGCCGCGCCCGCCGCAGCCGATAACGCCCACCTTGATGGGATCATCAGGACGTGCGCGTTCGGTGATGACGAAGGGGAAGTCCTTCAGCGTGGCGGCGCCGGCTACGGCCAGCGAAGATCGTTTCAGGAAGTCGCGACGGGAGGTTGTCATGGCAAGGGTCACCCGGACAAGTGAACAGGGGAGCAGCACGCACAGGGTCTGACCCCGGAAAGATAGACGTGACCCATGGTTCGTGCACGACCAGATGAACCCTGCTTCGGGAAAACGGCGTGGAGTCCGTGTAATCGAGTCCCCCGGTTGCAGTACATGGGTCTGGGCGACATGAGCGGGAGGCCTGTGCATGCGTGAGTGCCCCGCGGGCGATTATCTTGCGTCTTCCGTCCGAACATTCCCCCTGCTGGAGTCTCCCATGCTGAAGTACATCCCTTTCATGGCCGTCCTGCTCGTCCTCTACAACATCGTCGCCTTTTCCAGCGGCGCGAGCATTCACGACGAACTCGACGCTGCGCTTTTCTCCATCCCGCTTCCCTCCGGAGTCGCCCTTTCCGTTTCGGTCGGCAGCCTGCTTCTGCTGCTCGGGGCCGTCGTCCTCTATATCGAATTATCTCGTGCTGTTCGGCAGTCCCGCCAGGCGGCCCTGGATCATGCCCTTTCCCTGCTCGTATTTGTTGTGTTCCTGATCGAACTGCTCGTGTTCGAAGGGGCTGGTACATCCACCTTTCTTATTCTGACCGTGATGTCGCTGCTTGACGTGATCGCCGGTTTCACCGTTTCGCTGGCAGCGGCCCGACGCGACTTCACCGTCGGGTCTGCATGAAAACCGAACGAGGTAGGCCATGACGGCACGCGGACTTTCGGGTTTGGTTGTGTTGATCGCGCTCGTTCTGGCGGCCCTCTTCGTATGGCCCACACGCTACGAGAACCTCCCTGTCGGCCCGGAAACGGGCGGCCACCGCGTCCGCGTTGACCGTTTCTCGGGCGAACGGTTCGTCCGCGTCGAATCCGGCGCCTGGATCTCGATTGACGCGAAACCCTCCCTGGAATCGGCCCCGGCGGCAGCGGGGAGGCCCGATCTGCCCGCCGTCCCATCCTCCCCCGGCGACATCGAACAAAAGGGAAGAGAGATCCGCGACATGCACAAGGCGGCACAGGATGCCATGGACCAGGGCCGTTCGAACACACCACCACCCAAACCCCGGTAGCGGCGCCGAACCAGATTGACTCTGGCGGGTAGGAGGGGCCGGTTGAAGCCGTATAACGAGAAGAAATGCAACGAGCCCTTCGCAATATCGCCATCGTCGCCCATGTCGACCACGGGAAAACCACCCTGGTTGACGCCATGCTCTGGCAGAGCGGCATCTTTCGTGACAACCAGGATGTGCAGGAACGGGTGATGGACTCGATGGCCCTCGAGCGGGAGAAGGGCATCACCATCATGGCCAAAAACACGGCCATCCTCTATCAGGGCGTCAAGATCAATATCGTTGACACGCCCGGACACGCCGACTTCGGCGGCGAGGTGGAGCGCATCCTCCGGATGGTCGACGGCATCCTCCTGCTCGTCGATGCCGCCGAAGGACCGCTCCCGCAAACCCGGTTCGTCCTCTCCAAAGCGCCCGAACTCGGACTGCCGGCGATCGTCGTGATCAACAAAATCGATCGCCAGGACGCCCGGCCGGAGGAGGTCCTCAGCGACGTGTTCGATCTCTTCATCGATCTCGATGCGAACGAGCAGCAGATCGACTTTCCGGTCATCTATTCCGTGTCGCGTGATGGACAGTGCACGCTTTCTCTCAGCGAGCCGCTGACCGATCTCCGGCCGCTCTTCCAGACCATCATCGAACAGATTCCCGCGCCGCAGGGTGACCAGGACGGCGCGCTGCAGGTGCTCGTCACCAACGTCCAACCCGACGCCTACCTGGGTCCCATCGCCGTCGGACGCGTGATCCAGGGCACGCTCCGGAACCGGCAGAAGGTCCAGATCTGTCACCGCAACGATTCCTTCACGCCGGCCGAGATTACGGCCCTCTTCCTCTACGAAGGGCTGCGCCGCGTACCTGCCGAAGAAGCCGGTCCGGGGGATATCATCGCGATCGCGGGCGTTGCCGGAATTGGACTCGGCGAGAGCATCGCGGATTTCGAGAACCCGAATCCGCTCGACCCGGTGCACGTCGACGAGCCGACGATGTCGATGGAGTTCCGGGTGAATGACTCGCCGTTTTCGGGACGCGAAGGACGGTACGTCACCTCCCGCACCCTTCGCGAACGACTCTTCCGCGAAAAGGAAACGAACCTGGCCATCCGCGTCGAAGAGACGGAAACGCCGGATTCGTTCCTCGTCTACGGCCGCGGTGAACTGCAGATGGCCATCCTCATCGAGCAGATGCGGCGCGAGAGCTACGAATTCTCCGTCGGAATGCCGCGGGTTATCACGCGTCGCGTGGACGGCAAACTGCACGAGCCGTACGAAAAAGTGCTCATCGACGTCCCCGAGCTTTTCATGGGCGTTGTTGTCCAGAAACTGGGTACGCGGCGCGGCAGCTTGACCCGCATGGTGAACCATGGCACGGGCCGCGTCCGCCTCGAGTTCGAAATGCCCAGCCGGGGCCTCATCGGTTATCGTACCGAATTTCTCACGGACACCAAGGGGATGGGCCTGCTGACCCACCTCTTCGACGGCTACCGCCCCTGGGCGGGCGACATCATCCACCGATCCTCCGGCGGCCTCGTGGCCGACCGAACCGGACGGGTGACGGGTTACAGCGCCACCAACCTCCAGGAACGCGGCGAACTGTTCGTGGCGCCCGGAGAGGACGTCTACTGTGGGATGATCGTCGGCGAAAACAGCCGCGATGCCGACCTGGACGTCAACATCACCAAGGAGAAAAAATCCACCAACCACAGGGCCGCTTCGGCGGATTCGTTCGAGAAGCTGGTGCCCCCCCGCCGCATGTCGCTGGAAGAAGCGATCGAGTTCATTCGAGAGGATGAACTCATCGAGGTCACGCCGGTCGCATTCCGCCTCCGCAAGCGGCACCTCGATGCCAACGAACGCAAGCGCAGCACGATGAGTGCGACGGCAGAAATGGCATAATGCCGAGAGGACCGCGCAACCTGCTCGAGAGGGAGGACCAGTCCCCGCGTTTTTCCTCATCAGGGCATACCGATCGGCCGACGTCGGAAGACTGCGCCTAACGCACGACCACCATGGGATTCTTCCTGAAGAAACTGGTTGCCGTGTTCTTCTACCCCGTGCCGATCATCCTGATGCTGATGGCGGCCGGGCTTATCCTCCTCTGGCGCAAGCGGGCTCCCCGAGCCACTCGCGTGCTCCTGTCGGCTGCATTCGGCCTGCTCTTCATGCTCTCGTTTCGTCCCGTGGGCGATGCGGCCATCCGGTCGATCGAAAGCCGGTACGCCGTGTTTGAGGCGAATCCCGCCGATTCCTTGCGTTTTGCCTGGATCGTCGTCCTGGACGGCGGGTACGCGGACGTGCCGGGCCTGCCGCCCGAGCAGAAAATGTCCCAGGCCTCGCTGGCCCGCTTCGTGGAAGGCATGCGGCTCGCCCGCGCCTATCCCCATGCCCGCCTCCTCTTTTCGGGAGGTTCTTTCACCGACGAGGTGAGAACGACTGGGTCTGAAATCATGCGGGATGCCGCGTTGGAGCAGGGGATCGACCCCGAACGCATCCGGATCGAAAACCGGTCGTGGGACACGGACGACCAGGCGCGCCTCGTGCGTGATATCGTCGCAGACGCCCCCTTCCTGCTCGTTACCTCCGCCGCCCACATGCCACGCTCCGTGGCGCTCTTTCGCAAACAAGGGCTCGACCCGACACCCGCACCGGCCGGCTTCACCGTGCGCCGGCGAGGTGTTCTACTCCCCGGTGAGTACATTCCCTCGTCAGACAATCTCCTCAAAGTGAGGGCTGCACTGTATGAGTGGATGGGCATCTGGTATGCCCGGCTCCGCGGCCTTGCCTGAAGACCCATGCGCGCGATCGAACTGCGGGATGCCTTCGGACTCGACCACCTTGTGGCGGGAGAGCGGCCCGATCCCCCGGCGCCGGGACCGGGCGAGGTCTGCATCAGGATCGAAGCCGCCTCGCTGAACTATCGCGACCTCGTGATGGCCGAAGGAGGATACGGCAACCAGCGCCTCCCGCTCATTCCGGTGTCAGACGGCGCCGGACACATCGTTTCGGTAGGGCCGGACGTCTCCTCGCTTTCCGAAGGAGACCTCGTCACGCCCACCTTTGCACGGGGATGGACATGCGGCGTGTGGAAGGCGGAATACCGTAAGCAGACGCTCGGCGGTCCGGTTGACGGCGTGCTCCGGGAGTTTATGCTCGCCCGGGAAATCGATCTCGTCAAGGCCCCGCACGAATTCACCGCCGCCGAAGCGGCCACGTTGCCCTGTGCGGCGGTGACCGCCTGGAATGCCGTCGTCGTGCAGGGCGGAGCGAAGCCGGGACACACGGTCGTTATCCAGGGCACCGGCGGCGTCGCCCTCTTTGCGCTGCAGTTCGCGAAACTGGTTGGCGCCCGGACGATCGTAACCTCCTCCAGTGAAACAAAACTGGAGCGCGCTCGCCGACTCGGGGCGGACGTGCTCGTCAATTACCGCTCGGAGCCGGAGTGGGGGGATGTCGTGCGTCGCGAAACCGGGGGCGGTGCCGATCTCGTCATCGAACTGGGCGGAAGCGAAACCCTGAAACAGTCCCTGCGCGCCGTCCGCCCCGGCGGCGTGATCGCGATGATCGGGGTGCTTTCCGGTCCCATCGCGCAGATCCCGCTCGCCCCGATCGTGATGCAACACATCGGACTGCAGGGGGTGACGGTCGGATCGCGAGAACTCCATCGCGAGATGGTTTCCGCCATGGACCAACACGGGTTGAGGCCGGTCATTGACCGGACCTATCCCATGGAGGAGACCGCGGAGGCGCTGCGCTATCTCAAGCAGGGACTCCACTTCGGCAAAATCGTACTCCACGTCTCGGCGTGAAGCCGACACCCAAAACGTACCCATTATGGCACTCTTCGGCGGGATTGAAGCAGGCGGGACGAAGTTCGTGTGCGCCGTGGCAAGCGGCCCGGACGAGGTCGTCGAGGAAATCCGCTTTCCCACCACATCGCCCCGGGAGACCCTCGATCAGGCCATTTCCTTTTTCGGAAGATACCAGGGGGAATTGTCCGGCGTGGGAATCGCCGCCTTCGGTCCGCTCGACCCGGACCCTCGGTCGAAGACCTGGGGCTTCATCACCTCGACCCCGAAACCCGGCTGGGCGTGGACCGATGTTGCCGGAGAGGTGGCCCGGGCCCTGGAACTGCCCGTCGGATTCGATACGGACGTGAACGCAGCCGCACTCGGTGAGCACCGCTGGGGGGCCGCACAGGATGTCGACACGTTCGTCTACCTCACCGTCGGCACGGGCATCGGCGGTGGGCTGATGGTCGACGGCCGATTGGCCCACGGCCTGCTCCACCCCGAAATGGGGCACCTGCGTGTGCCGCATGACAAGGCTCGCGATCCGTATCCCGGCGGATGTCCGTACCACGCGGACTGTCTGGAAGGCCTGGCGGCAGGGCCGGCCATTCACGCCCGCTGGGACGCCGATCCGCGTAGCTTTCCGCCCGACCATGAGGCCTGGGAGCTGGAGGCCGGCTATCTGGCGGCCGGACTGGTCAACATCCTCTTTGTCGTTTCCCCGAAACGGTTCATTCTGGGGGGCGGGGTGATGGAGCAACTCCACCTCTTCCCCCTCATTCGGACGGAGGTGCAGCGTCTACTGAACGGGTACGTGGCCTCGGCCGCCGTGCTTGAAAATATCGACGCGTATATCGTCCCGCCGGGTTTGGGGAATCGCGCCGGCGTACTTGGCGCAATCGCCCTGGCGCAGCAGGTCATTTCGTAACATCCCCCTTTTCCTTAACGTATATACCCTGTGGCGCCTTTCGCTGAACGATCGGCCCTGGTCGATGTCCACTACCTCGACGAGCCCGGGCGCATCGCCTGCGGGGTCCTCGAAACCGACGAGGGCCTGCTGCTCGTAGATCCGGGTCCCGCCGTATCCCTCGAAAACCTGATGTACGGGCTGAAACAGGCCGGGGCGGGTCTGGAGGATGTGACGGCCGTCCTGTTGACCCATATCCACCTCGACCATGCCGGCGCCACGGGATCCATTGTGGCGCGCCGGCCCTCCGTGAAGGTGTTCGTACACGAACGGGGCGCCGTGCACATGGTGGAGCCCGAGAAACTGCTCCGCAGCGCCGAACGACTCTACGGGGACCAGATGGGCGCGCTCTGGGGAGAATTTCTGGCCGTTCCGCGGGACAATGTGCACGCACTGATCGGCGGCGAAAAGCTGGTCTTCGGCGCGCGGCGTCTCGAAGTGCACGCCACGCCCGGCCACGCCGTCCACCATGTCACCTTTCTCGAACTGTCGGCCGGTACGGCATTTGTCGGTGATACGGCCGGCATGAAGATCCCCGGGGTGCCCTACGTGCTGCCCGTGGCGCCTCCACCCGACATCCAGGTTGACACGTGGATGCGAAGCCTCGATCTGGTCCGATCCCTACAGGCTGAGCGGCTCTTTCTGACGCATTTCGGACCTTCCGAGGACGTCACCTGGCACCTCGACCATATGGTCTCTGAACTGGAGGCCTGGGCGACGATGGTGCACGACTCCCTGTCGGAGGCGGGCACGGACGAGGAGCGAGCGCGGCGTTTCGAGGAGGAGGTCCACGATCGATTACCGAGCGGGGTCTCTCCGCACGCGGAAGAGACTTACCAGATGTTCGGTCAGGCCGTGCCGAGTTGGTACGGGTTGGCCCGCTACTGGCGCAAGAAATTGGAAGCAGAAGAGTTGGGGGGATGATGTGACGACCGGAAGATCGATATGGCAGACTCCGCTCAGCGTGGAGGAACTCAACGGGCGGGCGAACGAGACGCTGGTTTCGCATCTCGGGATCGTCTTCACGGCCGTCGGGGAGGACGCCATCGAGGCGACGATGCCGGTCGACGCGCGCACGCGGCAGCCGTTCGGGCTGCTTCACGGGGGGGCGAGTGTAGCCCTGGCCGAGACCCTCGCCAGCGTCGGGGGCACCATGGCGTGTGCGCCGGGCCGCGTCGTGGTAGGACTCGAGATCAATGCCAACCACGTGAGGCCGGTGCGCAAGGGGACGGTCACGGGGCGGGCGCAGCCGCTTCACCTGGGCGAGACGACGCAGGTATGGGACGCGCGTATCACCGATGAGGCGGGCCGTTTGGTGTGCGTCTGCCGGATGACCGCCGCGGTGCGGCCTGCCATCGCACCGGCGTCACCAACTCGCGTAGCGAAGGAGTAGGTCGATCAAGCGGCGCGTGCGTTCCGTGTAGGGCGGATAGAGTAACTGGAAGAGGGGCCGTTTGAGCCGTTGCGTCATCACCGGCCGCTCGTTGGAAAAGGCGAGGAAGCCGGCGCGTCCATGCGCCCTGCCCATCCCGCTCATGTTCACGCCGCCGAACGGCAATTCGGGCTGCGCATAGGAGATGAGCGTGTCACGCAAGAGGGTCGATCCGGCCCACGTCTCGCGGAGCAGCCGTTCGATACGATCCCGGCGCCGGCTGAAGAGGTAGATGATGAGCGGATTGCTCAATCCCCGAATGAAGCGGATGGCCTCATCGAGGGTGTCGTAGGGGACAATCGGGAGGATGGGACCGAAGATCTCCTCGCGCAGAACAGCGCTGCCCGGGGCGACCTTCGTGAGCAAAGTCGGCTCGAAGGCAAAGTGGGCGCCTGCGTCGGTGAATCCGCCGGCCGCGATGCGTGCGCCATGCGCCACGGCATCCTCAGCGAGCGTCTTGAGCCGCTCGAAATGCCGCTCGTCGACCACGCCCGTGAGATGCGGCGAGAAGGCCCGTTCCTCGGCGGATGTCCCGTAAACGCCCCGGATCTTCGCAGTCAGCGCCTCGACCAGGGCATCGTGCCGATCCCTGTGAACGAGCACGTAGTCGGGTGCGATACACGTCTGGCCGGCATTGATCCACTTCCCGTACGCGATCTTTGTTGCGGCCTCTTCAACGTCGAACGTGTCGTCGACCAGCGCCGGCGACTTGCCGCCGAGTTCGAGGGTCACCGAGCACAGATGCGTGGCGGCGGCCTTCATGATCTCGCGGCCCACGCCGGGACTGCCCGTGAAGAAAATGTGGTCGAAAGGCTGCTGCAGGAGTGCCTGGGCTACCGCTACGTTACCCTCAATGACGGTGACTTCATTTTCGTCGAAGGCGTCGCGAACGATCCGCGCAATGGCGGCCGACGTACGGGGCGTATACTCCGAGGGTTTTATGATCGCGCAGTTGCCGGCCGCGATGGCGGAGACGAGCGGTCCGAGGGTCAGAAGGACCGAGTAGTTCCACGGTGCGATGATCAGGACGACGCCCTTGGAATCGTATCGTATTTCGCTCCGGGTGCCGAGGAAGAGTAGGGGCGTGCGGGCCCGATTCGGTTTCATCCAGCGTCGGACGTGCCGGATGGCGTGTTGGATCTCCAGCGTTGCGGGCAGGATCTCGGTCAGGTCGGTCTCGGTGGGCGCCTTGCGTAAATCGGCGTAGAGGGCATCCCGCACTTCGGATCGGTGTGCGAGCAGCGCACGGCGCAGTCGTTTGAGCTTTTCGATACGGTCGCGGGCGGTGCCTGCGCGGACGGTATCGCATTGCAGTCGCTGTTCGACAAAAGCCCGCGCGATGTGCTCCGCCGTCTCCGGCGACAATTCGGTCATCGGGTTCCGGGATGGACTCTCCGACTCACCGGAGGTAGAAACGCGGTGGATCGTCTCCAACCAGGGCGGAGAGTTCGATGTACGGCATGATGGGGGATGCCTTGATTTTGGCCATGAGGACTTCTTCAATCTGGAAGAGTCCCGTCACGTTCTCCATCTTCACCGTGATGCGGATGGGTTTGGATTCCCCCGGCCGTATCTCGACCCGTTCGATGGCACGGGCCGAAAACCGATGGATGTCGCCCACTGCAGGGTCCCGATCCAGCAGGGAGGGAATCCGGGAGCGCCCTCGCGTCATATCCGTGCCGTCGGCAACCAGCACGACACCCGCCTCGATCGAGTGGATGCGGCTGTGGCCCATGTGTCCCACGATGATTTCGTGAACGAGCGGTCGCAGTGCAACGCGGCGGGCATCACTGGGGGGATACAGCCGTTCGAGGTGGGTCCTGATGGTTTCGTCAGCAAGGAGTATCGAGTGCCACTCGTGGTCCTGGCGGGTGACGCCCATGCCAATGTCATGGAGGAAGCAGCCGAGGGCAACGGCCACCTGGGAGTCCTCGTACGTGCCCGCTTCCTCATCCTCGAGGGAGGTCAGGATGCCGCCGCGGTGCAGAAGGTCGAGGATCTTCAGCGCGTTGTAGGTTGTGACGCGCGCGTGGACGGGGCCGTGGTCGTTAAACCCGAGTCTGCGGACCGCGACGACGTTGGCGTAGCTCAGGTACCGGTCGACCTCCCGATCGAAGAGCAGCGAGGAGAGCAGGTCGAAGACGCGCCCCTTCGCCCGACCGAGCAAAGCGCGGTTGAGTTCGTGCTGCTTCGCAGTGACCGCCGTCCAATCGGGGTAGTGGGGCAGGGGCGTCGGAACATCGGCGCCCTCCGGGTTGGTGTTCTCCACAGTCTCCAGGTCAGCGCATGAAGGCTTCTACCAGGCCGCCGTCAACGGCCAGGATCTGTCCCGTCGTGAGGCCGAGCCGGTCACTGAGCAGGAGGAACACGGCCTCCGCCTGGTCTTCCGGCAGGATCGGTTGTTTGATGAGCGTCCGCTCGGCGTAAAACATCGCGAGGCGTTCGCGGAGTGTTTCGGTTTCCTCCTCTTCGTCGTGGGGCAATCCGTATTTGGCGAGGGAGGCGATGACCCGGTCTCGAGGGAACATGGAGCTTCCCTGCACCACGGTGGCAGGCGCCACCGCATTGACCCGCACCAGTGGCGCGAGTTCGATGGCCAACTCGCGAACGAGGTGGTTGGCGGCTGCTTTCGAGGCATCGTAGGCAAGGCTGCCCCGCTTGGCGACCACGGCATTCACGCTCGTGGTGATCACCATCGAGCCTCTCAACTGCTGGGCCTTCCAGATCGGTGCGGCTTCGTCGGCCACGAGGTAGGGCCCCATGGTGTTGACGAGAAAACTCCGCTCGAAATCGGCATCCGAAATCCGTCCTTTGGTGTCCGGAGCGACATACAGTCCTGCCGTGACCACGACGTGATCCAGTCCGCCGAACGCGTACAAGGTCTTTTGCAGCGCGCTGCGAACCGCCTCCCGGTGGGTCACGTCGCAGGCGAGCCCGACCACGTCGCCCGATGCCGAAAGTCCCGATCCGGCCACGCCGATTCCCATGCCAACGCGTCCAAGAATGACCTGAGCAGTCGATTCCGCGGACTGCAGGTCCAGATCGATCGCTGCCACCGTGGCACCATGGTCGACGAGTCGCTCCACCAGCACGCGGCCGATCCCGCTGCCTGCCCCAAACACGGCCACAATCCTCCGGGAGAGTTCCTTCTCGGCCGGCATGCGTTTTAGCTTCGCCTCCTCCAGCAGCCAGTACTCAATGTCGAACGCTTCCTGTCGCGGGAGGGCCGTGTAGCGTGAGACGGCCTCCGCACCTTCCATGACGCCGATGGCGGCCTTGTAGAACTCGGCCGTTACGCGCGATTCGCTCTTCGACTTGCCCCAGGTGATCATTCCGATGCCCGGCATCAGAATGACACTCGGGTTCGAGACGCGCATCGCAGGGGAATTGGCGTGCTTGTGCGCCTCGTAGTAGGCGGCATAGTCGCGCCGGTAGCGATCCATCCCGGCCTCGAGCTTCTTCTTGAGGACCGAAACATCCTCGGATCTCGGATGCCAGTCGACGAACAGCGGCTTGATTTTCGTACGCAGGAAATGGTCGGGACACGAGGTACCCAATTCGGCCAGGCGCGAGGCGTCCTGTGAATTCACGAAACGCAGCACGCCCGGATCGACATCGACGGTTCCCACCACGCGCGCTTCCCGGCTGAGTTTCCCGCGCAACCAGGGCAGCAGCTCGACGAGAACGGCCATCCGATCCGACTCGGGGAGCGCCTGCAGCAGTGGCCCGCCAAACGTCATATCCCCTTTGTCATGTTCGGCAATATACCGAGCGGCTCTATCGATCAACTCCAGACTGAGGTGGTAGCAGGCCTTGTCGTCATCCGCCCAATTGATCAGGCCGTGCGCGCCGAGAATCACGCCCTTTGCCTTAGGGTTGCGACGGCAGACGTTCTGGAGTTGCAGCCCCAGTTCGAAACCCGGCCGTTGCCAGTCCACCCACTCCACTTCCTCTCCGTAAATCTGACGCGTGAGGGCTTTGCCGTCTTTCGCAGTGGCAATGGCGATGCACGAAACCGGGTGCGTATGGTCAATGAAACGGTAGGGGACGAAACTGTGCAGCGGTGTGTCGATCGACGGCGCACGCGGATTCAGGTTGAACGTGCAATGCGTGAACATACCAACCATGCGGTCCTCGGCCTCCGTTTTCGGTCCCCGCGCGGCGAAGCGCGAATAGACGTCCTGCAGGGCGAGTAACTTCTCCTGATAGAGGGACGAAAAGTTGCCCCTTCTCGATGTGCGCAAGTCCCCACCGGAGCCTTTTACCCACAACACCTCGACTTCCTCGCCGGTGATGGGGTCTTTTTCCATCAGTTTGGAGGAGGTATTTCCCCCGCCCGTGTTGGTGATGCGCCAGTCGGCGCCGAGCAGGTTGGAGCGGTACACCAGACGGTCGAGCGGATCGAGTTGCGCGGCGACCGCGTCGTCCCAGAGGTCCTTGACGTGCGTGAATTCCATGGTTGCGGTTTCCATCAATCGATTATTTCAGAAGAAGGGGCTGCGCGAGGTTCGTAGACCTCGATCGGGAAGGAAGCCCGAACCACGTCGCGCAGAGAGCGATCGCGGGGAAGATCCCCGAGCGCCAACATTTGAATGAGGAGGTTGCCGGCAGCGGTGGCCTCCACGGGACCGGCCACGACCCTCCGACTACACGTATCCGCTGTCAACCGGCACAGCAACGTGTTGCGGGAGCCCCCACCGACGAGATGGATCGTGTCGATCCGCCGGCCGAGCAGGTGCTCCAGCGTGAGGAAGGTCCGACGATAACTGTCGGCGATGCTCTCCAGGATGAGACGCGTGGTCTCGCCACGGCTGGCCGGAACAGCGATCCCCGCTTCCCGGCACGCATCATGCAGCCGGCTTTCCATGTTGCCGCGTGCAAGAAACCGGGCATCCTCCAAATCGAGCGGTCCTTGCGGGGCCGGCGCCGCTTCAGCCTGTGCGTCGAGCTGGTCGTAGACATCGTCCCCCTCGAGTCCCCACTCCCGGACACACTCCTGGAGCGCCCAGAGCCCGGTGAGGTTCTTGAGGAACCGGATCGTGCCCCCGAGGCCTGCCTCGTTCGTGAAGCCCGCCTCGCGGGCGGAATCTCCGAGAATAGGGGCCGTCAGTTCTACGCCCAGGAGCGACCAGGTACCGCAGCTGATGTACGCCCACGCCTCGCCGAGTCCGCCCGGCGTGGCCGCCACGGCGCATCCGGTGTCGTGGGAGCAGCCTGCGACCACGCGCAGCCCGTCGTATTCGCCCAGTACCGTGCCCGAGTCGACGATCTCCGGCCATCCGGTCAGCGGCAACCCCAGCGGCTCGAAGATCTCGGAGGCCCATTGCCGTGTGCCCACTCTCATGAGCTGCGTGGTACTTGCGAGCGACACCTCGGAGGCGGGCCGGCCTGAAAAACGGAAGTTGAAGTAGTCCGCAATCGGCAAGCGGTACGCTGTGAGCGGAATGAGCCCGGGTTCACGCAGCACATCGTCCAGGATCTGGTAGAGCGTGTTGATGGACATGAACTGGATCCCGGTAGCCTCATAAATCACATTGGGCGGGACGATGCGAAACACCGCCTCGGGCAACCCGTCCGTACGCGGATCGCGGTAACAGTAAGCCCGCCGGATCGGCAGTGCGTCGTAACCCACCGGCACGTAATCCACGCCCCAGGAATCGACCGACAGGCTGCGCAGAGCCGGCGCGACCTGCCTTGCGGCTTCAAGACCGTAGGTCAATTCGATCCAGAGTGCATCCAGGTCCCAGTAGAGCCGCTCTTCCTCCTCGAAAATCGGCGTCGCGAACCGGTGCACGACCTCCATCCGGAGTTTGGTGCCGTCCAGGTGCCCGACGATGGCCCGACCCGACGAGGCGCCGAGATCGAACGCGAGATAGGCCGGAGGCTCTACGCCCGTCATGGATTGAAGCTGAAAGATTCCCGAGCGAACGTGCGGTCTGAAGACGAATCAGAATAGTAAGATCACGCTTTCCGGTCACTCCGTGGGGCTGTCTGAAACGTTTTCACTCAAACCTACGATTCGGTCGTACGCCACGACATGCTGCCCGGGGAGGCTCTCAAGGGCTGCTCCCACCATCCCCGCGGCCACCACATCGGCCTGTATCGGCCTGTATTTCCTGAATGGACCACCGAGCAGCGGGGCGACAAAGGGGGCTACGCGCTGCGCAAAATGCTCGCCGACCCGCTTCTCGGCACGCCGTCCGAGGAGCAGCGACGGCTGGAAGATGTATATGGAGCGATAGCCCAGAGCGCGTGCATCCTCTTCCAGTTTCCCTTTCACGCGGCTGTAGAAGTACGGGGAGGTGGGGGAGGAGCCCACCGAAGAGAGCAGCACCAGCGTTGATGCACCGGCCTCGACACCCAACCGGGCAACGCGGAGGGCCCAGACGTAATCGACCCGCTCGAAGGCCTCCCGGCTGCCCGCCGCCGCCAGGGTCGTTCCCAGGCACGAAAACACGTGGGTCACACCCTCAAAGGACGCACCGCTCAATCGGTCAAAGTCGACCAGCCGGACCTCGACGGATGGATCGAGGGAGGCCGGAACGCGGCGGGCGAGCAGACGCACGCGACCGAGTGCCGGATTCGACGCGAGCCGGTCAACGAGCAGACTCCCGGTCAGTCCCGTTCCACCGACTACCAGGGCAACTTTCTCTTCCATCGGCTACATTCTCTGATTCGAAAAGAACACGGGGCGGTCCCGCGCCGCCCATCGCTCCGCATCCCCATGATAGCACATTCCATCCTACAAGAGGGCAACCAGGTTGCCGAAGCGCTTCACCGTGCCGCTTTCGAGCCGCTGGCCGAATCCCTCGAGCGCCGCGGGCACGACGTCACTGCGCTGATCGATCGCATCGGCACCTTCGAAGTCGCCATCCCCTCCTGGGCGTTGGGAACGGGGGGCACGCGGTTCGGCCGGTATCCCGGCGCGGGAGAGCCGAGGGATATTTTCGAGAAGATGGTCGACATCGCGGTCGTACACCAACTGACGGCCGCGGCCCCGCGCGTCTCGCTGCACATTCCATGGGATGAGCCCGAAGATCCATCCGCTCTCCGGGAGCACGCCGCAGAACTCGGTCTCGGCTTCGATGCGGTCAATTCGAATACCTTTCAGGATCAGGCGGGACAGCCGGTCAGCTACAAGTTCGGCTCGTTGTGCCATACCGATGCGGCCGTGCGACGGTTCGCCGTGGACCATAACCGGCATGTAATCGACGTCGGACGCGCCCTGGGCTCCAAATCCATCACGATCTGGCTGGCCGACGGCAGCAACTACCCGGGCCAGATGGACCTGCGGCGCAGTTTCGAACGGACCCTCGACGGGCTCCGCGAAATTTATGCCCACCTGCCCGCCGACTGGACACTCTTCACCGAACACAAACCCTTCGAACCCGCCTTCTACGCGACCGTGGTGCAGGATTGGGGCTCCTCCTACCTGCTCGCCACGGCACTCGGACCCCGGGCCAAATGCCTCGTCGATCTCGGACACCATCTCCCCAATACGAATGTCGAACTGGTCGTGGCCCGCCTGATCGGCGCCCGCAAGCTGGGCGGATTCCATTTCAACGACAATATGTATGGGGATGATGATCTGACCACCGGATCGATCCGTCCCTACCGGCTGTTCCTTGTCTTCAACGAACTGGTCGATGCCGCCGATTCGAACGTCCCGGACTTCGATCCGGCCTACATGATCGACCAGAGCCACAACCTGAAAGACCCCCTCGAGGCGATGGTGCAGACGGTGCACACGCTTCAGACCGCGTATGCGCGCGCCCTGCTCGTCGACCGGAAAGCCCTCTCAGCCTATCAAGACGCCAATGACGTGTTGATGGCCGAGACGACCGTACGCGACGCCTACGAAACCGATGTGCGTCCACTCGTGGCCGAAGCACGTCGACGGGCCGGGGCTGCGATCGATCCGATCGGGCTCTTTCGCAGGAGCGGCTACCGCGCTGCCGTAGCGGCGGAGCGGGGCGGAACCAGTTACGTGCCGCCGCAGAGTCTCTAGTCCGGCGGTAGTACATCCACAACCACGGAAGAAACGGGATGGACCTGTCGAACCCGCCCCAACTCGAAAGCCTCCTCTCCCGGTTCGCGCGGTTCTGGGAGCTTTCGGCGGAGAAGATTCGTCTCGTGGATCGGGCGTTCGACCGCTCCAAAGGAGCACCCGTGTATACGGTGCAGGGGCGGTACACGACGCGCGGGTGGACCGAGTGGACGCAGGGTTTTCAGGTCGGGTCGCACCTGCTGCAGTTTGACGCCACGGGGGATGTCGAATTCCTGGACACCGGACGTGTGGCGGCGAGGGCGCTTATGGCGCCGCACATCACGCATTTCGGGGTGCACGACCACGGGTTTCAGATCGTCTCGACGTTCGGGTCGCTCCGACGTCTGATGGGCGAGGGCAGGATTCCGGATGACAAATGGGAACGGGCTTTCTATGAATCGGCCCTCCAGACCTCGGGAATCGTTCAGGCGCGGCGGTGGACCCCTCTCGCGGACGGCGGAGGGTTTATCCACTCCTTCAACGGCCCCCATTCGCTGTTCTCGGACACGATTCGCTCCTTGCGTTCCCTCGCGTTGGCCCATCGGCTGGGCGGTAGACTCAAGATCGAGAACAAGCAGAGCATCTCCCTGCTGGAGCGGCTCATCGACCATGCCCGCACCACCGCGCGCTACAATGTGTTTTACGGCGAGGGACGCGACGGGTACGACGTGCGGGGCCGGGTGGCCCACGAGAGCCTTTTTAACACCCTCGACGGCTCTTACCGCTGCCCGAGCACCCAACAGGGGTATTCGCCGTTCTCTACATGGACCCGCGGACTCGCATGGATCCTCTGCGGGTACGCCGAGCAACTGGAATTTCTCGAGGTGCTGACCGACCATGAACTGGAGCCGCTCGGGGGACGCGCCGAGATCGAGGGATGGATGCGTCGCGCCGCGGAGGCGACGGCTGACTATTACATCGCGTCCACGCCCGCCTGCGGCGTTCCGTATTGGGATACCGGGGCGCCGGGCCTGGACCGTCTCGGCGATTACCTCGCCCGTCCCGCCGATCCTTTCAATGACATCGAGCCGGTCGACAGTTCAGCGGCGGCCATCGCCGCGCAGGGGTTGCTGCGCCTTGGGCACTACCTTGAAGCCCGCAATGATTCGAGTGGCGGCCGCTACCGGAGCGCGGCGTTTCGCATCGTCGATACGCTGCTCGACGAACCCTATTTGAGTACAAGGCAAGAGCACCAGGGACTTCTCCTCCATGCCGTGTACCACTGGCCCAACCGCTGGGACCATGTCCCGGCCGGACGCCATGTCGCCTGCGGTGAATCGTGCCTGTGGGGCGATTATCACCTCCGCGAGGTGATCCTCCACATGCAGAGGATGGCCACGGGGGCCCCCTACTTGACATTTTTTTCCTCCTTTTGAGCCCATGCCCCGACGCGCCCGATGAGAATCGCCGATCTCGCAGACATCCCGGGCCGGACCTATCCCGCCCGCCGCCTCACACGAAACCTCGTAGGGGGCGCCTCCCCGATCCAGTGCCGCCATTTCAGCATGGGGTACGTGGTTCTCGAACCGGATGGGGGACAGGTGCCGTGGCACAACCACGACCAGGAGGAGGTCTATTTCGTGCTGGAAGGGACGGGGGAGATGTGTCTGGGCGCCGAGCGCCGGCAGGTCACAGCCGGGCAGGCCGTCCATATCCCTTCCGGCGTCTTCCATCAGATGACCAACGTGGGACCCGAGCCGCTCAAGATGATGTATTGCTATGGTCCGGCCGGAGATGTCGCGCACTGGCGCCAGGAATTGTCCGGTACGCTGCCCCGCGCCGGGATCGAAGCGCCGCCGCTTCCGGAAGGCGCGCGATCCCAGCATACCGATCCACCCGTATGACTTCATCGTCTGCAATGTCTGAGCCCGTCCTCCACCGCGTCGGTGTGATCATGAACGGCGTTACCGGCCGCATGGGCGCCAACCAGCACCTGATGCGCTCCATAATGGCCATCCGACGCCAGGGGGGCGTGGCGGCCGGCCCGTCTGCCCGCATTTTGCCGGAGCCGATCCTCGTGGGGCGCAGCCCGGCGAAGCTCGCCCTGCTTGCCGAACAGGCCGGGGTGGAGCATTGGACTACCGACCTGGATGCGGCCCTCTCCGACGAGGCATTCAGCGTCTATTTCGACGCGCAGACGACCGGGCGGCGCGTGGAGTCCGTGCGCGCAGCCATTTCGGCGGGCAAACACGTCTACTGCGAAAAGCCTGTGGCCCTCTCGACGGCCGACGCCCTCACACTCTACCGACTGGCGGAGCAAGCCGGTGTGAAGCATGGGGTGGTCCAGGACAAACTCTGGCTCCCGGGCATCCTGAAACTGGAGGGCCTCCTGCGGTCCGGGTTTTTCGGCCGCGTGCTCTCCGTTCGTGGAGAGTTCGGGTATTGGGTTTTTGAGGGCAAACGGGTGCCCGCTCAGCGCCCATCCTGGAACTACCGGACGGAAGAGGGCGGAGGCATCATCTTCGACATGCTGTGCCACTGGCGCTACGTGTTGGACCACCTCTTCGGAGCGGTTCAATCGGTTTCCTGCCTCGGCGCGACCCACATTCCGGAACGGGTCGACGAAACCGGCCAACCCTATGCCTGCACGGCCGACGACGCGGCCTACGCCACGTTTCTGCTCGACGGCGGCGTCGTGGCCCAATTCAATTCGTCGTGGTGCGTACGCGTCCGCCGCGACGACCTGTTAACGATCCAGGTTGACGGGACGGAGGGTTCGGCCGTTGCCGGTCTTCGCGAGTGCTGGATTCAACCCTATATGGCCACACCGAAGCCCGTCTGGAATCCGGATCTCCCGCAATCCATCGACTTCCGCGGCGGCTGGCAGCAACTCCCCTCCCAGGTGGACTACGACAACGCGTTCAAGGCGCAGTGGGAGCTCTTCCTGCGTCATGTGGTGCTCGACGAACCCTTCCCCCATACACTTCTGGACGGGGCCAAGGGGGTACAACTGGCCGAATTGGGTCTTGCATCGTGGCGCAATCGGGGTTGGGTCGACGTGCCGCCGCTGGAAAACTGATTGATGACTCCCTTATCCGTAAATAGGGCCCCCCAAATGGAAAGACGTAAAAAGACCGCCGTCATAACGGGAGGAACCCGCGGAATCGGCCTGGGCATCGCGGAGGCGCTGGCCCAGGAGGGATTTGATCTGATGTTGTGTGGGCGGCGGACGTCCACCGAAGTGGAGTCGGTGGTGGAGGCGCTGAGGCGACCAGGGCAAGAAGTCGCCTACGTTCGGGCGGATGTAGCGAGCCGGGCCGATCGGGAGGCCCTTCTCGGGCGAACGCGGGAAATCTTCGGCCGACTGGACGTGCTCGTCAACAATGCGGGGAGGGCGCCGTTCGAGCGCCTCGACATCCTGAACGCCACCGAGGAAAGCTATGATGCGGTCATGGAGACGAACCTCAAGGGGCCGTACTTCCTGACGCAGGAGGCCGCACGCTGGATGGTCGAGCAACGAAGGGAAGGAGACCAGGAGCGGAAAAGCATCCACTTCGTTACGTCGGTTTCCGCGACCATGGCCTCCATCCGGCGCGGCGAATACTGCATTTCGAAGGCGGGACTCGCCATGGCGGCGCAACTCTGGGCGGTCCGCCTCGCCGAGTTCGACATTCCCGTCTACGAAATTCGTCCCGGGATCATCGAGACGGACATGACGGCGGGTGTGCGGGCCGTGTACGACGAGCGGATCAGGCAGGGGATGCTGCTGCAGCGCCGTTGGGGGACGCGCGAAGATGTCGGCAGAGTCGTGGCCGCACTCGCTCGGGGCGATCTGGCCTATTCGACGGGACAGGTCATCCTGGTGGATGGAGGGATGACCGTAGGCCGCATCTGACGCCGGCTCACAGCTTGATCAGCTTGCCGGCCGAGGTCTTGCCGTCCAGAACGGCCCGCCAGACATATGGACCGGCCGCAAGCGAGTCTACATCCAGTGTCACGCGGGACCTGCCTGCGCCGAGGAGTGTCTCGTCGCGACCGGCGACGCGGCGGCCGAATCCGTCGAACAACTCGAGTCGAACGGAGGCGGGACGGTCCGGCGAGAAGATGAAGCTGACGGAACCGGTGGCGGGATTCGGGAACGGACCATCCACCTCAAGAGAACCTCCGGCGAGGCGATGCAGGTCGATCGAAACGGAAAGGGCATCGAGTGCGAGTGTGCTGACCGCAGCAACGGCCAACTGGGTCATCCGACGATAGTAGTTCAGATTGAAGTACTCGAGCCGGTCGTCGGGAGAGTGGTAATACGGGTTGAAGTCGCTCGAATGCCCCGTCCCGTACTCCTCGATCAGCAAAACGGCCGGGTACCCCCGGTTCCAGAAGGAAGCGTGGTCGCTGGCGCCGATGCCCCGTGGACGATCGTCCGTGCCGCCCACGATCATGGGGTCGAGTGCCAGGCCGAACCGGTCCGGCAGCGTGGCGATGTGCTCGGCGAGGGGACGCGAGGGGATGTCCGCATGGATCTGGACCACGCCGTCCCCATCGCCGTCCCACGCGACCATGTCCAGGTTGACGACGGCCCGTACTTCCTTCCCCTGTGCCCGGAGCAAGCGGGCGTGGATCTTGCTGCCCCACAACCCCAGCTCCTCGGAATCCCAGAGCGCATAAACGATCGTGGGAAGGAACGAATGGGGAGAGAGGATCCGGGCGGCCTCGAGCACGGCGGCCGTCCCGCTCGCATTGTCGTCGGCTCCGGGGACGACGTAGCTGGTATCCCCGACGGCGTCGTAATGGGCGCCGATGATCACAACGGGGGCGTCCGGGTCCAGGCCTGGCTGAATTCCAAGCACGTTGACGGTATCCAGGAACGTCTGGAATTCGATCTCGAGACCATACGCGGCGAGACGTTCTCCAATCCAATTCGCCGCCAGGACGTTGGTGGGCATGTTATAGCGGCGGGTGACGATGGTCTGCTCACCAAGAGCCGTTCGCGCAGGCTCCATGCCGGTCAACACCCGCACGGAAGAGACCAGGCTGTCAAGATGCACCGCATCGAGCAGGTCCTGAACAAAGCTGTCTTGCGCCCGGCCCTGAATCGAGTGACGATCCCCGTGGCCCCGAAGAACACCATCCTGGCCCTGGCTCCGGACCAGTCGATCCCCACCCCAATCCTGAGCAAGGAGATTTTGCCCCCGGGTCGCGATCCCGAAAAGCACCCAAAGAGAAAGTGCCATGTATCGAGCCCAACCAAATAGTACGCTTTTGAATTTCATCTTGATCCCCAACTGCTTTCCGGCGCCTTCAACTCTGCCCATAGCTCCGTCCAGCGGGTCGTTGTTCGATTCTACGATGCTCCCGGCTTGATCGCCTGCAGACCCTGAACTTGAGGGCTCGGACCGGGTATCAGGTCGTCCAATCACCGCCACCCCACCTGAGTTCCGAGACCGACATGGGTTCGATAAACGGCGCGTCCCCGACCGGGGCTGAAGAGGTTCGCTGGGACCTCAGCCATCTGTATTCCTCCCCTGAAGCGCTCCACGAGGACCTTCGTACCGCGGAGCGCGAAGCCAACAGTTTTGCGTCCGATTTCCGGGGCACACTTGCCGGTATGGATGGGCTCGCGCTGGCCGAGGCGCTCCGCCGATTCGAAGCGGTGCAGGATCGTCTGGGGCGCGCGTACACGTATGCCTACCTGGCCTGGTCGACCGATACGAACGATCCGGCCCGGGGCGCTCTGCTGCAGAAGGTGCGGGAGGACTACACCCGCATCAGCCGGCAACTCCTCTTTTTCGACCTGGAATGGGGGCAACTCGAGGAGACGGTGGCTGTTCGTCTGCTCGATGATCCGGCAACATCGAACTGGCGACACTACCTCGAACTGGTGCGTCTCCATGCCCGCTACATGCTCTCCGAACCGGAAGAAAAGATCCTTCTGGAGAAGGACGTGACGGGACGATCGGCGTGGAATCGGTATTTCGACGAAACCCTCGGGGCCGCGCGATTCGATCTCCGGGGCGAGTCCGTCACCGAACAGGAAGTACTCTCTCGCCTGCACGACGCGGATCGGGACCTGCGGCGGGATGCCGCCCTGGCGCTCACCGAAGGACTCCGGGGCCATCTCCGCACGCTGACTTTCGCTTTCAACACGATTCTTGCGGACAAAGCGACGAACGATCGGCTACGCGGACACGCGCACTGGCTCGCCGGCCGCAACCTGTCCAATGAAGTCGATGACCGGAATGTGGAGGCGCTTGTGGGTGCGGTGACCGGCCGGTTCGACCTGGTCGCTCGCTATTACCGGCTCAAGGCGCGCGTACTCGGGGTCGATGAGATGCTTGACTACGATCGGTACGCGCCGGTGGGCGAATCGGACCGGAAATACCCCTGGGGCGAGGCACGCGACACGGTGCTTGAAGCCTATCACGGGTTTCACGGGCGCATGGGAGAGATCGCCGGTCGATTTTTCGAGGAACAGTGGATCGATGCGGCCCTGGCAAAGGGCAAACGGGGCGGCGCGTTTAGCCATGGTGCGGTACCGAGCGCGCATCCATACATCCTCATGAACTACACGGGCAAACTGCGGGACGTGCAGACGCTCGCCCATGAACTCGGCCATGGCGTCCACCAGTTCCTCTCCTCCGCCCGCGGGGTGCTGCAATCCGACACGCCGCTCACAACGGCTGAAACGGCATCCGTATTCGGAGAGATGCTCGTTTTCCAGCGGCTCATGGCGTCGGAGACGGACCCGAAGAACCGGCTGGCGATGCTGATGGGCAAGATCGATGACACGGTGGCGACCGTGTTCAGGCAGGTGGCCATGAACCGCTTCGAGGATCGGATTCACCACCATCGACGGGAGCGGGGAGAACTGGCTTCCGACGATTTCAGCCGGCATTGGATCGAGACCCAGGAGGCCATGTTCCAGGGGAGCGTCACGCTGGGCGATCACTACCGCATCTGGTGGAGCTACATCCCGCATTTTGTGCATACGCCCGGGTACGTCTATGCCTACGCGTTTGGCGAACTGCTCGTGCTGGCGCTCCACGCCCGCTACCTCGAAACAGGTCCCGCCTTTGCTGACGCGTATCTGAGTCTGCTCGAAGCCGGGGGATCGGACTGGCCCCACCACCTGGTACGGCCGCTGGGCGTGGATCTCACCGATACCGGTTTCTGGAACCAGGGACTCGCGGCGATCGAGGCACTCATTGCTCAGGCCGAGGAACTTGCCGGATCGCTCTAGCGACTCGGATCCGGACGTCGCGTTTTCAAGGCAGCCGGCGGGCCCGGGGGCGACCGGGCCGGGAGGCACGTCCGGCCTGCTTCCTGGACAACCAGGCGCGGATCGGATCCACCGGGACGGATCCTCCGGGTCGATAGGTCGGCCGCCGGCAAGTCATCTTGCTCCGCGGACGGACGGGCTGAGATCAGGCCATCAGGGATAGCAGGATGGCGCAGACCTGGGCCGCATAAATCCCTATGATGTATCCCGCAACGGCCATCAGCAGGCCGATGGGAGCCATCGTGGGGTAGTACACGCCGGCCACGATGGGTGCGCTCACGGCACCGCCGACGTTCGCCATGCTCCCCGTGGCGACAAAGAACAGGGGCGCCCGCAGCCACCAGGCGGCCAGGAGAAGGATCCCGATGTGCACGGCGATCCAGACTACGCCGGCAAGCAGATAGACCGGGGTATCGAGAATGGTTGCCAGATCGGCCTGGGCCCCTATCGAGGTAAGGAGGAGGTAGAGCGCCACATAGCCGATGCGCGAGGCGCCCGGACCCTCGAGCCGGCGAAGCGGCGTGAAGGACAAGACGAGACCACCGGTGACCACGATGAGCACGGTCCACGTCGTGGCGCTGATGACGTTTGTGCTGGGGATGGTGAAGGAGCCGAACTGCATGGCGGGCATCATGACCGGCGGCAGCCAGTCGCCGAGCCACACGCAGAAGAGTGCGGCGGAAAAGCCCAATCCGAGGATAATCGCCAGATCATCGATTTGCAGGGGACGCCGGGCGGAGTCGAGTTCCCCGAGACGGCGGTTCGTTTCCTCGATGCTCGTCCGATCGGCCTTGATCCAGCGGTCGAACTTGCCCTGGAACGTACTCAGGAAGAGCAGCGTGCCCATCCACCCGTACCCCACCACCGTGTCCATGACGATGACCGGTCCAGGGATGGACCAGGCGACGCCTTCCCATTCGGCCACGGAACCCGCGACGGCCAGCATGTTGGCCGTCCCTCCGATCCAACTGCCCGAAAGCGCGGCGAATCCCATCCAGGCGTCGGGCGGAAGAAGGTCCTTGAAGAGGAACAGGGCAATAGGACCGCCCAAGACGATTCCGACGGTTCCGGCCAACATCATGAGGAGCGCGGTGCGTCCGAGCCGCAAGATGGCCCTCAGGTCGACGGTGATCATGAGCAGAAAGAGCGCCAGCGGCAGGAGGTAGCGCCGCATCCACACGTAGGTGAGGCTATCGGTGGGCAGAATCCCCGCCGTCGTGGCGATCATCGGGAGGAAGTAGGCGAAGACGACCGGAGGGAGGATCTCGAAGACCCTGGCGAGCCTGGGCTGCCGGCTCAAGAGGAAGAGGCCGCCCAGAATGCCCGCAAGCACGGCGAACAGAACGGTGGGATCGGTGACGAGGGCCTGGTCGGCGGATTGAGGCATGGGTTCCGGGTGCGTGGATGGGGGAGGCGGAGCAAGCCCTCTTTACGCGCAATTTAGAATCCGCTTCCCGGGGCGAACACAAAATCGACGCGACGCGTCTCCGGATCAGCCTCGGCGATGACCACCTCCACGAGGTCGCCAACCCGGATCACCTTACCCTTGCTTCCGATGAGCGCCAACCGGCGCTCGTCGTATTCGTAGTAATCGTTCATGTCACGCACGTGTACGAGACCCTCTACCAACCACTCCTCCAGCTCCACGAAGGCGCCGAAATTGGCCAGGCCGGTTACGACGCCGCGGCTCTGCTCACCGATATGGTCGCGCAGGAATTCGACCTGCTTCAATTTGATCGACTCTCGACCGATGGTGTCAGCGAGCCGCTCCATCTCCGAACAATGATCGCTGCGGCGGGACAATTCGGTCACGGTATCTTCCTTCGGCCGCACCGTTCCGGCAAGACAGGCCTTCAGGATCCTGTGAACCAAAAGATCGGGGTACCGGCGAATCGGACTCGTGAAATGGCAGTAATGGGTGAATCCGAGTCCGAAGTGACCGGCGTTGTTTGGCGTGTAGTGGGCCTTGGCCATGGACCGCAGGACCGCCTCCTCGACGACCAGCTCCTGGGGGGTGCCCCGGGCCTGGTCGAGCAGGGCATTGAGGGCCTGGGATTTCACCTTGCCGTTGCGGTGATCGAGTTCCATACCGAAGAGGCGAACGTAGTCCGCCAGGGCAATGATTCGGTCCCGATCCGGGTCGCCATGCACGCGAAAAACAAACCCGGGCTCAGGGACGCGCGACGCGGCCACCTCGCTCACGGTCCGGTTGGCAAGCAACATGAACTCTTCGATGAGACGATGCGCGGCGAGGCGATGCTTTCGGATGATCGCCGTCGGCTTTCCGTGCTCGTCGAGCAGCACGCGCACCTCCGGGGTCTCGAAGTCCACGCTCCCGGCGGCCATTCGCCTGGCGGTCAGGCCGGCGGCGAACCCTGCAGCGCGCCGGATCGCCTGTGCCACCTCATCGTCCGGCTCCTCGCCGTCGATAAGCCGTTGGGCTTCCTCGTAGGTGAGGCGGCGTCTTGAGCGGATGACACTCTCCGTGATCCGGGAGTCGAGCACCTTACCATCTCGATTCAGACGCATGATGCAGGAGAACGTGAGCCGTTCCACCTGCGGGGCCAGCGTACAGATCTCGTTGGAGAGATGCTCGGGCAGCATGGGGAAGACCCGTTCCACCATGTAGATGCTCGTGCCGCGCAGGAAGGCCTCCTCATCGATGGCCGAGCCCTCGTGAACATAGTGGCTGACATCGGCGATATGCACCCCCACCTCCACTTGTCCGCCGCCGAGGTCCCGCACGTGCACCGCGTCGTCAAAGTCCTTTGCATCTTCCGGGTCGATCGTGAAGACCGTCTCGTCGCGCAGATCCAACCGGTTGGCGATATGACCCGTCGTGATCGTGCCGTCGATCTGCTCCGCCTCGGCGATTACCTGCGGTTCGAAATGAACACGCGCCCCGAAACCGAGCGCAAGCGCCAGGTCGGCGACCCCCGGCGCATCCTCAGCGCCGAGCACCTCGAGAATGCGGCCCTCGGGAAAGGCGTCCGGGTCGTCAAACCGGTCGATCGAGACGACCACCTTGTCTCCTGGCCCGGCGCCGGCGTAGTGTCGGGGCTCGACGCGGATGTTGGGCAGGATGCGCAGGTCCGTGCTGGTGACCAGCCCGAAGGAGGGGTATTGCTCGAACGTGCCGACGGTCTGCAGGCAGCGGCGCTCGATGACCCGTTCGACGGAGGCGGCCCGTTTTCGGTCACCTTCTGCGGGCGCCAGCAATCGAACCGCCACACGGTCTCCGTGCAGGGCATTGAGGAGGGAGGATGAGGAAATGAAGACCTCCGATTGGTCCTCATCGAGGCGCACAAAGCCGAAACCACGCGGCGAAACACTCAAAATGCCCGTGGCTTCACGCGGCAGGCGGGCAAACGTGTAGCGTCCGCCCTTGATGCGGGCGATGCGGTCTTCGCTTTCGAGCCGGGCGAGGACGTCGCGGAAGCGGCGGTAGTCCCGGTTGTCGGTCAAGCCCAGCTTGCGGGCGATTTCCTTGGGACGGAACGCCTTGTGTCCGTTGTTCTGGAGCAGCTTCAGGAGTTCCTGCTCGATTTCCTGGGGATCCATGGGCCGGTTGGCTTCACTGGTTGGGCGTACCCGAGGTAGCCGGGGGTGATTCCGGGTCTTCCCGGACGGACGTGCGGTCGTCGGATCCCCCGGTGAGGCGGCGAAGGAATGCCGGCCAGTTGGAGAACTCGGTCTGGTAGACGAGTCCGGCTCCATAGGCACTTCCCAGACTCGTAGCCACATTCAGCGGATCGCCCTCGCGCCGGTAGAAAACCTCGAGGAGAATGTTCGGGTTAAGCCGAATTTCGACAGCGAGTTCACCGTTGAGCCCCTCCGCCTCGCGGCGTGTCTGATCCCCTCGATAGACGCCCTCACCGCGGATCACGAGCCGCTCGTCGAGCAGACGCAAGGCGAATCCATAACTCAGATCGAGTTCTTCGATGGATCGCCCCTGCTGAAGTCCGACATTGACGTCCAGGTTCGAAATGACTTCACTGATGAATCGGTTGACCTGGCTGGCGACGAGCTGAGACAGGCTGTTGAATAGGAGCTGGTCGGCCGCCTGCCCGATCGACGAGGGCTGCGAGGTGGTCAGGAGAAACGTATTGGTGAGAAGCACGCTCGTCGCATACTCGGCGGTCAGGTCGGCGCGGTTCAGCAGCGATTCAATGCCTTCCTGGGTGCCCTGGCTGGTGCGCTCGTCCCGATCGAGTTCGATCCGCAGGTCGACCAGCGGCGATGTCACACGACCGGTGATCCCCATGCGGATGAGGAACGGGGCCGTGTCATACCGGTCGGTCGCAAACCCGGGCAGGCCGGCCAGAGAGGCCCGTGTGCGGTACGTGGCGGGTATGTCCAGAACGCCGTCAATCGGGTCTCCATCCCACGTAATCGTCCCACCCGGCTCAAGCAGGAAGCGGCGTACAAAAACTTCCGTGGCTGTGAATAGGTAGTCCCCCGAATCCACCCGGAACGTGCCGTAGGTGAAGTACTCGCCTCCTTGACGAAGCAATTGGATACGGCCGGAGCCGACGGCGTTGATGACGTCGCCGAGAACGGGATCAAAAACGAGGTGAAAGGTCGATCCGGCGGGGGCGTCGAAATTGAGGTTCATCTCCAGACCATCCACGAACCGCCGCTCGCCGGCCGCCCGTTTGGCCACCAGATTCCGGCGGCGCAGATAGGAGTCGACCTCGGGGAACTGGCCCGTCGAGTCGGCCATGATGATGAACCCGGTATCGCCCTGGTCGATGACATCCGTGACGGGGATGAAAAGCCGACTGTCCGGGGTCGTGGATCCATCCGCCGATCGCAGTTGGGCTGCGTAAATCGGGCCGTCGAGTGTGAACGTGCCGGATGTGCGGATGAAGCCGTAGAAGGCCATGTCGGGCGAGAACGTGCCGACGTTCATCACGAGAAGATCGGAGGTTTGGGCAGACAGATCGAATGAGAAGAATCGATAGTCATTGAACAGAAGGCTGCCGTTGACCACCGCACGTCCACGGCCGGTGTCGGTCAGATCGACATCTCGGAAGTGGAATCCGGCCTGGTCGACGGCGAAGGGGCCGTTGATGCGGTAGCGCAGGTTATAATCCGGCACGTAGATCGCGACGTCATGTCCACGGAAGGATCCCTCGAACAGGGGATGGGAGAGCGTACCTCCGATGCGACCCCGGCCGGTCGCGTATCCGGTTGTGCCTTCTATTTCGTCAGAGAACAGCAAATCGAGGAAGAAGAAGTCGACCCGCCGCATGTCGACGTCGATATCGATGGCCGTGCCTGACGGCCCCGGTTGAAGTGAGCCGCTCAATACCAGATCGTTCACCTTGGATGCCGGTCCATCGGGATGATTCTGCGCCAACCGGAGATCGAGACGAATCCCTTCTTCGAGGTCCTGCCCAAACTGGCTCGACACATCGAGCCTGCCGATGTTGTATCCCTTCAGCGTGGCGTTTTCCACGGAGAGTCGACCGGTGGCTTCGAGAGCCCCGCGGCCGGCGGAGAGCGCGAGGCGCGTGTCGAGTGTGCCGCCGATCCCAAGGCGCGTCGTGAACAACTCGGCAATCTGATCTACTCTCAGGTTCGTCGCCGTAATCAGGAGGGAATCTTCTGCCAGCGAAGAGACGGCGCCTTCGGCCTGCACTCTCTGGAGAAGGTTTCCGGAGCCGGACGCCGAATCCGGCTGGTTTTCGAAGACGAGATTGCGCACAACCGTTCCGCCTTCGTAAAGATCGATCGAGGCGATCTTCGCGTTACGCCAACGCTGTTCACGGGTCTCCAGCAGGAAGCGGTTGATCGTGAAGCGGTTCCGGTCGCTCAGGAAATAGAGGTTGGCCTCCGTCTGAAACGAACCCCCGGCTTCCGGCGTGCCGCGCACTGCCATTCTGCTGCGGCGTCCCCCCAGGTCGGCATCAAGGGTGAAGTCCTCCATGCGCTGAATGCCCACCCGAACCATCTCTGCCTCAACGGTGAGGGATCCTTCAGAGGATGCCTCGAGCGTAGCTGCGTAGCGGGTCGACAAATCGAAGCGGGTTCGCAGCCCCGAAGCACCCAGAAATCCCGTGTCGGCGGAATCGGCCGCGATCGTACCCTGTACCGCCAGGCGGTGCGCACCGAGAGCGGCATCGAATCGGGCATTCAGCCCGACAGGAAATAGACCGATGTCGGACTGTAGCGTCTGGAGGAGATCTGCCCGCTTGAGATGGACGAACCCGGCTACGTCGATCTGGTCGCCGAAACCTGCCTCGCGAAGGGCCTCCCTCAACCGCGCCTCTTCCGCCGCTGCGTCGACCGGTTCACGGGCCGCTACCGGTTGTACGGACCGAAACGGCATGCGGGCCTGTGAGGCGATGGTGCGATCGAACGCTCGTGCCCAGTGCGCAATGCTCTTGAGCAGTATGTCCGGCTCGTAGGTCCCGTACAGAGAACCGTCCAGGAGGTCCCCTTGAATGACCGCTTCGGTCTGACCGGGGGAGGGCCGTGACAGTCGGAGCACCGTGCGGGAGGTCAGATCCTCTATCCTCCTCTCTCCCTGACCGATGGACGCACTCGTCGTGGTGACCTCTCCTTCGATCGTCAGGTCAGCCAGAGACGATCCGGCGCCGCGAATGCTTACGGTCCCGTCAATGCGGGACGGAGGCGCCATGCCCAAAAAGAGTGGCTCCAGGTCGAGATTGCCCGTTTCGGCGATCACGTTGTAGGTGGCTCGGGGGGACCCGAATTCCGCGGTGGCGTCCAGGCGGACCCAGGCGTCGTCTTCGTAGGCGGTGACAACGGCGCGCCATTGGGTTCCGACGCGTTCGAGATCCCCATCGAACAGGTCAATACGTCTGCCTGCCACTACGGAGGGGCCAAGGTCGAGTGCCAGAACCATCCGCCGCTCCGCACCCAGACTAGAACCCTCGAGTTGAATGCGCCCGTTGAGCTCGGTCTTGTCCGGCGATTCCGGAAACAGCATGTGTGCCCGAAGGCGGGAGACGTCGGCCGATGCCTGGTAGCGGATCTGGCCGCCGTGAGTTCGGCTCGCTCTGGCCTGAAGGGCGCCCCCGCCGGCCCCGGTGATCACCTCCATGTCCAGATCAGTTGCCCAAACCATTCCCCCTGATCCATCAGCCAGGTTCAGTATCCCCCGGAGGGTGCCCTGAAAATCCACAGAGTCGATCGTGGAGAACGGGGAGCGGGCTACGTCCGGTACGACGTGCGCCAGATCGGTCGATTCCAGATGCGAGGGCTGAACGTCAAGAACCACCGAGGCCGAATCCGGCAGACCCCGCAGCCGTCCCGCCAGATGAACCGCGGACCGGCCACTGTTCAGAGAGAGCCGCTCGATGGAGAGGTTGGAGACCGGACCGGAGAGTCGGGCCACGAATTCGAGGTCCTGTCCGATGGGAAAAGTCGGGAAGAAGCGATGAACGTCAATCCCGCGAATCCGGCTGGGGAGTACATCGAGGTCAAGATGAGCGGCGGCTACCTCAGCAACGCCAAGCCGGGAAAAGGGATCGACATCCGAGACCGTGCCCTGCAGCGCCAGCCGGCTCATTCCCAGATCCAGGAGGAACGCATTCAGCGACACTTCGCGATCCCGCACCAGGACCTGTCCGTGCGCCGCGATCGGCTGGTCGGGACCCACCGCGCGGGCCGAAAACTCGAGCACGTCCAGCAGCTTGTAGTTCGGGCGCACATCAACCGTCGTTCTGAGATCGATAGTGACAAACCCGGTATTGAGGTAGTCGAAAATGTGCCCGCGAAGAATGGGCTCGGGCACCGTTCCAAAATTCAGCAGGGCAAATTGTCCGCCATGGACTCGCACATCCGCCGAAACGAAGTGCCACGGCTCCTGCTCATCCGGAGGCTCCTCCGCAGGCAGGCGCCGGGAAAGCGCTCGGCGTAGGTTCCAGACACCGGTGGTGTCACGTACGAGTTCGACCGAAGGCTGGTAGAGGTCGAGTCTTCGTACGGTGAACGATCGGTCAAAAAAGTCTGACCAGGAGGGTCGGACTACGACCGAGTCGATGTCCAGGACGACCTGACGGTCACCGTCCAGCAACCGTACCCGGGATGCGTACAGCGTGTTCAGCAAGTTGCCGCGAAGGACCCCAATTTCGAGCGACCCCTCGTACCGCGCGTCGAACCACGACTGGACCTGCAACCGGACCGCTTCCCGCCCAACGTGCGTATGCACGAGGATGAGGACGATGCATCCGGCCGCGAGGACGAGCGCGAGGATCGCCCGAAAGACTTTTCGGGGAAAATGAAGAATCCGCCTCATATACCGGAACGGGTCCACCGTGACAGGCCGTTCCCGAAGCGAGCAATCGGGAGGCCATCAACTAGAAACGATCCTCCTCACCATTGGTGCCCGAACCGTCGCCCGGCCGCAGGATGGAGGTCCACGCCCGGCGCACCTGCTCCTCATCGACCGCGTCCGTCACACGCGCTTTTCCCAGTTCGTCCAGCACCACGAATCGAAGTCGCCCGCCCGCGCGCTTCTTGTCGACCTGCATGGCTTCCATCAGAGGGTCGACGTCCAGCCCTGACAGGTCGCCCTCCACCGGAATGGCACGGACGAGTTCCAGCGCGTCCGTCAGGTCGATCGCCGGATTCAGTTCGCCGGACAGATGGAGTGCGGCTGCCATACCCAAAGCGACTGCCTCGCCGTGCGTGAACGTCCCATAGCCCGTGACCTTTTCGATGGCATGACCGAACGTATGCCCGAAATTCAGAAAGGCCCGGATACCGGCCTCCCGCTCGTCCCTCGAGACGATCCCCACCTTGACGCCCGCCGACCTGCGAATCGCAGGCGCCGCCGCATCGAGATTGCGCCCCAGAATCGCCGGCCAGTGTGCACGCAGATAGGCGAACAGCTCCGGATCAGCGATGAGCGCATGCTTCGCTGTTTCGGCAAGGCCGCTGACCCATTCGCGCTGCGGCAGCGTGAGCAGGGTCGTCACGTCGACGCACACGAGGGACGGCTGGAAGAAAGCTCCGACCAGGTTCTTCCCGGCGCCATGGTTGATCCCCGTCTTTCCACCGATGGCACTGTCGACCTGCGCGATCAGCGTTGTCGGAATCTGCACCAGCGGAATCCCCCGCAGCAGCGTGGCGGCCGCGAAACCCGCCAGATCGCCCACCACCCCGCCGCCGAGAGCAAGGAGCGGCGTACTTCGATCGATGCGCAGTCCCAGTGCCCAGTCGTAGATTCCGGAAAGCACGTCCAGGCTCTTGGAGGATTCTCCGGAGGGGATGGCCATGACCTCCGGCCGCCTGCCGGAACTCCTGAGGGACTCGACGAGACGATCCGCATAGTTCGGGCCGACGTGTTCATCGGTTACGATGAGACACCGCCCGATCCGAAGTCCGGCCTCGGACATTAGAGCGGGCAGGCGCTCCAGTGTCGAAAACGCCACGGAATACCCGTGGCCGCCCGACTCGGGAAACGAAACGCGGTGGAGATACGGACTGTTCATGATCCTCGAGGATGAATGGCGGACACAAGATAGGGTCTCTTCCGTTGAACACGGCAGATCGGCCGGCCCGAAGGTTGGAATGCATCATGGAGACGATCCTCGAACACGCTCGCACGCTGATTCGTCAGGTACTATCCGACGGAGATACCGCCATTGACGCAACGGCGGGAACCGGGCAGGACACGGCGTTTCTGGCCCGTCTCGTCGGGCCAGACGGCCGGGTGTACGCGCTGGACATCCAGGAGGATGCACTATTCTTCACGAGGCAACGACTGGAAAAGGAGCAACTCGACGGCCGCGTTCAATTGGTGCAAGCCGGACATCAAACGCTCCATCAGATGCTTCCCCCGGAGAAGCGCGGCCGCGTGGCTGCCGCGATGTTTAATCTGGGCTATCTGCCGGGCGGACGGAAGACGATCGTGACGCGACCGGAGACTACCCTCGAAGCCCTGGATCACGTTCTCGAGTGGCTCCGACCCGGCGGTATCGTGACCGTGGTCGCCTACCGCGGTCATCCCGGCGGGATGGAGGAAAGCCGGGCCGTCATCGACTGGGCCTCCCGCCTCGACTTCCTAAATCGGCACGTGCTCCGCTACGAATTTCTCAACACCAAGGAGCCGTCTCCCTTCCTCATCGCCGTGCAAATCACGCTCCCCAACGACCTTCATCGCCGATGACGCCAAGACGCAAGAAACTCTTCCGAATCCTCGCCTGGCTGTTCGGTGCCCCGGTGCTGATGTTCATCCTGCTGTGGGGCACCGGTGAACTCTGGATTCATGCCGAGGCCAGGGGGAAACTGCCCTTTGTCGCAGCGGTTGCCATCCTGCTTCTCTTTGCGGCAGCCTGGTTGTCCGTTCGACGGAGGCGTCGCTAGAACGGATTTCCGGGGCTGTCTCCGGTCCCGTCCGTATTTTATCCAATCTACCGCGAAACGCATGGCAGGGTCTCGCGAACGCAACGCCACGGCATGGATCAACGAGTGAGTTTGGATTCCGGCACCGGGGAAGAACGGCAGACGTCGTCGGTCTTCTGGATGCTTGCGCGCGACATCTATCGTCGCCGGATTCTGATCCTGGGCGTAACCGTCGTGGCCGCTGCCGTATCGGTGCTCCTGGCGTTTATGTTGCCCGTCTGGTACAAGGCGTCAACGAGTGTCGTCCTGCCGCGCACGACCGGCCGAGGCGCGCTCACGGCCGTGCTGGGACAGCTCGGGTCGATGGCGTCGGCGATTCTCGGAGGGGGCGTTGGGGATTATACGCGGTACCTCAGCATTCTCGAGAGTCGGACGATGATGGAGGCGGTGGTTGACGAATTCGGGCTTGTGGAGGTCTATGAAACCGGCAAGGCTCCCAATCCCCGGGGTGAGGCGGTAGAGGTCCTCAGGGGAAACGTGGACTTCTATGTGGACGCCGAGTTCGAATTCCTGCGCGTCTCCGCTTTCGACCGCGATCCGAACCGTGCGGCCAATATGGCCAACTACTTCGTCACCGAGCTGAATCGGCGCAACGCCGAATTGCTTTCCGGTCAGGCGCGTGCGATGCGCATGTATCTGGAGGAGCGCTATCAGGCGGCCGAGACGGCTTTAGCGGCTGCCCGGGACTCCATGCAGTCCTTCCAGGAGCGATTCGGCATCGTGCAACTCGAGGCACAAACCGAGGCGTACCTGAACATGGTGGCGAAGTACCGGGCCGACGCCGTCCTCGCCGAGATCGAATACCAGGCACTCAGGCTCGACTTCGGCGACGAGAACCCGGTCGTCGAGAGCGCTCGCCTAGGGGTTCAGGCGGCGCGAACGAAGGGCCGGCAACTTCAGGCGGGAGGTGATGCACTGATGCCCGTCGCGTTTTCAAAGATGCCGGAGGTGGCCCGGCGCTACTCCGAATTGCTTCAGGAGGTTCTGATCGAGTCGACCATCGTGGACTTCGCACGGCCTCTGGTGGAGCAGGCCTACTATGATGAGCAAAAGCAGACACAATCGGTGCAAGTGCTCGATGCCGCCACCGTTCCACTGCAGCATGCGAAACCGCGTCGAACCGCTGTCGCCGTGGGCATTACACTGTCCGTGTTGATGCTCGCAGTGCTCTACGTACTGGGCCTTGAATGGTGGCGAAGGCACCATGCCCGGTTCGCCACCCGCCTCGAACAGGCCCTTTCGGTCCGTTGACCATGGAGGTGCCCGCCCTGCCCGCCGTCTTCGCTCGACTCTTCTGGCAGTGGGGGAAGATCATCTTGCTGACCGCGTTTCTCGGCGGCACAGGACTGGTCCTCTTTCTGGCATGGAGGCTCGAATGGCTGGTAATGCTGGTTCCCGCACTGCTGCTCGGCGCCGTCGCGGCCATTCCAGCCCTCAGCGCCTTCCCGCGCTCCCTCTACCTGGTCCTTGCGGGTTTTGTCGCGATCGCGGCGCCGGAGGACGGCATCCAGGTTCGCGAGGTCATCTTCGGATTGCTCTATTTCGGGTTGCTCGGCTACTGGCTCGTCAGCCGCTTCGTTTTCTACAGAGACGATGTGCTCCGGACGCGCACCGACTGGTCACTCGCCCTGTTCCTGTTCGTGGCGGCCGGTTCGGCCGGCATGACCGTCCTCTTCGAGGGTACACCCTCGGACTTTGTCGGAGAGGCCATCTCCCTGTCGTTCCTCGCCCTTTACTTCCCGGTCAAGGAAGCCGTACGACGGGATCCGAAAGCCCTGCGGCGGCTTCTGCTCGTTGTTGCCTGGTTCGGCCTCTTCGCCGCACTGCGCAACCTGTTCGTCCTCCGAAAAGCGCTCAGCGAGGCGATCTACCTCTGGCAGGTAACGAAAGGACGGATCGCCCTCAATGAGATTCTTCTGATGATGCCCGCACTCGTAGCGCTGACGCTCGTCATCTACATCAGGCCACTGAGATACCGGCTCATTCTGCTTGCAGCCTTCCTCGTGTTCACCGCGGGACTCGTCGTCACCCAGAGCCGGGCCTACTGGGTCTCGTTCCTGCTCGGGGCGCTGGTCCTGTTCGTCATGGTCGACTGGCGCAGAAGAGGACGCATCCTCGCCCTCCTATTCACAGGGTTGACCGGCGTCCTGGTTATCGGCCTGCTGCTCTATCCGGAGTTTCTGAGGCTCCTGCTCGCCGGCGTTGTGGATCGGTTCGTGTCGCTCGCAACGGCTTCCCAGGCGGACATCTCCTTGCTCAACCGATATAATGAGACGGCGGCCGTCTGGGAACTCGTCCAGCGCAACCCGATCCTCGGCTACGGCATGGGGACGCCCTACGAGTACTACGCGTTCATCTACAAGTCGACGCTCCACTGGAGTTTTGTCCACAACGGCTACCTTGCCCTGTGGTACAAGTTCGGTTTTCCAGGGCTTGCGCTGATGCTCTTCTTCTGGGGATCCAGTATCATCAACGGGTTCGCCTTATTTCGGCGTCCCGGTCTGGATCGCTCGCTGCGTCTAGGCGCCCTGGCAGCGGCCGTATGCCTGTCTGCCGAGACGGTGGTTGCGAATACCTCAAACCCATTCATTATAGAGGATGGATCGCTGATGTTCGCCCTCTTCGCCGGCGTGATTGCCGGGTGCAGGGAGCGAGCCGATACGGAGCCCGCCGGTTCGCCCGGACACGCGGGCGGGGCCATCCCGCTCTGACGAACTCCTCCACCGACCCGGCCGGCTTCGGCAAAGACTTCCAGCCGAGATGCGCCGCTCTCCGGACACAATCCTGAGGTGACCATGCAACGGATCCGTTGGATCGCCGGTCCGCTCCTTGCGGCACTGCTCGTGCTTCCGGCAGAACTCGCCGCACAGCCCAATCGAATCCTGCCGATCGAGGACTGGACCTATCCGGTCATTCGAAGCCTCCAACTCCGGGGCCATCTGGTCGATCTGCATCCAACCGTGCTGCCCTACACGCGCGGCGAGGTGGTCCGCGCCCTCAGGAAGATCGACGAAACCACACTCGACCCGCTGGAGCGACAGTGGGTGGACAGGCTGAAGGATGAACTCAGGGTCGAAAAAGAGCGCGAAGCCTTGAGCAGGGCGGGCGTTCAGTTCGATGGCGGGGTTACCCTGACCGACAGCCGGAGGATCGACGTCGAACGTCCTCTCACGCGCGACATCCGCGTCTTCTCGATCATCGGGATGGATCTGTACCTCGACGACGGGCCCATCGTCGCGAACATCGGCCTGCGGTATGACCTGTACAATGTCTGGGACCCGGATGCCATCGATTCGGCCCTGCGCCTCTACGTCCGCGGCGAAAACTCGTACGTGGGCTACAACCGCCGCCAGTTTGCCGTGTACCTGGGTCGTTATGGTCACCACTGGGCCCCCTCAGGTGATCCCGCAACCGTCATCGGGCGCAATCCGAAGACCTATGACAAGATCGCGATGCGCTTCGGCGGCCGTCTCTTCTCCGTTCACGCACTGTTCGGAGAACTCGACTCCATTGAACTGGATCTGACCTTTGACGGCAGGGCGGGGGATCGCTCGGACGGGAGGAATGCCTACGGTGACCGCTTCGGCAGTATCCGGCGGTTCATCACCGCGCACCGCCTGGACTGGCGCCCTTCGCGGCATCTCAATCTCGCCTATCTCCAGTCGGTCATCATTTCCAGCGACAATTCCGGGTTTTCCCTCCAGTGGCTCTCGCCCGTCGCCAACGCCATCTTCGAGACGGACAGCTATCCCAAGAACGACGAGCACAACGCCATGATTGCGGGCCTGCTCTTCCTCACCTTCAACCGGCTTACATTCCACGGCCAGTTCATGCTGGATGATATCGACCTGGTGAAGACCGGGGAGCCGGCCGCGCTGTCTCTCATGGGCGCCACCCGGTATGCCGCCCGCAGCGTGGACCTGGGCCTCGAACTCGAAATTGCCTCGGCGAGGTCATACAAGTCGGAGCAGGTCGAGGGACACTATCTCTACCTGCTGCGCGGACTCGCGACGCAGTTCACCGACTATGTACGCCTGTCCCCGTCGGCCGAATTCCATCTGGACCGGCACGTCCCGGGCCTTTCCGTCGCCCCAAGGTTTACGGCGCTGTTGTCCGGCGAACAGGAAATCATCGGAGGCGCGTACCCGGATGATACGGTGCCATTCGTGCTGGCCGGGACGGAAACCCGACTCTATCGCACTTCCGTTTTGGCGCGGTACGTGCCCAACCGGTACGTCTGGACCAGCATCGACGCCGGCATAAACCACACGCGCAACCTGGGGCACCGGCCGGGACAAACCGAAACACGGCCCACGGTTTTGCTCAACCTTGGGATGAGATTTCCGTATACCTACAGAAGGAGGACGCCCTTCTGACCGGTCCACCAGTCACCAGGCGATGCCGTAATCCTCTCCGTGGTTGCTGGAGCCGCCCCAGAATGTCCCGTGTTCCCGGTCAAAGTAGATGGCGTTGATGGGTCCGGATGTGCGGTCGCTGAAATCGAGTTTGTAGCCCATCGACTCCAATTCACTGCGTACCCAGGGCGGAACGGCCGAGTGCAAGGTGAGCCGGCCCGGCTGCGACTTGTGGTCGTCGAACGAACTGCGCATCTGGTAGCTCGTGATGTTTGCCGCCTCAACCGCCTGCTGGACGTTCATGCCGAACTCCACCACGTTCAGAAAGAACTGGAGGAGGTTCTGGTCCTGCGTATCCGCGCCTTGCACCGCAAAAGAGAGAAAGGGGAGACCGTCCTTGAGCGCCAGACCGGGCGTGAGCGTCGCGCGCGGACGCTTACCGGGTTCGAGCACGTTGTACGGGTTCTGCGCGGGGTCGAGCACGAAGCTCTGCATGCGCTGGCTCATACCCACGCCCGTATTGCCGGCGATGACGGCCGGGATCCACGCACCACTGGGGGTGACGGAGACTACCCAGCCTTCGGCGTCCGCCGCCTGAATGGAGGTTGTTCCGGCGAGGAAGCCTCGCATGAAGTCGTCCTGACGTGACGGGTCGTCCAGCGCCGCGGTGGACCAGTTTTCGAGGATCGAACGAAACGGGTTCTCCTTGCCCTCGAACGGATAGGGGTCTCCCGGTCCGATGTCGGGGTCGTTCCGGTCCGGTCGGATGAGTTTGACCCGCTCGCGGGCGTATTCCTTGGACAGAAGTCCTTCGATCGGTTCCTCCGGCGGGAAATACGGGTCGCCGTAGTAGAAGTCCCGGTCGGCAAAGGCCAGGCTCATGACCTGGTAGAGGGTGTGGACGTACTGAGCGGAGTTGTATCCCATCGCCTTGAGGTCCATGGTCTCCAACATGTTGAGGGCCTGCAACATGACGGGGCCCTGCACCCAGGTGGTGAGTTTGAAGACGTCAATGCCCCGGTAGGATGTCTTGATGGGCTCCTCCAGGTACACTTGCCAGCGGTCCAGATCCTCCAGGGTGATGAGCCCGCCCTGCTCGCTCGACCCTCGAACGAACTCCTCGGCGACGTCACCCCGGTAGAATCGGTCATAGGCCGCGTAGAGGGCCTCCTTACGCGTTTTTCCTTCCGCGAGCGCAGCCTGTTCGGCCTCGACAAGCTTACGCAGCGTGGCCAGGAGGTCGGGCTGTCGGAAGATTTCGCCTGCCTCGGGGGCTTCCCGGTCCTCGCCCTCGTGGACCAGGAACACGCGGCGAGCGTAAGGCCATTCTCGAATGCGCTCCTTGTGCTGCTCGATGCTGTTCGCGGCCTGTGCCTCTATAGGATACCCCTCCGCCATTTGCATAGCCGGTTCCAGCACTTCGGCCAGACTCAGTGTGCCGAATTCCGCAAGCATCACGATCAGGCCGCCGGGCGTTCCGGGCGTCACGGCGGACAGCGGACCGTACTCGGGCGGGTATGCCATCCCGAGCTCCTTGAAGAATTCGGGCGTTGCTCCGGTCGGCGCGACGCCGAGCGCATTGATCCCTATCACCTTGCCGGTATGTGGATTGTAGATGAGCGCCTGGGTCTCACCGCCCCAGCCCAGGACGTCCCACATGGTGCTCGTCGCCGCAAGCATGGCACACGAGGCATCGATTGCATTGCCTCCCCGCTGAAACATCATTGCGCCGGCTGTGGCCGCGAGCGGCTTTCCGGTGATGGCAACCCAGTGCTTTCCATGTAGAACGGGCTTCTGGGTCGATTGGGCTGAGGCCGAGGCCAGGCCGGTCAGAAGCAACACCGCGAATCCGGCTCGTATCACCAGGGATTGATTCATCATCATACAAACGAAGTTGAGGTCCCGCCTTCGTGCGGTTTCACACGGGGAAGCAGGACGGATGTCAAAGAGACCGAACCCGTCACACAGTGTAGGGGAGATGCACTGCCCGCGCGGAGCGGTCTCCGGCCAGGGCCGTCGCGCGGAAGGAACACCCAGGGAAGAATTTCAGGAAAAATCGTCAAGCAGCGCTTCTGCAGCCAGACGGCCCGACAGCAGGGCGCCATTGATGGAGCCATCCGTTCGGTGATCCCCGCACACATAGAGGCCCTTCTCGATTCTCGCGGGGCGTCGTGCGGGCGAGAGCGCCGGCGGTCTCTGATCCGGGAGGGCGTACCTGATCCGGTATGACTTGAGCAGGCGCCAGGTTAATGGGCCGTCGCCGAACCAGGTTCGCATCTGAGCCCGGACAGCCCGGTCGAGTTCGTCCTCCGACCAATCGTCCCTACCGACCACCGAAACCGACACCAACTCGCTGCCGGACGGTGCATAGGCGCGCGAAACGCGGCTCATGACGACCACGTTGACGGCCGGACCGGCCCCGACCCCGTCGAGCATCAGGATCGGCTCGTCTACCGGAGCGTGCTCGGTCACATAGTATAGACAGGTCACTCGCCTGCCGGGGGCGGCGGGAGGCAGGCCAAGCAGTTGGCCCGCAGACGGGCCGTCCGCCGCGACGACGACGGCGTCTGCCGCGGCCGTGGACCCGTCGTGGAGCGTCAGACGGGACGGTTCGACAGCGGCAACCCGTTCACCGAGCCGAATGGCGCCTTCCGGCAAGGCTGCGGCAAGTTGTTCGGGGAGGCGACCCATCCCCAGCGCGGGCACGGTGGTGGGGCCACTGGAAAACATGCGGAACACGAACTCCAGCACCCGGCTGGAGGCAGACAACTCCAGATCGAGCGTAATCCCGCCAAGGAACGGCCGGAAAAACCTGGAGACCATGGCATCTGAAAACCCCCAGCGTGTGCGGAGGGCCTCAAGCGTCGTCATCTCGTCACGTTCCCAGATCGTGTCCAGGTCCCCCTGCAATACGGCTCGGCGCATCCTGAGAATGCGGGCCTTGTCGAGAAGTGATCCCACACCGGACGTCAGCGTCGAAAACGCCGCTCCCGGATGTCTGCCTGGATCGGCAACCCGATGAAACCGCGCTGCATAATACACGAGCGCACCGCCGTAGAAGGACTGCAGGTCGAGTTCATCGTAGTCGAAAAAGGCTTTCGATTCAGGATAGGCGGAAAGCAGCACCTGAAACCCCCGGTCAAGCCGAAAACCTTCGACTTCGTCCGTGCGAACACGTCCACCCACCGCATCGGCTGCCTCGCGTACTTCAACGGAGAGGCCGGCTGCGTGAAGCCGGCGGGCGCACGCGAGACCGGACAGGCCGGCTCCGACGACGAGCACATGCGGTTGAGCCATTGGTGACCAGGCGAGGGTGAAGGGAACGATGCAAATTAGTGCATTCACCGGCCAGTTTCCCATCCGATCGAACGGATCAGGCCCGACCAAGCGTGTGACGCAGCGTTTGGTCCAATTCAGGCAACGCGAACGCAAAGCCCGTCGCCTCCAGGCGGGTCGGCAGGGCACGCGTACTCGTCAGGAATAGCTCGCGGCCGGCCTCCCTGGTGACCATGCGGAGCAGGGGTGTGGGCACACGAACGATAAGTGGCAGACCGACCTGACGGGCAATCGCGCGCGCCACCTCACTGTATCGCCTCGGGGAGGGGGTAACGAGATTGACGGGCCCCGCGATGCGTTTCTCGATCATCAGGTGCACAAACGCTCCCAGGAGGTCATCCATGGAGATCCAACTCACATACGGGTCGGCGCCGATCATCCCGGCCCCCAGACCGGCCCGAAACCACGGCAGGAGCATGCGCATGATGCCGCCCTGGGGTGTGAGTACGGCGCCGATTCGGGCGTGAATCACCCGGATCCCCGCCTCCTCCGCGGATCGTGTGGAAGCCTCCCAGTCGCGGGCGACCTCCGCCAGAAACCCGCTTCCCGCCGGTGTCTCTTCCGTGACTTCGTGATCACCCCGGTGGCCGTAGTAGCCGACACCGGATGCGAGCAGGAGGACCCTGGGCGGCACACGAAGCCGGGCCAGGCCCTCTGCCAGAAGGCGAGTCCCTTCCACCCGGCTCTTGCGAATCCGTGCCATTTTGGCGCGAGACCATCGCATCGAGAGTACGTTCTCTGCGGCCAGATGGACCACCGCGTCGATTCCCTCGAGACGTGAGGCATCGAAGAGACCCCTTTCCGGGTCCCAGAGGACCGATCGGTCGTCCACCAGGGACTCAGAGCGGACCAACCGGGTGACCTGATGACCGCCGGTGGTGAGAAACGAGCTGAGGGTTTTGCCGATCAGCCCGCCGGAACCGGAGATCGCCACGTGCAGCCGTCCGCCCCCGAACCGGGCGTGCAGATCCAGATCGTGTTGCGTGATCCAGTGCCGATACCTGAAGAGGCGTTCGAGCGTCTTCTCCGAAAATCGACCGGCAACGGGGTAGGTGAGGGGATCGAGCGGGAGGGAAAACGAGACACGATCTTCGAGCACGGACTGATCCCTGCCGTCGGCAATCATGCGATGCAGGTGAGACCAGGTGCGAAACGGACCCCGGATCTGCACATCACGGAACTGTTTTCCCGCCTCATAGTCGCGGTGCTCGGCAATCCACCGCGTACGAAAGGGGCCGCTTTTCAGGATGAATTCAGCCTGCCTTCCATCCCGAATACCGTCGAATCGGACCGGGGTGATCGACTGCCAGGGCGGCGAAAGCCGTTCGAAGGCGCCGGGATTTTCGTGCCATTCGAACAACCGCTTCGCCGAAACCGGAAGCCGGGATCGATAAACGAACTCGTGTACTGGCATAAAGCCCTACCGGATGCGCTCGAAAGCGGCCAGCGCGGCGGCCCGCGTTTGATGGTGGTCGACCATCGGACGCGGATAGTCCACCCCGAGATCAATTCCCGCCCGCACCAGCTCGCCGCGCGGGGCCTCCCAGGGCGCATGGAGGAATGCCACGGGCAGATTCCGGAGCTCGGGCACCCAACATCGTACATAGGCTCCATCCGGATCGAACTTGCTACCCTGCATCATGGGATTAAAAATGCGGAAGAACGGCTGGGGGTCCGCGCCGCAGCCGGCTGACCACTGCCAGCCGAAGGTATTGTTGGCCAGATCGGCATCCACCAGCGTATCCCAGAACCACCGGGCGCCCTCCAACCAGTGGATGAGGAGGTTCTTCGTCAGGAAGGAAGCGACGACCATCCGGGCCCGGTTGTGCATCCACCCGGTGGACCAGAGTTGACGCATCGCCGCATCCACGATCGGAAATCCCGTCTGGCCGGTCTTCCACCGATCCAGGGCCTCTCCGCCCCACGTCCAAGGAAAAACGGCGAAGCGGTCCTTCAGCGGATGGTCGGGAGTGCGAGGGAAATGAAAAAGAACGTGGGCGGAGAATTCACGCCAGACCACCTGCCTCAGAAAAGCGGCTCCACCCGGGGAGGCATCGACTCCGCCGACTCCCCGTACGGTGTGCCAGACCTGCCGTGGACTCACCTCACCAAAATGGAAAGCGGGTGAGAGCAACGAGGTACCGTCGAGTCCCAACAGGTTCCGGTGATCCCCGTAGGACTCGACGCGATCGTCGAGGAAGGTCCCGAGACGATCCTGGGCCGCTGCCTCGCCGGGAGTCCACAGGTCTCGCAAGCCCGCATCCCAGGGAAAGGTCGGCAACAGGCCGAGGTTGGCGAGTGAATCGCTCTCCGGCCAGGACAAAGGCGCACGGTTACCAAGGGCGGTCGGCGCAGCCAACGGCGGTCCTACCTCGACGGAAGCAGAGAACTTCTTCCAGAAAGGCGTGAAAACCTGGTAGGGCTCCCCCGAATCCGTTCTGAGAAGATCCGGATCGTGGAGGAGGGTGGACTGGAACGAGCGAACCTTGACGCCTGCCGACCGTAGTCGCTGCGAGACATGGTCGTCGATCACCCTGAGGTGCGGCTCGACGCGCTCATTGAGGAAGACGGCGGATGCCCCTGTCGAGCGAACCAGCGCGTCTAGCAGGGATGAAGCCGATTCTCCACGGCGAATTACGAGCCGCGACCCCATACGTCGAAGATCCTCTTCCAGGGCGGCAAGTGACCCATGGAGATACCAGCGGGAAGCTGCTCCGGGCGCCCACGGCCCCTCTTCATCGGGTGACCAGAGAAAGATCGGAATGATGGGAAAGCCGGAGGCGACCGCGCCGGCGAGGGCGGGATGGTCGCTCAGGCGGAGATCATTGCGAAACCAGACGAGTATGGGGGAGGACACGGTGATTCAAGCGGATGGATTCCCTGGCTGCACGTTTCGAAGCGCCTGGATGCGCTGCAGCACGGGTGGATGAGAATAGTGCAGCGCCACCTGGAGGGGATGGGGCGTGAGATTGTCCAGATGATCGACGGAAAGCTTCTTCAGGGCGTTCACCATGGGATCGGCACAGCCTGTCGTCCTGGCTGCAAACGCATCGGCTTCGAACTCGTGGCGGCGCGAGAGGGCCTGAAGTCCGAGGCCGAGCAGAAATTCGACCGGGCTAAACAGGACAGAGAAGAGGACCAGGCCCGCGTACACCGACATCTGGTCCAGGTAAAACGCTTCGAAAAGCGGCCGACTCTCCAGGACGAGGGAGAGCAAGAAAAACAGCAGACCAGTGTGTGCGATGGTCAGGAGAAGCCCCTTCAGCATGTGCCGCAGCCTGTAATGTCCCACTTCATGAGCGACCACGGCGACCAACTCGGGCGTTTCATGCTTGTGGATCAGCGTGTCGAACAGCGCTACGCGTCTGTTGCGCCCGAACCCGGTAAAGAAGGCGTTGGCCTTCGAAGACCGGCGAGAACCATCGATCACGAAAACCTGGGAGAGACTGAAACCGACAGAAGCCGCGTAATCCATCAGGGCGGCGCGCAAGGTGCCCTCTTCCAGCGGGGCAAATCTGTAGAAGAGGGGCATCAGCCAACGGGGTGCTACGTATTGCACAACGACCATCACGGCCACGACCAGCAACCAGCAAAACAGCCAGGCCAGTGGCCCGGCGGTCTCGAAGAACCAGAACACGGCAGCGAGGAGCGGGGCGCCAAGGGCCACCGAGAGGAGAAGTCCCTTCAGGCGGTCCAGAAGAAAGGTTTGAAGATTCGTTCGGTTGAATCCGTAGCCTGCCTCGAGAACGAACGTGGCATAGGCGTCGAAGGGGAGAGAGAGGAGTGAAGACAGCACTGCGAGCGCCCCTACGAAGATCAAACCGGTTGGAATAGTGGCAAGCTCGAAACTTCTGGCCCATCCATCCACGATCGCGAATCCTCCCGAGAACCAGAAGATGAGCAGAACCGCCAACGAAATTCCTGACTCGAAACGGGAGAGCCGCGCCTTATCGCGCGTGTACTGCTGGGATCGGGCATAAGCCTCGGGATCGTACACGTCGCGAAACTCCTCTGGGACTTCTGTCGCCATGCGGCGCAGATTCAGGGTCGATGCAACGAGGCCCATCGCGTACTCGAGAAGCAGCGCAGCCAGAATGATGACAGCAAGCAGGTTCAATGGAAAAGCGGTTTGGGGATATTCTTCGGCAAGTGGGGCGATGCGGGCAGTGCGCGAGCGCACGGGTTAGTCTGACGAACCTGGATGGCCATCACGCTCCGTGGAGGGCGCGCGCGGTTCAGCCACGGGGGCGAATCGAACCCAGGCCACCGTCTACTCCAACGATCTGCCCCGTCACCCAGCCACTCTCCTCCGGCCTGAGCAGCCATCGGATGGCCCGAGCCACGTCTTCCGGTTCCCCAAGCCGGCCCAACGCGTGCATCTTGCGCGACGCTTCCACCGACTGATCGTTTGAGAACAGCCCTGCGCTCATGTTTGACCGTACCAATCCGGGCGCTACGCCGTTGACTCGGATTCCCCGAGGGGCGTACGTTGCGGCCGCGGACCGAATGAGGCCGGCGATACCTGCCTTGGACGCGGCTATCGCCTCATGGTTTGCCAGACCCACCTTTGCCGCGGCGGATGATACGAAAACGACCGACCCACCCCTCTTCATCATGGCTCTGGCGGCACTACGCATGACGTAGAATGCCGATGTGAGGTTCGTCTGAAGCGTAGCGAACCACTCTGCATCCGTTGTGAGATGTCCCGGCTTCAGCAATAGAGATCCGACGCAGTGGGCAGCGCCATCGACCGGACCCAGCTCCCCGGCTCTGCGGAAACTCGCATCGACCCGTGACGAGTCGGTTGCGTCTGCGACGAAATAGGCCAATCCAAGGGGTTCGGCCAGGGCCTTAAGCGCATCCTCGTTACGTCCCACTGCCAGGACAGTACGTCCATCCTCTGTCAATTTCCGGACCAGCGCGCTCCCGACGGACCCCGTTGCTCCCAGAACGACCGTAACACCGCTTTCGGCCACATCGACTTTGCTCACGTGTAAACCTCACTATGGTTAGTCTGCCATTTGCAGAACCGTTTAGAGAACCTATCTTACCGCAAGATCGTTAAAACGTTCAAAACGACCAATACATTGATTTGTGCCCCCCTTCTGATCGCAAATTTTGGTTCACACGTCTCCTGTCATGATTTCTAGCACTTCCGTTCACCGGGCCTTCTCTCCAAAGCGTCTTGCCGTGGCACTCGGAGTGTCCGAGTCGTCCATCAAACGCTGGATCGATTCGGGACTCATTTCTGTGTCGAAGACGGCGGGCGGTCACCGCCGCGTTCCCCTTCACGCCGTCATCCGGTTCGTGCGTGACCAGGGAATGGAGGTGGTCCATCCGGAAGTGCTCGGCCTGCCCGGTTCGGGTCCGTCGACTGCCATAGATCCCGGCCACGTCAACACGGATCAGTTGGTTGACGTATTGACGTCTCAGCGGGCCGAACTGGCTCAGGGATTGATTGTCAATGCGTATGTCACGGGGATGCCTCTGCACGCGTTGTTCGACGGGCCGATCCGGGAGGCTCTGGATCGCATCGGCATGCAATGGCACGCTGGTCCCCGGTGGATCGTCACCGAGCACCGCAGCACACAGGTCATCGTCCAGACGCTGAGTCACCTCCGCGCGCTGCTGCCGCCGGCAGAGGAGGACGCTGCGGTTGCCATTGGATGTGCTCCGGCCTCCGACGTCTATCTGTTGCCGTCGCTCATGGCCGACGTAATCCTCGCTGATGTAGGGTTCCAGGAGATCAACCTCGGTCCCGATACGCCGTTCGAAGCCCTGGCGGCGGCCGTGGAAGAATCCCATCCGCTGCTGGTTTGGCTCAGTCTTTCGTCTCACCCGAATGTGGACGAGATCGCTGACGGGATCCGGCAGATTCGGGCTTTGTCACCGCCGACCCACGTCCTTTTTGGAGGACGCTCTGCGGGGTTGGTCGAATCGATGGGCGATCCTCTGGTCCGACGGCTTTCTTCCATGCAGGAGCTTCACGAAGTGGCCGGGAAGATATTCAACGGTACCCTGGATTAGGCGCGTCTGCCGTATCCGTGTGCTATTCGCGGCTTCGTGGGGAAGGCGCGAGCCAGGCGGGAGATTCGACACCCAGCTGGTGGTTGGTCCACCTCGCCAGCACGAACAGCAGATCCGAAAGGCGATTGAGGTAGCGGATTGCGCTTTCGTTGACGAGTTCCAGCGAGGCGGTTTCGACGGTTGCCCGTTCCGCGCGACGCGTGACGGTTCGCAGCAGGTGCATCCAGGCTGCAATCCGGGCCCCGCCGGGCAGGATGAAGGTCTGAAGGGCAGGCAGATCCTGGTCGAGGCGGTCAATGTCAGCCTCCAGCCGGTCGATATGATCGTCCACGATACGGGGTACGTCCGGGCGCGCATCGATAGGGGTGGCCAGGTCGGCACCCAGTTCGAACAATTCGTTTTGGATCCGCAGGAGGATGGAGTCGATGGAGGCGAGTTCGGCAACGTCGGCCAGGTCCGTGCGCACGAGACCCAGGAGGGCGTTCACCTCATCGACTGTGCCGTAGGCGGCAATGCGGGGATGGTTCTTGGCGACCCGGTCACCTCCAAAAAGGCCCGTAGTGCCCTGATCCCCTGTTCGGGTGTAGATTTTCATGAGCCGATGCGCGAGTAGGATGGGTTCCGCGATGGAGGGCCCTTGCAACGTCCGTGCGGACCGTGCGTTTCAGGCACGGATTGTTACCCGAGAATTCCGTGATGGTCGATGCCTCGTCAAGCCGCATGATCCCCTCTTTTCTGCGGCTCGCTTTGTCGGCTTTGGTTTGTATGTCGGCAGGACTGCTGGCCGCCTGCGATACATCCGATCTGCAGGAAGACTTCCGGCGCGAAGCGGAAGGACTTCCATCGGGCATCACGCGGACCGACGACGGAGGGCGTATCGTTTTGGACGGGTCGGGAAAACCGCTTGAGGTCGATTCAACGGACTGGAGAACAGCGCCTGCCTACACGGGACGTGTCCGCTTCGACCCCGCCTACCCCAATCCGACACGGGGAGAACTCGTAACAATCCCTTTCGTTGTCCCCTTCTCCAATGCGCTTCCAGGCGGACTCCTCGTGCGGGGATTCAGCAACGCGGGCCGGTTCGTTCTCCTGGACGAGGTTCCGGACGCGGCACAGACCGGTTCCTGGTCGTTCGTATTCAGTCCGACCCAGCTTTCCGCCTCAGGTGACGTCTCCGGTATTGTCGGGCTTCACCGTTTGTTCGTGTTCGATTTCAAAGGCGAACTCGTCAGCTACGGTGACCTCCGAATCGAGTGAGTCCTGTGGCGGTCAGCGTTGCACAGGACGTTGACGATCCTGGAGCACTTCAAAATAGCGCTTGATGAGTTCCTCATAATCGACGGAGTAGCCAGCTTCGAGCGCGCGCAGGAGGTCTCGTCGGAGCCGCTCGGCCGGATTCGAAACCGGTGAAGCGGAGGGAGGCGTGCGTCGGTTTTCGCTTGCCTGTACTCCTTCCCGGCGCTCCTCGCGGCCGCGTTCCCGGATGGAACGCTGTGCATCGAGCAGGCGCGTCAGGATCTCTTGCTGTCGCCGCACGAGCGGGCGTCCCAGTTCGCGGCGCTGCATTTCCTGGATGCTTTCCTGCATCTGTTCGGCAATCCGCTTGAGGTCGCCGAGGATGCGCTCCGCAGCCTCGTCATCCTGGCTCAGTTCCTCGAGTTGTTTGCGCAGGGCCTCCTGCTGCGATCGCAGCTGTTCGAGGCGCTGTTGCTGATCGACCGACATTCGGTTGCCGGCCATGTCGTTCAGCAGTTGCTGGATCTGCTCGTTGATCTGCTGTTGTTGCCCCGACATCTGCTGCAGTTGTTGCAGGAGTTGTTGCATGGACATCCCTCCGCCCATTCCTCCGGCCCCGCTCATGAGCTGGTCCATGAGATCTGACAGCATGAGCGCGAGGTTGTTGAGGTGCATCATCGAGCTCTTCTGGTGTCCGGTCGTTCGCTCGACCTGCCGTTCCGCCATTTCCGTGACGGCCCGGTCCATCGACAGGAGGGCGTCACCGGTCTCGCGTTGTACCGATCGGGACATTTGCGGGATTTTTTCCGAGAGCTTCTGAAGCGTGTCGCTCACCAGGGTCAATCCCCGCGTGAGTTCGGATTGCTGTTGGGAGAGAGACCGGAGCACGGGGTTGTCGGGGGAGACCGGACGGACGTTGTCGCGCAGGTCTTCCTGTTCGTGCGACAGGGTAAGTACGTCATCCAGAACCCGGCGCAGGGCGGCGATATTCACCTCGATCTGCTCCTGGTTCATCATCTGCTTCATACCGGAAAGCTGGTTGGAGAGCTCTTCCAGCTGCATCTGCATCTGCTGTTGCCCCGACTTGGCTTTCTGCAGCTGATCCTGCAGCAGCTCCTGCCGGTTCTTCTGCATTTGTTCGGGAAGATTCTGTTGATCGAGTTGATCCTGAACCTGATCGAGTTGCTGATCGGGCACATTCCGCATGTCCTCGAACTGCTCTCGAATCTGGTCGAGCAATTCTTCGAGGGCTTCCATGTCCTGGCTCGACCGATTCTGTTCGTTCGCCAGGTCTTCTGCAGACCGATCGCGCTCCGGCTTATCGTCAGGATTGTTGGAGTCTTTTTCGCGCTCGGGATCCGACGAGGCGGGATCCTTCTTCCGGTCCGGATCACTTTCGCCCTGCTTGTCCTGGGGATCACCCTTGTCTTGCAGCCGCTCCGTCTCCTCGGCGAGTTGCTGCTGGCGCCGGGCCAGTTCTTCTGCCTTTCGCTGGGCTTCGTCGAGCATCTGTTCTGCGCGGAGGCGTTTGAACAGCTCGAGGGCGCGTTGGAGGCGCTGCTGGTACTGTTGTTCGTTGAACTCGAACTGCTCGAACGACTGCTGCATTCGGCTCAGGTCGAGATTTTGAAGGGCTTCCTGCAGGCGGCGAAGGGCCTCCTGGAGTTCCGGTGTGTTGATCTCGTCCATGACCCGCTGCAGTTCCCTGAACGCCTCCAAGGTCTCGGGCGAGACGAGGTCATTGTCCTGCATTTGCTCCGTGAGGCGCTGCAGACTTTCACTCAGATCATCGACCCGCTGCTCCATCTCCTGCTGTCGTCGAGAGATGCTCTCGAGCTGGCGCTGGTCTTCCCAGTCGGCGTCCTGTTTTCGACGCAATTCGTCGCGGAGATTGTCGAACTCCTCCCGCATTTCTCTGGAGTCGCGCAGCAGGGATTCCATTTCTGACTGCGCCGCGTCCTCCTTTCGTTCAAGGTCCCGGTATTGCTCTGCAAGGGAGGGGAATCGAAGGCGGTAGTCGGGCGTGCGTGCCGGCTTGAATCCTGCGACGGTGTCGTTGTCTCGCACTTCCAGATAATAAACGATTTCGTCGCCGGGAACGAGGTCGAGGCCGGTGGACTGCAGGATCCAGTCGTGCCCGATTTCCTGATCGAGCATGCTTGGCTCGAAACCGGGAAGCGGAACGGAGACAAACGTCGCGGACGTTTCGCCGAAGCGGCTTTCCGCGAGCCTGAAGTAGAGGTGGAGAGCGGAGAAGCCGAAGTCGTCCGTGATGCGGGCCCGCAGTCCGACGTACAGCGCCTCACTGAGATTGGAAACAGGTTCGGGTTCGAGAAGGACGATTGAGGGCGTGGCGTCGTCCTGAACGCGAACGGTATACGTGATGCGATCCGCGTTTTCGACGGCAACTTCGTTGGCCAGGTAGATCTGGTACGTATCGGCCTGGGACACCAGAAACGAGCCCTGCAGCGGGCCGTCGGCCGTGAGCGGCACCTCGAGTCCGGAGGCGAAGCGCAGTGCCGAAGTCGCTGTGCGCGAGCCTGAAACGTCGATCGAGAGGACAGCGCGCGTCCCCCGGAGTGCGGTCACGTCTCCCATGTTGGGCTCGAGCCGGCGGTTCGGCAGGCGGGTATAGGGTGGGTAGATCAACTCGACCTGCAGTGCCCGAACAACGGGACGGTCGATGACGGTGATTTCGTACCAGGGACTTAGAACGGGACGCGCCTCGATTCGGTAAGAAAGGGATTGGCGCAGGTTGACGAGTGTGTGCCGGTACGATTCGACGGAGTCGATCGGCAGCTCGACCACCTCGATGCGTTCTTCCCCGTCGTTGCGCAGCAGGAGGTTGACACGGTCAGGGAATGCGCTTCCTTTCGGCACCGTACGAATTTCCACCGAAGCGCCTTTGACGACCTCCACGTTTCCGGGGGTGACGTCGAGTTGGAAGGGCGCGGGTCTCGAGAAGGCGGCCCCGGGCGACAGCAGCCGCTGGGCAGCGCCGGCGAATCTGCCGGGTGCGAGGAGGAACCCGAGGCCGAGGAGGGCGAGCGGAATGAACGCGAGACGGGCCCATCGTTTGGGCCCGGAGAAGTCCTCCACGGCCTCGATCGGAATCGGCTCCAGTTCACGCCCGAGGCGCGATACGGCGTGCTCGACCAGAGCGGATGAACCGGACGCGGACCGGCCGTCAGCGAGATGGAGCAGGTCGATCAGGCGGTCGGCCACCTCCGGGAATCGCCTGCCGACGCGGCGAGCCACTTGCTCTTCGGACAGTCCGGGAAGTCTGCCCACGAGACGGAGGAGCGGCAGCGCGACCGATCCGATCATGCCGGCCCCGAGCAGGAGAGCCGGTACGGCGAGCAGAACGAGCCGGGGACCCGGTTCGAACCAGAAGCCCAGTTCGAGCAGGATCGATAGCCCGAACACGGTCAGGAATGCGCCCACCGTTACGACGGCGCCCGCGAGAAACTCGGATAACGCCAGGCGTCGGATGGTGCCATGCAGTCGCGCGCGAATGTGCGCGACGAGAGAGAGGGTCTGTTCGCTCATGCTCCGCCGGCTATTCCGTCCAAGACACGCGAACGGGCGATCTCACCCTTCGCTACTCTGAGTCTACCCCTGCACGCGGGGCAGAGTTTCACGGTGCACCGAAGGAACGCCCCAGGATCAGCTCGCGAGGATGTGAAATGACGTGATGGCGACCTGCAAGAACATCAAGACGATCAGAATGACCGTCTGGATCGGGTGGAATTGCCGTTCCGGATCGCCCGCCCGGGGCATGTTCCGGTCGCCGAAGAAGCCCTCCCGCTCGCTCTGTGTCAACGCCCACACATTCAGGCCGAAAGCAAGTACGACCAATGGTATGTACAGGAGTCCCCCCGAGAGCACGGCGGCGACACTGAGCAATGCCGCGAGCGCCACGATCGTGAAGATGAACTCGGTCCTCAGTTGCTTGAGCATGTGCCGGCTTGATTGTTGTCGATCCACGAAGCGTTCGTTCAACCAAACCATTAAAATACGAATTACCGATCCGAAGTGCGCACCGTCTGTGAAAACGGGATTGTTCCCACGCTTCGTGAAATCTCGTTTCCTCAACAATACGATTCATGCTACATTAGGTCCGGAATCCCACGGCCGATATGGCAGGTTGCGATGCAGGCCGCTACGACGGGTGCGGCGTGGATGGGGGGATGGAGCAGGCTGCCGTTTGAAACTGACCGAATCGGGCAAGAGGTGCCCCATATCCCATGGATCTGCTTCCTCTCAGTGAGATCATCACCCTCGTGATGGGGGGTGGCGCGGGGACGCGCCTTTTTCCGCTCACCAAACTCCGCTCCAAACCGGCGGTGCCGCTGGCGGGAAAGTACCGTCTGGTCGACATCCCCATCTCCAATAGCATCAACTCGGGGATGAACCGGATTCTGGTGCTCACCCAGTTCAATTCGGCCAGTCTGAACCGCCATGTGAGCAACTCCTACCGGTTCGGCCGCTTCACGAACGGATTCGTCCAGATCATCGCCGCGGAGCAGACGCCGGAATCAGGCGACTGGTTTCAAGGTACGGCCGATGCCGTTCGCCAGAGTCTCAACCACGTAGACGGACTGCGGCACCAGTACCTGCTCATCCTTTCGGGGGATCAACTCTACCAGATGAACTATGTAGAGATGTTCGCCCATCACATCAACAGTGGCGCGGAGATTACAATTGCGACGATCCCGGTGACGCCGGAAGATGCGACGGGCTTTGGCATTCTGAAGACCGACGAGACCAGCCAGGTCGTAGAATTCGTTGAGAAACCGAAGGGCGATCGTCTGGCGGACCTTCACAGTGAGGTGTCTCCGGAAATGTATGCCCAGGGTCGAACGCTGCTTGCCAGCATGGGCATCTACATTTTCAACCGGAGCGTCCTTAAGAAAGAACTCGCCACGAACCCGAGTTTCACCGACTTCGGCAAAGAGGTCATCCCCAATGCCATCGGAAGTCGAAAAGTGCACAGTTTTCCCTTCACCGGTTACTGGAGCGATATCGGGACGATCCGTTCGTTCTACGACGCCAATCTCGCGCTGGCCAAACGCATCCCGGACTTCGACCTGTACAGTCCGACGATGCCCATCTTCACGAACGCTCGAATACTGCCGCCGGCCAAGATCCAGAGTTGCTATGTGCAGGATTCGTTGATTGCTGAAGGATCGGTCATCATAAACAGCCACATCGCGAATTCCGTAATCGGCATTCGGTCGTTCGTCGAGCACAATACGACGATCAAGAACTCCATCCTCATGGGTTCCGATTTCTATGCATGGCACGAGAAGGGTCTGCGCCAGCGAGGTTTGGACGCGCCCGATTCGCCGGGCGTCGGGGTGGAGTCCTATATCGAAAACGCGATCATCGACAAGAATGTGAGCATCGGGAGCCGGTGCGTGATCAAGAACCAGGAGGGCGTGAACGAGGCCGACGGACCGAACTATTACATCCGCGACGGAATCGTGGTGATTCCCAAGAACACGGTCATTCCTCCAGGCACCATCATCTGATCCACGTCCCATTTTGGCGCTACCGGGCAGCGCGTGGCACCGGTCCCCGAGCAGGTCGGGACTTTCGGGACCCGGATCGCAAGTCCGCGATTCGCGTGAAATCGACGCGTCGGCGGAACGGCGCTGCGTTCATCGACTAGAACGCGTCGTCAGAGCCTGAAAAGACCGCGTCCGATGCGATTCGCGAAGATTGACCTTCTTGCTGCGACACTGGCCTGCCTTCTCGTGGCTTCTGCCGCGAGTCACGTCGCTCGAGGGCAGGATCGGCCCAGGCCGGATACGCTGTTCGTTTATATCCCCACCGTAGACACGTCGAGGGTCTACAATCTCGGAGAAGTCCTCGTCAATGCGACAGGCACCGCCACTGCGTCCTCGTCGCTCGTGCAGCGCATCAGCCTTGCCCAGATCGAAAGACGGGACGCATTTTCTGCGGCAGACGTATTCCGTCTGATCCCGGCTGCCCATGTGCAGACCAATTCTCGGGGCGAGACCCTGCTGTATATGCGCAACGCTGGGGAGAGGCAGGTGGCCGTGTATTTCGACGGTGCGCTGCTGAACGTTCCGTGGGACAATCGGGTCGACGTCGGTCTGCTCCCGGTCTCCATCGTCAACGGCCTCACCATTGCGAAGGGCATTCCGTCCCTCCTCTACGGAGCCAACACGCTTGGGGGCGTGGTAAATCTGGTTTCTCGGCGCCTCGAAGGAGACGGCCGATTCACGGAGGTCACAAGCCAGATCGGCACGCCCACGAGGGGGCGCGTGCATGCAACGCACCTCCACCGAAAGGGCCGATGGAGCGCCGTCGGGTCACTGGGCTGGGGCGCCTCCGCGGGCACGCCTCTCCCCTCAGGGATCGAACTTCCGTTCGGGCAGGAGGACGGCCGGATCCGCACCAACTCCGCTTACGGGCTGGGACATGGCTTTGCCCGTGTCGAGTACCGGATTTCGGACGGATCGCGGCTCGGAGTTTCCGCACTGCATTTCCGGGGTGAGAAAGGCGTTCCGCCGGAAGGCCACCTCGATCCATCCGTGTCGAACGTGCGATACTGGAAGTACCCCGAGTGGCACAACACCGTGTTCCTCGTCAATGGTCGCACCCCGCTGGATAGCCGGGGACAGACCGTTCTTCAGGGAGCGTTGTGGACGGCCCTCTTCGGGCAGACGATCGAACAGTACGGATCCAGTGCCTTCAAGGATGTCGTTTTCACCCAGACGGATGTGGATCGCACCGCCGGGGTGCGCCTCATTCTCAGTCGCGTTGCGGGGCGGGGCAATTTGCGAACGGCGCTTAACGCCCTCTCTTCGACCCATCGCCAGGAGGATCTGAGCGTCCCGTCCGGACTTCCTCTGGATCGCCTGTTCACGCAACATCTGCTGAGTGCGGGTGCGGAATATGAAGTCGACGCGACCTCCGATCTGGCCTTCGTGCTGGGGATAAACGTGGACGCGATATCGGCACCCGAAACCGGCGATCAACCCGGCCGTGATCCGAGCGCCGCTTCAGGATGGAGCGTGGGGGCCACCTGGGACATGCCCGGGCAGTGGCGCGTCAAGGGTCTCACAGGATCGAGAACGCGATTTCCAACCATGCGCGAGTTGTTCGATACCGCGTTGGGTCGATTCGTTCTGAATCTGGACCTGGAGCCCGAACGATCCCTCATCGGGGAACTCGGCGTCGACTTCATGTCCGAGCAATTGAGCGCCGAGATCATGGCATTCGGGGGCCGGACGTCCGGCTCTATCGATCAGGCAGTCGTCGAGGTTGACGGGTTCCGCCGCCGTCAACGCGTCAACCTGGAGGGAAGCCGACTTGTCGGCCTGGAGGTCGTCGGCCGAGCCAAACCCCTCCCGGGGCTGGGCGTGGACGCCCATGCCACGTGGACCTACGGCCGGGCCCACGATATGACATCCGGCCGGTACGACCGGCAATTGGCAGAGAAACCGGTCTTGCTCGGTCACCTCGCAACCTCCTGGTCGCCCGTGGCCGGGCTCTCCATCGTGCTCGAGGCCGACATGTTCGGCAGGGCCTATTCGCTCAACGAGGACAACGAAATGGAGCGGCTCGATGGGGCCGTTATGATCCACCCGAGGGTTAGCCGGCTCGTGCGCATGCCGACGGAGCGCACCCTGTATGCAGAGGTCTTCGCCCGGGCCGACAATCTTACCGACGCCGTCTTCGTTCAGCAACTGGGACTGCCCGCACCGGGCCGGGCTTTTCAGGCCGGGATCAAGATGTCGATATAGGCCGGGCGGAAGGGTCCTCCATGGCCTCATAGCTTGACGCCCGCGCCCGTTCCAAGAACCAGGGCTTCACCTTGGTCCACGTCGCACGGAAGAGAGCACTGGTACGGTAGTTCTCCAGGGCCGCGCCGTCCAGCCATCGGCTCATCGTCACGAAGCGCTCAGGTTGATCGAGATCGCGCCAGATCTCGAGGCCGAGGCAGCCGGGCATGGACCGGATCTGCGGTCCGACCCGGTCGAGAAGGGCAAGGAAATCCGCAACACACTCGGCCCGCAGTACAAGATGCACGAGCCGAACGAGCGGTCGGATGTCTGGATGTGTCATGTTTGCGCGTCTGATGGTTCCGTTGATCCAGCCAAGATACGCCGTCCGACGGGACAGGTGAGGCAGCGACCGCGGTGGCATCGAGACTGAAAGAGTTCATGATAGCCCTGCGATAGGAGGGCCGTACCAATCTGTTCACCAAGCCGCACAAACGCCGAGGTCACGGAATCGGGCTCCGCCGGCATCGCACCCATGAGGTCCCAGATGACGGGCTCCGCAGACGTCCGACCAGTCAGGCTCGCGATGAAATGGATGAAGGGAAGGATGACGTTGGCGATGAGCACATCTCGCCGTTGCGGTCCGAGCGCGGGCACATCCGACCAGCCGGAGGAAGCGCTTTGGAGGATGAGTAGCCGCCGAAGACCCGCGAGAGGACGCGGTCCCTCCACGATTTCGAACAATGGGCCAACGGGATCCGAAGCCAGCCAACCGCCAGGCCTGAGCCAGGAACTTGCCTGAAGTATCCGGACAAACGGCGCGTTGGCGGGACGTACCCGGGACAGGGTCCACGCTGATTCGTGCATCGGCACGACATGGAATTCCTCCTCAGCAGCCGGTTCCACATTGTCAGCCGTACCCGACGTCAACTCCTCCGAAAGACCCGCAGCCCGCAGCAACAGGGGAGCAGATCCTTCTGGGCTTCTACCCGCTCGACGGGCCACGTCCAGCGGCACGCGGGTTGCCAGTTCTTCCATGGCATCCGCGTTGGACGTGTAGCCGAGTGCCCGGAACGACAGGCGGTATAGCCGCTCGACAGGATCTACCCCGAGCCCCTGATGGAGTGCGTAACTGTCCGCTCTTCGATCCAACCGGTCCCGCGCGGATTCCAGCACGAGTTCGGCTCGAATGCGCTCCGGCACGTCCGGCCACGAGTCTGCGCAGGCAATGGGAGAATCTCTGAACAAATAGAACCGGTGGAGCAACCGACGCAAGGACGTCGTGAGATAGGGAAAGAGGACCAACTCGGGAAGCAGCGTCCCGTCAGCCCGCGTGAGTGCACCGGTCATCGCGTCCCTGACGAGCGTCACATGAAGCACGACCGCGTTGTAGCGCCGGTCGCGGTGGTGCCCGTGGGCGGCCCAGTCTGACGAGGTGCGGTGTACCTCCACGTCTCCGCTCCAGGTCGTTTCGCCGATGGCGAGACGGGCGGTGGTGAAATCGGGTCCGTGTCCCGAATTCCACCTGCCCGGATCGAAAATCCGAATTCGCTCGCCCTGGGTGGTGAAGAGGCGGGAATGGTCAATGAATTGCCCATTCCATACGTCCTGCACCACGGCTTCGGGTACCCGGTACGGATCGGCATCGGGCTCGTGAACCCGCGGATCGACAACCGGCCAGCGTCCGGCAGTGCGGCGGCCAGCGGCACGGCCTGCAAGAGGTTTAAAAGGATGTAACATTTTTTCGTTCGGTCGAATCAATTAGGACGGAACATGGGTACCTTAACAAGCGGAAAAAATGACCGGTTCACGCCAGCCGCAGGCGCTCTCGGGGCATCTTTTTGTAATCCTGCGACGGCGATTGAAGATGGTGACAGGGAGTGGGTCAGGATCAGCATTCGAATCGGGAAATTACCCGGATACTGAGCAACCTCGGCAGAGGTGGCAATCACCTTGTGGACCGGCTGCTGCCGCTTGTTTACGAGGAACTGAGGGTATTGGCGCATCGGCGTCTTCACTTCGAACGGCCGGGACACACGCTCAATACGACCGCACTCGTTCACGAGGCGTACATCAAACTCGTTGGGCAGGACCGGGTAGTATGGAAGAACCGGAACCAGTTTCTGGCAGTGGCCTCACAGGCGATGCGACGCATTCTGGTGGACCATGCCCGGAAGCACAAGGCCGGCAAACGGGGGGGAGGTGTCGACTCCAACTCGCTGGAAGAGGTTGCCGAACTCCGCGCCGGCGAACGGGGAGAAAGCCTGATTGCGTTGGATGAGGCACTCAAGCGCCTCGCTCAACTGGACGAGCGCCAGAGTCGCGTGGTGGAGTGCCGGTACTTCGGCGGAATGAGCGTCGAAGAAACCGCCCACTATCTGGGCATTTCGCCCGCCACCGTCAAACGCGACTGGACGATGGCCCGCGCCTGGCTTTACAATGCATTGAAGGACGTCAGCCTGGGCTCCTAGCCGGGATGCGCCGTTCGCCTGGCGTTATTGATTGCATCTCGCAACTGCCGGGCTTCACGCTCTGCCGCTGCCGCAAAATCGGCTCCGCTCGAGGCATACAGGATCTGCCTGGAACTATTGACCACCAGAGGCGCCCCTCCCACCGCCGCCTCGCGCACCACGACTTCCACGTCCCCACCCTGGGCACCCACCCCCGGGACAAGAAACGGCAAATCCGGCGCCTCACGACGCAAGACTGCGAGTCCCCCGGCCGCGGTCGCTCCAACGACCAACCCCGCCGTCCCGGGTTTACCCTCGCCCCACTCCCGCACCCGGCGGGCGACGTGCAGGTACAGCGGTTCGTTTCCGACGTTTAACTCCTGGAAATCCCCGGCGCCGGCGTTCGACGTGCGGGCCAGAACGAAGACCCCTTTCCCGGCGAATTCGAGAAACGGCTCCACGGCATCGCGCCCCATATAGGGCGACACCGTGCACGCTGTACAGTCCAATTCCTCAAAAACGGCCCTGGCGTACATTCGGGCCGTGTTGCCGATGTCTCCTCGCTTGCCGTCGGCAATCACTACCCTGCCCTTCGGAATGCAGCGCACGACCTCGTGGAGGATCCGGTGCCCATCGGAACCGAGTGCCTCGAAGAAGGCGAGATTCGGTTTGTAGGCGCAGGCAACCGCTGCGGTCGCATCAATAATCGCCCGGCAAAACGCGACCACGGCATCCCCCGTTGAGCGTCCGCCCACGGATAGGGGAAGGAGAGAGGGATCGGGATCCAGGCCGACACAGAGGAGGGAGTCGGTCTCCTCTTGCGCCGCCAGCAGGGTGTTGAGAAAAGTCATGCGGACGGGATACCTGACCATGACCGTAACGGGTGTCTGTCACGACACCCGGCAAGCCGGTGCGGGTGTCGTCTGTCTGGATGCGGTCAAAGATAAAAGGTACATCCCCTGGTCCTTACGTCACCAGGATTCGGTGGTCACGGCGGGGGAAATTTAACTGAATGGCTTCAAACACGTCTTCACCGATCTTGCCGAGAAATGCGCTGAACCGTAGAACGGGAGTGTTACATTTAACGTTCGACGACCCCTCGTCGAGATGACAGTGCTTCGTGGCTAACCGTATTCCGACCATGTTTCCCTGGTTCCAGATCTCCCTGTTCATCCACCTGCTCGCGGTGGTCACTTTCGTCGGAGGCATGGCCTTTCTGGCGATGATCCTCGTTCCTTCCCTGCGCGAACCGGATCTCAAGGCGCATGCCGGAGCGGTCATGCGGTCAGCAGCCCGGCGTTTCGGCAAAATCGGGGCTGCGAGCGTGCTCATCCTTCTGGTGACGGGATTCACCAACGCTTTCGCGAAGGGCTATGGCGCTGTCTTCCTTTCCGCTGAATTCTGGAGGCTTCCCTACGCCCATCTCTTCGGGACGAAGTTCGTTATCGCGCTGGCCATCATCTTGGTCAGTATGATGCACATCGGGCGGCAGGGTCATCAGGCCATCGACGCCATGCAAGTCGAGCCGGCGGCGGAAACGACCGAGCGCATGCGGCGAAAGTCGGCGAATATCGGCCGTATCAACATGGTGCTTGCCCTGGTCGCCATGTTGTTGGGAATCCTGATGTCCCGTCCGATGTGACACGGAAAGCCGGGCGATCGCGGTCATCCCCCGCAATGCGGGGGTATGCGCCGTATCGAATCGGCCGGCGAGACATCGGCGATGTGCATCACGGACGAGAGGCCGGCCGGCGTGAGCGACCGGGGGCCGGATCCGATCAGACCGTCAAATCGGCCGTGTCTTTGCCTTCCTCCGAGACGGCGGACACCCGTCCCAGGGCCTCGTAAATCTGGATCGGCGCCACCTTGCCCTTCACCTGGATGGGATCCAGAGCGACGAGGTCGATATCGGTAAGGTGGCGTACTTCCTGGTAGGTGCTTTCCGAGATGATGGTGCGTCCACGATCCGCCGCGGAACAGAGTCGCGCCCCGAGATTCACCGTATCGCCAAGAATGGTGTAGTCCATACGGTCCTCGCTCCCCATGGCGCCCATGACGACATCCCCGGTGTTGATGCCGATCCCGATGGCGATATTCCACTCGGGACGTTCCTCGGTCAGGTGGCGCATCTTCTCCTGGATCTCGGTTCCACAGCGCACGGCATTCACCGCCATGTCCGGTCCCTGGAAAACGGCGACCAGTTCATCACCCACGTACTTGTCGATATCGCCGTTGTATTTCTTCACGATGTAGGCCTGGTGTCTCAGGTACGTATTGAGCATCTCAACGACGACTTCCGGCTCAACGCGCTCCGAAAACGCGGTAAATCCCCGGATATCAGAGAAGAACACGGTCACCTTTCTTCGCTCCCCGCCGAGGCGGACGCCCGTAGACGTTGCGCCTTTCACGGCCGCGATGGTACCGCCTGAAACGAATTTCTCCAGGTTGAATCGTTCCAGCAAGCCCTGGATCATCTCGTTGACCCGATTGGCCAGGTCCCCGATTTCGTCCTTTGCATTAACCCCTTCCACCCGTACCTGAAGGTCTCCTTTGCTCACCGCCTGCGTCACGGCAGAGATCTTGAGGATAGGTTTGCTGATGCGCCAAGCCAGGAAGAACGCGCCTGCCGTAGCCATCACCAATCCAAACAGAATCCAGTACATGAGGCTGCGCCGCATCTGCTGGACTGCGAGATAAGCGTCCCGCTCGCGCATTTCCACGACCACGCCCCACGGGAAGCGCTCGGGGAAAGCGTATGCCCCGAGCATGGCCTCCCCGTCCGTTCGCTCGTACGGTTCCACAGAGGCCACTCGGGAGCCTGAGCCGAGTCGTTCAACAGCCCGTTCAACGATGGTGCGATCAGTGAGCACATTTCGCTCGGGCTCGAGCAACTGCTGCCCCCCTGCGTCGACCACGACCACTTCTCCCTTCTGGTTCATGGGGTTGGAGGCGATGGCCTCCCGAAGTCGTCCCAGATCCACGCGGGCCGACAAGGTGGCACGGCGGCCCAGAAGAGGATTTCGCAGCGGCAGAAAGACCGTCAGCAACCAGTCATCCGTTTCTTCCACGTGGATCAACTCTCCGATGACGGCATCAACATCGGCATCGAGAGCGGGGATCGAAGCCGGATCCACCCGAAGCAGATCCGATGGGTTGAGTCCGGCCTCCCGAAACCGGTCGGTGAATCGTTCCTTCGACACGAGCGCCGGGGGAATGCCCTCGACCGTCAACTGCACGGCCGCCACGTCGGTGATCTCCTGGAGGCCGGTCTGAAGGATGGAGATCTTCTCCTGAGGACCAAGCCATTCGCTGTCGATCGAGTTGCGGACAAGCACGAGCGGCCGAATCCACGTATCCTCGTAGAACGTGTCGATCTCGTTGACGATCTGCCGAGCGCTGGACGATAGATCGTCATTCGCCGTACTCTTCAGTTCGTCCTGCGTCAACTGGATCATGGTCCGTCCCGCAACGAACAGCGGTACCAGGGCAAGGACCACCGAGAAGAAGATCAGCTTTGGGCGAAGGTTGATTCGCATGGAGATGGATATACGACAAATGTAGGGTTTGAAAGAGGATGGTCCTATTGGGTCGAGCCGTCCTGCGGTGTGCGCGTGCGCACCGTTACGGTTGCCGTATCGGTCGTCGCCTCACAGGATGTGCCCGAACCGTCACGGGCGGTCAGCCGGACCGTGTAGGTGCCCGGCTGCGAATAGGCGTGCTCCACGACGCGGCCCACGTCGCGGCGGCCGTCTCCGAATTCCCACTCGAAGATGAGCGAGTCTCCATCCGGATCGGACGACCCGCCGGCATCGAAGATGACCGCATCATGGGCCCCGCCGACGAAGGCATCCCGGTCGGGACCGGCATTTGCGACCGGAGCGCCGTTGACCCGCACGGTGCGTGTGTCCACGTCCGCGGCACAGTTCGAACCGGAGTCGTCCGTCACGGTCAGCGTCACATCAAAGGTGCCCGCTCGACTGAACGCGTGTGAAACCTGCATGCCGTCAGCGGACTGTCCGTCGGCGAAATTCCACCGGTAGGACGCGATTTCACCGTCGATGTCTCTTGAGGCGGATGCGTCAAAGGCGACGGGTTCGCTGGGGCAGACGCCGATGAACGGACCAGCCTTCGCCATCGGCTTCCGGTTCACGACGAGAACCTTTGTGGCTTCCCCGTAACGGTTCTGAACGGCCACTCCGTCGTCGACAAGCAGGCGAACATGGTATTGTCCCACCTCTGCGAAGGTATGGTCGACATCCATGCCCTCCGCGGTCGCACCGTCGCCGAACTCCCACGTGTACGAAACGATCTCTCCGTCGGCATCCGTCGATCGCGCGGCGCTGAATGGGACCGTTTCAGCGGGGCAGACCTGGTCGGCAACTTCGATCACGGGCTGGGGACGCGCGTTGACGATAACCAGCACGGTGTCCTTGTCGGTGGAGTTGGGAAGACGTGCGTCATCGGTGACTGTGAGCACGACCGGGTACCGTCCGGGCTCTCGATAACGGTGGCGGACGTCGATCCCCTGGGCGGTATTTCCGTCGCGCAGATCCCATACGTAGTTCCCGATCGACCCATCGGAGTCTGTGGAACCCGCACCGCTAAGCTGGACAAATTCATTCACGGCCACAACGACTTCCTGACCTGCATTCGCCACGGGGCTATCATTGATCGTGATGAACTGGGTATACGAGACGGCGGTACACGCCTGGGAGGCCTGGTCCGTTTCGATGGTCAACGTGACCTTGTATCGACCGGGTTCGGCAAACGTATGCGAGGCGATCTGGCCGGATCCCGTGTTGCCGTCTCCGAAATCCCACCGATAGGCTTGAATCCGTCCACTGGTTGTCGAAGAGGAGGAACCATCGAAGCGCACGGGCGCGCCGGCAGGCGCCCGCTCCGGCGCCTCAAAGTGGGCCGTAGGAGCGGCGAGCACGGTGATGACCACCTCGTCCTGATCCTGGTTGTCACACGTCCCCACCTGGTCTCCCGTAATGGTCAGCCGAACCCGATATACGCCCGGCTCGGCATAAATATGGCTGGGAAGCTCTCCGCCGCCCTGTTGCCCGTCGCCGAATTCCCAGTCGAATCGATCGACCACGCCATCGGCATCGCGGGAGCCGGAACCGTCGAACTGGACCGGCATGTTGGCGCAGACCGTCTGATCGGGGCCTGCATTGGCGATCGGGGACTCGACCACGCGCACGAGCATCTGATCGATCCCTGTGTTACACATCATACCGGAGTCGTCCTTGACCGTCAGCACAACGGGATATACCCCGCCGTTCTTGTACATCGTAGTCGGGTTGACGCCCTGACCCGTGGACTCGTCGCCGAATTCCCAGTCAAACTTCAGAAGCCCCCCTTCAGGATCGGACGAATCACTTCCATCGAAAATCACAAACTCACCCGCGCAGACGGTCGTGTCAGGACCTGCCACCGCAAGAGGAGGCCGGTTAATGGATACGAGCATGTCGGCGGTATCGGAGGCGTTGCTGAGCCCGGTCCCGTCGTTGACGGTAAGCACGACGGGGTAGGTGCCGCCTTCGAGGTAGGAATGCCGAATGATGGGGCCCATGGTGTTTGGCGTCCCGTCACCGAAATCCCAACTGTAGTGCAATGCATCCCCGTCCGGATCCACCGATGCCGTACCGTCGAACTCGATCGTGACGTCGCAGGTGGTGATCTCGGGGACCGTGACGGCTTGAGGCGACGAATTCACCCGAACGGTCAACTGGTCCTCATCCCTCGCGTTTTCCGTCCCTGAGTCGTCCGTGACCATCAACCGGGCGGTATAGATCCCTGGCGAGGCGATGGATGTCGTGAAGGCGGGTTGCTCCCGGGCGGCACTTCCGTCGCTCAATTCCCAGCGATAGGCGGTAATGGACCCATCCGTATCGAAAGACTGAAGCGCGGTGAGGCCGAAAGACTGGTTCGGGGCGACAAGCACGTCAGGTCCGGCGACGGCGACAGGCGTCGAATTGACCACAATGACCGCCTCGTCGTGATCGACGGCACGCTCTTGCCCGGTGTCATCCCGAACGGTCAGCCTCGATACATACCGGCCCGGTTTGGCGTAGGCATGCCGGACCGAAGCCCCCTCACCCCGCGAACCGTCACCGAAATCCCATATGAACTGCTCGATCGATCCGTCCTGATCCGTCGAGCGCCCTGCATCGAAGGCCACCTGCTGGCCGGGCGACACGACCTGGTCCGGACCCGCGTCGGCCACCGGCGCCGCGTTCACGACGACCGTCATCTGGTCGAGCGCCTCGTTGCGAATCGTGCCGGAGTTGTCGGTGACGCGCAGGCGAACCGTGTAGGTCCCGGGTCTGCCATACACATGAATGGGCCGAGGTCCGGACCCGATGGTTCCATCTCCAAAATCCCAGCTATACTGTGCAACCTGACCGTCCGCGTCCACGGAACCTGTACCGTCAAACTGGACCTCGCTGCTCGTAACGAGCTGGTCGGTTCCGGCATTGGCGATCGGCGGGGCGTTGATGATCACCGTCAGCGAGTCGCGGCCGATTCCGGTCCGGGTGATCGAGTTGTCGCGTACGGTCAACCGCACGTTGTACGTCCCCGGGCGTCTGTAGGCGTAGGTCACCACGGCGTCGTTTCCGATGCCGCCATCGCCGAAGTCCCACAAATAGTTAACGATGTTGCCGTCGCTGTCGGTGGAGGAAGTGGCGTTGAAGGCAAGTACTTCGCCGACGGCGGCGGTCTGGTCGGCCCCGGCCACGGCCACGGGCGGATCGTTGACGAAGATCTCGATCTGATCGGTCGATGTACTATTGTCGATGTTCGCGTCGTCCTTGACCGTCAGCGTCACGGTGAAGCGGCCGGGACGGGTATAGACATGGTCGATCTGACGCCCCTGCGCCACGCGGCCATCGCCCAGGTCCCACTCGTACGTCCCGATGGTGCCGTCCGTGTCATAGGAGCGGCTGCCGTTAAGCGTAAGGCTCTCGCCCACGCTGACGTTCTGGTTCTCTCCCGCTTCCGCGACGGGGGCGGCGTTGACCACTACTTCCACCTGATCCGTCCCGAAATTACACGGATGGTCCGCACTGTCCTCGGCTCTCAAGGTGACGAGGTACTTGCCGGGTGCCCGGAACGTGTGGGTAACCTGTTCTCCCTGTCCCAGTCCTCCATCGTTGAAATCCCAGCGATACCGTTGAATGCTGAACTCCGACGATGTCGTTGCACTCCCCTGGAAGGACACGGGTTGGCCCGGTGCAACCAGTCGGTCCGGACCGGCCAGTACGACGGGTTGTTTCTTGACGACAACCTGGGCATTGGCCACGGCGCCGCGGCCGATCTGTCCCGACACGTCCGCGACCATCACAGTGGCCTGGTAGGTGCCCGGGTTTTCGTAGGTGTGCACGATGGAGCGGCCGGTTGCCCGCGTTCCATCGCCGAACGTCCACTGAAACGTATACTGTTCGTAGTTCGCTTCCTGGCTCATTCCTGCATCGAAGGCCACGGAGGAACAGTCGGAGAGCGGATTGGCGTTGAGCACGACGGTAGGACGTCGGGCGAGTTGTTCTCCGAGAACGGGCAACTGGATCGGGAGCGCCCGTCCGGCCGGCGTTGCCACGTAGAATGCAGCGTCATTTGGAAACTCTCCCACGGTGGCGCTCATCGTGATGGCTGCCAGGCGTCCGCGCTCCACATCCTCAACCGAGAAGGGGGTCCCGAGCCATGCTCCCTGATCGGAGGATCCGACCGGCACGGCCCGGATGGCGGTCTCCACACGTACATCGGCACCTGCCACGTCGTAGTTGTGGGTGACAAGTTGGGTAGCGTTTTCGGGCACGATGAACCGAAGAACGGCCAGCACATCGCGGCGGGCGAGCCGAATGGTCGGCGCATAGCTATAGAACCGCAAGCCGGACACGGGCGTGTTGCCGGTAGGGGAGGAGCTGATCGACACGTCGAACACGTTCCCGTCATCGCCCGCAACCCCCTCCACCACGAGTTTGAAGACGTAATGACTGCCGAGAGAATCCCCCTGTGATTTCACGGCGCGAGCGAACGTCATCCACTGGTTGTCGGTACGCTGATCCCGTCCGAAAACGGCTTCTTGAAGCATCGTGCCGCCGTCCATCACATCGTCCGGCGTCTCATCGCCGGAGATCTCGGCGGTCGAGTGCGCCCCTTGTCCACCGTAGAGCGCGAACCGCGTTCGTCCGTCCAGCGCTCCGGCAATGGCGTCCATCGCATCGCCGTTGTCGGGGTCGAAGAGGCGGACGTACACGGTGTCGGGCCCCGTGCTGGGGATCTCGAAGAAGATGATCTGACGATAGTCGTCATCTCCCTCCATGGTGGAAGCCCGGTTGCCGTAGGTGATGAACGGTAGGCGGTCCTGGGCCTGTAGCGGAACGGTAGCTGCGAACGGCAAAAGCGTCGCGAGTCCGAACACCGTCAGTAGAGGGGCTCGCATGGAATCTCCGAAATACGGTTATTGGGATGATCTAATGGGGGCCGCCGAACCTGCAGGAATCGAGGGCCGGAATTCAGGAGGAACCGGTCAGGGCGAGGTGTATCGCCGGCCGTTTCCGTAATAGTCCTCCAACTCGAGAAACTCGAGTACGAGTCTTCCCGACACGTCGACGGGCACGACCAATGTGCCGTAGAATGTGGCGGTAGAGGGCCGAAAACGAAGAATGCTCTCATACGTCCACGCGCCCACGCGAACACCATACGGTGCGGCGCGCTGGATTGCGGAGATGTCGGACGCGCGAACTTCCAGCGCAACCGTCTCCCCGCCGCTCACCTGCGTTTCGGTGAAGGCGTACCCCTGCAGTGCAGGCGGCTCGCGATCAAGTACGACATCGAAGGCGCCGGCGGCGCGGTTTCCCGCCCGATCGGTGGCCATGAGACTGATCCGGTTGGACCCGGCCGTCAATTCAACGGTTACCTCGAAGCGCCCTTCACGCAGCGGAACCGACCGACCGTTCAGCAGGAGGGTCTCACCGTCAACGACCAGTCCGGACACATCAACCGTCTGGGTGGAGGTCGTGGCCGGCGGAAGGGAATCGAGAATCAGCTTGGGCGCCGAAGCGTCGGAGACGACGATGAAACTATCGGCCGAGGCGAAGCCCGAGGGAGAGGTGACCTGTAGATCGAATTTCTCCCGCTGGGTCTTCAGCGGCACGCTCACGCGGAAACCGCCTTCATCGTTGGAGTAGGTAGCAGCCGTGGTATTGGGCGAAGAAACCTGCACTTGCGAGGATGCCGAGGTCGTACCGCTCACGGTAATCCCGTTTGCAGCGGTCAAGTAGGTCTTGGGCGCGATCTCCTCCAGACCGAGGTCCAGGCTCACCTCCGCCTCTTTGTCAGGCAGGAAGGTGACGCCGCGACGCAAAACGGTCTGGGCCCCCTTCTCGTCGATCGCTTTGATCTCGATGTTGTTCAGGCCCTCTTGCAGCGCAATGGTCGACGAAAAGGCCCCCCCGTCGTTCATGGTCACCGCTACATTGTTCACGAACACGGTGGCAATCGTCTCAGACTCGCCTACGACCGTGACCATCGGACGGCGCACGTACGAAGCGTCGTCCGGGGCGCTAACAACCAGGAAGGGGGGACGCTCCGTATTCTTCAGCGTGAAGCGGCGAACCTTGCTCTTCGCGCCCGGGAAGTTCTGATCGTCGATGGCCGCAACGCGCCAGTAGAAGGTACCGTCCTCCAATTCGTCGATGCTGAGCTTCGTGCCCTCGACGCCCCATCGGTTGATGAACGTGTTGAAGTAGACGGGATCGGCGCCGATCTCCAACCAGTAGCTGACTGCTCCTTCCACAGGATCCCACTCGAGCGTCACCTCCTTTCTGTAGACGATCTGGTCGTCATCAGGCGCCTTGAGTTCCGTGATCGGCAGCAGGACCCGAGGCGCCGTCGGCGCCTGGAGCATACGTACCAACGTGCCCTGGTTCTTGCCCAGCGACACGCGTTCACCACCCGACGACACGTACACCTCCGCGTCGTCATAGTTTGCGAAGCGCGATTCGTTGCCCTGTTTACCGACCCAGAAATTGCGGGAATCGATCTGCGTCTCTACCCCCGAAACCTCCAGTTCGAAACTCTTCCGGGCGCGATTCGCTCCCAGCAGGGCGTATACGTCTCCCTCGACGAGCGAGACGTTCGCCACCTGCCGCTTGCTCAGCAGATCAACGCGCATTTGCTGGATCACGGCCTGCGAGTTGGCATTGAGGCGCAAACGGCTCTCGTCCCTGAACATGATCTCGGCGAACGAATTCGACAACGTGCGCACCTTTTCTTCCTCGACAAGACTCGACCGCAATCCGCGCGCGTGCCAGACCAGATCCTGGGGTAAACGCCCCTGTACGGTCCCAATGAGGTCGCTTACGATGGCTTCCGCGCTCACATTCCGCTCGCTCCGCGCCACGGCCAGGGCGTTACGCGCCGCGGCAGACGCCTGTTCGCCGGATGACCGGGCCTCCGCCCATGACCGCGCCTTCCGCTGTTGCAGCGACAGTTCGTGCAGGCGGATGGCCTGGTTGACCAACTCGGGCGCAAACAGACGCGCACCGGCGTCGGTGGCTTCCTGGATCGCGATTCGGGCCGCCTCGATGGACTGGTTGGCCCTCGAGATGACCGTCAGGGGCACGACCAGACGCGTCCCCGTACGCACCTCCCGTGGCGAGCTGATGTCGCTCGCCTTGAGTATCTCGGGCCACAAGTTGGCATCTCCCAGATACTCCTGCGCCACGTCCCGCACCGATTGTCCATCCCTCAGGACCACCACCGTCGAACCGCTGCCTGCGTCTTGCGCCACGAGCGGGAAGCCGGACGATAAGGTGGCCAGCAAGAATGCGACCAGGGCGCTCCGCAGCGGGGTGCTACACGTCCGCCCCCTGAAGCAACGGAACGATTGGAAATGATCGACCATGCTACGTATGAGCTAGATTTTCTTGATAATAACTGCTGTCAGGTCGTCGGATTGCTCCGTACCCTCGGCGAATTCCATGACCGCGCGACACAGCGATTCCACCATGGACCTGGAAGTGCCTTCTCGGGCCGACTCGATCGCATCGAAGACCCCATCCACGCCGAAATCATCTCCTTTCGGATTGGCCCACTCATGGAATCCGTCCGTGAGAAGAATGAACACGTCCCCGCTATGCATCTGAATCGGGGGGGCAGGGGTTCCGTCGAAGAACGAGACGATGCCCATGGGAAGTGTCGTGGCGTCGAGGACGACCCGTTCTCCTCCCTCGGCCCGGTAGAGAAGCAGTGGGGCATGGCCGCCGGACACATACTCCAATTGCGATGTGGCCGGGTCGAGTACGCCGTAGAAGGTCGTGATGAATCGTCCCGGCGCCAGGTCCTCGTCAAGAATGGTGTTCGCCGTCGTGGTCACCCGGGATATGTCGAGATCCGTCGAGGCGAGCGCGCGAAGGAGCGCTCTGCACTCGGCGGCGACCAAGGCGGGACCGACACCATGTCCGCTCGCATCGGCAAGGACGACACCCAGCCGGCCTCGAGGCAACGGGATGAAATCGTAGAAATCTCCACCCGTTTCATCGGCGGGCCGACTCCACCCGGCGATGTCGAATCCTTCCATTGTCGGATCGGACTTGGGAAGCAGCGACCGCTGGATGTCCTGCGCCAGTTTCAGATCCCGCTCCATCCGCAACTTGTCGGCATACGCATCCATCAGCATTTGTCTGTGGATGGCCACGCCGGTAAGGGATGCGAGGGCTTCCGCGAGATTCGCATCATCCTCCGTAAATGCGCCGACACGCTTGTTCACCAATTGCAGAACCGCCACCGCCCTGCCTTCATGACCGTGCATGGGCAGGGTAAGCAGGTTGCGCGTGGAGAAGCCCGTCGCCTTGTCCACGGCGGGATTAAATCGCGGATCGGCGTACGCGTCCGGGATGTTAATCGTGGTATTGGTCTGAAGGGCCTCTCCGGCAATACCCTTGCTTGCAGGAAATCGCAGTTCATTCAGACCGGTCGCGACCTTGGCGACCAACTCGCCGCGGGGCACGTCATACAGGAAGACGCTCACGCGCTCGCATACGAGAACCTCGATGGCCGCGTCCTGGATCTGAGCCAGCAACTGATCCAAATCGGTCGTGGCGCCGATCTGCCGCGCCACGTCCAACAACGTAGTAAGTTGAGCCGTCCTTGAAAGAACCGCTCCGTCATGACCCGACATGGAATCCAGGTGAGTTACAGTATCGGCCCAGACGCAGACCCCGCGACCTGCCTGAGCGAGAGAACCGAGCGCAGGACACGCTCATCGGAAACGTAAGGATCTATTAAAGCGATATATGACGTACTAGGCCCCGGGGTGGGGCCATCGACCGGAACGTCCCGACTTTGCGACAATCCCAATGGTAGACTTTGGAAGGTAACGGGGCGCCGGTGGTCCGCCTGGAATAGCGATCGGTCTCGGAACACCCCATTAAGCCCCCGGCATGCGGACCCGAGCCGGCCAGCCCCCTGCACGGGACTTGTGGCCGCCGCTATGCACACAAACTTCAAATTAGGGGTCGGTAGGTTCATAAGCAACAATCCGGGTGCCGGGAAACCCGGATTGCCGCCATTTGAGCGCGGAAGCGGTTGCCCGACAGAAATGCCGGGCTACACGGTAAGGCTCGAGCCTTCCCGGGCGCACTCCGTTCGCTCGAACGCGTCCCGTGCCCGCTGCTCGATGTCCTCCAATCGGGTATCCGTATAGGCGGGATGATGGTGGAAGAGGATGAGACGCTTGACGCCGATCTCCTCGGCCAGCCGGGTCGCCTCCTCCCACGTACTATGCCCCCACCCTTTGCGTAGCGATGCGTACTCCTCCACGTCGTACATCGCGTCGTAAATCAGGATGTCCGCCCCCGCGGCCGCCTCCCTCAAGATTGCGTCATATCCCGGATCTCCGTGCTCATAATCGGACGCATAGACGATCGAGGCGCCACCTCCATCGATCCGGTATCCCATGCAGCCCTGGGGATGATTCAGTCGAAACGGGCGCACGACCACCCCATCGAAATCTATGGGATCGGTGTTGATCTCGCGCATGGGGCGCGCAGCCGGGAGATGCGAGAACTCCACCGGGAAGAACGGCTCCATCATCTGCTGCTGCATCAGATCCGCAAGCCCGACGGAAAACCGGTGCGAATAAAACGTGACCTCATTGTCCGCCATATACAGCGGGGCGAAGAAGGGAATACCCTGAATGTGATCCCAGTGGTAATGCGTCAAGAAGAGATGGAGCCGCTGGCCGTGGGGACCGAACTCACGCATCAGGGAATTGCCGAGATCCCTCAACCCCGTCCCCGCATCAAGAATGATGAGCCGATTATCTGGAAGTCGGACCTCCAGACACGATGTGTTGCCACCAAATCCCAGATGGTCGAGGCGCGGCGTAGGCGTCGAGCCGCGGACGCCCCAGAACGTAAGTCGAAGGTTGAACGAATGATCCATTAATGCAATGTGGGCCGAACAGGCAGGTCGCGGAGAGGTGCAGAAGGAATTGCTAAACAGTTAGCTTACGCCCACGACACGAAAAAACCAATCCGCTGGAACAAATCGTCCGGACACCACCACCGCTCGGCTTCCAATCCGAATCCGCGAGGTCATTCGTCTCCCACCACGGGTACCGTTTCCAGGCCCAATTGAATGCCCTTCTCGACGGCCGGAACACCGCGTGTCATCCAAAACGGCGCGGGTGCGTCGAATAGGTAATAATCAAGATACTGCTGCAGGCGAATCTGCCAATCCTTCCGTTTGGCAAACGGAAGGGGCCAGTGGGGCTCTCCGCTGTAATTGAGCAACCAGGCAGGTTTGCCCAGACGCCGCAGTGCAAGATAAAATTCGATGCCCTGATACCAGGGCACTGCACCATCGTGATCATTGTGCATGATCAGCACGGGCGTCTCGATCTTGTCCGCCCAGAAGATCGGCGAGTTTTCGATATAGAGAAGCGGCTTCTCCCACAAACTTCCTCCGATTCGGCTCTGTGTACGCTCATATTGAAACATCCGGGCCATGCCCGATTCCCACCGGATGCCACCGTATGCGCTGACCATGTTGGCGACGGGCGCACCGGCGGCAGCCGCTTTGAACAGGCGCGTGCGTGTTACGAGATAGGCGATCTGGTAGCCGCCCCAGCTGTGGCCTTGCAGCGCAATCCGGTCCGGATTCGCCATGCCGCGCTCGATCAACGCAGTGACGCCTGGCAATATCGCGTTGTAGGCGCTCTCGCCGGGATAGCCGGTGCGATAGGGTATATCGGGGATAAAAACGAGATACCCCCGGCTTGCGTAGAAGATCGGATTGATGACGGATCGATGGGGGACCTGCGGAGGATGCTGGTGCAGGTTCTCGGCATTCCGTTCGTAGAAATACACCACCATGGGATAGCGTGCACCCTCCAGGAACCCCTCCGGCTTGTACAACAGACCCTCGATCCGCTCCCCGTCGTTCGAGATCCAGTCGATCAGCTCAACGGTCGGCCACAGATACGCTGCCTGCTGCGGATTCGCGTGGCTGAGACGAACCGGCCTCCGGAAATCGACGTCAGATGTCCAGAGGTCGGGAAATTCGTCCACCGTCTCACGGGTGAAAAGCAGGACATCCGCCTTTTCGGCACGAACCGGCGTTGAGAAACGGCGGGGCATCCAGAGGAGTTGTGAAGGCTTCGCGTCGCCGGCTATCCGATCTCGGTAGAATCCCGCCGACTTGTCCTTCAAATCCCGCCCGGCCAGCAGGAGAGACTCATCCTCCGTCAGAAACAGGGACTCAGGATCGAGCTTGACCATCCGCAGCACGCGGCCGACGGCGCGTCCGTACCCTTCCGTGATGCACCGGGCCTGCTCGTTGCCGGCCGGATCGAGCAGCCAGAGATCGGTGCGGTCATACACCACGAATCCGCGACCGTTTTCCAGCCAACCGGCCGAACCGTACGCCGGCGGCGGGTGGGGCAGATCGTGCGCTTCGTCGTGAAACGCCACGGGCAGCGCCCCGGTGAGATTGACGGGCTCTCCGCCCTGAACCGAACGAGCAAACCACGCGCGCCCCACACCGTCCCACCACGCCACATAACGCCCATCGGGCGACAACTCGGCAGCCCATTGTGCGCGTTCGATCACCAGCGAGCGCTCGCCGGTCGACACCTCAACCACAAAGACGTCCCGGTAGGACGGATAATCCCACAGCACCAGTTCTCTGTAAGCCCCATCGGAATAACCGAGCCCGAAATCCGCATCACCGAATGCCCCGATATGGACCTCAGGGACCTTGAAATCAGCCAGCTGAACGACTTTCCCGATTCGGTCGAGGTGCACCACCGCACGATATGACCGCTTCCGTTCCGCCTCCGCCTGCTTCAGCTGCATGGGTTGAATGAGTGGATCTGTCCACGTCCAGACATCCAGATCGACACGCTCGTCGTCGGGAAGGTTCTCCTCCGGTTCGGGCAGCGGCGGCGGCGCCGATCCGAAATAGAGCCGCATACCATCCTTTGAAAAACTCACCGAGCCGTGTTCGCTGATCCCCCAATCCTCCGGCATACCGTCGGTGCCCGATTCAGCAACGGCGACGGCCCGGTCGAGCCCGGGACGCCAGTGAAAGAGGGCCCAGGGAGACTTCTCGGACGTAGAATCCCCCGGCTGGGCGAGAAACGCGAGCTGGTCGCTCTCGTCCCAGACCAGCGTCATGGCCGTCCCCGGACCCGAAAAAACGCACTGCGGAGCAGCGGCCAGGGAGTCGGCACGCAGGACGCAGACGCCGTCTTCGTCCGGACGACCCGTCGACAGCACGTATGCCACGAGCGTACCGGCAGGCGCGGGGGCGTATTCCACCGCGTGTTCGATCCGCCGTTCCGAACCTGTTTCGATCTGCCGGATAACCAGCGGCGTTCCGAGTTCCTTCTTTCTCTTGGCCTTCCCGTTCTCCGTGCCCGCCGAATCAGGCGCCGGGTTCGAAGCGCCCGTGCCGGCCGAGTCCACCACAGGCGCAGGCTTTTCCAGGTGCACGGCCAGGAGCGAACCTGCTTCCTCGGAAAGTGCGAAGGACTTGACGCCTGCGAACCGCTCAATCTGTCCCGTCGAAAGAGAGAGGATACCCAGAGAGTCCTTCGGCATTTCCTCCTTCTTCTTCTTCGCGATCTTTGCCTGACGCACGCTGTCGCGCGGCGGCTTGATCAGGAACACGACCGATTCCCCCTCCGCCGAAAACCTGGGTCCTTCACCCCGGGGAATCCGGTGCCGAACGCCCCCCGAAGTCTCGCGCACCAACAAAACATTGTCCCCGTTGTCCGGACCCTGTACCCAAGCCGCCCATCCGCCATCCGCAGACAATACCCTCGCCTTCACGAGATTCCAGATCTCATAGGCGTCGTGGTCCAGCGGCTTCTTCTGGGCAAGGAGCGGTGGGGACGACCAGAGCAGGAGGATGAGGACAAACAGCGCAAAATGCGGCGAAGAGCGAGAATCAAGACGATTCATCGACGAAAGGATGAAAATTGGTTGAACAAAGCGTTACATTCCGGCTTCCGGACGCGTCTAAAACCATAAGGGTCTGTGCTGGACACGGTCGACGCAGAACGGGATCCTCCTCACCATCAAGCAAGTCTTAGGAATACGAACGTGCAGCTATCCGATCAATCGAATTCTCGGCGCGATTTCCTGCGGACGGCGGGGGGTGGAGTCTGCCTTTGGGCCGTCGGACTCGCTCTGGCCGGGTGTGACACCACCGAACCGGAGGAGGACGACCCGAACGGCGGCAACGAAACAGGAATCCTCGTGACCGCTGACAAGATCATAATCGATCTTTCCAAAACGGCGGCCTCTCTACTGGCTGCGCCGGGCGGACACCTTATCATTTCGGCTGCGAAGACCATCGCCATCAACATCGATGGCAGCACGATCCGGGCGTTCACGACGATCTGCACCCACCAGGGGTGCGACGTGGACAAATTCGAAAACGGTAGGATCAAGTGTCCGTGCCACTCCTCTGAATTCAACACGTCGGGACAGCCGGTGGCAGGTCCAGCCCCCACTCCTCTGAGAGAATACGCGGTCACCCGATCCGGTAACGACGTTACCATCTCCCGAGCGTAAGGTCCATGAATCGATCGCATCCCAGTCCGGAGACCCGCACGGCCCCGGGCATGCAAGACACGGAACGGTCCCGAGGTCGGCGGCCAGGCTCCCTCCTTCATTCGCGTGCGGGGATCGATCCGCGGTTCGTCGCTGCCGTGCCGCTGATCGTGATCCTGGCGCTGGCGGCGCTCTCTTCAACAACCGTTCATGCCGCTGCCAACGGCGACCTATCGATCGAGCCGCGCATGGACCGTACCCTGGATGAGAGGCGGCCCGAAAGTCCTGTTCGCGATCGGGTCGAGGTTGGTTTCCGGGTCGTTGACCGGCCCGCCTTCGAGTCGCGCCGAACGGACATCCCCCTTTCCGTCGGGCTTCGTCCTGCGCATACCGGGGTGCCGGCGCTTGGAGCCCCGGCGTTGCCCGTCTGTGCGTGGATCTTCGGCGTCGAGCGTCCCGCTTGCGCGCCCACCGCGCTGTCCCTTTCCGCGCCCGCCGGGTTGAATTCCAGCACCGCCCGAGACAGTCTGCCCGATGGCATGCCCGTCCGTGCCCGACTCCTGTGGGGCGAGCGGGGGCTCATGCGCGGACTCGGGCTGGCTCCGGATACGCGTGCCGGAGAGTTGCGCCTGCGACGGTCCATGCTCCAGTGGCACCAGCGGTTTGGTCTGGTTACGCTCGGCGCCTTGACCACCCAGGTCGTCCTCGGCGAACTCATCGCAAAAGACCGCGTGAAGCACGCCGATCTCAAACCGTACCACAAGAACGGAGCCTACGTCACGTTCGGTCTTTACATGACCACAGCGAGTCTCTCTCTCTTTGCTCCACCTGCTCGCCGGTATTCCGAAGGCTTCAGTTCAATCAAACTCCACCGCCGGCTCGCCGTCCTGCATTTTGCCGGCATGCTCGCGCAGCCCCTGCTCGGTCGTTCGCTCGTCCGGGCGGATTCACCCCGGCAATACGACGATCGGCTCCAGACCCATCTTTGGGTCGGCCGCCTGACCCTTGGCGCCTATACGGCCGCCATCCTCTCGACCTTCCTCGCCTACTGATCGGCGCCATGCCATTCCCTCGCCAATTCCTCGCCCTCGCCGGCGCCGCGCTCGCCCTCAACGCCTCCGTGACGCTCGGGCAGACCCTCTCCGGCTCCCTCGACACCCAGAAAAGCGAACTGGCCTATACGGGCAGCCACCCGTTGCACGGATGGACGGGCGTCAGCAAGGCGGTCACGGGCAGCGTCCACGTCGATGTGGCCAACCCCTCCGGCGGCCGCGTCGAAATCTCCGTGCCCGTCGAAAGCTTCGACAGCGGCAATGGAAACCGCGACTCGAACATGCTTGATGCGGTCGAGGTCGATCGATATCCCGACGTGGAATTCGTCTCCGAGCGGATTGAAGTCGTGTCGTGGCAGACCGTCTCCGGCGGACACAAAGGCGAGTGGGTGGTCCACGGCAACCTCACTTTTCACGGCAAGACCCACCCGGTCAGCATTCCGACCGATGTGGCGTTCGATGGCACCGTCCTCCAGGCAACGGGGGGCTTCTCGATCGAACTGGATCAGTTCGACGTGAAGCGGCCGCGGTTATTGCTGTGGTCTATCTCCAATGACATCAAACTGGAAGGCAAACTGTCCGCCCGGCTCAGCGCCACCCCCTGATCGGTCCTCCGGCCGACGGCTGTACACGGTCCGGCAGCCCCTTTGGACGATGGTCCCGTCGTCAAACGAGCCGTTCGGCAATGGCATCGGCCAGGGCAAATCCGCGGCGCGTTAGCCGCACCGGCTCCCCAGGGTCCCATACCAGGAGTCCTTCTCGCTGCAGTTCGCGGAGCGCGGTATCACGCGCCGCTCCCAGATCCAGCCCATACCGGTCTCTGAGGATTTGGAGATCCAGCCCTTCACACGTCCGCAGACGTAGGAGAACATACTCCACGGCCAGTTCCTCCGCGGTGAGCAGTTCCTGCTCCGCGACTGGTTCATCCCCCTGAAATACCCGCTCCATGTACAGTCGGAGATTGGGGACGTTCGTCCACCGGCGCGCCGCATCGGCGTCCCGCAGGAAACTATGGGCGCTCGGGCCAAATCCGAGGTAGTTCGCGTGTGCCCAGTACAGGGTGTTGTGGCGCGAGCGAAACCCGGGCCGGCCGAAACTCGATACCTCGTACTGGTCGAATCCGGCATCTTCCAGCCGCTGCGCACCCCGATCGAAAAGCGGGTACACCTCGTCGTCGGTGGGAGGGGAGATGAGTCCGCGCGCCACCTGACGACCCAGCACGGTGCGGGGTTTGACGGTGAGCGCGTAGGCCGAGAGGTGCGGGAGTTCGGCCTCGATGAAGCGATCTACCTGCTCGAGCCAGTGCGCGGCGTCCCGTCCGGGAAGTCCGAAGACCAGATCCGCCGAGACATTCCGGAAACCTGCCTCGCGGATCATCCGCAGTGCTCCCCGCGCCATGCCCGCGTCATGGCGGCGGTTCATCCACCTGAGATCGTCCTCGTCAAAGGACTGAACACCCACGGACAGTCGGTTCACGCCGAGGCGTTGGAGGCCCTCCAGATACGGCATCACGACGCCGTCGGGGTTCATCTCCAGTGTAAATTCTGCACCGGAAGAAATGCCGAAATGGTCCTGAATCGTCTCGATAACCCGTCCAAGTTGTGCGACGGAGAGCAGGGAGGGCGTCCCTCCCCCGAAATACACCGTTTCGAGGGGCCCCTCAAGACGGTGTCTATCCGAGGAGTCTGCGATCTCGAGACAGAGCGCGTCTACGAACTCTTCCACGTGTCGCTGCGACGTCACGAAGTAGAAATCGCAGTACGTACACCGTTGGGCGCAGAAGGGGATGTGCAGGTAGAGGCCGGCCATAGAATCCAGGTAACCCATTATTACGATCCGGCGACCGGTTTGTTTTCGACGCCTGGCAGGCCGCTTCGCCGGATGGTCTCCTCGGAGGGGTGCTTGTCCGCTTCGGAGCCGCCCTCCATCGCGGGACGGGTCGTTGCGCCGTTTGCCTAGTCTTCCGCGAGCCAGAGCAGGTCATAGGGCTCGAGCGAAGCCCGGTCGTTCGTTGACACCAGGCGGCCGGAGAGTTCATCCCTGAGGTAATGGGCGACGCCTTCGGCGCGCAGAGGCGCCAGGTCGGTGGACTGGGGTTGCTCCGAGAAGTTCGCGACAACGACCAGGACATCGCTGTCCCGGCGGCGCAGGAAACTGAACACGTGATCATTATCAGCCGGCAGCAGCACCGCGGCATTGCCGCCGAGTGCGCGGATCGTCTTTCTTGTGGAAATGAGTTTCTGAAACGTGAGAAACAGAGTGTGCCGCACGGAGCCCTCTTGCTCGAGCGCGTCGTTGAGCATCTCCCAGTCCATCGCTGTACGGTGGACCCAGCGGCTGTCGTCCGCTTTCTGCGGGTCATTCACGTATCCGTAGTCATTGAGCAGTCCGACCTCTTCTCCAAGGAAAATCAGCGGGATGCCCCCCATGGCGCACAGCACGCCGTAAAGCAGACGAATGCGGCGAAGGGCCATGTCGATCAGGAGTGAATCTTCACGCGACAGGGCCTGCTCCAGGCCTGCGAGAGAGGCCATGGTGCCCGAGATACGCATGTCGCCGGTATCCACGTTGTACTGAAACGGCACGCCGGCCGCGAAGGACCCGTCGAAGCGGCCGGAATAGAAGCGGTTCAGGAAATCACGGTGGTGATGTGGATTAATTCCCACCGCCCATGCATCGCTGTCGTCGAATGACCAGCCGATGTCGTCGTGACCTCGAAGGTAATTCACCCAGGCGGTGCCGAACGGAAGCGCCTGACGGTGGCTCACGGACTGTTTCAGAAGTTTTGTTTCGCGGGTGGCGGCGGCCTCCCAGAGCAGCGCCATGAGTGTGGGATTGTAGGAGAGTTGGCATTCGTCGAGGCTGATGTAGCGGACCACCTCGTCCGGATGCACGATGGCCTCGGACTTGAACACGAGACCTGGCGCGGCGATACGGCAAAGCGCATTGAAGGCTTGAATCAGCCAGTGCGCTTGCGGGAGGTTCTCGCACGACGTGCCCATCTCTTTCCAGATGAAGGCCACGGCATCCAGGCGAAGAATTTCGACGCCCGTATTGGCGAGAAAGAGCATTTCCGCCGCCATGGCCCTGAAGACCTCGGGATTGGCGTAGTTCAGGTCCCACTGAAAGCTGTTGAAGGAGGTCCACACCCAGCGTTCCATCCCGGAGTGCCAGGTGAAGTTGCCTCTTCGGACGGAGGGGAAGATCTCCCGGAGGTGGCGTTCGTAGAGGTCGGGCAGCGTCCGGTCTTCGAAGAGGTAGAAGTAGTCCATGTATTCCCGATGACCCTCCTGCGCTCGAATGGCCCAGACGTGGTCGTCGGACGTGTGGTTGAATACGAAATCGAGCACGAGCGAGATACCGGCCCGACGAAACTCGGCCGCGAGCGCTGCGAGATCTTCGATGGATCCCAGTTTGGGATCTACGTTCCGATAGTCACTGATGGCGTAGCCGCCGTCACTGTTTCCGCTTCTGGCCGCGAAGAGGGGCATGAGGTGAACATAGGTTAGCCCCAGGTCCTTGAAGTACGGAATGCGGTTTCTCAGCTGCTTCAGGTCCCCGGCGAACAGATCCACGTAGAGGGATCCACCCACCATGCGGTGCGATAGGTACCACCCCGGATCATTCTCACGGCGTATATCGAGTTGATACAGATCGTCCGGCCGGCTGAGCCAGCAATCGACGGCCGTCAGGATAATGTTCTCCAGATAGAAAAAGAAGTCGTAGTGATGACCGTAGAGGCGGTGCAGGAGGCCAAACAGTCGGGGCCAATGGTCGGCAAGGCGCCCCTCAATCGTTTCAATGAGAAGGTCCGTGCTGAATTGCGTGTCAGCGGTTGCCTCTATCTTTTCGAGTATTTTGGGCCGGATCCGCGTCAGCGATCGCTCCGCTTCATAAACGAGATCAATCTTCGACATCCGCGTCACTCATTCTGTCATTCGGGATCGTGATGGTGCCCAAGAAATTGTAATAATGAATTCCCTCGATAATACCAGCCGCATGATGGGCCTGCGCAAAATAGACGCGAGGATATTTTCTCAGTTTCTCTAATTCTTTGCTGTAATTGCCGACGACAACGCCCAATATATTTCCGGAAAGCATGCCTTCGTCGTTACCCGAATCGCCCGCAACCAGAATATGTTCAAGTGGAAATCCCCATTTGAAAGCCATATGACGAATACTTAATCCGCTGCCGGCCCGAAATGGAATAATGTCGAGAAATGCGCCGAGTGAGAGAACTACTTTGGCCTTGATTCCATTTTCGCGGAGGATTCGCTTGATGCGATTTACACCGGTCGCTCCCCGTTTACGAATACGATAACTGATCTTATAGGCAGACTGTTCATTCTCCGGTTGGCGCTCCAACGCTTCAATACGGTCAAGCACCTCGACAATTCGATCCGGTTCCCATCTGAAATCGATGTGTTTCTGCCAGCTCCTGTCGAGGGTGTAATTCTTGCCGTAATAGATTTCCGTTCCCACGGACGTGAGCAGCACCTCCGGGTTGGGGATATTGTACTCCTCCATGAGGGCGATCACGTCACTGTAACGGCGTCCGGTTGCGATGCCGAACCCGATGTTGTCCTCGGCATCGGCAATGAGCCGGAAGAACGCCTGCATTGCGGCATCGTCACCCGTCAGCGTGTTGTCGATATCGGCGATGATGAGACGATCGACTTGAGGGAGGCGCCTTGTCGTTCGGCCGCGGGCCATCGGGGGCGGGGTATCTGCTTCGTCCATGACCTCATTGACGTCTCGCAGATACCGCTCGACATGACGGGCCCAACTGTAATATCGGTTGACATTCTCGATCCCGTTTCTGGAGAACTCGTCCCATTCGTCCGGCTCGATCAGCAGGTGCATGAGAGCCTGTTTGATCGCGCGTTCGTCGAGCGGGTCGACGAGGATGCCGTTCTTGCAGTTTGCGATGATATCGCTCGGGCCTCCATCGTTGGTGGCCACGATGGGGGCGCCACTCGCGGCGGCTTCCAGCAAGGTGAGGCCGAAGGGTTCGGTGAACGCCGGGTTGACGAAAAGGCCGCGCGAGGCCGTAATGAGGCGATAGAGGGCAGGGACCTCCTCCGACCGATGCCGTTTCGGGTAGGCTACCTTGCCGTACAGGTCATAGACATCGATCAGCGTGAGGACGTTGTTCAGCACCGTTCTCTGTCCCGGCGGCATGGCGCGAATGTCATCGCGCGAGCCCATGATGAGCACGAGGTTGGCTTGACGCTGCAGATCAGGTGCTTCGCCATAGGTCCGAACGAGGGTTTCGAGATTCTTCCGCTCGTCCGGACGGGACATGGCGACGATCATCGGCTTGTCAGGGTCATGCAGAAAACTGAAGATGTCTTTCGCCAGCTGCGTGTCCCGCTCGTCACCGGTGGGAGGGTGGAACGCACTCAAGTCGACCCCGGGAGGGATCACCTCCATACGCTCCGGGATGTAGTTTTCGTAGTGTTCATACTGCTCCCTGACTTCCTGATGGGTACTGGTGCAGATCAGTGAACACGTTTCGAGTGCGAATTCCTCGGCCTCGATGCGCGTCGAAATGTTATATCGGGCTTCGATGGTTTCCGAACTGACACCCGACGCGAGGAGCCGCTCCCGCTTGACGCGCCCCAGTGAATGTCCCGTAAAAACGAAAGGAACACCGAGAAGCCGTGCAAGCTGTCCGCCGCCATAGCCGGCATCTGCGTAATGGCCGTGGATAATATCCGGAACGCTGTTTGTCCTCTGAAAATGGCTGAGGCATTGATCCACAAACACTTCGATATATGGCCACAATTTGGTCTTACTGAGATACCGCCGGGGCCCAAAAGGAATGCGAACGATAGTTGCTTTTTCAGCAATGCGCTCCTCCAGTTGTGCATAGTCGGCCGATACCCGTTCGTCGATAATCTGACGGGTAATCAAGTCGACGCGGCGAACATCAGGCCGGTCAGCGAGTGCCCGGGCTAACTCCAGCACGTAGCGGATCTGGCCCCCGGTATCTTCGTCTCGTCCCAGTTCGAGGTCGGTCCCGCGAATGAGCCCATGGAGACTGATGAGGGCAATACGCAAATTCCTTTTGTCGGCCATTATCTCTATATTACGTGGAGACATCAACGACGTAATGCCTTTGATCTGCTTTCCCGTTTCAGTGATCCAATTGGATAATAATCCGGCATCAACTCTGAACGATTTGAAAGCAACTCCAGAACCGTGCCCTGTGCGATCGTCCGCCGGACCCATGCCATAATATACGACAAAGTCCCTTGCAGGTTCTAAGTTGGCTGAATGCTAGGGATATGCGGACTCTTCCGCTTGCGCGCGATGAAAAAGTTCACTCCTCGTTCCGATATTCACCCGGCGGTGCTGGCCACGGATTTGGACGGCACGCTGATTCCTTTACCGGGCGACGAAAAGAACCGAACTGACCTCGAAACGATAAAAGCGAAGCGGATCAGTTTTTCCTTCAGATTGGTTTATGCCACGGGTCGTCATTTGGAGTCCGTCAAAGCAGCCATCGAGCACTATGGGCTCCCCGTGCCCGACTGGATGGTGTGTGATGTAGGGACGTCGATCTATCGGAAGAGGGGCGACTCGTTCGAGCCGTTCGAGCCGTACATCACGCATCTGATCGAACGCACATCGGGGCTCGATCGGGCGGTTGTGGAATCGCTTCTTCGGGAAGTGGATGGCCTGGAGATGCAGGTTCCGGCGCATCAGGGACGATTCAAGATCAGCTATGAATCCGATTTATCCGTTCTGCGCAGGTTGGTTGGGGAGATCGACCGGCGCATGGACGCAGGCGGCATCCCGTATGCGTGCCTGGGGAGTGTGGATCCCTTTCGGGATCGAGGACTCCTCGACGTGCTGCCTCGAGCGGTATCGAAGGCCTATGCCCTGATCTGGTTAGCTACCCATGCCGATTTCTCTCCGGATGCGGTCATTTATGCCGGAGATTCCGGCAATGATCTTGACGCGCTGGTCTCCGGGTTTCGGGCGATCGTCGTGGCCAATGGGACACCGGGTCTGGCAGAGCGCGTAACCCGGGAAATGGAAGCCCGTGCACTGCCCGGTCGGGTCTACCTCTCCGACAAGCGGGCCACCAGCGGTGTACTCGACGGCTGCCGTCATTTCGGGCTCTTCGGGTGAAGCGCCGGCGGCGGGGACGTGTCCGCCCTGATAGGCTTGTTCCCACTCGAACGACTCGTCGACCCGACTCGGTTGCACCGCCGGATGGGATGGGCTGGCCGGTTCCGGATCCGGCCGGCCCGAGGACAAGCCTGAATGGCCTTCGGCGTCATGTGCCCGCGCCTTACCGACCCGTCTCCAACCTGAGCGTTCGCAACTCCTCCTGCAACACTCCAAGCGCCTCGTACAAGGCCGTGATTTCCGCCTCACTCCGGGCAAGACGGTCCCGCAATTCTGTGATCTCGGTCGAGGCGGCAAAGCGTTGCTCTTCGTCGGAACTTGCTACCGTCTTCGCCGCGGCATCTGCTGCGGCCGCCTCACTCAGTGAACGGAGGCTGATCCAGACCACACGGCTTCCCTGAATCCCGAGCACATCCCCGTTGCCTCCACCCGCGGGATCGATTTTGGCCGTACCCACGGCCTGGTTGCCGATCTTCTGAAACGTAACGGCGCCGTCAGCAAGCTTGGCGGTCGTCACCGCACCGTCGGCGAGGAACTCGATGCCGGGAGAGAGTTTCGCCGCCGTGACTGCTCCGTCGGCGATCTTGGACGTGCCCACCGCGTCCGGGGCAATCCGCTGAGAGGTGACCGCAAAGGGGGCCAGATGTTCGGCGCCCACCGATTCGTCGGCCAGTGCCGTCGACGTCACGGCTCCGTCCGCGATCAGATTTCCCGTGATCCCGCCCGGGGCCACACCCAGAGTGACGCTTCCCGCATTCCCTCCGCCGGTAAGCCCCTCACCGGCAAGGACCTCGGTGACGGCGCCTTCCGCAGCCGGCGCCTCCCAGACGAGCGTGTCGTTCCGGACGATGAGGGTTTGCCCCGATTCCGCCTCCGTGATGTCGATCTGGTCGGGACGAATGGCGAACGAAGCAAAGTTGCGGCCGCTGAGTGCCCCGAGTCCGACAGCGGAGGAATCGATGGCGCCAGGGGCCACCTTGTCACGGGTCACGGCGCCTGCTGCGAGCGCCCGGTCTCCAACGGCCCCGTCTTTGATTTTCAGTGCCGATACGCTGCCGTCCGCAATGCGGAGTGCGTGCAGGGCGAACGGAGCGGCACTGAGGGGAATTCGGGGGGATAGTTCGCCCGAACCCTCCAGGAGGATGCTCAGCCAAAGGGGCTGCGAAAAGTCGAGCGAGGCCGGAATCGGCTCGGTCTGCCCCAACGTCGTCTGGAACACGCCGCGGGTAACCCTGATGGTTTGGGGCTCGGTCCACAATGCTATTCCCCCGGTGGGCGCGGGATAGAGCCGAAACGTGAGGTCAACCTGCCCATCCGGGACCGGAACCCCGCTAGGGTCGGTCAGGACGCCCTGATAGTTGAGCGTGAGAGGTTGTTCGGTCTCCTGCGCCGAGGCTGCCGTGACACCGAGCAGGAGGAGGAAGGGAATGAGGATCGTCCGCATCAGGAAACACTGGTTCATCCACACACAACAACCGCCGGGAGCATCCGGCCATGAATCTACCCCCCTTTACCCATGGCAAGGAATTTGGCTCCGCTTCCCTACTTTCACATGGATAGACGATGCATCCCGGGCGCACGCCCCGTCTCCCTATCCACCATTCCCGCAAGGCCATGGGCACCCTCTCTCGTTCCGGACTGTTTCTTCTTTGCTGGGCGTTGCTGATGCCGTCTCTCGCACCCGCCCAGCAACTCCGCGTTGATACGCGCGACGTGCGGGAGCCCATTTCTCCGTATATCTACGGCCAGTTCATCGAGCATCTGGGGCGGTGCATCTACGGCGGACTCTGGGCGGAGATGCTCGAAGACCGCAAGTTCTATTTCCCGGTAACGGGCGAAGCGCCCGCGTGGGAGCTCTTCAAGCCGGGTGACGCCTCCTGGACCGGCGAAGGACATCCGTACGAGCTGTTGGTCCGGTCGCCGTGGATGGTTCTCGGTGACAGATCCGCGGTGAACATGGTTCGCGAAGGCGCCTTCGTCGGCGAACACACCCCCGAAATCCGGCTTCCAGGCAACGGCGCGCGCGCCGGACTCTACCAGGAACGACTCTCCCTCGAAAAAGGCCGCACGTATGATCTGCGGGTCGTCCTGGCAGGCGACCCCGGGGCGGGCCCCGTCGAGGTGTCCCTGGTCTGGGGTGGGGGAGCGGGAGACCGCCGGACGTTGCAGGTCGAGGCACTCTCATCCGCCTATGCCACAAGGGAGTTCTCGTTCACGGCAGGCGGTACGACCGACCGGGGCGTCCTCGAAATCGTGGCCCGGGGGAACGGGAGCTTCCGCATCGGCACCGTTTCCTTGATGCCGGCCGACAATGTCTATGGGTGGCGACCCGAGGTGGTCGCGCTGCTCAAGGAACTCGACAGCCCGGTCTACCGCTGGCCCGGCGGCAATTTCGTCAGCGGGTACGACTGGCATGACGGGATCGGTGACCGCGACAAGCGTCCTCCGAGGAAGAATCCCGCCTGGACGGGCATCGAGCACAACGACGTGGGGCTGCATGAATTCATGGACCTCATGGCGCTGATCGACTCCGAACCCTTCGTGGCCGTCAACACCGGTCTCGGCGGGGCCGAAGAGGCGGCCAACCTCGTAGCGTACGCCAATTCGCCGGCGGACAGCGAGATGGGCTCGAAACGTGCCGCCAACGGGCGGTCCAGGCCGTTTGACATCCGGTGGTGGGCCATCGGCAACGAGATGTACGGAGACTGGCAACTGGGCCACATGCCCCTGGCCGAATATGTACTCAAACACAATCAGGTTGTGGACGCGATGCGGGCGGTAGATCCGAACATCCGGCCGATCGCCGTTGGCGCCGTGGGCGATTGGAGCCGCCAGATGATGACGAGCTGTTCCGACCACATGGACCTGCTCAGCGAGCACCTCTACTGGCAGGATCGGGACGACCTCATTGCCCATATCCAGGAGCCCGTACGGACCATCCGCTCCGTGGCGGACGCCCATCGAACGTACCGGCGCGAATTGCCCTCCCTGGCCGGAAAAGACATCCGGATCGCCCTGGACGAATGGAATTACTGGTACGGCCCGAACGAGTACGGCGAACTCGGCGTGCGGTACTTCCTCCAGGACGCCCTCGGTCTGGCGGCCGGTCTCCACGAACTCTTCCGCAACTCGGACATCTTCTATATGGCGAACTACGCGCAGACCGTCAACGTGATCGGCGCCATCAAAACGACCCAGACCAAAGCCGAGTTTGAACCGACCGGCCTCGTGCTGAGACTCTACCGCCGCCACTTCGGCACCATCCCGGTGGCTGTGTCAACCGACATGGCTGCACTCGACGTCTCCGCGGCGCTCTCGACCGATGGCAGGAAGCTGACCATCGCCGTAATGAACCCGACCGAGCAAGACCGGTCCCTCGGACTGGACATCGCCGGAGACACGCCGGCCGGCTCGGCGCGCCGATGGGTGCTTACAGGCGCCGACCGTTTCGCGGGGAATCGTCCCGGCGAGCCCCGGGGCGTCGATGTGACGGATCGCATGCTGTCCGGCCCGCTCGACCGGCTTGACGTGCCTCGGCTCAGCGTGACCCTGTTTGAGATCCCGCTTCAGTGAGCGAAGTCCCTTCGCGGATCTCCACATATCTGTTCGCTTTCACGTCTTCCAGCACGTCCGTCCTCCCCGACGGCCATCGGATTTCCATGCGGTCGATCTGGTCCGCGGCGCCGAGTCCGATGTGGAGGCGCGGATCATGGTGTGAAAGGTAGCTCGTCGCCCATTGATTCACGGACACGAGGGTCCGCCCGTCCGCCTCCACGGTCACGACGGCCCCGACCGCCGAGGCGGGCCCTCCGGCGCCTGTGAGCGTCAGGCCAATCCAGTGGTTGCGATTTCCGCCGTCGTTGCGCAAGAGTACCGCCCGCCCGTCCAGATCAATGTGGGAGACGAAAAGATCGAGATCGCCGTCGTTGTCAAAGTCGAACCGCACCGCAGCGCGGCCTGACCGCTTCCGGGTGAAATAGTCCGGCGCCACCCGCGGCCCGACGTCCCGAAACCGGCCACTTCCGTCGTTCTCCATCAAAAAGGGGAGTTGGAGGATGAGCTCCTCAGCGGTCCCGTTGGCGGCGAACAGATCCGGGTCACCATCATTGTCGAAATCAAACAAGATGACACCCCATTGCCCTTTGCCGTCGAATTGCGAGGCGATCCCGGCGCGCCGGGTGATGTCCTCGAACACCCCGCCTCCCTTGTGGCGGTATACTGCGCCATGCTCGAGGTCGCTGACGAGCAGGTCGATCTTCCCGTCCCCATCCACATCCCCGATGCTGCCATGCATCGAACCGGTCGGAAGCCCCAGGTCGTTCACCGCCACCCCGGCCATGCGCGCGACCTCCACAAAGCGGTCCCCGTCATTTTGATAGAGGGTGTTGGGTTGATGGTCGTTTCCCTGGAACAGGTCGAGATCCCCATCCGCATCAAAATCGAACACGGTGTGACCCATACATTTCGAGTCCGGCTCCCAGAAGCCGACCTCGCGGGTTACGTCGCGAAACGTGCCGTCTTCCTCTTGCCGGTAGAGCATGGACGCCTGGCCCCGGTATTCATTGGGATGAGGCATCATATCGGGTGCGTCCGGGGAGACGTAGGCCGGATCGAACGCGAGGAAATTGCATACGAGCAGGTCCGCGCGTCCGTCCACGTCGTAGTCCCAGAAAACCGCCCCCGCGCTCCACTTCACGAAACCGTTCAGGCTGTCGGGACCGCGTAACCCCAGCAGGTCCGAGACGTCCGTAAACGTGCCGTCGCCGTTGTTGCGGAAGAAAACGTTGGGACCGTAGTTGACGAGGTAGAGGTCCACGTCTCCGTCGCCGTCATAATCGAACGGGGCGGCGGCCATCCCCCATCCGGGATGGTCGAGCCCGGCGAGAGCCGCCAGTTCGGTGAATGTGCCGTCGCCGTTGTTGCGGTAGAGTTCGTTGCGCGTGCCTGCCCAGACTTCCCCGTGCGGCTCGCTGATGCCTTCGAGGTACGTGCCGTTCAGCACGTAGAGGTCCATCCAGCCATCCCCATCATAATCGAACACGCTGACCCCCGACCCGCTGCTCTCGAGGATGTTCTGATAGGTGGTGTCACCAAACGTATACCGGAAGCGAATGCCGGCGCTATCGGTGACGTCCACGAAGCGGACCGACTCCTCCTGTTCGCATGCGGTGAGCAGGAGCGGGATGAGGGGTGCGAGGAGGGCGAAACGGGAGGCGGGGGACACGGAGCGTTTGATCGGTGGGCAAAACGGACAAACCGTATATGATACCTATTTCCATCCTTCGCTCGCCGTATGCAGGACGGGGGGGCGGCGTTCTCACGGCAGATTCATCGACCGGGAGGCCCGAACTGAAGGGTGTTCGTCGAGCCTGGAGCGGCTACCCGCGTCGACGGCCCGGCGTCGGTGGTCGCTCTATG
>CAYLXM010000002.1:12052-22673 GCA_964387555.1 uncultured Rhodothermales bacterium | reverse complement strand
GGGGGAAAGGTTGTTCAGGGGTGCGCCCTGTGCGCGGGGATTGGGGGCATCGGTTGCATTCGCCGAGTGCGCGGCTCAGCCGCATGATCCGGCTACGCCGCACGCCGCCTCGGCCCGGCTTTCGGCGATACCCGGTTTCCGGTTTGACCTGATGCGCCGACGTTTTAGCTTGAACCTCCCAGTCTGCTCACCAAAAGCCCCCTTGCCATGTCATCCGATGCACGTTTCCTGACCACGCGGCGTGATTTCCTGCGTTTCACGGGCGCCGGACTCCTTACTGCGGGCTTGGCCCGGTGTACCTCGCCTGCGGGGCCCGCGTCACGATCTTTGTACGTCGGCACCTATACCTCGGGAGAAAGCACGAGCGAGGGGATTTACCTTGTTCGAATGAGCGAATCGGACGGCAGTCTGGAGATGGTGGGTCTGGCGGCGTCCTCCGTGAGTCCGTCCTTCCTGGCCGTACACCCGTCAGGCAAATTCGTGTATTCCGCCAATGAGACCGGTGAGTTCGAGGGAGAGCGACAGGGATATCTCACGGCCTTCCGGGTCGACGAGCAGAACGGGATGCTTGTGGAGTTGAACAGGCGGGGTTCGGGTGGGGGAGGCCCTTGTTATGTGAGCCTGGATCCGTCGGGGAAGATCCTCCTGGCGGCCAATTATGGTGGGGGAAGCGTCATTGCCTATGCGGTGGAGGCCGATGGAGGCCTCGGCGCCCGTACCGGGTTCGTACAGCACGAGGGCTCGGGGGGCGATCCTGCCCGGCAGAGCGCGCCGCATGCCCATTCCATCGTGGCGTCGCCGGACGGACGGTTCGCGCTGGCCGTCGACCTGGGCATCGACAAGGTGATGGTGTACGGCCTCGGGGAGGACGGTTCGCTCAACCCGAATGATCCTGCCTTCGGCGCCGTCGCCCCGGCATCGGGCCCCCGGCATTTGGCGTTCTCGCCCGATGCACGATTCGTCTACGTCGTGAATGAACTGAGCTCCAGCGTTACGCCGTTTCGGTATGTAACAGCCGGCGGCGTGCTCGAACCGATGGCCGCTGTGAGCACGCTGCCACCCGGTTATGCCGAAACCAGTTACTGCGCGGACATCCACGTCCACCCTGGTGGAAGATTCCTGTATGCGTCAAACCGAGGACACGACAGCATCGCCGTCTTCCGCATTGATCCGGCCTCGGGCGACATCACATGGCTCGACGCCGTGTCGACCGGCGGCAACTGGCCCCGCAATTTCGCCCTCTCACCGGACGGACGATTCCTGCTGGCCGCAAACCAGCGGAGCGCTTCCATCGTCGTCTTCCGGATTGACGAGGAGACCGGTCTGCCCGTCGAAACGGGCTCCCGCCTGGAGGTGGACCAGCCGGCGTGTATTAAGTTCTCGTGACCTATAAACTTGAGTATATAGGAGTTTAGGAGTATAGGAGTTTAGGAGTGTGGGGTCTGGAATTTGGAGTTTGGAGTCGCGACCGAAGGCCTGCCCCGGACTCCGATCCGGGGGAGCGTCCCGGGCGAAGCGAAGCGGAGACCCGGGATCCGGGGTTTGGAGTGTGAGGATTTGGAGTTTGGAGTTGGGGGTTTGGAGGGAACGACCGGTCACTGTATCGGTGGCGTGTCACTGAGAAGTCATCCCGGGCTTGAACCGGGATCGCCACCTCGCGGGGGGCGTGCAGGTCAGTGGAATTCCACGGCACGTCATCCCGGGCAATGAACCGGGATCCAGAGGTCCGGGGAAAGGTGAGCGGCTGCGACCTCTTCCCTGCCGTGCGGAGATAGGCCGGAGAACCGCCGGCTTGTGGCACATTCCCGGCACAAATCGCGCCTTCCTTCATAGAATTGGATGTGCGGGGCAGGGACTAACCTGACGCAAGGGAGGCAGACATGCTCAGATGTCTCATCCATTCGGTGCCGCGCCGACTCGGCGTCCTGGTCGTCGTGCTTCTCACTCTGGTCTCCACGTCGACCGCTCAAGAGGGGCCTACGGTGTTCAGACTGGGGAAAGTGCTCGGTCTCCACTACCACGCGGTACCCGAGGAAGGTCGGGCGATGCTGGAGCGGCTCTGGCCGCAGGAGGTCTATCCGTTTGCCGAGCGTCATCTCCCGGGTGCGGACCTGGTGTTGCTCCGGGGCGATCGCGGATCCCGCCCCACCGGCTATCTGACCCTCTGGAACCTGGAAAGTGTCGAGGCACGGGATCGATACTATCCCGAGGAAGAAACCCCGTCTGCCGAGATGCAGCGCATTGACGGCCTGTGGATGAACGAAATCGGGTACGGGTTCGGCGGATTGTTCACTACGTCCGATTTTGTCGGCGACTACATCCTCGTTGGAGACGTGCCGTGGGATGAGCCGCCGGCGTTCGAGATGCTCGGGCTCCACCATTTTTCCGTGACACCAGGAAGGGAGGCGGAATTCGAGCAGTTCATCTCCAGGACATTCCATCGGCACAGCCATGTCGGAGACCTGTGGACGCTCCTGTACAGGGCCGACAGAGGGAGTTACTCCGGTGACTATGTACGGGTGTACGTCATCGCCCGCCATGAAGCGCGCGACCGCTACTGGCCCCCGCCGGACGGGCAGTGGTCAGAATCGTTGACCGCACTCATGGACCCGATCATGGACCTGTGGGCCGAGCAGATGGCATTCTACAGCGCGCGGCACGAGTGGAACGACTGGTTCGTGGTGCACTGAGGCTCGCGCCCCGCGCCTCGAGCGACCATCTCCCACCTCCCGTCTCCCATCTCCCGCGCCCCGCTCCTCGCGCCCCGCTCCTCGCGCCCCGCTCCTCGCGCCCCGCTCCTCGCGCCTCGCGTCCCGCCATCTCCCACCTCCCATCTCCCGTCGTCCGCGATTTACGATCCACATCGGAATCGAATCACCCCGTCGGTTGTCTAATATCCGTATGCGGCATGCCTCCCGAGGCAGGCCGCCTCTGTGAGACTGAACGCGATTTGGGATCAGCAATGAAAGCCTTCATGTATTCGGCGGCGCTGCTGCTTATTGCCGCTCAGGGCGCTGTCGCACAGGCCGTTTCGCCCGAAAGCGCAGACCGATCGCCGATCAGGGAGCACCACGCGGCCCGCACGGTTCAGGCCCTCGTGGGTCGCCAGGCGGCCACGATACAGCGTGCACAACCCGTCCGGTCAGGCGTCGTCCGCCTGCTTGACGACACGGAATTCGGCGCCATCTCCGGCCACGTCCATGGACTGCAGCCCGATCCGGCCGGCGTTATGGATGCGATGGTCTGGGCCTTCCGGCTTGAAGATGAAACCGGTGACTCGACATTCGCCGTGTCCAATTCGATCAAGGATGACGGGTATTACCTCATCGGTGGGCTCAAGCCGGGCCTGTATGTCGTTGCGGTCAGGGCCTCCGGCTTTGGCACGCAGTTCTACGACCATGCCGAAACCGCATCCGACGCCAAGCCGATCGAGGTGACGGGCGGGGTCACCGTGATGGATATCGACTTCTTCCTCGAGCCGTGGGTGCCGGGCAGCGGAGCGATCACCGGCGTCGTCATCGATGCCGTCTCGAATGCCCCCGTCCCGGGCGCCGAACTCTTCGCCTTCCCCGCCGACGGCGGTTGGGCTTCGGGTTGGGGGAGGTCCGACGAAAACGGACGGTATTTCGTAACCGGACTGCCGTCGGGATCGTATTACATAGAAGCCCGGGCACAGAACTTCATCCCGCAGTTCTATGACGGAGCCCGATTCCTCGACGAGGCCACGACCATTGCGGTGGCCGATGCGGACACGGTCGAGCACATCGACTTCGCACTCCTCGAGGGAGGGCGCATTGCCGGACGGGTGACCGGGAAGGACGGCTCGCCGCTGGCCGGAGTCACCGTAACGGCCTATATCCCATACCGATTCGAAGACTCGACGGGCGTCGTAACGAAACCGTCCGGATTCGGATACGGGGCAACAGACGAGGAGGGGCGCTACGTGCTGAGGGGGCTCGAATCGGGCGACTACGTCGTTGCGGCATTATCAAACAATCCATTCTATTTCACGCGTGTCTACTTCGACGGGGTCGCCACGGAAGATGAGGCGACGCTCGTCGCCGTCACTGAGGGAGAGGAGACTGCCGGAATCGACCTGCTGCTCGATCTCCCGGACGACCTTGGCTCGCTTTCCGGCAGCGTACTTGATTCGGATGGGAAGCCGATCGCCGATGCGATGGTATGGATCTTCTCCGACACGCTGTGGGGATCGGATTCTACCGCCGTACCTGTCGGCGATGACGGATCGGTGGAGCCCGGCACTCCCGATTTTCCGGTGACTCCGGGAACTCCGATCGTCTCCGTGCAAGTCCCCGTTGATCCAACCGGCGCGTTCCGGATCGACGGGATCCCTGCAGGTCCGTATCTCGTCGCGGCTGAGGTTCACACCCGTGAATATGGCTTCTGGATCTGGTATCCCTCCAGCATGACGCGCGACGGGGCGAAGGTGGTCACCGTCGAGGGGGATCGGGAGACGTCCGGCGTGGACATTGTCGTACCGGGCTTCGACGGGTTCATCACGGGCAAGGTCACCAATGCGTCCGGCGATCCCCTTGCCGGCGCCACGGTGTGGATCCAGCCTGAATCGTTCGCCGACGGCAGTTACAGGTACTCCACCATCGAACAGGTGGCGGTTGCCGATTCATCAGGTATGTACCTCTTCCGGGGTATTCCGGACGGCGGATACCGGCTCGTCGCTTCGGCCTGCGGGGCCATGGAGTGCGTGCGCCGCTGGTGGCCGGAGGCACAGGTCCCCGAGGAGGCAGACGTGGTGCGGGTATCCGAGGGCAAGGCCGTCCAGGGTTCGATCGATTTTGTGCTTCCGCTCCGGGAAGGCTCAGGCTCGATTCTGGGGACCATCTATACCCAGGATGGAAATCCGCTCTTCCAGGCCAGGGTCGCGGCCTTCGCCGTGGGCCCCGACGGCGTGTTGTGGACCGGTCTCTCCACGATGGCCGACGAGAAGGGCCGCTACGACCTCAAAGGACTGTTTGAGGGGGAATGGCTCATACATGCGGAATATTTCGACGGCGACCGGATGGGGAGCGTATGGTACGACGGGGCTTCAAGCATGGAAACGGCGACGCCCGTCAGGCTCGGCGCCAATGAACGAAGGGACGACGTGGACCTCACCATGGAGGTCAGACCCATCCTAGGAGGAATACGTGGACGCGTCTCGTACGATGATCTCGACGTGGTGATCAACCGCGGGTATGTGGAGATCCGTCCGCTCTATGAAGACATGGTGACACGGTTCTTTGCGCCGTGGATCATCCCGCCGGGCATTCCCATCCAGGACGGAGGCTTTGAAATCAAGGGTCTGCCGGAGGGCGCCTACATGGTCAGCGTGTACGTCGACAATGGTTTTGAGGTGTTCGATAACCAGGGGAGCCTGTCAGCAGCCACGCCGGTAAAGGTCCGTGGAGGGGAAATCGCCGAGATAGAAATGGGCATCCCGTTGCGCGATCTCGGGCCGGGGGCAATTTTTGGACGGGTGACCGACAAGGAGGGCAATGCACTCCAGGTCGCGGTCGTCGAGGCGATCCCCATGTCGGCCGAGACATCGGATCGCTCCTTCCCGACGATTACGGCGGAGGATGGGACGTTCGCATTGCGGGGGCTTCCGGAGGACAAGTACATCGTCTTTGCACGGGGACCCTTCCATGCCGCGGTTTTCTACGACGGGGTGTTCGATCTCGCGCAGGCCTCCGTCATCTCCGTGACGGCCGAGCCCGTGGAAGGCGTCGATTTCGTGCTGCCGCCCATCTACTATGCCTACGCGGGAGACGATCGCTCGGCTGCGCCGGGCTCGATGTCGATTCACGGTACGGTGAGCGACGAAGCAGGCAATGCCGTCGCGGGAGCGCTCGTCTACGTCATGGACGACCACGGAAACGCCCTCGGCTACACGCGAACGGGCACCGATGGGTCGTACCAGGTGAACGGCCTGAATCCTGCCGGCAACGTCCATATCCAGGTTTCGATGCCCGGGTACCTCACCCAGTTTAATGGCGGGGCCGATAACCTGGGTGATGCGGAGAGTGTCGAATGGAAAGCCGGGTCGTCGGAGGTGAACTTCACACTGGCAACCGGTCAGGCCACGGACACGGAGGATCCTGCGCGTCCACAGACCTTCCGATTGCTGGGTGCGTATCCGAACCCGTTTAATCCGAGCGTAAACATTCGTTTCGAGTTGCCGGAATCTTCAGTGGTGCGCGTGGCCGTGTTCGACCTGCTTGGCCGGGAAGTGGCGATGGTACTGGATGAACCCCTGTCTGCCGGGAGCCACACGGTCCCCTTCACTGCGAACGGACTACCGAGCGGCATCTACCTGTACCGGGTACGGGCGGGCGACGGTGTGCTGACCGGCAGCATGACGCTCATGAAATAACCCGAACCCCAATCCCGGTCCCCATCGGGTCGGGTTCAAGATAAAGAGCCCCGGACGCTTCGGCCTCCGGGGCTCCGCATTGTATCGGGCGCGAGGCGCTCATGCCGCGGCTCCGGGGCCAAGGGGGAACTCCCGCAAGGCAACGCCGCGGAAGCGGTAGGCGCAACAGGACGTCCGATTCAGACCAGCGCCACGCGCCGCAGGTCGATCTCCTCCTCTTTGAATCTGCCCAGACCCATTGCAGCCGATATCTCCACATGCTCGGGCTGCATCCGGTAGAACGTGCTGTCCTCGTCGGGCGCCGCTTCTCCGACGGGTTTCATGCCCATTGCGACCCGCTTCGCATCGATCACGTCCCATCCCGTCTTATCCAACGCCACCGGATCGGTCGCGAAATACATCGTCTGATGCGGCCAGACGTATTTCTCGATCTTGTTGCCCGGGCCTCCATGGTAGGCTCCCAGAATGCCGTCAAGGATGTTCAGGACGACCTTCTGCCGGATGATCGAATGATCGACGATGGCCGGGATGAACCACCCGCAGGTGTTGAGCATGGGGGTGGTGTGACTCCGCCACACGTTGTTGACCAGGCCGTGGGACAGATTCTTCAGCGCGAGCGTGATGCCGGCGGACTGATGGTGCTTCAGGACGGACAGGTTGATGATCTTGTTCACGTCCTTCGTGAGCCACCGCGCCAGGTACGAGCGGCGGTGATGAGGGTCGTTCGGATTGGCGCGCGGGTCGACGAGCGGAAGTTCGATGTACTGGTCGGCGTCATACCCGTCCATGTCAAGTTGGAGCGGTTCCCACTCGGCGGTCGCCCAGGTCCAGCGCACGCCGTCAGGGAGCCACTTGTCGAATCCGGCCTCCAGGAACTGGGTCTTGTAGCGATCATACGCTACGATGTCACGGTGCGGGATCCCGGCCATTCCGAGCCCGCGGATGATCTCCTGCACGACCTCGGCGGAGGAGATCACAAACGGCAATCCGACGGGGTTCAGTTTGATCCCCACGACGTCACCCGGCTCGAAGAAGGACCTCCACGCGTCCTCCGGCGACTCGGCGCCCGTCAGATCCATCATGCCGCGTTCGATCATCGCACGCACGGGTTCGGCCTGGAACGTGCCGGAGTGCCAGCCTCCCGGGTGGTGCACGGCGACCACTCGTCCGGGATAGGGTCCGGGGATTCCATCTCCGGCGGCCTGGGACCGGCTCTCGATCAGGGCCGAGGGCTTGCAGGAGGCCACAAGTCCGGTTACGAGAGCACTTTGGATGAATTTGCGGCGGTGGCAGGGCATGTCGGTGGCGGATGGGCGGCGGTTGTTCGGAGGAAGTTGGACGACGAAGCGGTGAGGCTCTGGATAAGACGCTCCAAAAAACGGATGCGGACGTCGCCGCGCAACCTTTTCGCGCGCCCCTTCGGGGGTCGGGGGAGAATTAGCGGAGAGAAAGCGCCACGGAATCGCCTTTCGCGTTCGCATACGCGCTTGACGAGACGGAAAAGCGTTTCATGCCGGTAGTTCGTTGGCCCCGTTTGCTTGATCCCGCGCCCCGGGTGATCTAAGTTCTCCTCGATGCGGCAATCCATCCCGCCTCCCACCTGCTTCTCCTTTCATGCAACCACACCGAGCCATGTCAAACGGTCGAGTGAACCGGCGTCGATTTATTCAACAAATGGGACTTGCGGCCGGCGTCGCGGCATTTCCCGCCATCATTCCTTCGACCGCACTGGGTCGGGGCGGTCGGCCGGCGCCCAGCGACCGGATCACGATGGGATTCATCGGACTGGGGAGTATGGGGATGGGCAATCTGGGGTCATTCCTGAAGCAGGAGGATGTGCAGGTGCTCGCCGTGTGCGACGTGAACCGCGCCGGAGACAACTATGCAGGCGAGGGACTCAAGGGACGCGATCCGGCCTTCAAGGCCGTGTACGAAGCGTATGCGCTCGGGACCCGGTCCGGCGAGTACAAGGGATGCGATGCCTATCAATTTTTCTGGCAACTGCTCGAGCGCACCGATATCGATGCGGTCTGTCTGGCCCTACCCGACCACTGGCACGGGTACATGACCATCGCTGCCGCGCGCGCCGGCAAGGACATTTACGGGGAGAAGCCGCTTTCGAGAACACTGTACGAAGGGCGCGCGATGGTAAATGCCGTCCGCAAGTACGGCCGCGTATTCCAGACCGGGAGCCAACAGCGATCGGATACCCGCTTCCGCCATGCGGCCGAACTCGCGCGCAACGGCTATCTGGGTGAAATCAAGAAGGTCTTCGCCGAGGTGGGAGGGGTGTCCAAGCCGGCTCCCAACAAAGAAGAGCCCATTCCCGATGGATTCCTCTACGAACTCTGGCTCGGCAACGCGCCGCAGGCGCCCTACTTCGCCGAGCGCGTAAGCGGCGGATACAATACCGAGACGGGGACGTGGCGGGCGTGGCGCGAATACTCGGCCGGACACGTGTCCGATTGGGGCGCCCACAACTTCGATATTCCCCAGTGGGGACTTGGGATGGACGAATCGGGGCCCGTCAAGCTCATTACGGCCGCCGAGGCGGAGGACAAGGAACTGACCCTGGTCTACGCCAACGGCATCCCCATGGTCAAGAAGAAGGGTCCTCACGACGGCATGATTCAGTTCATCGGCAGCGAAGGCTGGGTGGGCGTGAGCCGCGGTGACATCTGGGCTTCGGACAAGCGCCTCCTCGATCTCGAAATGAAACCGACCGACACGCACCTGTACCGCAGCGACAACCACCACCGGGACTTCCTCAATTGCGTGAAGACCCGGCAGCGGCCGATCTGCGACATCGAAATCGGGCACCGCTCCTGTTCGGTATGTCTCACCTCGGAAATTGCCCTGCGGCTCGGCCGCACGCTCGAGTGGGACCCCAAGGCCGAAGATTTTGTGGGCGATCCGGAAGCGTCGGCGCTTCGCACGCGTGAGATGCGCGGACCCTGGATCGTCTGATGCGGGCTGCGACGCTGTGCGGATTCCTCTCCGGATCCACCGGCGTTCGAGCCCGTGAATCCGATCCGCCTGCATCATAAACCACCATGTACCATGACTAGAATCCTGCTTTTCGGGCTGGTCCTCTCGGTCCTCGCCCCCACCACCTTCGGGCAGGACACGCTGGACGAAATCCTGCCGGTGCGCGGCCTCTCGGTCGCATCGCCCGCTCCCGAAGACGTGGACGAGTTCATCACGTTCATGAAGGAGGAATTGGTCCCGCGGAAGGTGAACGTGCTGCAACTCCGCGTCGATTACAACTACGAGTATGAGTCTCATCCGGAGTTGCGAAACGAGAATGCCCTGTCCAAGGCGGACGTGAAGAAGCTCGTCGCTGCGGCCCGTGAGGGGGGAATTCGCATCATCCCCCAGATCAACCTGCTTGGGCACCAGTCCTGGGCCTACAATCTGGGCGCGCTGCTCCGCGAGTACCCGGAATTCGACGAGACGCCGCACGTGTTGCTGTACCCCGACTCCACCTATGCGTGGCCAAACTCGGACGGCCTTTACTGCAAGAGCTACTGCCCGAATCATCCGGACGTTCACAAGGTCGTCTTCGCCGTGGTGGATGAACTCCTGGATGTATTCGAGGCGGATGCCTTTCATGCCGGGATGGATGAGGTCTTCTATATCGGCGACGACCAGTGCCCGCGATGCCGTGGGCGCGACAAGGCCGAGTTGTTCGCCGAGGAGGTCACGCGCGTTCGTAACCACCTTGCAGAGAGTGGCCGTGAGTTGTGGATCTGGGGGGACCGCCTGATCGATGGACAGGCGACCGGGATGGGAATGTGGGAAGCGAGCATGAACCTGACCCATCGGGCGATCGACATGATCCCGAAGGACGTCGTGATCAGCGACTGGCATTACGAGCGGGCAGACCCGTCGGCGGCGTATTTCGCGATGAAGGGCTTCCGTGTGGTGACGAGCCCGTGGCGTCTCCCGGACGTGACGCTACGTCAACTCGACCTCATGATGGCCTTCCGGCGCGACGCCACTGCAGCCACGAAGGACCGCTATCAGGGCATGCTCCACACGATATGGACGTCGAATCGCATGTTCCTCGACCAGTTTTACGGCCGTGTGCCCTCCGCCAACGAACGTCGCGGCGGCGATCAGATCGCGGCGTTCAAGGCACTGTTCGAGAAGATCGGGGAGCTGGAGTAGAGGGGCTAAGTCTGCAAACAACGGGGGTAGGCCGCTTATTGTGGATGGTAGATGGTGGAT
>CAYLXM010000002.1:0-11952 GCA_964387555.1 uncultured Rhodothermales bacterium | reverse complement strand
CCCTCCACGCCCTCCACACTCTCTTCACTCGATGCCCCCCTTCCTCCGCGCCCTGCTCGTCTCCTTCGGCCTGGCCGTCGTCCTGGTGACGAACTGGCTTGCGAACGCGCTTCCGATAAATGGGATTACAACCGGTGAGGTGTCCGACGGCTTTCCGGTATTGTTCAAACCGGCCGGATATGCCTTTGCGATCTGGGGACTGATCTACCTGGGACTCGTCGCTTTCGCCGTCTTCCATTTCCTGCCGGCGGGACGGCGAAGCGAGGCGGGTCCCCGCTTGACGGCGCCCTTCCTGGTCAGCTGCGCAGCGAACGCCCTGTGGCTGGTAGCGTGGCATCACGAGCGATTTGTTGTCACGCTCGGGCTGATGGTGCTCCTGCTCGGATCGCTCATCACACTCTACCGGAGGCTGGACCCGGCGCGCCCTGCAGCGCCCGCCACGGAGCGGTGGATGGTGCACGTGCCGATGAGCCTCTACCTGTCCTGGATCTGCGTCGCCACGATTGCGAATGCCTCGATCACGTTCTACGACATGGGGTGGCAGAACGGCCTTTCGGAGGCGTTGGCCATCGTGTTGGTCCTCGTCGCCGGCGCCTTGTCGGTCTCCGTCGCGGCGCCGCGGAGGGATCTCGCCTTTGCCGGCGTGACGGTCTGGGCCCTGGTCGCGGTGGGTGTCGGTCAGGCGGCGATCCCTGCGCTCGCGTGGACCGCCTTCGGCACGGCCGCGATTGTGGGAGGGATGGTGGGGTGGACGAGAGCGATGGGGTGGCGCAACCGAAAAGAGACCATCCGCAGGTAGGCGATCAAGAACATTTGCCGTTCGGCCGCTTTCAATATCTTGATCGTCTGTGTCGACATTCATTGCGGCGGTGACGGTCTGGCACGGGACCGCGGGTGATGCGGACAACGAGGAGTCGGCCGAACGCCAGGTCCACCGCGGAGGGGCTATTCTGATGGCTCCGGATTATGACCTGAAGGGAATGTCGGGTCGGATCCTCCTCTGGGTCGGGGTGTGTGTCATCCTCAACGCGTGTGATGGTGGGCCCGGAGAGGAACAGCCTGACCCGCGAATCCGCTGGACGGTTCAATCACCCGTAGAAATCTATTACGGATCGCCCGCATTGAGCCCGGATGAATCGACGGTCTATCTGGGCACTTCCACGGCCCTCCTCGGCGCGTCTGCCACGAACAACACCCTCTTCGCGGTCGTCGTGTCCAATGGCGCACTTCTATGGAGCTACCCGCTCGGCAGCTTGATGGTTCGCTCGAGCCCCGCCGTCGGTCCAGACGGCTCCATCACGTTCCTGGCGGAGGAGGCCGTGTCCGGTCAACCAGGGCGTATCCGTTTGGTTCTCATTCGCTTGTCCGCGTCCGGGGCGCCGATCTGGACCTTCGAGCCGGATGTGGCAGCCAACCGCGTCGATATCGGATTCTCCGCCCCGGCCGTGACGGCAGACGGGACGACCTTCTTCGCTTCCGAAGCTCTATACGCCCTGAATCCGGACGGCACGATCAAGTGGAAGGCCCTTGGACCGGCTCCGGAGGACCTGCGGGCCTCGCCGGTCGTCGGCGCGGACGGTACCGTCTATTTCGTCTCCCACAACGTGCCGCTCACGGCCCTGAATCCGGAAACCGGCGAAATCCTCTGGCAAGTCCCCCTGGAGATCAACGACCACGTCCTGTCCTCTCCGGCCATCGGAGCAGACGGTACGCTGTATGTGCCCGCCAACGCCGGCAAGATCTTCGCTGTCTCCGCCGCGGGAACACCGCTGTGGACGTTCGACATCGCGAGTGCCGGCTACACAGGCTTCCTCCGGTCATCACCGGCGATAGCGGCCGACGGGACCCTCTACATCGGCGTCAAATCGGGCGAGCCGGCCTCGCCGCTCATCGCACTTCGCTCGAACGGCACGATCAAGTGGATTTTCGAACCGGGCAATCTTCCCGAAAACGTACCCAAGGACCACTTCGACATCTACTCATCCCCGGCGATCGGCTCCGACGGGACGGTTTTTTTCGGGATGGAGTTCGGTCGGGTCTACGCACTCGACGGCAGCACGGGGGACATGAAGTGGATGGTTGAGGTGGATTCCGGCATCACGTGGAGTTCGCCGGCGTTGACCCAGAGCGGGCTCCTCGTGATCTCGGGTATTACCGGGACGGTGTTCGGCATCGCGACCGAGAGCCCGGGCCTGCAGACGGACGCCCCGTGGCCACGGTACCGGCACGACAACCGCGGAACCGGAAGGGCGGGGCAGTAATTGGTCCGGCGGTCGGACTCAGTTCCCGCCGTAGAACTGCATGACCGGGTGGGTCTGCACGCCGATTTGCCAGTGGGCATTCGAACGATTTCGGTGATCTTGCAGGTACACCTGGCCGTCTGCGTTGTCGCCGGTTACCAGGTACTTCGCGTGCTTCCGGTTCTTGATGAGCCACGCGCCCGCGACGGTGCCGGGTTCCAGTATCCACTGGGCGTGGGTTTGGCCGTTGTGGTCCTGGTGGTACACACGCCCGTCGAAATTCGCGCCGGCGACTAGCGCCTTGTTGAATTTGCGATCAATCAGATAGATGTAGCCATCACCAGCTGATACGGCCTGCCACTGGGAGTTTAGCCGCGCCTCCGGGGCCTGATGGTAAACGCGCCCGTCGTAGCTGTTTCCGGCAACGACACCCTTGTTGTGTTTCGCATCCACCAAATAGCTGTAGACCGGGAAGAAGCCGGTGAATGGATTCCCACTTGTCAACAATTGATCCTGTGGCATTGTTATGAACGACGTGAGTTTGGCATAACCCACCGTAGAGAGCACGGGTCGGGCAGCCGAACTCCAGCCCACACCTGTCGTATTGCCAGGACCAAAGTAGTCGTTCATCGTCTTGTCCAAGGGGCCTCCTGGTTGGGCGAGAAGCGGACAAGCCAGGTACAGTGCCACAAGGCCTGCGAGGAGAGAGGTGCTGAGGCGAGATTTCATCGTGGATAGGCTTGGTTAAGAGAAAGAGGGGGTGCCCGGCGCACAGGTGAGAGTCAAGTCGTACGCAGGCCTCGAAGACGTGAAACCGCGACATATTGGAATGACCTGCGCAACCCTGCCGGCGAGGTTGTGGGTTACAATTTGAATAATATATGAAGACATGATTTTTAGAGCAACGACTGGACATTCTTCTCGGCGGGCTGTCTGTACGAGAGCGTGGTCCTGACGGAACGGGGGCTTCGGCGCACGTGCTCTCAAGGAGGAGACGCACACGGGAATTCACAGGATGGGATGCTGGCAGACGGAAGGCTCCCCATCGGGCAGATCCTGCGCCCTGAAGAACGGCTATTCTGTCGACAAACCCGGCGATTATTTTGTAGATTGCGTGAAGTTACATTTAGTTTCTGCTAGTATCTGCGGACAATAGGACCATTCCCCGGTGCAACGGCAGATACGCCCGGCTTCATCCCTCAACCCCATTTTCCATGTCCGAGACCCTGCAATCCGCCTCACGACCCGGCTGGGTTTGGTTGGCCCTGGCCGTCATCGCGTGCTTCCTGGCCGCTCCTCCGGTTCTGGCACAACAGGACGAGGGGGATCAAGGACCCACGAACCTTCAGGTGCTTCCCAAGGACATTTCCGGCGAGGCCCTGGAGACGATCATGCGATCGTGGTCCCAGGCACTGGGCGTCCGGTGCATCTACTGCCATGCCGATCCGCCGGAAGGGAACTACGACGAACTCGACTGGGCCTCCGATGTGAAAATGGCCAAGTGGACGGCCCGCGACATGCTCAAGCTCGTCCGCAGCTCCAATGAGGCGATCACGTCGCTGAGCACGATTACGCACCAGCCGGCGCGTGTGACGTGCATGACCTGTCACCGCGGCGTGGCCCGTCCCATCCCGCTGGAGGAATTGCTCCACGAGGTGTACACGGAGCAGGGCACCGAAGCGGCCGTAACGCGGTACGAACAGCTTCGGGAGGACTACCGGGACGGTTTCGCGTATGACTTTCGCGAGGGGACCCTCACGAAGCTCGGGGAGCGTCTTACCCGGGAGGGCAAACCGGGTGATGCACTCGTCTTTCTGCGCCTGAATGCGGAGCGATTCCCCGCCTCGGAATGGGTCCAGATGGCCCTCAGCGATGCCCATCTCGCCAACGGTGACGTCCCCTCCGCCATTGCCGCCATGGAGAAGGCGTTGGAACTGAACCCGCGCATCCGAGGGGGGCGGGAGAAGTTGGAGGCGCTCAGGAGTCGGTAGTCGTGGAGACGTTTTCCGTGGGTACCGCGGGCTTATGAGGAACGTCGGTCCATGGAAGCATCTGTCTGCCTATTCTCTCAAGGGTTGCAGGAGCAGTCCTTCATATCGTGCCGGGACAGGGTCACCAGTCGCCCAGGGCTGTGGTACACGCCGCGTTAAAGCAATTCCTGAACCCTTCCTTCGACCCCCTCCTCACTTCGAGAGTCCAACCGCCTCCAGCACGATCTCGACCACGGCCCTGCGAACTTGGGTAACGTTGGGATAGGTCCCATCCTCAAGAACTCCGCCGTTCTGGCGGTTGGTAAGCAGGATGAGGCTGAGCCCGGCACTCGGCACCGCCAGGGCATACGTGCCCGTGAATCCGGTGTGGCCGAAGCCGCCCTCGGGGATCGAGCGGAGGCCCAGCACTTGCGGCGCCATCGCCCAGCCCAATCCGTTCCCGAACGCATCGGCGGTGAGAAAACGCTCGACGACCTCCTCGCCGATGAACCTTCGCCCGTCAATCGTGCCCTTTCCGATAAGCAGTTCAAGGAGAACCTGGAGGTCTGATGCGGTAGAAAACAGTCCGGCATGCCCTGCAACGCCCCCGTGGGCGTAGAAAGCGTTGCCGTCGTTCACTTCCCCTAAAAGCATATAGCGGCGCCAGTCGGTGAAATCCTCCACATTCTCGTCGCAGCGATATCCGAATGCGTCGTCATCCACCATCTTGTATTCATATGGGTTGCCATGTGAGGTGGCGGCAAAGGTCGTTTGTCCCGTTGACCGAGGATTAAAGGTTGTGGAGCGCAGTTCCAGCGGCTCGTACAGTTCCTCCTCCAGAAACCGATCGAGGGGGCGGCCGCCCACCGCTTCGATGAGGTATCCGAGCAGCATGAATCCGAGGTCGCTGTAGACGCGCTGCGTGCCGACGGGGTAAGAGAGGGGTAATCCGCTGATGTAGGCGGCAGCCTCCCGCGCAGCGCGCGCATGGAAGTAGACGGGCTTCCATGGGGCGAGTCCGCCCGTGTGGGAGAGTAGATGGCGCACCGTCACGCTGTCCTTCGAGCCGCCCCGGCAGGCGGGCAGGTAGGTTGCTACAGGGGCGTCCAGATCGACGAGTCCCCGGTCGACGAGCAGCATGATCCCGAATGTGGTCGCGAAGACCTTGGTGAGGGACGCCAGATCGAACACGTGCCCGGTCGTCATGGGAAGGGGAGGGTCCATCCTCCTTCCCCCAAACTCAGCCTTCTGGGCAAAGCCGAAAGCCTTCTTGTGGAACGTCCGGCCGTCTTTCGCGATCAGCACGACGGCACCCGGGATGACCTCCTGATCGACGGCGGCCTGGATGGTGCTGTCGACTCGGGCGAGGGCGACGCGCTGAAGTGGCTGCCCTGAGGCATGTCCCGCCGTTAGGCCGACCACGATCCACAGCAGGAGGAGCCGCGCGGTGGGGTCAAACCGGAATCTCATGCGCCGTGGTCAGCTCCGGCAACGAGGGGATAGCGATCGGGCCTCTCAACCCGATCCAGATCGAGATCCACGTCGAGTTGTGGCCAATAGAGGTGCTCGTTGTGGAGGAGTTCGACGTCGAAGATCTGTTCGATCGTCGCACGGCGAAACCACGGGAAAAGATCGAAGTCGAGAAAGTGCTCCCTGTCGCCTACCAGCAGCCAGAACCCGTACGGAGAAACGTTCAGGATCTCAATTCCCGAAATGCTCGTGCCAGTTGCTGCGGATTTCATCGGACCGTTCTTCAATGATGCGTTTCAATTCAGCTATGTCCTCGGCCCTCAAACCCTTGTTCACCGCCAGTTCGATTTTCGGTTCCATCCAGAACTTGGCCTCGCCGTCCGGTGAGGTTACGTGAACGTGTATTCGTGGCTCCTCCCGCGAGAAGAAGAAAAAACGGTACTGTCGAAATCGAAAGACGGTGGGGCTCATGGTCTCGATGAACACGGTGCATACGGTTCCATCCTCCTTGTGTACTCGCTCGCGGCGGGGAAGCACAAACGGATCCTGCAGCCCACAACTTTCCCTCGTCCGCTCGCCGGCACATCCGGTAGAGAGCGGATCAGGAGCCTCTCGATATCGATTCTGTTGGTGAACGCCGCGTTCAGTCGTCCAGCACGAACGTCACCATCATATTGACCTGGTACTCGGCGACATGGCCGTTTTCGACGCGAACATGCTGCTCCTTGACCCAGGCGCTCTTGACGTTGCGCAGCGTTTTAGACGCACGGGCGATGCCCTGCTGGATGGCATCGTCGAAGCTCTTCGTCGACGTGGAACTGATTTCAGAAACTTTCGCTACGGACATGATGGGCCTCCATCGAATGATGAGTACTAATGACTCAAGGTAGTCGATTTCAGGGAGATTCGAAACCGACGGGCCGATACGGGTCTGCAAGCCCTTCGCTACCGGCACCTTTGCGGGAAGAGGTCCGGAGCAATCCGATTATTTCGAGAGCACCAGCGCGCGCGCCTGCCGCACGCCATTGTGTTCCATGATATAGAGGTACGTTCCGGAGGGCAGATTCCGGGCGTCGAACACCACCTGGAATGTGCCTGCCGACTGGTGCTGGTCGACCAGGGTATCCACCAGTCTTCCCACCCCGTCAAAGATGCGCAGGGTCACCCTGCCGGGTTCGGCGACCGAGTAGCGAATACTCGTGCTCGGATTGAAGGGGTTGGGATAGTTTTGCTCGAGCGCGAACGTTCCTGGAAGGTCTTCCCGGTCTCTGGCGACCCCGGAGGCCATGTGTATGACTACCGTACCGGTAGAGGTTAACGTGCCGTTGGTGATCTGGTAGACGAACGAATCGGAGCCCTCAACGAATGTTTCGAAGGGGGTGTACAGTACGGTCCCGTCGCCTTGCGCGACGGCCACGCCCTTTGTGGGCAGGACGTTCACGCCGACCAGCTGGACGCCGTTGCCGTTCGGGTCGTCGTCGTTGGTCAGGACCGCAATGGACACCGGTGCGCCCGGCTGGGTCGTCACGGTGTCATCGACGGCCACCGGAGGCACCATTTCGACAAAGCCGTTGCCGGAGAGTGCCACCGAGACCGGGCTTGCCGCGTTGGAGGCGTCGTGCGTGATTTCCAGGGTACTCGCTTTGGCGCCTTCCGAGGGCGGAGCGAGGCGCACGACGATCTCCTTGCTCTGTCCGCCGGCCAGTTCATACGCGCCCGAGCCACTTTCGATGGAATAGCCGGCCTCCGCGAAGCCGCTCCCGCCCTCGACGGCGCCCGAAAGAGGCGCGTTCCCTGTATTCGAAATCGTCACGGCGAGGTCCTTCGTTTGGCCGACCTGAATGTCGCCGAACTCCAGGCTCGCGGGGCTCACGGTGACCGAGGCCGCCGGGGCGGCCGTTCCGTTGCCGGTCAACGCCACCGAGACCGGGCTTGCCGCGTTGGAGGCGTCGTGCGTGATTTCCAGCGTACTTGCTTTGGCGCCTTCCGAAGGCGAAGCGAGGCGCACGACCACGTTTTTGCTTTGACCCGCATCCAGCGAGAAGGCGCCGCCACCCGATTGGACCGCAAAGCCCTCCGATCCGAAGTTGGCTCCTTCGGCCACCGAACCGGCCATCGCGGCCGTTCCGGTGTTCGTGATGGTCACCGTCAGATCTTTCGTGAGGCCGACCTGGACATCCCCGAAGGTGAGCGATGCCGGGCTGACGGTGATCGAGGGGGCCGTTCCCGTACCCGAGATCGGGTAGGAAAACTCTCCGATCAACCCCCCGCCTGAGAAATCGAAGAAGATCCCGGAGTCAATCTCTCCGGGCTGCGTGGGCGCAAATCGCACGGAAACCTGTCTCGTGGCGTCCGGATCCAACGTAAAGGACCCGGCGCCGCTGACGAACGAGAACCCGTCCGACCCGAACTCCCCAATCCCGAAGACGGACATCTGGGCTGCCGCCGTCCCGGTGTTGCTCACCGTGATAGTAAGATCTTTCGATGTCCCGACGCGGACGGGACCGAAGGCAAGCGCGGACGGGTCCACCCCGATCAGAGGCACACAGTCCACGCCGTTGCCGTTGACATCGGCGACGCCGGAAAGCCAGTCCTGGAACGGAGCGTCTTGAGGGACACACACGCTTGTCGTCCAGAACCAGAATCGGTTGAGCAGGCCGAGTTTCGTCAACTCGCCGGGAAGGGGACCCGATACGGCCGTATTGTAGAACTCGAGGTGGAGCAGGTTGGCGAGGTCGCCGATCTGGGCGGGAAGGGGGCCGCCGAGGCCCGGGTTGTCACCGAGGTAGAGGTACTGGAGCGCCGAGAGCGTGCCGAGTTCTCCCGGAATCGATCCGCCGATCGCGTTCTTCCCGAGCTGCAGCAGTTGGAGCGCGGACATATCGCCCAGGGCGGCAGGAATCGAACCGGTAAGGTTGTTGTCGTACACGCTGAAGAAGCTGAGGTTGACGAGTTTTCCGAGGGTCGAGGGGAGACTCCCGGAGAAGTTGTTGGCCGAAAACTCGGCGAACGTGAGGTTGAGCAGGTCGCCGACGGTCGAGGGGATGGATCCGTTGATTTCGTTGACGCCGACGTCGAACCCGGTGAGCGCCGAGAGTCCCCCGATTTCGGAGGGCAACTGGCCGGTGAGGTTGTTGCTGTTGAGGCCGATGCCGGTCACCCGGTCATTTGCGAGTGAAATCCCGTGCCACGAGGACACGTCCGCGGTGAACCAGTTGGAACTGTTTGTCCAGCTGTCCCCATTCGTGGCATCATAGAGCGCCTCCAGTATGGCGACATCGCTCTTCAGCCCGGCCGAGAAGCCGCACGTATAGTCGAGTGGGAGTCCGCCGATCGGGTCTTCACCGATCACCTGATAGAAGTACGTGTCGGGAATGCAGAGGTCGGTGCCGTTTTGGACGAGATTGCAGCTCGCGGAGTTGGCGCAGACGGTGGCTACGCCCACCGGGACGATGCCCGTGAGGAGGTTGTTTCCGAGCACAAGCGCTTCGGTTCCATTCACGCTGCCGAGCTGTTCCGGGATGGTGCCGCTGAGTTGGTTGCTGTCAAGGCCCAGGAACGTCAAACCGGTGAGACTGCCCAGCGAAGAGGGGATGCTGCCCGACAGCTTGTTTCCCGCGAGCGCCAGCCTGATCAATGTCGTGGCGCTCCCGAGTTCAGGCGGTATTGTTCCCGTGAGCTGGTTTCCCTGAAGCTGAATTTGAAGAATGGCGGGGAGTCCGCCCATCGAGGAGGGGATACTCCCGGATAGTCCGGAATTGGCGATGTTCAAATCCTTAAGGGCCCACATCGTGCCGATTTCGGTCGGAAGGGATCCGGTCAAACCCGGGTTGCCTCCCAGCCAGAAGAGACCGACGGCATCGAGTTTCCCGATGGATGCGGGCAGAGACCCGACAAGGTTGTTGCCGGTGAGGTTGACCTCGATGACGCGGGGTTCGATGGCGGTCCCTTCGAGACCCGACTGCTCCCCAGGCACGCGAACGCCGTCTTCAGGCTGCGTCGAACCGGGCTCATAGGTGGGCGGGTTGAAGAAGGTGACGCCGTGCCAGGTGCCGACCGAGCCTTTCAGCCAGTTCGTGTTGTTCGTCCAGTTGGGGCCATCCGTGGCGTAGTAAAGCGCCACGAGCGCATCGATGTCGTCGAGCAGGTTGCAGTTGGAGATATAGTCGTCTACCGTGCAGGGGATGGGCGGAAGGTCGGTTTGGAAGGTCAGATCGGCACCGTACGAGGCGAGATTGGATGGGTCGGGTCCCGCAAAGGCATTGCCTCCCCCGTACGGATCCCCATTCAGAGCGCCGATGGCGCCCGATCCCGTCGATGGTGCATCCAGCAGAAACGTATAGGTCTTCCCCTCCTCAACGAGCACGTAGGAGCCGTACTCTGTCAGGTTGAGGTAGGCCCAACCCGCCCCGTAGAGCGTATAGGGTGCGATGCCCAGAGTAAGACCGGTACCGCCGCTGCCCTCAAACACACGCAATACGCCCTGGATAGGGCCGACCTCTACGCTATAGACGTTGACCCAGACCGCCCGAAGCCGTCCTGAACACGGCGCCGTGAAGCTCTGTCCCACGCCTTGCGTCGAATTCAAGTTGGCGTACGCGTCCAGTTGCTCCTGGCTGATCGTCTGATCCCACGCACACTCGCCCGCCGTACTCTCGATCGATAGAACCCCCTGCGGTCGCGAGGTGCGCTCAGGCAACCCGACGGTCCGGGATTCGACCGACTCGAATTGGGCCTGGGCCGCCAGGTTGACCGGGCCCGCGAGCAGCAAGGCGATCAACCAGAGCCCTCGACAGGCGCCTCGCAGCGCCTGCGGCAGACCGGGAACGCGAACCGGGCAGGACGGCTGTGTGATCGCCAGGGCACGGTCGGCGGACGGCGCGAATGTCGATGTCAAGGAGTGTATCTGGCTGGATACCATGGGCGTCGTCAGATGCTAGCGAAAAGGGGCGGGGAGGTCCCGCACCAGGATTGGTCTTGACAGGATGAGCCTATCCTGGCTGAAATGAGCAGGCCGGGAGAAGCAAACGGGTCTCCTTGGATGAGGCCTCGCCTCGTCCACCGCACTTCCACGGCGCCGGGCAAGATACGGCCCCGGGACCGAGATGGGCTAGACCTGTGAAGATTTAATTAAGTCACCCTTTCCACATCCTGGCGGGACCGGAACGGATGTCTGCCCGGCGCTCGGCAACGTCATCACGCGTAGCCGCCGTCGCCTTTCTGGGAAAAGAGTCGATCTGCGCGAGTGCCGGTCCAGCGCCGGTTCGATGTCCGGCGTATGGGGTACACGCCGTCGGGACATCAGGAGGATCGCCGGGATGAGGGCGTCACCACGAAATAGGATCCGTATCGAGCGGACGGGGGGTGCAGGCGAGGGTCTGCGAAGTGGGTCGGCAGGACCATAAAGGCCCAACAAGACGGTTCTTTCTGGGCACCCCTATCCTCTTTCCGGTCATTTTGCGTTGACAGAAAACGCCGCAAGGCCGTATTCTATGTGGAGAATCCAAGAATTCGTCACCATGGAGGGCATAATGAGACGAAAGACCATTTATCTGGCATGGCTCGTACTGCCGATTTTTCTGACAGCCTGTGACAGCGCCGGCGAGGAAGAGGGGGAGGCCCTGTTGAGTTGGACGTTCGAGGAAGATCTCGAAGGCTGGGAGGAGGGTTCGGCCGATGGGGAGAGTTGGGGCACAGTCCGCTGGCAGAAGTTTCAGGGGAACGTGGTGAAGTTGGACGGGACCGGTGAACGTGGAGTACCCAACGCCTGGATCTACCAGGAGCTATCGCTTCCGTCCAGCGCCCGGACGCTTCGGTTCAGAACGTCCGCCCACAACCGGTCGGGGGCCGACTCGGCGCTGAGAGTGCGGGTCGTCGAGGGGACCAGCTCCACGACGTTGATAAACTGGGAAGTGCTCAAGTTCACGGGGTCCGACGGGGGAGACCTGGACTTCGTGGACCGAGAGGTGTCCATCTCGTCCTTTGCGGGAAAGACGGTAACCCTCTACTTCGAACAAGACGACAACGGCCCGGGCTCAAACGAGCAGCGCTACCTCGACGACATTCTGATTACGCGGTAGCGCGCAATCCGCTCGGCTCGGCAGAAACCGGCCTCCCCCCGTTGAAGGGACCGGCCGCTTTGACAGCGACCTGAAGGGACACGGAAGCCCACGGCGACGCGAGCCGTCGGGCAAGGTGGATCCCCTGCTCCAGGTACATCACCGTCGTCGCGGCGCACTTCTCAACGGGAGATCGACCACACCTGCACCCCG
>CAYLXM010000001.1:254917-302867 GCA_964387555.1 uncultured Rhodothermales bacterium | reverse complement strand
GAGACCGCCGGGATCATGATCGCCGCCCCGGTCAATCCCCGCCATTCGTTACAAAGCCTCGCTAACCCTGTCCCGACGGGCCGGCGATTTCCGCCGGGGCCCTATCTTTACGTTTTGTCGGGACAAGGTGACGGGGTTGGCATTCTCGCGGTCTTCGCACGGTTGCGCCTCGCCCAACGGAGTACCCGGCGGCGCCCCGGCCCAGCGGTGTCGCCGGGGCGATCCCACCACGCCGGACTGCCGCGGGCTGCATGCGCCTCCTCATCATCACCCAGGATTTCCCGCCGCGGATCGGCGGGATCGAAAACTATACCCGGCAGGTCTCTCTCCGCCTCGCGGCGTCACACGACACGACCGTTGTGGCGCCTCTCGTGCGCGGATCGGCGGCCGTTGATGCGATGTTGCCCTTCCGGGTGGTCCGCGTGCCTGTTCCACCAAACGCCCTTCCTCTGGCGCTAAGACCCGTCCTGAACCACCTGCTCAAACGCGGACAATTCGACGCCACTCTCCACTCACAGTGGCAGACCGCTCGATTTGCACTCCAGGCACGGGAGCGGGGCCACATCGGGAGAGTGTTTATTGCCGCCCACGGACGTGAACTCCTCATTCGACCCGATCCGGCGCTGGCCAGGGTGACCAGGGCCTACGAGAACCGACGGCGGCATAGCCTGGCCGAAGCCGATCTGGTCTTTGCGGTGAGCCGCTATACCGCCGAAATCGCGTGCAGGCAAGGAGCACGGCAGGAGCGCGTCGTTGTGGTGCCCAACGGCGTCGATCCGACGCATCTCGCCTCCTCAACGGGCAGCATGTTGCGGGATCGACTCGGAGCAAAACAGGGACCCGTGTTGCTGACCGTCTGTCGACTTGTGCCCCGAAAGGGCGTTGATCTGGTTCTGCGGAGCCTGCCTGAACTGCTCAGGTCTTTCCCGGACCTGGTGTATGTCGTGGTTGGCGACGGACCCGAACGCAGGAGACTTCAGACCTTGGCCGCGGGCCTGGGCGTTGCCCGCTCCGTTCGGTGGGAGGGCCGGATTGCACACGCGGAGATCCGACACTATTTCGCCGCCTGTGACCTCTTCGTCCTGGCGCCCCGAAACCTGGAGCCGGATGTAGAGGGCTTCGGTCTGGTCTACCTCGAAGCCGCCGCCGCCGGAAAGCCTGTCGTCGCATCTGACGCAGGCGGCATCGCCGACGCGGTTGTAAACGGCGAGACGGGCCTGCTCGTACCGGAAGGCAGCGGCGCTCACCTTTCCGGAGCCATCATCAACCTGCTCTCCAATCCGGAATGGGGGGCACGGTTGGCCGCAGGCGGCAAGACCCGCGTGCTGAACCGCATGACCTGGGACGTGATTGCAGCGCAGATGCGCTCCGCCATAATGGCGTCTCTCACAAACCCGCCGCTTCACTGAATCCGGAACCCCGGAGACAGCTCACCAGATTTCCGGGACCAGGTTCTGACTCTCGATGGAGGGCCGAACGTATCCGGTGTCCGGGGGACGCGGCGGGAGCTCCACGCGGGGATAGTCGATCTGCTCATACGGCACAAGGCTGAGCAGGTGCTGAATGCAGTTGAGCCGTCCCTTCCGCTTATCATTGCAGTTGACGGTGTACCAGCGCGCCTGGGGGATGTCCGTATATAACATCATCTGATCCTTGGCGCGGGAGTAATCGTCCCAACGCGTCCGCGACTGCAAATCCACCTCACTCAGCTTCCACCGCTTCGTCGGATCGTCGATGCGTGCCTGAAACCGCCGCTCCTGTTCGTCCGGACTCACTGAAAACCAGTACTTGATGACCTGTACCCCGGAGTAGATCAGCAACCGCTCGAACATGGGACACGACCTGAGGAATTCCCGATACTCCTCCTCCGAACAATAGCCCATCACCCACTCCACCCCGGCCCGGTTGTACCAACTCCGGTCGAAAAGCACGATCTCGCCGGCAGCGGGCAAATGGGGAACGTACCGCTGGAAATACCATTGTGTGCGCTCCCGTTCCGTGGGCTTATCCAACGCCACGACCCTGGCGAACCTTGGATTCATGGGCTCGACGATGCGTCCAATGGTGCCCCCCTTTCCCGCAGCATCCCGACCTTCGAACACCACAACGACCCGGGTACCCGTCTTGCGCACCCAGGTCTGCATGCGCGCGAGTTCGATCCGGAGGCGCGAGAGTTCCTTCTCGTAGGTCTTCGCGGCAAGCTTGGGAGCCGGCTGCTCTTGCTCGAGAGCCGTCGGGGCCGCAACGGGCACGTCCTCCCGCCCGCTCTTTGGCGCATTACCTTTCTTCTCTTTGTGTTTCTTACCCATGAATGTGCCCCCATCGGGTGAAGCAGTGGGGCCGCTCCGTTGGACTGGAGCTGCGTTCGCCTAAAAGTAGCGGTTTCACAGCCCCTGCCCAAATTCTGCACAAGTCCCGCCCTGCAGGGCTACCGCTCCGCGCCATCGTCCACCGGCAGAATCTCGGTAAACAGCGTCTTGCCCGTCCGCAACATCTCCGCCACGTACGGCCTGCAAAGACCACAATTCCTGCCAAAAGGTCGAAGATCTGAAAGTTCCTCCAGCGTGCGTACGTCGTGCGCCTCGGCCAGCTCGCGCAATGCCGCAAAGGAGACGTCGAAACAGACGCATCGACTCACGCGCACCATGGCGATTGCGCGGCTATCGAAGAAATGTGATCCACGTCGGCGCCACGCCCGCCCCGAAACGCCTCACTTCCGCGCCCGACCGGTCGTGGACCGTAACGAATCCCGCGCTGAGGAAGCCCTGGACATGCCCGATGTAGATCCTGTCTTCCTCCCGATCATAGGCGACCGCTCCCACGGATGCCCCGGACGGGAGCGCGAGGGGCTGGCTCCGACTGTTCGTCGCCGTGTCGAAAACGTGTATCTCCGTAGTTCCTGCCGCAAATGCCAGGCCGGTCTTCGCGGAAAACGTGACATCCTGTCCCGGACCCATCGTTCTGAGCCCCCCCGCGACGTCGAAGCGGACGACTTCATCGCCCGCGGCACGCAACACGAGGACACGGCCGTCGGTGTGCCCGCTCTCGTTGAATTCCTCGTCGTAAAGCGGCCTGCCGGTACAGAAGATCCAGATTTCGTCTTCGTCATCCACAAACACGGAGCGAGGTCCCTCACAGTCGAGGACCATCGTCCTCACCACGGTGTCCGTCTCGATGTCCAACACCGAGAGACTGTTACCCCATCCGAATCCATGGTTGGCCACGTACACCACCCCTTGATGCACGGCCATGCCCTCGGGGTTGTCTCCCACGTCGACCTGGCCGGTGACGGCCAGTTGTGTGAGGTCGAGAACGGTCACGCTCCCTCCCGAATACCCCGATTTGAACAAATTTGTGACGTAGGCTTTGTCCGCATCGACCTGCGCAAAATACCGCGGACTCAAAATCCCGTCGATTCCGGCCAGGCGCTGCCACGTCCCCACCTCAAACACGTCGACGCGGTCGGCCGAGTTGGCCGCCACGAACAGACGCCCATCCATCACCGCCGCACTCTGGAGAATCGATCCGAAATCGACTTCCAGCCGGCCCACAGTCCCGGAAGCCGGATCGTGGACCATCACCGACCCGTTGCCGTCGGAAAAATTGCCCTGATTCACCACCAGCACGCCGGCCGGGCTTCCCGTTTCTTCCTTCTCCGGGCTCAGCAGTTCGCAACCGGACAAGGGCATGAATACTGCCCATCCGCAGGCGAGGGCAAGCAGGCTGATGTTTCGCAAGGTCTACTCCGGTTGAGATGTCAGAAAGAGAGTTCTAGTTGAAGGCCAATGTGCCGGGGAGGCATCGGATAGCCGCGGACGATGGCGTAACTCGCATCGAGCACGTTTTCGCAGAGCAGACGAACCGAGGCCACGGTCTTCCCCACAACCACCGCGCCGCCCAACCTGGTATCCACCACTGCATACCCTCGCACGGCCTCCGACCGATCCTCGGTGAGAAAGCGGCTCCCCGACGCCTGAACCGATAGACCCGCGAAAAGCCGTCGCCACCAGAAGTCCCCGAAAGCGCGTGCCTGATGCCGGGGCACGTAACGAATCCCCACGCGACCGGACGCACCGTCGTGCCAGGTGTCTGTCCATACGTACGATCCGCCGGCATCCAGATGGCCGGCATCACCCACACGCACCCGCACGCGACCGCCTGCCTCCAGACCCGCAACATCGGCAAAATCCACGTTGACCGGGCGCCACAGATCCCCCTCGCCCGCCGGTAGCCATACGATCCGGTCCGCCAACGCCGACCGGAACGCAGTCAGTTCGATCTCACCGGTGAGAACGTGTCTCGCTATCCCCACCTCCCCACTCCAGCCCACCTCGGGTCGAAGTTCGGGATTGCCTGAGAGCACCCAGAACCGGTCATTCAACGTGGGCATCCGGAAAGACCTCCCCACCTGTGCTTTGATCCTCGTCTGCCTCCCGATTGCCACATTGGCTCCGATGGAAGGGCTGACGGGAAAGACCGGGGCGCGACCGAGTGAAGCGAACCGATCGATCCGTACTGCCGGATACACCAGGGCGCGACCCACTTCTGAAGTCAGTCCCACAAAGGCGGAGCCCGACTGCTCACGCGCCCGGTCAATGATACTGGGGTGCCTGACGCGAGCCCACGCGGCCGCCAGGCCGCCATGCACCACATTCCGCCGTCCGATCGCTTGCCTGACATCCATATCGGCCGAAAGGCCATCCACATCACCCGTCTCGTCGATGCCGTATGCCGGATGCAGGTAGCGCGTGGAAAGGCGCTGTGCCATCACCCCGGCCCTGACCTGGCCCCGTCCCGCGGACTTCCAGGCCGTTCCCCACATCCGAAAGTCCCGATCCCACTGCCGCTCGCCTGCCGGCGCACGGAACGACGGGCCCGGCAGCCCCCGTTCAGCACGACCGGACCAGGCCGAGATACGCGCGCCGGCCCCGTCCCGCTCGGCAGACAGCGACCCGAAGACCGAATGACCGGCCCGGTCGGCGCCCACCCGCCGCTTTGCTGCCCGGCCCGCCGACGTACCGTCGACAAACGAGAAAGCGCCTTCCTCTTTGTCCCCATCCACAGCCACGACGAAACTCGCCCCTCGCGTCGAAGCCGTAAGCATGCCGGAGATATCCCTCCTGCCGAACGCACCCGCGTGGGCCCGGACGCGCCCTCTCACGCCCTCTCCTTCGGCCCTGACCGACCGCAAGTGAACCACGCCGCCCAGCGCTCCGGATCCAAAGTCTGAGGACGCGCTGCCTTGCCGGACTTCCACCGCTTCCAGCAGGACCAGTGGAATGAGGGAGAGATCCGCCTGCCCCAACTGCGGGTTGCCGATCGGCTGCCCGTCGAGCAGGACCAGGGTCTGCGAGGCCGTCGTGCCGCGCAGTGAGATGGACGCAAGGCCGGACGAGCCGTATCGCCGGACCGTGGCAGGGGTCCGCAGTTCGAGCACATCCGCCAGAGACCGACGTGCCGAGGCGGAAAGGGAAAGCGAATCGAGAAGCGTCACACGAGCAGGCGCCCGATCCATGGCAATGGAAACGCGCCCCGCGCTTATGGTAACCGAGGGCAGAACCAGCAGCGTATCGAGCTGCCGCCCTGTAGCCGGCACGGCCACCCATAAGGTTATCGCCAACACCGGAATCAACCGGCCGACAGAACGCACGCGCATAAAAATTCCCGAATCCCCTTCGGGAGACCCGGGCACGCAGTTCGTCGGAGATCCCTGCCGGCACGCTTACGGGGTCGGCGATCTCGTCGTGTCTGCCGTGCCCTCATGTCCCGGAGGCCACTCGCAGGCTCGCTCGGCAGGTCTCCTGGCTTTCTGCGTGGAGCCCTGACCGATGTCAGGGTCCGCGCCCGCGCTCATCGCGCCGACCTTCCCATCCACCAGGTGGACAGTGGCCGACACGTTCAACGCACCGGGCGATCGCACAGAATACAGTTGCGGGTACAGCTCCGGCCTTGGCGACCCATTGGCCGCACGCACCGGATTCCCTTTTGTCCCTTCACGAAGGGACCGAACGAGACAGCGTTGAAAAGAACCAGTCAAAAGGTACGGTGGCTTCCCGCACGGAACAACGGAATTTCTGTTCGTGCCCCATTCAGAACACTCTCGCGACAAGCAGCACCAGCAACGGTATCAGGAAGAAGATGAGCAGCAGGTAACCCGGCGCAACGGCACGGTTGCGCTCCGCCATCTGCCCGATTCCCTCCGCCAGCCATACGGAGAACGCGCTCAGCGGACGGACCAGCGTCAACAGCGTCACCCCAAATACGTTGAAGAGAAGGTGTGCAAAGGCCACCGGAAGCGCTGCGGGAGCCACTGCGGCGCCGCCGGCCGCTAACAGCAGCGCGGCAAGCAAGGCAGTGACAGTGGTACCGATGTTGGCGCCCATCACGTACGGGAAAAGTTGGGAAACCCCCACCAACCCCGCCGCCGCCAGCGGCACAACCAGGGACGTCGTGAGCGAAGAACTCTGCACCAGCACCGTGAGCGCCAGGCCGATCAGGAACGACCGGACCGGGGATCCGAATACGAATCGCTGCAGCACCCGCTCAACGCGCTCAACGACCAGCCCGCTCAAGACGTACACGAGCAGACGGATGGACAAGAAGACCAGTACAAGGCCGATCGGCGCAATAACCCAGATACTGCCTCGGCTGACCTCGATGACCCATCCCGCCACGGGTTCGATGACCAGGGCCACAGGACTGAGGAACTTCGCTCCTCCGATTCCCGTCACCGCGGCAGAAAGCCATTCGGCCGGTCTCGAGATGATGCCGAATGCAAGTTCGAGCGGGAAAAGAACGGCAACGGAGACGATGTTAAAAAAATCATGAACCGTTGCACCTCCGATTGCCCTTCGAAACTCGAGACGCCGCGTGATGTGGCCGAGCGCCACGATGTTGTTCGTGACCGTCGTCCCGATGTTGGCGCCGAGGATGATCGGAATGGCTGCGGGCATCGATAGCCCGCCTCCCGCTACCAGGGCGACGATGACCGACGTCGTGGTGGATGAACTCTGTACGATGGCGGTGGCCAGAATCCCCAGAAATAGACCAACCAGCGGATTGGCCGTGGTGGCAACCAGGCCCTCCGCGACACCCCGGCCCATCCGCGCGAACGAGTGCACCATCAACTCGAGACTCAACGAGAAGACGAGAAGCGCGCCGATCAGTGCCAGAAGCCGAAGAGCCTGTTTACCCGAGTCCATCTTCTACCTCTGATCCTGGTCCTCCTCTTCGTCCAAGTCCGGTGCCACGGGCCAGGTCGGAGAGCGGCGGACCTGGTCGAACGGCATGGCAATCGTCGAGGCGATATTGGATAGATGGGAGCCCACACGCCCGATCATGCGCGCAGCCATCGCCAGGATGACGGCTTCATTTATCGTCACGTGTTCTTCATGCGCAAGCGAATGGATGAAGTCCGTGGTCTGCATCTTGATTCGATCGTTGCGCTCCATCACCGAGCGAGCCCGTTCGACATCACCCGTGACGAAGGCCCGGGATGTCGCCTCGAACAGTCCAGCGACTTCGTCGCGGATGGATTTGAGCATTTCGGCATGACTGCTCGAAAGCGGCTCGACGGCGAGAGCGCCTGCCTTCGCGAGTGACTTGGCGAGGTCCCCGATCCGCTCTGCATCCTGCACCACACTCAACAGCGTCAGGCTGAAGGCCGTGTCACTGTACGGATCGACGGAGATGTGCTGGAGGATGGCGCTTCGGATCCCCTGCTCCCGTTCATTGATGACCTCATCCAGTGCCCGCAGATCCAGATGCAGCTCGACTCGATCCAGCAGGTAGGCGCATGAAGCCCGAAACATGCGGTCGGCCGTCTCCAGCATTTGCCGCATATCTTCGATCGACTTCTGCAGCAGGGGAGGCGTCCGTTTCCGGAAAAGAGGCCAAAGTGCCATGCGAGAACCGACCCCCTCGCGGTTCGGGGCCAATGGTAACACCCACTTGGCGGGATGTGCACCGCCGGATAGTCCGGCTAACACGCAAGAGGCCCATCAGATCCGCTCCGGTCGATCAAGGCCTCCCGACTCCCCCCGCCGGCAAAGCCGCTTCAGAACCGGCCGCAAACCCTCGGATGCCCGAGGCCAATGAGACGCGGACTTCAGGCGCGGACTTTAAGCCTCTGGCCGGGCCGGATCACGGTCGAGGAGCCGAGGCTGTTCCACCGCCTGAGTTGGGTGATGGTCACGCCGTGACGGCGGGCGATCGAGTACAGGGAATCGCCCTTCCGAACGCGGTAGGTCGCGCTCTTCGAGCCGGATGAACCGGTAGAGGCCGTAACAGCCGTCTTCTTGTAGATGGTCAAGCGCTGCCCCGCCATGATGCGCGTGCTCCGGAGGTTGTTCCAACTCCGGAGATCGGACACCGATACCCCGTGACGCGCTGCAATCTTGCCCAGCGAGTCACCCCGGCGCACCTTGTAGCGGATCCGATCGCTGGACGCGGACGCCGACGAGGCGCCGGCGCCGTTTGAAGCACTCGGCGTACGAGCCTGGGCTTGCGAGGCCACCGCGCGCGTGTGCGTGGCCAGCCGCTCGATCGTGCCGTCCGTCGAGGCCGCCGGTCCTCTCATCCCGGAAATGGCCACCGGATGAATGCCGGCGCCCCCGCCGTAGCTGACCCGGATCGGTTCGGCGTTGGTCGGAAGCGACACGCCTGTGGTCGACACAAACGCTTCCTGCGGAATCACGAGCGTCTGTCCCGAGTGAATCGTATTCCCCCTCAGGCCGTTCTCCGCGCGAAGCGTCTCGACGGTCACCCCGTGGGCACGGGCGATCTTCAACAAGGTGTCACCCGAACGAACCGCATACGAGCTGTTCGTAGTGACGGGCCGGTTCTGGGCCCATTCCGCATAGGAGCCATAGAACCGCGATCCGCCACCGAGCGGTACCCGCAGCGGATACGAACTCTTCGTCGGCGGGGTGGACTTCCCGCGCAACTCGGGATTCAATGCCCGAATCGTCTCGGAATCGGTCCCTGCCATTCTCGCCGCAAGCGCCAAATCGAGGGTGTGCTGCACGGCGACGATCTCATACTCGTAGCGCGCCCCGCGTTCGACCGGACGTAACGTGAAGGCGTCCGGATTTGAAATCACCAGCGCGGTTGCGATAAACATGGGGACGTAGTTGCGCGTCTCGCGCGGGATGTACTGATAGATGTCCCAGAACGTCGCGCGTCTCCCCAACTCCCGCTCCGCGCGTGCAATCGCCCGCTTGATACGCCCGGGGCTGCAATTGTACCCCGCCATCGCGAGGTGCCAGTCGCCGCCGAACAGCGCATACAGGTCCTTCAGGTGCCTTGCAGCCGCACGGGTTGCCTTTTCCGGGTCCAATCGTTCATCCACCCACTTCGTCGTGTGCAGCCCATAAGCCCTTCCCGTCGCCGAAATGAACTGCCACATGCCGTTCGCGGCCGCCCAGGACCGGGCCCTCGGATTGAGGCCGGACTCGATCATCGCGAGATACTTCATCTCATCAGGCACCCCTTCCTCCCGCAGAATCTGCTCGATCATCGGGAAATAGGTGTCCGACCGGGGACGCCACAGGTCGATGGTCTTTTCCGGATGCTTGAGCAGATAGGTGATGCTCTGCTCCACCAGACGGTTGATCTCCATCGGGATGGTCGTCTCCATCGGCCGCAAGGCAGGCAACGCGACCGCCTCGAGCAGCGGCCCGGCGTTGAGAGCGGCAAACATCTCCTCATGCACCTCATTCATCCCCCCCGCAGGCATCTCCAACGTGCCCGAAACCCCGTAATAGGACTCGAACTCGGTCACGATGGTGCGATAGACCTCCCGGAAACGAACGTCCTCCGTCACCCCATCCATCCCGGCCAATTCCGTCAATTCCGCCATGGCACCCTCGAGCAACCGCTCCTGCGTCTCGGAATCAGCCTGCGCCTCCGCATCCAGAATGGCGGCCGCCTGCCGATACAGCAGGCTGATCCGATCCCTCAACTCAGGCTCGGAGATCGCCGGCAGATTCAACCCGTCGTCAACGTTGGCCGTCGCGCCCTCCGGAATGCCCTGCGCGGATGCGCCCACGGCAAACAAAAGCATACGGCCGACCAGAATGCACAATAGGATCCGTGTCACAGGTCGTTCTAACTGGTTGATGCGTATTGAGGACGCGAGTGTCACTTAAACTGTTACTTGAAGGATACTGCATGGCGCCTTTTTCTGCAACCCAAACAGAAGCACGTTCACCATTTTCTTGAGCGGCCGGAGGACACGCATGCTGCTTCACAAGGGGATGTTGCCATGCTTCTTTCTCGGATTCGTATCGACCTTGTTCCGGAGCATGGCGAGGCCCTGAATGAGCAGCGGACGGGTATCACTGGGACGAATCACGGCATCCACGTAGCCCCGCTCCGCAGCAATGAAGGGGTTGGCGAGCGTGTCCCGATATTCCTGGGCGAATTGTTGCTTTGCCTGCTCCGGATCTTCCGCCTCCTCGATCTGCCGGCGGTAGATGATCTCAACCGCGCCGCTCGGGCCCATGACGGCGATCTCGGCCGTCGGCCAGGCATAGTTCAAGTCGGCGCGGATGTGCTTGGAATTCATGACGCAATACGCCCCGCCATACGATTTTCGGGTGATAACCGTCATTTTCGGCACGGTTGCCTCGCAGAACGCGTAGAGCAGCTTGGCTCCATGTCGAATCACGCCTCGCCATTCCTGATCCGTCCCGGGTAGAAAACCCGGCACGTCTTCGAGCACGATGAGCGGAATGTTGAAGGCATCGCAGAACCGTACGAATCGAGCGCCCTTCACCGAAGCGTCGATGTCCAGCACCCCCGCGAGCACGGCCGGCTGATTGGCCACGATGCCGACCGAATAGCCGCCAAGACGTGCAAAACCCACCACGATGTTCTGGGCCCACTCCGCATGGATCTCAAAGAATGAACCCGCATCCACAAGCCGCCGAATCACGTCATGCATGTCGTACGGTTTGTTCGGGCTGTCGGGTATCAAAACGTCCAGTGCTGCGTCCCGGCGATCCACGGGATCACCCGACGCCACAAACGGCGGCGGATCCTCACAGTTTTGCGGCAGGTACGCCATGAGACGTCGGATCTGCATCAGACAGTCGGCATCATCGCCGCAGGCGACGTGCGCCACGCCACTGCGCGAGGCATGGGCGTCGGCCCCGCCGAGGTCTTCCGCCGATACCGCCTCCTGGGTCACCGAACGCACCACACTGGGCCCGGTGAGGAACATGTAGCTCGACGCGCGGACCATGAACACGAAGTCGGTGATGGCCGGGCTGTAGACGGCCCCGCCCGCACAGGGTCCCATTACGGCAGAAATCTGGGGCACCAGACCGGAAGCCAGGGTATTGCGCAGGAAGATGTCTGCGTAACCGCCCAGGGAAACGACACCTTCCTGGATGCGCGCCCCTCCCGAGTCGTTCAGCCCGATAATCGGCGCGCCGTTCTTCATCGCCATATCCATCACCCGGGCGATTTTTTCCGCGTGCGCCTCGGACAACGAGCCACCAAAGACGGTGAAGTCCTGGCTGTATACATAGACGGTGCGGCCCTCGATCGTCCCGAAGCCGGTCACTACCCCGTCCCCATGTGGACGATGGTCTCCAAGCCCGAATTCGGTGCCGCGGTGTCGCACGAACAGACCAATCTCCTGAAAGGAACCGGCGTCGAGCAGCAGGTCCACCCGCTCCCGAGCCGTCAACTTGCCCCGCTCGTGCTGTCGGCGAATCTTCGCTTCACCACCGCCCTGCAGGGCCTCGCGCAGGCGGACCTCCAACTCGTGCAGCAGATTCTCCGATTCGGACATGCCTGTGGTCTCTGGGGGGGCCCATACGCATGACGGGGGCCGCGTTATTGACTCTGCCTGAAATAGGCCTCCACCGCATCCGTGAACGCCACGGCCGGCTCGCTGTAGATGTTGACGTTATGCCGACGAAAAACATCCCTCGCAATGACACGCGAAGCCTCGGGCCAGCTTTCGGACGAGTGAATCGCCCGTAGCACCTCCGTGTAATTCTCCTCACTGTCACCGAAAAGCTGCTGCACAAACCAGCGCCTGCGTTCCGGATCACTCGGTCCGAACAGGGCTCGCTCGATGACTTCCAGCGGTCGATAAACCGGATCCTGACCTGTTGGCTTCTGCCCTGCCGGCATGCGCTGCACCGAATCCCCCAGCACCCTGGACCCGAGATCCTCGGCACGCGAGCCCCGGGGAAGGTCCGGTGATCTGGCAGACTCCCGCGATGCCGTGAGCGTCTCCCCAAGCGGCGTATCAGACGGTTTTCGAAACCGCATCCAGAGCGGCACAGCTCTATCCCCCTCTTCCTCGCCGTGTGCCGGGGGGGGTCCCGACGGGGACGACGGGGACGACGCGGGCGAACCCTGCCCTTCCGGAGGGGGTACCGCGCGCAATGCATCCGCAACGACATCAGCCAGCCTGCGAGCCCCGGGCTGTCCCGGCTCACGACGATCCGACACAGGCATCCCGGGCTTCCTTGATTCGACCGGACGGGCGCCTGGCTCCGCCTCCTCCTCCCCAAGCAACTCATCAGCCGCATGGAGATCGTCTTCGCCGACCTCGAACGCCTGAAACGCGAAATCCGGCTCGGGCACTGCAAGGGAAAGCTCCTCGATCTCGGCGGCGTCCTCCAAGGGACCCGGAACGCGATCCGGCCGCACCGGCGGGGGACTTGCATCGGATGGGCGAGCCTCTCGCGCCGGCTCCGAAGCCGGCCTGCGAAAACGCATCCAGAGCGGTGTCGACTCGTCTTCCACCTTGTCGGTCCCGCCCGCGGAAACACGCGGCCGATCCTCCCCGCGGCTTGACGACTCCGGTGCCCGGTTGGCTCCCGGGAGCGGACGTTCGCCAGGGCCGGTCGATTTCGACGGGTCTACCGACGGCGGCGCCGAGGACTGAGAGGAAGCTCCCCGCCGGGTCATGACCCTGTACAGGCCGGCTTCGTCGAGCACGGCAATTCCCCTCTGGACTTCCTCTGCCTGCAACCGCTGCGTGATCTCCGTCACCGCTTTATGTTCAAAAAAGATGCGGAGCAGTTCGGTCGGCACGCCGGCCCCTGCGATGGGCCTCAGGGTCTCGAAAAGAGGCGTGAGGTGCCGCATCCAGTCATCTGCGCCATAACCGGCCGTATAGGCGCGATCCAGTCGGGTGATGAGATTGAGGAAGGGCGTCCGGTTGACGTGCCCCAAATGCTCCTTCGAGATGTACTCGTGCGCCCCCGCCTGCAAATAGCCGTACTCGCTGAAATACGAGAGACGGTGCAGTACGGCAGAGGCCTCCACATGCCGGTCCTCACTTCCGTAGATAAAGGCCGTCAGGGTCTGCGCCGGCCGGATGAGGTAGGCGAGGACAAGACGAACCGCATGCTCCAGCGTCTTCGACCATGCCGAGGCCGGCACGCGCGCGGTAGAAAACAGCGCCGTACGCCAGGCCTCGCGGGTAGCCCGGACGACCGGGGCGTCTACGTCGTACCACGGAGACTGCGCCAGGTCACCCACGTTGGCGAGACGCGTCTCCAACGTGCGCTGAAGAAAGAAGGCCAGTGGCGCCGGCATGGGCGCCGACGCGAAGGCGTCCGCCGGGTAATCGCGCGACGCCGGAAAGGACCGCAATAATGTGCGGTGAAGCTGGTCTGCCGATTCTCGCAGCATGAATCCCCAAAAACGAAAAGAATGGATCGCCGGCCGAACGGGATGTCTGATCGGACACGATTCGAGGGCGGAAGGATCCGGGCTTGCCCCGACCATGCCCGAATCTTCTAATATACCCACGCAGACGGTCTGCTGGGATCCCGCTTGAACGCCGACCTCCGAAACCGCAAACCACGCTTCCCCGGAACCCTCTCAACCCACCTGCGATATACCCTCGATTGCCTCGTTCACCTTCCCTCACGACCGTGACCACCCCGTACTTCTTGCGCCGCTTACGGACTTCAGGCACCCTGCTCGGTCTTGTCGCAGGTCTGATTCTGGTTTCGACCCTCTCCGCCTGCAAGCCGGATGCGGCGGACATCGATACCCAAAGTGAAACGTACCGCGAAGCGGTGTCCGCCTTCTACAGCGCGCTCGCCGCACTGCAGGTGGGACAAGACCAACGGGCGGAAGCGAGACTGACCTGGCTCACCGAGAATGTGCCGGGCGAACCGGCGGCGTGGGCAAACCTCGCGGTGATGCACCTGCGGCACAGCAAGCCGGACGAGGCGCGTTCGTTCCTGGAACAGGCCCGCCGACTCGCACCCGATCATGTCGGTGTGCTGATGGTTGAAGCAGCCTGGGCCGCGAGCCTCGACCAGCCCGAAGCCGCCATTTCCGCACTCCGGCGCGCCTCCGAACTGGAGCCGTCCAATACCAAGGTCCTCTTTACGCTCGCCCAGACGCTCGAACAGCTCGAACCCGACACGTCCGCGGAAGAGGTGGAGGCCCTGCTTTCCCGCATTCTCGAAATCCGCCCCGAAAACGTGGCAGCCCTCCTGCAAACCGCCCGGATGGCCGCCCGATCCGGCAATGTCGAGCGAACCCGTGACCTGCTGTCCCGCCTCTCGCGGATTCCACTCGCGTGGCCCGATCAGGCACTCGGGCAACTGAACGACATCCTGAATGCGGACCCGGCGCCCGCACCAGAAACCCTTCTGCTTCAGGTTTCCATCCTCCAGAACATCATGCTCCGCTCCGCCGCCTACCGGCAAAGCCTCTCTGAGATGCAGATTCCGGTGGAGCAGGTCGCTGAACTGATCCCTCACTTCATCGCACTGCCGGCCCCGAGCGCCTCCCCGGCCACCGCCGACGATTCGCTGCGCTTCGACCCCATGCCACCCATCCTCGCCGACGAGGCCTGGGCCACGACCCTGGCCCTCCCGCTGGACGGCGAGAGCCCCCCCGCCGTGATCGCCGGCAACAGCCGGCACGTACGCGTCCTGGGAGGCGTGTTCGGCGTCAGCGACCGCGACGCACAGATGATCAACGAGCTGACCGTCCCGTTTCCCGGAAAGGGCTCCACGCCGGTCGGACACCGGTCCCTCCGCCTCGCCGACACGAACTACGACTACCTCCTCGATATCGTGCTCGCCGGTCCAGGCGGATTCCGGCTCTTCCTGCAGGACTCGTCGGGGACGTTCCGGGACGCCACGACCCGCACCGGACTCGCCGCATCGGTGACCGGACGGGCATACGACGCCGTTTGGGCCGTCGACTTCGACCTGGAAGGCGACCTCGACCTCGTCCTGGGCGCCGCCGGGCAGGCGCCGACCGCCCTCCGCAACAACGGCGATGAGACGTTCACCGTCATGCCGGTCTTCATCGGCGTCTCCGGATTGCGTGACTTCGCCTGGGCGGACTTCGACGCCGACGGGGATCCCGATGCCGCGATCATCGATGACGCGGGCATCCTCACCTTCTTCCGAAACCAGCGTGGCGGACGGTTCGACCCGGTCTCCATCCCGGGTCCCGCAAGCCCCTTCGTGGCGCTTGCCACCGCTGATCTGGACCGCAACGGGCTCATCGACCTCGTCGGCCTCACGCGCGACGGCTCCATCGTGCAACTCCGACTCGACGGGCAACCCGAAACGCTCGCCCGCTGGGCCGACATGCCCCCCGATGCCCCCTATGCCCGTCTCCTTCTGGCCGATCTCGACAACAATGCCGGCATCGACGTCGTGGCCTCCGTGCCGGGGCGCACCGCTATCTGGCTGCGCACACCAGATGACACACTGACCCCACTCGCCTTTTCGATCGAGGCCATGGCCACCGCGGCAATTGACCTCACGGCTGACGGCCGGCTCGACCTTCTTGCCCTCTCCAACGAGGGACAGATCCAGCGACTCGTCAACCAGAGCACCCGCAGCTACCACTGGCAACAGTTGCGTCCGCGAGCTGCCACCGTAAGCGGGGACCAGCGCATCAACTCCTTCGGGATCGGCGGAGAAATCGAGGTGCGCGCCGGGACGCTCTACCAGAAACAGCCGGTCGACGAGCCCATCGTTCACTTCGGCATGGGCGATCAGCTCGTCACCGATGTGACCCGGATCATCTGGCCCAACGGCGACGTGCAGGCCGAATTCGATCTCCTGTCCGGTGTCGTCATTTCCGCACAGCAACGTCTCAAGGGATCCTGCCCCTGGCTCTTCACCTATGACGGTGAAGGGATGCGGTTCGTCACCGACTTCATCTGGCGATCACCCCTTGGTTTGCGAATCAACGCGCTGGAGACCGCCGGTGTCGCGACCACGACCGATTGGGTCAAGATCCGGGGAGACCAACTCGTGCCGCGAGACGGCTTCTATGACGTACGCATCACGGCCGAGTTGTGGGAAACCCACTTCTTCGACCACGTAAGCCTGCTCGTTGTCGACCATCCGGAGAATACCGAGGTCTTTATCGACGAACGGTTCGTCTTTCCCCCTCCGGAAATGACGCCCCACCTCACGACACCACCGAGAGCCGTCCGGCGCGTTCGCACCGACGCCGGGCAAGATGTCACCGATCGCGTCCGCGACATCGATCAGCAGTACCTCGACTTCGCGGGGCGCGGCGCCTACCAGGGTATCACGCGGTCGCATGCCATCGAAATCGAATTGGGGGACGGCGTGCCCGTCGACCGGCCCATCGCGCTTTACGGGTTCGGGTGGCTGAGGCCGACCGACAGTTCCATCAATGTGGCCATCGGCCAGGGCAGCCATCCGGCGCCGCAGGGGCTGCGACTCGAGGTGGCAGACGGCGACGGCCCCTGGCGCCTCCATCAAGCCAACCTCGGCTTTCCCGCCGGGAAAACGAAGTCCGTTCTTCTGGACCTCAGCGGCGCATTCCAGTCCGACGCCGACCCGCGGGTGCGGCTCACCACAAACCTCGAAATCTACTGGGACCACCTCGCCTGGGTCGAAGTGCTGCAAAACGTGCAGATGGATACGCTTCGTTTGCAGCCCAAACTGGCCGACCTACGCTACCGGGGCTTTTCAGAGGTCACCGAAGTCGACCGCTCCTCTCCGGAACTCCCCGCCTACGACCGTCTCGTCGGAACCCATCAACTCTGGCGGGATCTCGAAGGGTACTACACCCGCTTTGGTCCGGTCAACGAACTGCTGGCGGATGTGGATGATCGCTACGTGATTATGAACGCTGGAGATGAGATGCGTTTTACGTTCGCCGCCCCACCCGATCCGAAGCCGGGCATGCAACGCAGTTTCGTTCTCATCGGTGACGGCTGGGTGAAAGACGGCGACCTCAACACCACGTTCTCGAAGACGGTCCTCCCACTTCCCTACCACGCGGACGCCGTGTACGAAACACCTCCGACTACCCTGGAAAACGACCCGGTCTACCGTCGATTCCCGGAGGACTGGCTCCGCTACCACACCCGGTACGTCGCGCCAGAGGCCTTTCACCAGGCCTTGCTCCTTCCTCGAAAGGACTGATCCTCGAGGACAGCCGTTCCGGGGCCGGGTCCATTGTCCGCCCCGGGGCGGCGCCGTGCCTTCCCAGTGTGTCAGGTTCTCCCCCACAGGGTCGCTCCAAGAACGCCTACCGGCGTCGCTAGGCAATCCTGTCACCGGTTGTGGTCCCGGCGACGGTTATTAGGGCGGATTTTGTCTGCCCATTTTCGCACCCTGGGAAAACTATGATCACCCGAGAGAAGGTTACGATCGAAGGCAACGACGCTGCGGCCTATATCGCGCACAAGACGAGCGAAGTCGTCGCTATCTACCCCATCACGCCGTCCTCCGCCATGGGAGAAATGGCGGATCTCTGGTCGTCCCAGAAACGGAAGAACGTCTGGGGTACGATCCCGAACGTCGTTGAGATGCAGTCGGAAGGCGGCGCAGCCGGAGCCGTGCACGGCGCCTTGCAGGCGGGGTCGTTGACGACCACGTTCACCGCGAGCCAGGGACTGCTGCTGATGATCCCCAACATGTACAAGATCGCAGGGGAACTCACCAGCACCGTATTCCACATCGCCGCGCGTTCTCTCGCCGGGCAGGCCCTTTCGATCTTCGGAGACCACTCCGACGTGATGGCGACACGGTCCACGGGCTGGGGGATGCTGTTCTCCAACTCGCCGCAGGAGATCATGGACCTCGCCCTGATCGCCCATGCAAGCACACTGAAGGCCCGGGTCCCCTTCCTGCATGCGTTCGACGGATTCCGATCCTCGCACGAAATCCAGAAAATAGAACGCCTGGCCGACGAAGACATTCGTGCCCTCATCGATGATGAGTCGATCCGCGCGCATCGCCTGCGAGGCCTGTCGCCCGATCGGCCGGTCATCCGAGGCACGGCACAGAACCCGGACGTCTATTTCCAGGGTCGTGAATCCTCCAACTCCTACTACCTGGCCGTGCCGTCCATCGTCCAGGACATGATGGACCAGCTCGCTGAACGGGTCGGCCGATCCTACAAGCTCTTTGACTACGTGGGCGCTCCCGACGCAGAAAGGGTGCTGATTCTGATGGGCTCCGGGTGTGAGGCTGCCCAGGAGACCGTCGAATACCTCAACGCCCAGGGAGAAAAGGTCGGTCTGATCAAAGTCCGCCTCTACCGGCCGTTCAGCGTCGAACACCTCATCCGCGCTCTCCCGGCTTCCACCCGGGCCATCGGCGTTTTGGACCGCACGAAGGAGCCCGGATCCGCCGGAGAACCCCTGTATCAGGATATCGTCACCGCCGTGAGCGAAGCGGCCGCGGCGGGAGTACTCCCCCTGTCCCGGTTCCCGACGATTGTGGGTGGCCGCTACGGGCTGTCATCGAAGGAGTTCACCCCTGCCATGATCAAGGGGGTCTTCGACGAACTCTCCCGCGAGAAACCGAAGAACCACTTTACGGTCGGCATCATCGACGATGTGACGCATACCAGCATTGATTTCGATCCTGAGTTCGACATCGAGCCGGCTGACGTCAAACGGGCGGTGTTCTGGGGTCTCGGTTCGGACGGCACCGTCGGCGCCAACAAGAACTCCATCAAGATCATCGGTGAGGAAACCGATTTGCACGCCCAGGGCTACTTCGTCTACGATTCGAAGAAGTCCGGCGCCCGCACGATCTCTCACCTCCGCTTCGGTCCACGACCCATCCACAGCACCTACCTGATCCGGAAGGCCGACTTCGTCGCCGTCCACCAGTTCGGGTTCCTCGAGCGATACGACACCCTCGAAATGGCTGCCCCAGGGGCCACGCTCCTGCTCAACAGCCAGTATGGCCCGGAAGAGGTATGGGACCAACTGCCCCGCCCCGTCCAGGAGCAGATCCTGAAAAAGAAGATGCGGTTCTTCGTGATTGACGCCTACTCGGTGGCCCGCGACGCCCAGATGGGCGGCCGCGTCAATACGATCATGCAGACCTGCTTCTTCGCCCTGAGCGGTGTTCTTCCGCGCGACGAGGCGATCGACAAGATCAAAGGCGCCATCAAGAAGACCTACGGGAAGCGCGGCGAAGCCGTCGTTCAGATGAACTTCGCAGCGGTGGACGCCGCCCTCGCCCATCTTCACGAGGTCGAAATCCCCGGCAAAATCACCAGCGCGATCGAGAAACCAGCCGTGGTTCCCGATGCAGCGCCCGAATTCGTCCAGACGATCACGGCACCCATGCTCGCCGGCCTGGGCGACTTGCTCCCCGTGAGCAAAATTCCCGTCGACGGCACCTACCCGACCGCAACCACCCAGTGGGAGAAGCGCAATCTCGCCCTCGACGTGCCGGTCTGGGAACCTGACCTGTGCATCCAGTGCGGCAAATGCGTCATGATTTGCCCGCACGCCGTCATCCGGGCCAAAATCGTTGGAGAGATGGATCTCGCCGACGCACCGGAGGCCTTCAAGACGGCCGATGCGCGCTGGCGGGAGTTCCCCGGCGGCAAATACACACTCCAGGTCGCGGTTGAAGACTGTACCGGCTGCAACCTCTGCGTCGAAGTCTGCCCGGCGAAAGACAAGAGCCAGGTCGGACGCAAGGCCCTGAACATGGCCCCGCAGCTTCCCATCCGCGAACAAGAGCGGCGCAACTGGGACTTCTTCCTCGACCTGCCCGAAGTGGCGCGCTTTGGAGAGGATGCACTCAAGTTTGCCAAGACGAAAGACGTACAGCTCCTTCGCCCGCTGTTTGAATTCTCCGGCGCCTGTGCCGGCTGCGGCGAAACACCCTACCTCAGCCTCCTCACCCGCCTGCTGGGCGACCGACTGCTCATCGCCAACGCCACCGGCTGCTCGAGCATCTATGGAGGCAACCTTCCCACGACACCCTATGCCACGAACGCGGCCGGACGCGGACCCGCCTGGAGCAACTCGCTCTTTGAAGACAACGCCGAGTTCGGCTTCGGCATGAGACTCGCCCTCGACAAGCAAAACGAATACGCCCGCGAACTCGTCGAGCAGCTGCGCACAACCGTCGGCTCCGACCTGGCGGATGCCATTCTGAATGCCGACCAGAGCGACGAAGCAGGCATAGCGGCGCAACGCGAGCGCATTTTGACCCTTCGGACACGCATCGAGGGTCGAACCGACGGACCGTCGCGCGACCTCGCCGGCCTCGCCGATGCCCTGGCCAGGAAGAGCGTCTGGGTGGTCGGCGGCGATGGATGGGCATACGACATCGGGTACGGCGGCCTCGACCACGTGCTTGCCAACGGCCGAAACATCAAAGTGCTCGTCCTCGACACCGAGGTGTACTCGAATACCGGCGGCCAGGCCTCCAAATCCACAGGATTCGGCGCCGTCGCAAAATTCGCGGCAGGCGGTAAGTCGACACCGAAAAAGGACCTGGGCATGATGGCCATGAACTATGGCTACGTCTACGTCGCCCAGATCGCGCTCGGTGCAGACAACAACCAGGCCATCAAGGCCCTCGAGGAAGCCGAATCCTACGACGGACCGGCCCTCGTCATCGCCTACAGCCACTGCATCGCACACGGCATCGACATGGCGAAAGGTGCCGACCAGCAAGACCTGGCCGTCCGTACCGGCTACTGGCCGCTCTATCGGTTCGACCCGCGCCGGGCCGAACGCGGAGAGACCCCCCTCGAACTCGACTCCAAAGCCCCATCGGTCCCGCTGAAAGACTACGTCTACAACGAAACCCGATACCGCGTGCTGACTCAGATCAACCCGCAGGCAGCGGAGGAATACCTGAAACTGCTCCAGGAACAGATCCTCGAGCGCCGTAAACGCTACGAACAACTCGCCCAGGGCGTGTCGGGAGACGGAGCCCCGCGGGCCGAGCCCCCCGGGCCTCCGCGCGCAGCAACGCGTCCGCCTTCCAATGGCGACACGCCCGCGACACCCGCAGCCAAACCGGCCCCGGCCAAGGGGAAACTGCCCCCCGGATTCTGAGCCCGAAAGCCCGCTGCGTTTCCCCAAACCCGACCAACCCTACGGTGCAAGCGCCATGGATCTATCAACTTCCTACCTTGGCCTCCGTCTCAAGAACCCCCTCGTCCCATCCGCATCGCCCCTTTCCGAACGCGTCGATACCATCAAGCGTCTGGAAGATGCCGGCGCCGCCGCCGTGGTCATGCACTCGCTCTTCGAAGAGCAATTGACGGAAGAGAGCAATCTCCTCGACCACTACCTCGACGTCGGCAGCGAGAGCTTCTCGGAAGCCCTTACCTACTTCCCCGAAGCCGAGTCGTACCACGTCGGACCGGGCACCTACTTGAACCACATCCGCGAGGCAAAGGCCTCGGTCGACATCCCCATTATCGGAAGCCTGAACGGCAGTTCCACCGGAGGATGGATCAGGTACGCGAAGGAAATCGAGGAGGCAGGCGCCGACGCGCTGGAGTTGAACATCTACTACATCCCCACCAACCCGGGACAAACCGGCGCCGAGGTCGAACAGCGATACCTGGACGTCGTCCGCATCGTCAAAGAGAACATCTCCATCCCTCTGGCCGTCAAGCTGAGCCCACACTTCAGCGCCCTGGCCAATATGGCCCATCAGCTCGCAGGCGCAGGAGCGGACGGACTCGTCCTCTTCAACCGCTTCTACCAACCCGACTTCGACCTTGACAATCTGGACGTTGTGCCGCACCTCATGCTGAGCACGCCCTTCGAACTGCGACTCCCCATGCGGTGGGTCGCCATCCTCTACAAAAGGGTTCCCGTCGACTTCGCAATCACAAGCGGGGTCCAGTCCTACGAGGACGTCCTCAAAGGGCTCATGGCCGGCGCTAACGTGGTCATGGTCGCCTCTGAACTGCTCCGCAAGGGCGTAGGCCGCGTTGGGGAAATGCTCGACGCGATGACCAGGTGGATGGAAGAAAATGAGTATACCTCGGTCTCCCAGATGCAGGGCAGTATGAGCCAGCAGCACGTGACCGAACCCAGCGCCTTCGAGCGAGCCAACTATATGAAGGTGCTTCAGTCCTGGAGACCTGATCCCACCGGGAAAATGATCTACTGAGGCAGCCCAGCTCCCCCGTCCCCGAACCACGCGGTCGCAAACCAGGCTCCGGGAGCCGATTCGCGACCGCGTCTCTTTTTGGCTCCACCCTTCCGCAACGGTCCGCGCTTCCGGGGAACGAGCACCTCATCCCATATCCGCCCTGTAGCGCTCCAGCGGATGCGCGTAGAGGGAGGCATCGCCGGGTCGAAGTTGAACGTGGCCCGCTGCGGTTGCGTCAAGTACGTCGTAGACCGACTCGATCGCCCCGGTACCGATCATCGCGAGCAGCGCGGCTCCAAAGGCCGCTCCCTGGTTCGACCGCGGACGGAGCAGCGGCACCTGGAGCACATCACTCACCATCTGCAACCACAAATCCGAACGCGCTCCCCCACCCGTCGCCACCAACGCTTCAATAGGACGCAAGGGCGTTATGAGGTCGTACGCATCCCGAAGACTGAACGCGACCCCTTCCAGCACGGAACGGACGAGATCGGCGCGCGTGGAGGCCAGACTCAAACCGCTCCAGGACGCCCGCAGGGCGGGATCCATGTGGGGCGTCCGCTCGCCTGCCAGGTACGGTCGAAATACCGCCCCCCTTGCTCCTGGTTCACTTCCCGCCGCCTCTTCGATGAGCGCATCAAATTCCGTGTCCGGCGAGAGCGTGTCCCGAAACCACTGCAGACTCCCGGCGGCAGAGAGCGTAACCCCCAACAGGTGGTAGTTTCCATCGGCATGACAGAACAGGTGCACGCGCCCCTCCGGCTCAGGCGTCGGTGCTGCGAGCGGCATGAAGATCACACCGGACGTCCCGAGACTCACGCTTCCCCGCGATGGGAACCGATTGGAGATCCCGAGGCCCGTCGCCGCAGCCGCATTGTCACCCGCCCCCGCAACCACAGGGAGCCCGTCCGGTAGACCCGTCACGCGAGCGACTTCTCCGGTGACCCGGCCCACCACGGCGGTCGACGCAACGATCTCAGGGAAGAGGGAGCGCGAAAGCCCGACTGCGGCCAGGATGTCGTCATCCCAATCCTTGTTCGCCAGATGAAAACACCCCGTTCCCGATCCGTCTGACGGTTCTGTTGCCATGGCTCCCGTCAACCGATAGGCGATGAAGTCCTTCGGAAGAAGTGCCTTGGCCATTCTTGAGAAGCGCTCAGGTTCTCTGTCACGCAGCCACAATACTTTGGGGAGCTGAAAGCCGGTTGCCGCCCGATTGCCGGTTCGACGGATGAGCGTCGCCCTCGGTATCGCCCGCTCAATGGCAGCCACCTGATCCCCCGTGCGCTGATCGTTCCACAGCAATGCCGGACGCAAAGGAAGGCCCTCGGCGTCCAGCGGGACCATCCCGTGCATCTGACCCGAGAAACTGAGGCCGTCCGGTCGACGCGCATCCCCGAGTTTGGCCATGAGGTCCCGCAGCGCCGAGAGGCATGCCGCCCACCACTGGTTCGCATCCTGCTCTGTCCAGCCGGGCTGCGGCGTGAGAAGCGGATAGCCGGCTCCGGACTCCTCCACTATCGCCCCTGAGCGGTCAACCGCAACCACTCGCACCCCACTGGTCCCCAGATCCAGTCCCAGGAATACTGAACGGTCCGCCATGGCATCTTTTGGTCAGAGGTGGAAGATGAAGACCCGGTATCCCGCTTACTGCTTCTTCCCTTCCAGAATGACTTCGATGCGCGCTTTCACATCACGCAGATGCGCCCTGGTCGTGGCATCGAGTGAACGCTGAAGGGCGCGATCCACGTCCACGCGGATCCCCTCCAGCTCGGCCCGGGCGAAGGCGCGAATGTCGGACTGGGGAGCGGTGACGAACGTGACCTGAGAGGCCATGAACCCGGTGGGCCTGGTCATCTCATTCTCCAAAAGGAACTGGAGGCGCTCCACGTGCGCCCGCTGCACACCGCGGCGGTACACATCGATCGCGGCGCCTCGACCAAGCTCGGACCAGACGGCTCGCCGCACATCGGAGAACAGCGCCGGCATGGTGTAGGCCTCCTTTCCCAGCCGTGCCTCTGCCTCGATCACCCGCTGCAGGCGGCTCATGTCGAGGATTCTGTCCAGCGTACCGGCTTGAGCGCTGCGAAGACGCTCCAGACTGCCTGCAGGCTCGATCCTCGAGAGGATGTCGTCGTTGAGCATCCAATGTGGCGTGGCCAACGCTTCATCCGCGAGAAACTGCATGGCCGCGCGTTGCCGATCGGAAGGTATCGTCGTGTACACCGGCCCTCCCTGGTCATAGGTCTTCCGCGTTCGATCCACTCCCCCGATGATCGTCACCGCATGACCCATGTACCGATTCCACTGCCCGATAACCTGGCCGTACAATTCAGTCAGTTCATCGTAGTTCTTTCCATCCTCCGCGGTCCACTCCACCAGATGGTCGACGATGCGCCGCAGATTCTGGATGCCGTACCGTCCTGCCTTCACCGCATCGTCCCCTATCGCCTCCGTCAAGGAGGATGGATCGTATGCACTCGGATCCCCGAATCGGTACACGGGATCGTCTTCCACTGCCCGAATCCAGGCATTCAGGATGGGACGCTCTTCATCGGGTGACCCGGCCTCGGGAATGGGCCTGTACCCCCAGCGAATCGAGTACTTGTCATACGGTCCGATATTGGAGATGAAGGCAACCCCCTCATCCTCCGGCTGGGCCACATAATTGAACCGCGCATAATCCATGATGGCCGCTGCGACCCCCCATTCGCGGGTGAACGTTGCCGAGCGCAGGGAATCAACCGGGTAGGCGTCACTGGCCTTCATGTTGTGGGGAAGGCCCAGCGTATGCCCCACCTCATGCGCCGATACGAATCGGATCAGCTCCCCCATCACCGCATCGTCGAACTTCACCCGGCGCGCCTCCGGATTGGCGGCAGCGGTCTGGATGAAGTACCAGTTCCGAAGGAGATTCATCACGTTGTGAAACCATCCGATGTCGCTTTCGAGTATTTCGCCTGTGCGCGGGTCGTGCACGTGCGGACCGTAGGCGTTCTCTACAGGCGACGGGAAATACCGGATCACCGAATAGCGGACATCTTCCGGGCTGAATTCAGGATCCTCCTCCGGCGTAGGCGGATCCTTGGCCATAATGGCGTTGATGAACCCCGCCTCGCGAAACGCCTTGTTCCAGTCCTCCACTCCCTGCTTCAGATACGGCCGCCACTTCTCAGGGGTGGCCGGATCGATATAGTAGACGATCGGCTTCACCGGTTCGACCAACTCCCCCCTCCGAAAGGCATCCATGTCCTTCGGCTCGAGGCGCCAGCGCGTGATGTACCGCCGACGGGAGGCTTTCTGCTCATCACGACCATAATCCGTCTGCGAGACGGAGAAGTACCCCACCCGCTCATCGTAGAGGCGGGGCTGCATGGGAGTTTCCGGGAGGAGGATCATCGAGTGGTTCATCTCGACGGATATCGTCCCCGTGGACCCGTTCGAGGGCGGCTCGCCGGCTTCGTAGGTCAGGATGTTCCGGACCTCGATGTTGAGCGGGTAACTCCTGGCCGACGTCACGAACGACCGGCTTCCATCCAGCCGGCGGACTTTGAAACGTTCCCTGCGGCTGCTCTCCAGGCCGAGCGTAGGCACGTCCTCCGAGTAGAGGCCCGTTACGTCGAGTACCGCCGTGGACGAATCCGATCCGAACGTCTCGATGGCGAAAGAACGCACAATCGGCTCAAAGTTGGCGTTGCGGACCGCTTCATAGATCGGCTGATCCGGATTGGCCACGTTTTCGTAGCTGACCACCCTGAGCAGCACACGATCATTGTGCCGCTCCCAGCGAACGACGTGCGTGTTGATTTCCTCGCCCCCATACCCGATCCCGCTGGCCGTCCGGGCTACGCGACTCACAAGGAGCATCTCCTGCCCGAGATGCTCGAATGGAATCTCGTAATAGAGCTTCTCTTTGATGCGATGCACCGTGAAGAGGCCGTCATCCGTCACCGCCTTGTCCGTGATGACATCCTCATACTTCTTGATGTCATTCTTCCGTTCGGGTTTCACCTCCGCCGCCGTCACCGGCTTGTCGGCCTTGGAGGATTTCCGGGTAAGAGCACACCCGGAGAGCAGAAACCCGCAAATGAGAAGTGCGACGGGCCAGACCCGTGAACGACGTAGTTTTCGCATTGGAGAGCAGGGGGTTGGTGGGATTCCCTGCGACGATCGGTGAGGAGACCGACGCGCTGACATGGAAATAATACGAATGAGGCGGGAATCTCCCCCTGGAAGAATCCACGAGCGCCCTTCCCTCCGTTCTGCATGGGGTGATGCCCGATGGTGGGCCGGACGTCTCTACCGGCCGGGACCCTGAAGGCGCGCACGGTCGGCTTCGGTTGATTCACCAAGGGCCCGATCCGCCCGCAACCTCGGCCCAGCCAGGTTGCGGCATCCCCTACCAGGTCCTATGTTTCCCGTTCCTGACCCGGACCGAAGGCCGTCCGCCCCGCTACTCGGTCGCCGGACCTTTTGCAGGCAACCCGGTTGATTGTCGTATGAGCACTCCGCCTACCCCTTCCCACACAGCCTCACCGCTTCCAGCGCTCCCGGCACTGCCGGAAAGTCTGATGCGGAGAGTCATGACGGGCACCTCCCTGCTCGTGATTTGCACCATCTTCGGATGCCAGACCGACACGGATGTGACGGTTATCAAGCTGGGGCACGGACTCGACACCTCACACCCCGTTCACAAAGCCATGGTCTTCATGGCCGAGCAGGTTGCGCGGGAGTCAGCGGGCACCATGCGCATCGACGTCTATCCGAGCGAACAGCTGGGGAACGAACGGCAACTCGTCGAACTGCTTCAGATTGGCAGCGTCGGCATGACGAAGGTCTCCGCAGCCGTCATGGAGAGCTTCGCGCCTCTCTATAGAGTGCTCAGCATCCCTTTTCTCTTCCAGAGTCGCGAACATGCCTTTCGGGTGTTGGAGGGGGACGTCGGGGATCAGATTCTCCTCGACGGCGAACGCTTCTGGCTCCGAGGACTCACGTTCTACGACGCGGGCGCACGGAGCTTTTACACCAAAACGCACCCCGTCGAGACGCCTGACGACCTGAGCGGCCTGAAGATTCGTACCCAGGAGAGTCCCTCCGCCATGCTCATGGTCACCTCGCTGGGCGGGTCTGCGACCCCCATTGCTTGGGGCGAACTGTACAGCGCCCTGCAGCAGGGCGTCGTTGACGGCGCTGAAAACAATCCTCCTTCGTTTTTCCTGTCGCGACACTACGAAGTCTGCAAGTTCTATTCGCTGGACGAACACACGATGGTACCCGACGTGGTACTCATTAGCACGAAGGTCTGGAGCACCCTCACGTCAGACCAGCAGCGCCTGCTCGAGAATGCCGCTGATGCTTCTTTCCAGGTTCAGAAACGCCTCTGGATGGAGGCGGAGCAGGAAGCACTCGACGCCGTACGGGCAGCCGGTGTCGAGGTGACGAGACCCGACAAGGGACCATTTGTCGAGAAGGTCGAGTCCCTCTACGAACGATTCCGTTCTGAACCGGAGATCTTCGCGGTGATCGAGGCCATTCGGGAGGAATGGCGTACCATGGAGCGAGCGATGGGCAATACGACGGAGATCGGCGGTCCGGAGCATTCCTCATCTCCATAGGAGGGAGGAGAAGCGCGCTACAAGACGGATGCAGGTCGGCAGTCCAGCGCATTCCTTTCCTTCCTCGTAGACGGGAGATGCCTGAAACAAGACGGATGCAGGTCGGCAGTCCGGCGCATCCTTCTCCTTCATATCGATACGAGAACCCTCCAACGAGACTGAAACGGATATGGAGCGAGCCAAAGCAGCCGTAGATCGGTTACTCGAGTGGATCCTGATCGTCATCGTCGGTGCGATGACGATCAACGTCCTCTGGCAGGTATTCACGCGATTTGTGCTGTCCAGTCCGAGTTCGTACACGGACGAACTCGCACGATACCTTCTCATCTGGGCCGGCGTACTTGGAGCCGCCTATGGCGTGAGCAAACGATTCCACCTGGCCATCGACCTGCTACCGCGGGCGCTGGCCGGGAAACGGCGCATTTTCCTCGAGATGTTCATCGAGGTGTGTATCCTCGCCTTTGCCTTCTCGGTGATGGTCCTCGGGGGGAGTCAACTCGTGTCTATCTCGCTCCAACTGGGTCAGACTTCGGCTGCGTTGCAGATCAGCCTCGGTTACGTCTATAGTGCCATCCCGCTCTCAGGTGCGCTGATCGTGTTCTACAATGTGGCCTTCATCGGAAGGTGCCTTCACTCCATCCGCAAGGGGGACATCGAGGTGCCGCCGACCGGCCCCGGAATCTCGCCCCTCAACTGACGCTTCTCTCTGCCTTCTCTGACCGATCCCGATATGGAATGGACTGAAGTGATCATTCTTGCCGCGAGCTTTCTGACGTTGCTCGCGATCGGTGTTCCCATCGCCTGGTGCATCGGCTTGAGTACGCTCGTAACCATGCTCTTCAGCATCGAATCGCTGCCGGCCATCACGACCGTGGCACAACGGATGGCTACGGGCCTCGACTCCTTCGCCCTCCTGGCCATTCCCTTCTTCATTCTCGCAGGCGCCCTGATGAATCAAGGCGGTATCGCAAGGCGGCTCATCGACTTTGCCAAGGCGCTGCTGGGAATGCTCCCCGGTGGACTCGCCTACGTGAATATCCTCGCCGCCATGCTCTTTGGAGCCGTTTCGGGCTCGGCCGTGGCCGCGGCATCGGCCATCGGCACCATGATGGGTCCTCACATGGAACGGGAAGGATATGACAAGAACTTCACGGCAGCCGTGAATATCACGGCCTCAACCACCGGCCTGCTCATACCGCCGAGCAACATCCTGATTGTCTATTCGCTCGCCTCCGGAGGCGTCTCCATTGCCGCCCTCTTCCTTGCCGGCTACGTCCCGGGCGTGCTCGTGGGGCTCAGCCTGGCCGTTGTCGCGGGCTTCTTCGCCTTTCGGCACAAATATCCCACCTCCGACCGCGTTTCGCTGAGACAGGCCATCCTTCGCTTCCTTGACGCAGGGCCCAGTCTCCTCCTCATCGTGGTCGTCATCGGCGGGATCGTGGGCGGCTATTTCACAGCGACCGAGGCAGCCGCAGTCGCCGTGCTCTACGCGTTCGTCCTCTCTCTCCTCTACAGGGATCTGAAATGGAAACAGGTACCCGGGATACTCCTGCAGACGGCCAAGACGACGGCGATCGTCATGATCCTCATTGGCACGTCGATGGGCATGTCGTGGATCCTCGCTTTCGAGAACATCCCCCAGAATATCAGCGCTTCGCTGATCGCGTTGACCGACAATCCCATCATCATCCTGCTCATCATCAATATCATCCTTCTTGTGGTCGGGACCTTCATGGATATGACCCCGGCGGTCCTCATCTTCACACCCATCTTCCTGCCCGTGGTCACGTCGCTCGGCATGGACCCGACGCACTTTGGCATCGTGATGGTTCTGAACCTCTGTGTCGGCATCTGCACGCCACCGGTAGGGTCCGTCTTGTTCGTCGGCACCAGCGTGGCCGGGACCACGATCGACAAGGTGATCAAACCCCTCCTTCCCCTCTTCCTGGCCATGATCATCGCCCTCATGATCGTGACCTACGTGCCCGAACTCAGTCTCTGGCTCCCTCGACTCTTCGGATTCTGATCCCGCTACCCGGGTCGTCGCTCCTCCCCATGGTACGCCGCGCCAATCCAGACTCTGATTCGGGCCCTTTCGCCCCCCCGTGGTATCTTCGGGGTAGACCGCCACGGCCGCCGAGCCCGGCGTAATCCTTCGGCCCCGGCATTCCGCAACCGCGTAGCTACCGCCATGCCACCCACACTCTCCCGCAGCCTGCTCACTGAACTGGCCAAGCCCCATTACACGGTCGACGCACCAAGCGAGTCGGTCCTCGACCTCCCTGTTCGTATCGTCCAATTCGGTACAGGCCGGTTCCTGCGGGGCTTCGTCGACTATTTTGTGGACAAGGCCAATCGTGCCGGCGTCTTTAACGGGCGCATCCTCGCCGTCTCATCCACCGGATCGGGCCGGGACGATGCACTCGGGCGCCAAGACGGTCTCTACACGCTGGTCGAACGAGGTCTTGAGGGCGGCCTGGCTATGGAGCGCTTCAAGATCTGCGCGTCGATTCACCATGCCCTCTCGGCCCAGGATGACTGGCCGGAGGTGCTTGCCGCTGCGAAGTCGCCCGAGCTCTGTGCCATCGTCTCCAATACCACCGAGGTGGGCATCAAGGAAGACCCGCACGACACGCTGGACGGGGATCCGCCCCCCTCCTTCCCCGCCAAATTGGCGGCCTTCCTTTACCACAGGGCATCCCATTTTGGTTACGCGAGCGATGCAGGCCTCGTCGTCCTGCCCTGTGAACTGATAGAGAACAATGGTGATGCCCTCCGCAACCTCGTGCTCCACCTCTCCGACAAATGGAATCTTCCCGATTCCTTCAGAAGCTGGGTGCAGGAACACTGCCTGTTCTGCAATACGCTGGTCGACCGCATCGTCACCGGGCTTTCCTCGGAGGAGGAGCAGGCGGCGCTCTCGGAGCGCCTTGGATATGCGGACGACCTCTTCACGGTGGCTGAAGTATATCGGCTCTATGCCATCGAGGGGCCGCCGGACCTGATCCAACGCCTTCCGTTTCTGGGTATCGAAGACTCGATCATCGTGGCGGAGGATATTCGCCCGTACCGCGACCGCAAGGTTCGCATTCTGAACGGCACCCACACCATCATGGTCCCGGTAGCCCTTCTGGCCGGACTCGACACTGTCCTTCAAGCGGTGAAGCATCCCATTGTGGGGCGCTTCATCCGGCACGTCATGCTTCGCGAAATTGTCCCGACATTGGATGTGCCCGACGGCCAAACCTTTGCGGCCGAAGTGCTCGACCGGTTTGCCAATCCGCACATTCAGCATCCGCTACTGAATATCACGCTGCAGGCGACAACCAAGATGCGCCACCGCGTGGTTCCCTCTATCCTTGCCTGCGCCGCCAAAGGTCCGGATTTGCCGCATGGCCTGTTGTTCGGGTTCGCATGTTATCTGTTGTTTATGCGCGGAACACGAACGGATGGCGCTCGTGTGTTCGGCGAACGCGATGGCCGTTCGTATCCTATACAGGATGACCGTGCCATGGACCTTTTCGGGTGCTGGCAGGGTGTCGATACCGGGGACCCGAAGGCGCTCGCCACGTTCGCCCGACGGGTGCTTGGAGACACATCCCTGTGGGACGCTGATCTGACCGCAATCCCCGGCCTGGCCGAGGCCGTAGCCGATTACCTGTCCGACATCGAGCGTCGCGGTGTCGAAACCGTCCTTGCAGACGTGCTCGCTGCACGAACCTAGCTGATTTCGACGAACGAACTGCGTTCCCCTCTCCCAAATCGGAGAAGGGCCGTCAGTGCCGCAATCCGTCTCCACACGATTCCACCGCAACGCCATGCTCGAAACTACCGACTCTGAAGGGCGACACGAACTTACCCGCAGGTTGATCGAAGGCGGCGCTATTGCCGTCATTCGCATGGAAGACCCCCGGCGTGTCCTCCGTGTTGTCGAAGCCATTTTCGAAGGAGGTGTCGCCTCCATTGAGATCACGATGACGGTGCCCGACGCGCTGTCCACCATCGAAGCCGTATCGCGTGAACTGGGAGCGCACATCCTGCTCGGCGTGGGATCCGTGCTTGACCGGGATACCGTGCGGCAAGCTATAGACGCGGGCGCACGGTATGTCGTCAGTCCCGTCCTGAAAGAGGAAGTGATCGAGTCGGCACATTTGTACGGCGCCCCGGTCATTCCCGGTGCATTCAGTCCAACTGAGATACAGAGTGCCCATGAAATGGGAGCGGATTTGATCAAGGTATTTCCGGCGGATGTCGTCGGGATGGCCTATCTCAAAGCGCTCCGAGCCCCTATGCCCCACCTGAAGCTCGTACCGACCGGGGGCGTTACCCCGGAAAATGCGGGCGAGTGGATCAAGGCCGGAGCCGTCGCGGTGGGTATCGGGGGGGCTCTGCTGGATAAGCGTGCCATTGCCCGGGACGACTATGCCGTGCTGACCGAAAAGGCCCGAACCCTGCGGCGGAGCATCGCGGACGCGCGCCCCGTGTGATCGGCCGTCCGGCCCCAGATTTCCTCTTCAACCCCTGAATTCTGTTGCCATGAAAGTCGTCACATTCGGCGAGGTCATGCTTCGGCTGTCGCCTCCGGGTTTTCAGCGTTTTGTCCAGACGGATTCACTCATTGCGTCCTTTGGGGGAGGCGAGGCGAATGTCGCCGTTGCACTGGCCGGATTCGGTCTCGATGCCGTTTTCGTAACCAAATTGCCTTCCCACGAGATCGGACAGGCTACCGTCAATGCGCTTCGCCGGTTCGGAGTCCGTACCGACCATATCGTTCGAGGAGGCGACCGGGTCGGCATCTACTTTCTGGAGTCCGGAGCAAGCCAGCGCGCATCCAAGGTGATCTACGATCGGGCCGGCTCGGCCGTCACCACGCTGCATGCCGCGGAGGTGGACTGGTCCCGGGTCTTTGAGGACGTGGCGTGGTTTCATTGGACCGGTATCACGCCTGCTCTGGGGGAACGGCCTCGGGAGGCGTTGCTGGACGCCTGCCTTGCTGCGCGTGCGGCTGGAACGACGATAAGTGCCGACCTGAATTTCCGCAAAAAGCTCTGGACACCACAGCAGGCCCAGGCCGTTATGGTGCCTCTGATGGAGTATGTCGACGTCTGTATCGCCAACGAGGAGGATATCGAAAAGAGCCTCGGATTTAAGGCCGGTTCAACAGACGTTGAGGCGGCCCATCTGGATGAAGCGGCGTATGCCCAACTCATCGGCGCCCTCAAGGATCGATACGGATTCAAGGCGGTTGCCGTGACGCTCCGAGAAAGCTACTCCGCTTCGACGAACGGCTGGAGCGCGATGATGATCGACGATTTCGATTGCGCCGCGCCGTATCGCTCGACCCGTTACGAAATACAGATCGTCGACCGAGTCGGCGGGGGAGACGCTTTCGCTGCCGGTCTCATCTACGGCTTGCTCCGGAAGAACAACAGTCAGGAGGCGCTGGAATTCGCCGTTGCCGCCTCGTGTCTCAAGCACAGCATTCCGGGCGACTTCAACCTGGTTTCTGTGGAAGAGGTCGAGAAACTCGCGAAGGGTGGTGGCTCCGGCCGCGTCGAACGATAGGACGGTCGGCGTTCCCTCCCACGCAGCGAGGGCCGCCTCGCGGCGGCCCTCATCCCGAAGATGTTTCCCTGAAGGCACGCGCATCGCACGCGGTCGCCCACGTTTCGTGCGCAGGTTCGCGCCACGCCCTAGGCCGCGCGTTTCGCCTCCTGGTCCTCTTTGACCCGCCGCGCCATGGCCAGACCGAAGCCAAACAACATGATGAAGCTCCCGAACCAGAGCAGGTTGATGAACGGCTTCTCAAATGCCTGAACCAGCACCCAGTCCTCCTCGGCCCCCGGCATGTCGATGCCCTCCACTGCGACCCGGATTGACCCGCTGTCGACATCCATACCGACGAACGAAAGGGTCAGGCCCCATTCGTCGATCCCGTCGCTCTCGAAATGCTGGCTCCGGTCGGCCAGAATGAGATAGACCGGGCTGACCGTCCGGCTCTCTCCGGACTGCTTGTCGCTCACGCGCAGGCGGGCGCCCACCGAGATTTCGGCACCGTCATTGCTGTGCAACGTTGCCGCATCCATCTCGAAGTCCTCAAACGTGAGGGAGAACCGGTCGTTCAAATCAATCGTCTGCGACCGGGCGATGTCTACGGAGCCCGGTGCCCCGCCCGAAGTTTCCTGTTCTCCGAACATCTCTTTGGGTGCGACCGAGACGAAGAGATCTTTTTCAAACCATGTCTTCACCTCCGGGTGCTGAATCCACTGCTCCCGGCTGGAATGAAACGCTACGGGTTTGAGCGTGAACGAGCGCCCTCGTGGATCGGTGAAGTCCAACTGGTAGCGCGTGTGCCCGTCCCGGGTCGTTTCCTTGCCCACGTATTGAACGGCGTAGCCCTCCACATTCAGCGTCTGACCCCGCTCGATCACGAAATTGTCCCGCTCGCCGATGGTCCCGTCCGCTTTTCGTACGGGGCCGGGCGCATCGCTCAGGGCGTTGGTGAATCCGGATGACGTAAGGATGCCGAAGATCATCATCGCAAAACCGACGTGCGCGATCGCGCCTCCCGCCATCCGCGGGTTACCTCGGCCGATACGCCACAACACGATGCCGTTCCCGAAGAACGCGAAGAAGGACGCAAAGAGGAGCAGCAGCAACATCAGACTGGTGCCGTAGACCGACCAGAAGGATCCAATGCCGGCTGCCAGCCCCGCTTGCACGGCATCCGGAAGGGCGGCGCCCTGTGCCGCGACATGCGGAGTGATCGTCTTCTCAGTAAAGGGCGTGAACACCAGGACGAGGGCTGTGCTGACCACCGAGGCAACGAGGGGTGCAACCAGCACCTTGTTCACGTTCTCGATGCTCATCTTCGTCCACCAGAACAACTGCCCGATGCCGATCAGGAAGGCGATCCCGACTCCAATGGGAAGTGACCATTTGTTATAGAACTCGATGGGTACCCCCGATGGACTGTCGCGGAAGATGCGCCCGAATATCGGCGTACTCGTCCCCAGGATGATCACCGCCCCCAGGGCGCAAAGCAGCACCACGCCTGCGAAGATGAGGAACTCCCGGGACAGCACATTGGCCTCCCGCTCGGGCCGCGGAAGTTCGCGGTATCGGTAGGCGAACGCCCCGAAGCCCACGAGGGCCATGGTCATGATCCAGAGGAGCAACTGGTTGTAGAGACCCAGATCGACGAAGGAGTGCACGGAAATATCACCGAGAATGCCGCTTCGGGTCAGGAAGGTGGAATAGACCACCAGCATGAATGCCAGGATGTTCAGGATGATCGCAGCTTTGTGGTTCGTTCCGCTGCGCTTCTGCGCGACCATGGCGTGGATGCCCGCAACGCCGATGATCCAGGGCACGAGCGACGAGTTCTCCACCGGATCCCAGGCCCAGTACCCGCCGAAGGACAGGGTCACGTAGGCCCAGTAGCCGCCCATGAGGATGCCACTGAAGAGGATCAGGTTGCCGTATATGGCCCAGGGAAGCGCGGGACGGACCCATTCGGTGTACCTTCGCGTCCACAGACCCGCAACGGCGAACGCAAACGGAACGATCAGCGCAGCAAACCCCGTGAACAAGGTCGGCGGGTGGATGGCCATCCACACGTTCTGCAGCAAATCGTTCAAACCCTGCCCATCTGGTGGAATCCCGCCTGCCACCAGAAATTCGGCATCCGGAAAACGCTCCGCGAGCGTCATGAACGGCGACGAGCCTATCGTGACGAATCCGAGCTTGAGGCCTACGACCATGGACACCATGAAGACCTGGCAGAGGCCCACTACCACCATTACGTGGTTTTCAAACCCCCTTGCCCAGGCCATGACGCCGAAGCCGATCAACCCCGAGTAGAGGATCCACAGGAGGAATGAACCTTCCTGGCCGGCCCAGAAGGCCGAAAGCAGATAGTGCCAGGGCAATGCCCTCGACGTATTGCTCCAGACATAGCTGTACTGAAACTGGTGGGTGAAAATCAGAACCCACAGTATGGCAGACGCCGCAACCACGGCGGCCGTGGCTATGGTCCAGGAATACCGACCCACGCGCTTCCAGAACGCCGAGTCAGGACCGACCTTTGTGGCCTTGAAGTACCCTACCAGCGATACTACACTGCCCACCAAAGCCAGTACGAGCAGGAAATTCCCTATTGCTCCCAGCATGTGAACACCCTGTTTCGTGATTTGGGCGCGGCCCCACCCTCCGTGCCGAGGGATCTCCCGAGGCGGGGCAACGAGTCCGTATGATCTGATGTGATGGTCCTTGTAGCCTACCGGTCCCCTACGGTTCCAGGTCCCCGAGCCCGGGATGTGGCTTCATCAGTTTTTTGATACAGACCGTCACTTGGCATATGCCACCGAGCGGACCTCACGAATAACCGTAACCCGAATCTGCCCGGGATACTGCATTTCCCGCTCGATGTTTTTGGAGATGTCCTCGGCCAACTGCTGCGCCAGCGCATCCGAGACGAGCTGGTGGTTCACGATCACCCGCAACTCCCTGCCTGCCTGGATCGCATAGACCCTCTCCACGCCTTCGAAGGCGGATGCCAATTCCTCCAGCTTCTCCAGGCGCTTGATGTACCCCTCGAGCGCCTCGCGCCGAGCCCCCGGGCGTGCGCCGGATATGGCATCGGCCGACTGAACGAGGGGAGCCAGGGGCGTGGTCATCTCGACCTCGTCGTGGTGCGCTCCCACGCTATTGCAGACTTCCGGATCTTCCTTGTACTTGCGGCACAATTCCATGCCTACGATAGCGTGCGGACTCTCCAGATCGCCTTCGACGACTTTTCCTATGTCGTGCAACAGCCCTGCCCTGCGCGCCTTCCGAGCGTCCAGATTGAGCTCGGCTGCCATGAGCGAAGCGAGTTTGGCAACCTCGATACTGTGCCCCAGCAAGTTCTGTCCGTACGATGAGCGGTAACGCATCCGCCCAACCAGTCGGGTTAATTCGGGATGAACCCCTCCCAGTCCCAGATCGATTACGGTGCGCTCCCCCGTCTCGACGATCTCTTCGTTGATCTCTTCGGTTACCTTGGATACGATTTCCTCGATACGCGCAGGGTGGATCCTGCCGTCCTGAATCAGTCGAATCAGCGACAGGCGGGCAATGGCGCGCCGTACGGGATCAAACCCGGATATGATGACGGCCTCAGGGGTGTCGTCGACGATCACCTCGGTTCCCGTTGCCGCCTCAAATGCCCGGATATTTCGCCCCTCCCGGCCGATAATCCGGCCCTTCATCTCATCCGACTCGAGGTTGACCACGGCCACTGTGTTCTCGACGGTCTGCGTGGCTGCCGTGCGCTGAATCGCCGTGAGGACGACTTTCCGCGCCTCCCGGTTCGCCGTGAGGCGCGCCGCATCCCGAATGTCCTTGACCTGTGCCGCGGACTCGAGTTTGGCCTCGTCCAGCATCTGCTCGAGCAGCCTTTTCTTCGCCTCGTCGCGCGACAACTGGGAGACTTCTTCGAGACGTTGGGTGTGTGTATCGACCAACTGATCCAAGCGACGTTGCTTGGCATCAAGGCGGGCCTTGAGCGCCTCCATGGCCGACGTTTGTTCTTGAACTTCGGTCCGTCGCTGTTCCACCTCCCGGGAGAAGCGATCCGCTTTCTCCAATGCGACCGACGCCTCCCTGTGAAAGCGTTCCGTCTGCGTCTGCAACCCTTCGATCAATTCCGTCGCCTGGAGCAGCAACCCTTCCTTTTCGTTCAGCCGCTGCGTCCGCCGATCCTGACGCTCCTGCCGCTTGTCGTACTTCTGGCGCTGCCGTTGAAGGCCTCGCCGCATTTCGTCGCTCTCCGCCTCGAAGGAAGCCCGCTGCTGATCCAACTCCCGCTGAACCTGCTGCACGACTTGCCTCCGGGCCGATTCAACCCGGGTATCCGCTTCATCCAGCAATTGGGTAAGCCGTTGGGAAATCTCGTCGACGTGACCACGCCGCGAGCGTATCAAGGCCAGGCGACCCAGAAGGTAACCGGCCGACAGTCCCCCAAGGAGTGCTGCGATGAAGAGAGCCCAACTCCAGAAAAGAGGGGTCTCCATATTTCAAAATCCTATCGCTGGGCCCCCGCAAGCCGCGCGTGTTACGTTGCGCACGGGGTACCATGTGGCAGAAAATCATTGTGCCGTTCGCGGTTCCTCCCCTCGGGCGCCCACCGGGAAGCCCCGGCAAACGAAACGCCCCGGCAGCCATACGGGCGGCTTCCGGGGCGTCGCTCACAAACCTGCACCAATCTGGTGGAATATGAGAACCTCTCACATCACACGGTGGGCACTGCCCGGGTCCATCCGACTTCCACGGCGATCCTACCCTTTAGGGTCCAATCGGCTCCGCGTGACGCGGAGTTGAGGCCTGTTGTCCGGATCCGGAGGATAGTTCCCTAGAGCATAAACATCTGGTTCTTTATATGCGCTGCAGATTGGTGCATGGTGCGCCCGCACGCGGGCGTGCCGGCGTCTTTTTATATCGTGGGCTAAGAAAGTCTGTTCCGCGACGCAACGACAAGATAGTAATTCCGTCGCACCATCCATGCAAGTGGTTGCATTCCTCTTCACGATCGGCACGCGGCAAAACAAATGGCGCCTACGAGCCGTCGTCCCCCAGGGCGGAATCCAGTTGTCGTACCAACTCCTCCAGATCCGACGCAACCGTTCGCGGATCCTCATTGCTCCGCTTCAGGCTGGTGAACAACTCCTCGGCGACACTCAACGCCGCAATGACCGCCACGGTCAGATCCGGCCGGTCGGGCAACCGCCGCTTCACCGACTGCATCCGCCCGTCCACATACTCGGCAATTCGCCGGATTGTCGCCTCGTTCTCCGGCCTGACCCGGAGCGGATACGGCCGGCCCAGGATGCTGACGCGAATGGACCGAAAGGGCGGTTCGTCAATCACCTTCTGAACCCGTGTCTTCAACTTCTTCCATATAGCGGTCGATGGCCTCGATGAAACGCACGATCCGCTCTTTCACCACGTCTGCATCCTCCTCGAAAAGTGCCGCTGCCGATGCGGAACCCTGTCCCCCCTGGCCCTCCGTCAACGCTCGTACGCGGTCCTGCAGCGCCAGGTTGGCCGCCCTCAACCGCGCAAGTTCCTCGACGGCCCGTACCACGCGCTCTCGTAATTTCTCGATCACGGGCAGGGCGGTCTCCTGCGTGGCCGACTCCGACGAATCGGTCCGCACCTCGTCAACCTGCGCCGCCGGCCGGCGCTCCATAGAAGGGTCACTCATGAAGTTCTATCTCGAAGCAGCAGGAGGCGCAAACCATTCGGTTCATCCCCCATCCCGTGACAGGCTTAACGTAAAATACGCATCCGTTCGCAGAACATGCAGGGGAAACGTCAACGCAAGACCGCTCCGTACCGATCCTTCAAAACGGTCAGGATCAGGCCGATCTCCGCGTCAACCTCCTCGTCCACCAGGGTACGATCAGCCCCGAACTGGAGCGAGAAGGCCATACTCTTCCGCCCTTCCCCCACCTGCGTCCCGGTGAACACGTCGAACAGGTCGACCTGCTGCAACAACGTGGCGCCACTGGCGCCAATGGTGGACAGCACGTCGCCGGCCCTGGTTGACGCATCTACGATCACTGCCAGGTCGCGGGCAACAACAGGGAACCGACTGATGGGCCGATAGCGACGCATCCCGGCCGCAGAAATGTCCGCCAGAAGCGCCTCCCAATCCAGTTCCACGAAGTAGACGGGTTGACGGAGGTCGAGATCAGGCATCTCCTCGGGCCGCACGCGGCCTGCATGCCCGATCACGGAGCCCCCGGCAAGAATCCGAGTTCCCTGATCCGATACCGGCAGCTCGGAAACCGGCTCGATCGTCAACGACCGCAGACCGAGTGCTCTCTGCAGGAACGAGACGGCCCCTTTTACATCGAACACGTCCGCGTCGCGCCCGGCCTCGTCCCAGGAAGGCTCGCGGACCACCCCACTCTGAACCAGCAGCAGATGCTCGCGCTCGCGAAAACCCGGGACAGGCAAGCCCGGCTCCTCGGAACGCTGGAATACGTGCCCGAATTCCATCAGCCGAACCGCCCGTCGACCGTGGTTCATGTTGTGCGCAACCACCCTCAACACGCCGGGCAGCAGGGCAGGCCGTAACGTGTCCATGTGCCGTGACACGGCATTCAGCGTACCCACCACGGTATCGGCGCCACCAGGTGAGAAGCGAACGGCCAACGGCTCGGGCAACAGGCTGTTGGTGTACACCTCGCGGTACCCCTGTCCCGCCAGCATCCCCCTCACGCGGTCTCTCCACTCCTCCAGGGCATCCCGCCGCGGCTGCTCAAACGGCATCGTGGCACGCGCAGGCTCCGGAATGCGGTCGTAACCGTACAGTCGCGCGACCTCCTCGATCACGTCGATCTCCCGCTCGATATCGGTCCGATAGGACGGAACGACGCACTGCCACGTGCGCGACTCCGCACTGTAGGACAGGACGAACCCGATCGCCCGCAACAGCCGGGTTACCTGTTCGTCCGGCACCTCCGCACCAAGGATCGCGGCAATTCGAGCGGCACGGAGCGTGAGGCTGCGTAGGTCGAAAGGCCTCGGACACATGTCGACGCAGCCCTCCACCAGACGTCCGCCGGCCAGTTCCACCATCAGCTGCGCTGCACGAGCAGCTGCCCATACCGTTCCGTGTGGATCCACGCCCCGCTCGAACCGATAGGAGGCGTCTGTCTGCAAGCCCAAAGCACGCGCCGTCCTGCGAATCAACGTGGCGTCGAAGTGGGCGCTCTCGATCAATACGTTCGACGTCGTTTCGGTCACCTCCGAGTTGACGCCCCCCATCACGCCGGCGATCGCCACAGGGCCCTGGGCATCACAAATCATCAACGTGCCCGCCGGCAACGACCTCTCCTTATCATCGAGCGTCACGAATGGGCTCGATTCCTCGAGTCGTCGCACCACAATGGCCTCACCCGCCAGGTGGTCAAAGTCGAATGCGTGTAACGGCTGGCCGCACTCGAGCATCACGAAGTTCGTGACGTCGACCACGTTGTTGCGGGGACGAAGTCCGACTGCCTCCAGCCGCTCCTTGAGCCAGCCCGGCGATTCTCCAATCTCCACACCGCGCACCATTATCGCCGCGTAGCGTCCACACGCCTCGGGCGATTCGATGCGCACAGATACCTGCTCCGTGACCGGCCCGCCGGCCTCGGGAACGTGCACTTCCGGCAGACGCAAAGACCGGCCCGTTAACGCAGCTACGTCCCGAGCAATGCCAATGACGCTCACCGCATCCTGCCGGTTGGGCGTGATCGACACATCCAGCACGGCATCCTGCCCGCCCCGCCCCCGGTCTACCAGATACTCCAGAAACGGCTGTCCCACCCGGGCAGAGGCATCGAGCACCATGATGCCGGAGTGGTCGTCCGACAGTCCCAGTTCATCCTCGGCGCAGATCATGCCCGAAGACATCTCCCCGCGGATCTTCGCCTGCTGGAGCACGATAACCTTGCGGCTGCCGGGGGTTCCCGGATCCGGCAGCGAGAGTTCGGTTCCCACGGTGGCCACCGGCACCTTCTGTCCTTCGGCCACATTCGGCGCGCCGCAGACAATCTGGACGGGTACTTCAAGGCCCAGGTCGACGTCGCATAAGGTCAGCCGGTCGGCCCTGGGATGCGGGCGCACGGCAAGGACGTGCCCCACGACCACCCCCGCCTGACTCGCGCCCCGGATCTCGACGTCCTCCACCTCGAGCCCGGCCATGGTCAGCAGCTCGGCCAGGTCGCTGGGCGAGAGGCCGTGGGTTACATACTCCGACAACCAGTTGGTGCTGATCTTCATGGCTTCAGCCGTCCGCCGATGGGGATTGACATACGTACGTTAGAACTGCTGCAGGAAGCGTACGTCGTTTTCGTAGAACAAACGGATATCTTCGATATCGTGCCGGATGAGTGCAATCCGCTCAACACCCATTCCGAAGGCATAACCGGTATACCGTTCCGGATCAATCCCGACGGCCTGCAAGACGTTCGGATCGACCATTCCGCATCCGAGGATCTCCATCCAACGGCCTGATCCGGAGCCGTCTCCCCACCAGATATCCACCTCGGCACTCGGCTCGGTAAACGGAAAGAAGCTTGGTCGAAAGCGCATGCGTACGTCTGAACCGAACATCACCTGGGCGAACAGGTGCAACAGACGCTTGAGATCCGCGAAGGTAACCCCCTGATCCACGTACAGTCCCTCCACCTGGTGAAACAGACAGAATGACTTATACGAGATGGCTTCGTTGCGATAGACCCGGCCCGGGACGATGACCCGGATGGGTGGCTTTTCGCGCTCCATAACGCGGATCTGAACCGGCGAGGTGTGGGTGCGCATCATCACCGCTTGTCGGCCCTCGGAGGCCTCGGCGACGAACAGCGTATCCTGCATGTCCCGTGCGGGATGATCCGGCGGGAAGTTCAGGGCGGTAAAATTGTGCCAGTCATCCTCGATCTCCGGTCCCTCTGCCACGTGAAAGCCGAAATGCCGGAACACGCGCTTGATTTCCGCCAGCGTCTGCGTCAGAGGATGGATGGAGCCCACCGGGGGGCGGCGTCCGGGCAGCGTCAGGTCCACGTCGCCTGCGACGTCCGCGCTCGCACCGGCAAGCTCGGCCGTTGCAGCTCCGATACGCTCCTCAGCCGCCTTCTTCAGCTCGTTCACCTCCTGCCCCAGCCGCTTGCGCTCCGCTTCGGAGGCGGATCCGATCTGCGCGAAGAGGTTTCGGATTACGCCGCCCTTTCGACCGAGAAACCGTACACGGAACGCTTCCAGTTCCTCCTCCGAACGCAGGATCGCCTCGTTGATTTCCTCGCGAATCGCGTCCAGGTCTAATCGGGTCCCATCCATAGGTCCGGGGCGTTCAGTCTTCAGAAGTTCCCATCAAAAAAAATCCCGCGAACCTGCCGAAGCAGGAGCGGGAATGTGCGGGAGACGCTCGTCCGGCAAGAACCACCGGCACACCGACCCTTCAACTAGGCCGTTGCCGTCTCCACGATACCGGTAAAAGCTTCCGGGTGATGCACGGCAAGATCTGCCAGCACTTTGCGATTCAGCGCGATATCACGTTTCCGCAACGCACTGATCAACTTCGAATACGTCGTGCCGTTTAGCCGGGCCGCCGCGTTGATGCGGGCAATCCACAGCCGACGGAATTGACGCTTCCGCTGTCGACGATCGCGATACTGAAACTTCAGCGCCCTGTCGACGGAGTGTTTCGCGACCGTCAAGATCTTGCTGCGCGAACCCCAGTAACCTTTCGCAAGCTTCAGTATGTTCTTGCGACGGCGACGGGAAGCCACTCTGTTGCGCGCTCGTGGCATTTTTCCTACGGGTTAAAGGGTGGTAATGATTAAGGTGCGGCCTACTGAATCAGCGTAATCATGCGCTTATGATCCACGGCCGCCACCAACGTCGTCTGACGCAGGTTGCGCTTGCGCTTCTGCGACTTCTTCGTCAGGATGTGGCTGTGATACGCCTTCTTGCGCTTCAGCCGGCCCGAAGCGGTAAACATGAACCGCTTCTTCGCCCCACTACTGGATTTCATCTTCGGCATGACAACATCCTCATTCGTGCATGGACCGCCCCCGCCTCTCGTAATACGGGTACAGACGTCGTGCAGGTGCAGAAAAGTATAATACGAAACGCCAGGACTATTTCCAAAATTCCTGACCGGCGCCGTCCGAGGACCGTCGATTACTTGCCCCCGGGCGTCATGATTACGGTCATCCGCCGCCCTTCCATCCGCGGCTCCTGATCCACCTTGGCAATGTCATTCAAGGCCTCGATGAACCGCTTGAGCAGCTCCTCGCCCTGCTCCTTGTAGACGATCATGCGCCCTCGGAATTCGACGCGCGCCTTGACCTTGTGACCCTGCTCCAGGAATTCCCGGGCATGCTTCGTCTTGAATTCGAAGTCGTGCGTGTCGGTATGCGGCCGAAACCGAATCTCTTTCAGAATGACAGTATGCTGCTTCTTCCGCGCCTCCTTCTCCTTCTTCTGCTGCTCGTATCGATACTTACCGAAATCGACGATCTTGCAGACCGGAGGCTCCGCATTCGGAGCAATCTCGACGAGATCGAGCCCGCGCGTGCGCGCCAGACTCAACGCATCCTCAATGGTGTAAATCCCGTGGGCACCCTCCGGGTCAACCACGCGCACCTGTCGGGCCCGAATGTCTTCGTTGACCCGCGTTCGATCCTGTTGCTTGATGGCAGTTCCTGTTGGTTAATTGAACGAATCGGCTCACGCGTATGAAATACGCGGCTAAACCATAAGTAACGCGCAAGGCGCTAAAAAAATCCACCTCCGAACCCGCAGCCTCCGAATTTCTGACGCTGCAGCCACTGAATTCGCCCCGAAAGCCCCCTGGACGGCTCGGAATACGAAGTGGATTACGGGGTTGTTGATCGGGAAACCGGTCATAGGGGTTCCCGTTTCGACCCCTAATCTAAGGAAAAGAAAGCGGCAAGAATAGGGGAACACCGCCGAACCGACTCTCCCTCACCCGTTCATGCCTCGGGCCTCCCTGTAAAGGAAGAGAGAGCGGGACGAGCAGGGGAGCACCGCCGAACGGATTTGCCCTCACCCGTTCATGCCTCGGGCCTCCCTGTAGCGGGAGAGGACGTCGGCCAGGTCCCGTGGACGGACCGGCTTGGCAAGGTAGTCGTCCATGCCGGCCTCTCGACTCACGCTTTCGTAGCCCTGCGCGGCGTGAGCGGTCATCGCGACAAGGTAGGGACACCGGCCGCGAAGTTGCCCCTTGACCCGCCGCGCTACCTCCAGTCCGTCCATTTCCGGCATTTCAATATCCAGGAAAACGACGTCGAAGTCCCCCCTCGCTATCGCCTCGAGCGCCTCGAGACCATTCTCAACAAGGTCGGCTTCGATTCCGGTGGCCCGCAGAAGCCGGTTGGCCACCAATCGGTTTACGGCATTGTCCTCTGCCACGAGAACCCTGAGGGCCGCATCCTCCGGCGTGGGGGGGCGCGCCGACGCCCCCTCTCCTTTTTCCTCTGCAGGGATATCCCTGTTCATTTCGACTGCCGGTGCCCTGTCATCCACGTGCGCTCCTGAGACCGGCAGGGACAGGTCGGCCCGGAAGACGGAACCCCGGCCGGGTACACTCTCCACCGAAAGACGCCCGCCCATGAGATCCACGAGCCTTCGCGCGATGGAAAGACCCAGCCCGCTACCACCGAATCGCCGCGTCGTTGAGGGATCTCCTTGCACAAACGGTTCAAAGAGCCGGTCCAGATTCTCCGGCCTGATCCCGATTCCCGTGTCGCGCACTTCGAAACGCACCGTCCACGGCGCCGCCTCCGAAGCGACACCCGTGGCCCGAACCTCCACTTGGCCCTGCTCGCAAAACTTGACGGCGTTCGAGAGCAGATTGCCGACGACCTGGCGGATGCGCAGCGCATCTCCCAGCCGTTCCTCCCGGCGGAGGGCGGGGTCGAGCGTCAAGCGAAGGTCCAGTCCTTTTCTCCTGGCTTCGGCGGAATACACCGCAACGAGTGTTTCGAGCACTTCAGGTATCCAAATCGGCCGGGCATCCAACACGAGGCCGCCCGCATCCAGCCGTGATAGGTCGAGCACATCGTTGAGCACGCCGGTTAGAAGGTCCGAACTTCCTCGGATCGTTGAGACATACTCCGCTTGTTCGGCGGTGAGCGACGTACCCGCAAGGAGGTCCGCCATTCCGATGACGCCATTGAGCGGCGTCCGAATTTCATGGCTCATCGTCGCGAGAAACAGCGCCCTGGCGCTCGCCGCCGCTTCGGCCTCATCCCGCGCTTTGCGCAGCCGTTCTGCGTAGAGGCGCTCCTGGGTCACGTCTCGGGCATAGACTGCCACCCCCACTACGACGCCGCCCGGCTGCTCGCGAACCGGATTGAGGGATATCGCAACCAGCCGGTCTTCGTCTGCGGACCGTATCGGATGTTCAACGGTGAATGCCATACCTTGGGCGGCCCTGTCGAGATGGGCGCGTGCCACAGGCTGCAGCTCGACGGGAAGGAGCCGCTTCAAATCCAGTCCCGGTTCGGCCACGATGCCGGTCCACCCGACGAGGTACTCGGCAAAGATGCGGTTGAATGAGACAAGGCGTCCCTTTCCATCCAACGAGAAGATGGTCTGATCCGCGTTGTCGATAACCGCTCGCAGGTTGGCACGGCCTCGGATGACCTCCTCCTCGGCTGCTTTGCGCTCCGTGATGTCGATACACTGACAAACGACGAGGGCGTCGTCCGGCGCCGCCTCCGAGAGCGCGGCGGCCGAAAGCAGAACGGGGAGCCTCACGCCGTCCGACCGAACCAGCGTCCGTTCCCGCTCCACCGACACCCCGGCGCGAACGACCGGAAGTTCGTCCTGCTCGAACGTCCCCTCCGCCGCATCGAACAACTGCGATATGGAACGGCCCTCGAGAGCCTGCATCTCACGCCCGCTCAATTGAAGCGCGGCGGCATTCGCCTGGAGGATGTGCCCTTCGGGCGAAAGAACGAACAAGGCCCCGGGGAGTGCGCCGACCACCCGCCGCCAATCCGGCTCCGACGTCTTCTTGGCCATAATGCCTGAGGATGTACGAGAGAACCCGAGTGGTCGCAAAATACTGCGTTCACAGTCCGGTAAACTACACGGAAGCCCCGGCGCGAAGAACCGCCGAGGCTTCCTGTGCTCCACTACCCCCCTTTCCCGCGTGCTGCCTTACCGGCCGGACCTCCAGGCGGCACTCCAGCGACGAATCGACTCCCGAACCACGTCTATGGCCGGAATGGCTTCCTCCGCCTGCCTGTCCCACACGCGGTTGACATAATCCGCAAACGCGAGACGATCGGCCAGCCCAAGACGCTCATCATCCAACACCGCACTGATGCGGTTCCACACGGGCTCTGCAATCTGCCCCTCCACATACCGGGCGAAGAGCAGCATCAAGGCTGTGCGGCGACGACGACCAGGATTGGATGCGTTTCTCATGGCAGGGTCCTCAGGATGATCTCTTGAAACAGGACTCAGTCTCACGATGAACATCATCAAGAACCGTGCCCAATCTGACCATCGCGGATCCAAAAGCAATGGAGACGCCGGCTTCTCAGGCGCTCACCCCAGGGCCCGGCGAAGGCGGGCAACCGGAATGCCGAGTTGTTCCCTGTATTTGCTGACCGTGCGCCGGGCGATGAGAAATCCCTGTTCCTTGAGCAGCACCGCCAATTTCTGGTCGGACAAGGGCCGCCTCTTGTTTTCGGAAGCGACGATGCGCTCAATGAGTGTCTTGATTTCGCGACTGGAAACGTCCTCGCCGAAATCCGTAGAGACCCCTTCGGAGAAGAAGTACTTCAGCTCATGAACGCCATTTTCGGTCTGCACGTATTTGCCGTTCACGACACGGCTGACCGTCGAAATGTCCATGTCGATCTGGTCCGCCACATCCTTGAGGATCATCGGCCTCAAATGGCCTTCCCCGTATCGGAAATACGCATCCTGGAGATCGACGATGGCATGCATCACCTTCAGCATGGTATGCTGCCGCTGCTGAATCGAGGAGATGAACCAGCGGGCAGATTCCATTTTTGATTTGAGGAACTGCCGGGTTTCCTTGTCGACCCTTGAGGGCCTTCCGTTGCGCTTCTCGGCGGCCACGCTGTGCAGCATCTCCCGGTACCGCCGGGAGATGCGCAATTGTGGCGCGTTGCGGCGATTGAGCGAGATGATGAATTCGTCATCAACGCGCTCGACGAGAAAGTCCGGAACGATGTAGTTCTGGCTGGCGGAGAAATCCCCTTCGCCGGGCTTTGGATCGAGACGTTGAATGAGTTCGTAGGCGGTTACGAGTTCGTCCTCCGTCACATCGAGCCGACGCTGAATCTGCTTGAAGTGCTTCATGGTGAAGTCCTTGTAGCAATGGCTCAGGATCCGGATGGCGTCCTCACGACCTTCCGTATCGGCCGG
>CAYLXM010000001.1:244440-254907 GCA_964387555.1 uncultured Rhodothermales bacterium | reverse complement strand
CAACACCTCCAATTGTACCAGGAGGCATTCCTGCAGGTCGCGCGCGGCGATTCCGACGGGCTCGAGCCGCTGCACATGCCGCAGCACACGCTCGACGTCCTCCGAAGTCACTTCCACGCCCTGCGAAAAGCTGAGGTCATCCACAATCGAATCGATCCGCCGTCGCAGATACCCGTCCGGATCGATCGACCCAACCACCTGCTCAGCGATCAGACGCTCTGACTCGGATAGATCCAGCATCGAGAGCTGCTCGAGTAAATGCTCGGACAGCGATTCCAGGTAGGGCGTAGGCAACTCCCGATCCTCTGAATCCGGCGACTCGTCCACCTTGGCCTTGTGCCCGTACAGCTCTTCGTCGGGAAGCAGATCGGCATAGTCCCAGTCGTCATTCTCGCGGTTGTATTCGTCGGAGCCCTCCTCCCCCTCCACTTGCTGCGAATCTGTGTCGGCCGCGGCTTCCTGCTCCAGTCCCTCCTCCAATAACGGATTCTCCTCCAGTTCCTGTTTGATACGCTGCTCCAGTTCGAGTGAGTTCTTCTGCAGCAGTTTGATGTACTGGATGACCTGCGGCGAGAGTTGCTGCCGCTGCTGAAGCTGTTGTCTTTGTCCTAAGCCCTGTGAAAGCATTACAATAACCGCCCTAGCGGCCCTCTCGCGTTGTCCCCGGGGCCCTTTCTTCCCTGCCCGCCGGAATTCTACGCGATGAACAGGCCGATTGAAAAGAGCGAACCCAGTCCTCACCGTACTTTCTTCTGAGCGGCTCTGCAAGAAAGTCGACGAGCAGGGTATCCGTGTGCTGGCCGTATGCTCTGCCCGGCTCACAAGCCTGTATTTGCTCGTAGTTGAGCACCTGGCCTCCTGCGAAACGACCGACTCGAATAGGAAAAAGATGACAGGAGATGGGCTTCGGCCAGTCAATCCGACCCTCCTGCCAGGCCTTCTGAATGGCACATTTCGCCACCTTCCCTTCGTAGACCACGAATACGCAATCTCGCTCGTCGACACACGTCGTGACGAATAAACCGGGATCCAACTCCTCCCACGCACCGCGTTCGTCGAGCAGCCTTCTCGACTTTCGCGAAAGCGACTTGCGGACCAGCGGAACGATCGCGTCGAGCTGCTCACATTCGTCCGGCTCCAGGGGCGCACCGGTGCCGCCAGGGAGCGTGCAGCACGCCCCTCGACAGAGATCCACCCGGCACGCAAACGCGGCATCCGGTATGTCGTCCGCAATGAGGATGTCTTCTACGATGATCATGAGACCTCCAACGACAGGTAGGCGTGCAAGGTTTTTGTGGGCATGCCGTCCCTTCAACTGATAGGACGTTTACATACTTCATACATATCTTGCGTGTTCACCCAAGGGTCAATGACCGCCAATCCGAACCTGAGCCCCATACCTGCCCCCGGTGATGCGGAGGTCGAACAGCGCCTTCGTCCCACGCGGCTGACCGACTTCATCGGCCAGGAGAAGATCAGCTCGAACCTTCGGGTCTTCCTCACCGCTGCCCGTCAGCGGGGAGAAGCCCTGGATCACGTCCTGCTTTCCGGGCCGCCCGGCCTGGGCAAAACGACGCTGGCCTATATCATCGCGGAGGAGATGGGGGCCCGCATCAAGACAACAAGCGGCCCCGCTCTGGACAAACCGGCAAGTGTTGCAGGCCTTCTCACCAGTCTCTCAGAGGGAGAGGTCCTCTTTATCGATGAAATCCATCGGCTTTCACCGGTGATCGAGGAGTACCTCTACTCGGCTATGGAGGATTTCAGAATCGATATCCTCATCGACACGGGCCCGAATGCCCGAAGCGTCAAGATTGGCCTTCCGGCGTTTACACTCATAGGAGCTACAACGCGCAAAGGGCTGCTCACCTCTCCGCTTCGGTCGCGTTTCGGGATCGACTTCCGATATGACTACTACGGAGCCGACGTGCTGAAGCGGATCGTGTTGCGCTCCGCAGGGATTCTGCAAGTCCCCATCAGCGACGACGGTGCGACGGAGATTGCCGGCCGGAGCCGCGGCACCCCGAGAATCGCCAACCGGCTGCTGCGACGGACGCGGGATTTTGCCCAGGTCGACGGCGACGGGACCATCACGATCGACGTGGCCCGGCACGCCCTCAATGCCCTGGAAGTCGATTCATGCGGGCTTGACGATATGGATGCGCGAATCCTGCTCACCCTCATCGAAAAGTTCGGAGGGGGACCTACTGGACTGGGCACGCTGGCAGTCGCCGTGGGGGAAGAAGCCGGCACCATCGAGGAGGTCTATGAACCGTTCCTGATCCAGGAGGGCTTCCTCGAACGCACCCCTCGTGGACGCGTCGCGGCGCGCCGCGCCTATTCCCACTTCGACCTCCCCCGATCAGGACCTGCAAGTGACCTCTTCGCCACGGGGCGGTAGGAAGACACGATTACGGGGGAGCAGGCGCACCCGCATGAGACATAGGGTGCCGTGCCGCCAACGACTCCAGGCAGGCCGGCTTTTCGCTTTCGACGACACGATCACAGTCGGGTTGGCGTAGGTCTGATAGGATATGTCGCCATGCCACCGACGGCGTCATGCAGGAGACCACTTCGCCACGGGACGGTAGGACGACACGATTACGGGGGAGCAGGCGCAGCGCTTGAGGGATAGGGTGCCGTGCCGCCGCGCGCTCCTTCCGGCATCCGGTCCACGCTCGAAGGCCCCGCCCACGGGGGGCCATTCTGCCGCCATCGCCGCGCCGTTGTTCAGTGCCCTACCGCCTCTCCCGTGATTTGGCGTAATCGGCCTGGAGCCGCTGGCTCAGCCGAACGGCGGCATGCTCTGCCAGTCTGTCCATTCCGGCAGCCATCTCGTCCACGGAGAGAGACGCAAGCATGCGTGCGGTCATCACATTCCCGACGGCGACGCCCAGTCCGAAAACGGAGTCGGTGATCAACTCCCGGTCATTGATCCCCTTCTTCCAGATCTGCCTCCCCGTTTGATTGTCGAGGAGGACCAGATCGCCCTTCATGACGAAAAACGTGGCGTTCTCCCACGAACTGGCCAGAACGCCGTACTCCTTGACACGCACGTCAAACACGAAGGCCGCGTCAGCCGGGTCACCTACCGGTTGGTAGCCGAGGTAGTTCTTCGCGGTGGAGAGCACGGTGACGGCCATGCGCTCGCCGACATCGATCCGCTGAAAAGCACTGTCCAACCGCTGCTGTGCACGCTGCCTCTCTGCCTGCTTGGCCAAGGCCGTGCCCACCCGAAGCGCTGATCGGATCGGTCGATCCAGATCGATCCACCCGTCCCCCCCGCTGGTGAACACTACCGGCCTGGGCGGAGCGGCGTAGATGGCCGCCGCAGTCTCACCCCGGAAGTCATACGGACGCAATCGCTTGGCGCTTCCACAGGCAGAGGTGAAAAGAAGTGCAACAAGCAGGATGATGGCCAGTGCAGGCCAGGAGCATCGATACCGTTCCATGGCGCCCTCATGTGTTTGGTTCCTTCTATTCACCGTGCAGTTGGAGAGCAGCAAACTACATGCCTGATACGTAACCTCTTCCCCTCGGTTACACGGCGCCGGTCCGTCTCAACACACGATTTTTCCCCCTCGAAGTCCAAAGCACGCAGCAGCCTCGAACATCCATCACCTTTCCATACTCCCCACACTCCCCATACTGCCCGCACTCCCCATACTCCAGACCCCGGGTCTCCTCCTCGCTCCGCCGGAGCCCCGGACCTTCGGACCCCCGGACCATCGGACCCCCGGACCATCGGACCGCCGCACCACCAGTAGGTGGCACCCTCGAAAACCCGCAACCTTCCCATACTGCCAGTACTGCCCATACTCCCGATACTCTGGATCCCGGGTCTCCGCTTCGCTTCGCTTCGCCCGGGACGCTCCCTTCGGTCGCGCCCTCGGACCCCCGGACCCCCGGGCCCCCGGACCCTCCTTCGCAATGAATTGATAGAGCGGCCCTCCTCATTTGATCGAGCACTGGGCTATATTCCTGTACGGACTCACCAACCGTACCTCGAATCGACGAACCTTCAGCAAACCAGCTTGCGATATGCCATACGTCGTCGCTGAACCCTGCATCAACTGCAAACATACCGACTGTGTAGAAGTCTGCCCCGTAGACTGTTTCTATGAGGGACCGAACTACCTGGCCATCAATCCGGACGAGTGCATCGACTGCAATGCCTGCGTGCCTGTCTGTCCGGTCGAGGCCATCTACGCAGACGACGAGCTGCCTGAGCACTGGGCGCACTACGCCGAGTGGAACGCCTACCTGTCCAAACAGTGGGCCGACCACAACATCACGGAGAAGCAGGATCCGCTGCCCACGGCAGAGGAGTGGGCAGGGAAGGAGAAGTCCGAACAGGACATCAAAATGTGGGAATAGTCGACCGGTCGCCGTTCGTTCACGGAGGAGCGTGAAGGGCCGGTTCCGATCGAAAAGATAGGAACGCCGCCCCGGTCGGCCGGGGCGGCGTTTTGCGTTCTGCGATCAGATTCAACGCGCCGGCCGTTGCGTCAGGTGCCTGCTGAATAATCGGTGACGTAATTGGCCTGCTCGTCGGTGAGCCCGTCGATCTCGATCCCCATGGTCTGCAGTTTGATGCGCGCGATCGTCTGATCGAGTTCTTCCGGCAAATCGATCACGCGCGGTGATAGATCTGCTCCGCTTTCATGCGCCTGGATCAGGTTCAGGTGCGCCATGAACTGGTTCGCAAAGCTCATGTCCATCACCTCGGAAGGATGCCCTTCCGCCGCAGCAAGGTTGACCAGTCGTCCGTCCGCCAGGACGAAGATGCGCCGACCGTCTTCGAGCGTGTACTCCCGGTTGTTCTCCCGGATCGTGCGCACGTCCGTCGAAATCTGGGCCAGATCCTTCAGATTCAGCTCCACGTCGTAGTGGCCCGTGTTGGATATGATCGCGCCATCCTTCATCGACGAGAAATGATGGCCCACGATGACGTCCCGCATGCCCGTCGCGGTGACAAATATGTCACCCTCTCGAGCCGCCTGTTCCATCGGCATGACCCGGCACCCATCGAGCAGCGCCTTCAGCGCATTGGTCGCCCTCACTTCGGTCACGATCACATTCGCCCCCATACCCTTGGCACGCATCGCTACACCCCGTCCGCAGTGTCCGTAACCGGCGACCACAAAATTCTTGCCGGCGAGTAGCACGCTGGTCGCACGGAGAATGCCGTCAATGGTGCTCTGGCCCGTTCCGTACACGTTGTCGAAGTCCCACTTCGTCTCCGCGTCGTTCACCGCGTAGACGGGATAGAGCAGTTTCCCCGCCTCGGCCATGGCGCGGAGCCGATGCACGCCGGTCGTCGTTTCCTCACTTCCTCCGATGATGTGATCTGCCATCTCGGGGAATTTGTTGTGGACGGTGAAGATGAGGTCGGCCCCATCGTCGAGCGTCGTATGCGGAGGCGTATCGATGGTGCGATCAATACACCAGTAGAAGTCCTCCGTATTCATTCCGTGCCAGGCGTAGATCTCGATCCCTCGCTCGGCCAGCGCCGCCGCCACCTCATCGTTCGTACTCAGCGGGTTGCAGCCGCTCCACGCCACTTCGGCCCCGCAAGCGGCCAAGGTCTCCACCAGCACGGCTGTCTCTTTGGTCACATGAAGACACCCCGTGATCTTGTACCCCTTGAACGGCTGCTTCGGCGCGTACTCGTCCCGGAGACGCATTAGCACCGGCATCCGGCTTTCCGCCCACTCGATTCGCATTCGGCCACTATCGGCCAACTTGAGGTCTCTTACTTTGTACGCCCCTTTCTTGTAGTCCATTCGATATTACTGTTACGTGGTTAGAGAAACGGCAGCCGACCAGGCGCCGCCGTCGACGCCTTCGGATCCCCTTAAACAATCCCAGGAGCACGAACTCATCCCTTCACCCGGACCACCGTTCGTACCCATTGTCGATCGCCCGCTCGAAGACGCACCAGGTACATGCCCGCCGGGAGCGCCATTCCATTGAGCACGGTCGTATATGTTCCAGGCCCCTGCTCCCCCTCGAAAAGCGTCGCCGCTCGTCGCCCCAGGACGTCGAACACCTCTAGCCTCACCTCGGCGTCTTCGTCCAGCGTGTAGCTGAGCGCCGTCGTTTCCGCGAATGGATTGGGGAAGTTGGGATGAAGGGCTGCCTGACGGGGCGTTTCAAACGCATCCGCAGACATCGTTCGAAAATCCAGGCGAACGCCTTCAATGCGCCAGAATTCGTCTTCGGCCATGGCGTCCGACGCAGCGAAGTCGACCCTGATCTGGATCTGCTTTCCGGCAAACGATGAAAGATCAAAACGGCTCTCCAACGCACCCGCGGTGACACCGCTCGCATAGCCTTCCTCGTTGGCAAGCCCGGGAACCGTCGGCCCCAGTCGAGCGGGATACCCTGACAGCGGCAAAACCGAAGCCCATGTCCGTCCTTCATCGACAGAAATTTTCAGATTGCCACCCGCCGCCGGACCCAACCGATACGCATGGCGGACGACCATCTGGATGGTCTCTGCATTCTTCGGCAAATCGTGCCGTCTCAGAACGAGACTCGATCGCGGTGAATCGGCCCGTTCGACCGACCAGCTGCCGGCTGAACGGTGCCATGCTCCCGACGACCGGGCATCCGCCATCAGGTCGACCTGCTCGCCCAGATAGTACCGAATCTCAAAGGGCAGACCCGCCTGGGCCTCCACCCGCTGCTCATTACCGCCCATGTCTGTCGCCACCACGACATAGCGGACTTGATCTCCGGGGTCAAACCCGTCTCGACCCCGAATCGGAAGCCGCCCTTCGAATCGCTCCCGATCTGTCCCGCTCATCGCCAGACGGGCATGACCCTGGACCGTTCGCCCGTCTACAAATCCCTCATACACCGCTACCACCGACACCAGCCCCTCGTCATCTCCCAGCCGAATGGTCACCACGGGGTCTTCCGTGACGGGCGTCGCCGCCTGGTCGACGACAGCAGGAGGAACGGCTATCACGACGGGTGGGCTGTCGTCTATCGGTCTTCGGGCCACGAAGGCCACGTCGTCGATGACCCAACCCGCATAAGCGACCGAGATCTCTGAATTTCCATCATCGGTGCCAACGTCGAAGCGAACCCGGATGTCGGATCCGATCGGAATCGGGAAGATGACGGGCCTCCAGCCGTAACTGTACCCGCCGAAAGCCCGCTGTCCTCCCAGGGGATTACTGAACATCGAGCTGATAGCGCCGGGATACCCCTGATCCGGCTCGATCAGGGTCCACGACACGCCGCCATCCGTCGAAATCTTCACATTGCCCCCATCATACAGGATCCCACCGGGCGCCCCCTCGGGCCGGACATCCCCATTGTGCTCGAAATCATACCAATGCCGGAACACCAGGAAAGCCTCGTCAAAGGTGGACAGATTGACAGGAGGCATTTGAAGCGTAGAGACTCCGACCGATTGTGTGTACGCGCCATCCGGAACCGTGGCCCACGCGTGCGCGCCGGAGTGAGCGAAATGAACTCCGAACGAGGGGCTCCCCTGCGCCCAGTCTCCGGATGCCTGAATACCGGCGACGGCCCCTTCAAAATTGAAGAAAATACTCGGTCTCCCGATGTCGAATCGGTGACGGCCTTGGGGGTCGGCCGGCCACGCGGTCAGATTGGAGACCGCGGCGACATCCCGTGCAAAAACGCGGTACTCCATGCGATCTCCTTCCTCGAGGACCTCGACCGCGACGGGGAAGACCCCGGTGTAGCGGCTTCCCGACCCCGTGAGCCCGAACGTCCCTTGTCTCACCAACTGGTCCTCCTCACCGCGAAGTAGCCGATATTCCACCCAGACGGAGTCAATGCCCAGGTTATCCGTTACCGTCACATCCACCAGGGCGGGCCATCCCATGATGGAAGCAGAGACGATCGGCCAGGCCTGGATAACGGGCGGCTCGGCGTCCGGTCCGGCCTGGAACGTGTACTCGATGAGCGGGGCGGTGGCCGGCAGCACGGTTACGCGCCCCGAAGAATCCTGCGCACGAATATGGTATCGCAGCAGGGTGGGACCAGCCGGCAGTTGCATGAGGGCCACATAGCGGTTTTGCGATTGCGCCACGGCCGGCACCGACACGGGCGGGTTGTCGCCCGCGCGGATCACCACTTCCACCGACGTTACGGGATAGAGCAGGGACTCGACCGTAATCTCGAAGGCGACCTCGATTCCCATGTTTTCGGTGTCGCCGAGCGGCGCATGAGCCAGAACGGGGCCGAAGTCTGCCGGGTCCACATATCCTCGGCTTCCGAGCACGTCGATGATCAGACTCGTATGGCGCCCCTCGTACAAGTCTACATCGGCCCGGATCAACGCCTCGGCCAGGTCTCGGTAGGTGACCGGGCTGGAAAGATAGTAGTTGGCCTGCAGGTGGAGTCGGTCTGAGATGGTCCGCCCCACGACGTCATAGATCTCCATGACCGTGGTGGCCCAATGCACCCCCGGCGTGTAGAGGTCGTACTGCACACCCGGGAAGACGCCCGTGGCGTCCACCGTGCGCCCGAGCCACGGCGGGGCGGTGGCTGTATTGTTGCCGTCCCACGGAAAGAGGCGCCGCCAGTTGCCGCTTGCGGGTACGACCCCCTGGTCGAACAGGCTGCGACGGCGGGACGCAGCCCAGTAGTCAGCCCATGCTTCGTGGACGGATTGACCCTCCACCGTCGAACGAAGACCCGGCGATGCCCCTTCCAACAGGGCATGCCCGTACTCGTGCCAGATAACGTCCGCATCTTCCGCATCATCGATCCCCCCGTCGCCAAACGAGAGATAGTTCAAGGCAGGGAAGTACTGGGAGTTGTCCTCCGTTCCATGCCCGTGCGGATTGAGCGGAATCGGTGCATTTTGGATGTTGGTGAACCCCAGGCTCTGGACATACCGCTGGGATGTGTCGACATGATAGTAAGCATTCACCGCCTCGAATCGATCGTCGGCGCGCGTATAGAAGAACCCGTTGGCATCCGCCTCCGCGGGCGGCTGAAAACTCACGCGCGGCTTGCCCGGCGTCTGCTGCGCCGTGATGCGGACATACGGCCCCTCGAGGCGATGCAGCCCATCCGTCCCCCGACTGATTTCTCTGAGTTCAACGGCTGTTCGCTCCGCATTGAGCACATCGAGATCCGCGTCGTCGGCATTGACATACGATCCGCCATATGCCACGCCGGCCGAAGTGAGCGGATCGGGCAGGAAGACGAAGCCTGAGCCCTCGACATGGGTGGACAGCGGTACGGAAGCGCGTCGACCTGATTCGGAATGGGCGATGGCAGCGGTCCCCGCCGCCATGGGGCCCCGCTTTGCGTCGTGCGAGGCGGCTCGGACGTGGGTTGCCTGATCACGCTGAACCAAAACCTCGCCTGTATGGGCATCCAGGATGACCAGGATCTCTTGGGGTGCCGTGGCCGGCCAAACGACGGTCTCCCAGGCCAGCCTCGGCGTCTTATCTGCGAAGACCACCTTTACCGGGTCCCTGACGACGGCCTCCGGATCTGCGAGGCGGTCGCGGATCAGACCGGCGACACGCCCGGCCGCTATTCCCGGACTCGTCCCGAATCCCTCCTCGAATTCGCGAAGGCGGGGTGAATACCCGCTGATCACCATCGAGGGTTGCAGGTCGGCGTCGAGACTCACCTTGATGTGATGATCGAAGACCGGAACCCCGGCCAAGGTCTGCTGGAAGACGACGTGGCTGGCGCCGGGACTCTTTCTCCTGTCGACCTGCACGAGATCCTCGATGCCCGGATCGAGCCCATATTCGGCATGGTCCCGTGCGAGGTAGGCTCTGGCAGATGATTCGGGGGAGGACGGGGAAGGGGTCTTTCGGGCGATCCGATACCTTGCGCGGCGCACGCCCTCCGCCTGGTCGATCCGTCCTGACCGGTCCGTGCGGGTTGGCCGCTGCCTCAAGGAATCGGTTTCTGACCCGCGCGCAGACGTGGAGAACGCGCCGGCCGGAACCTGCCTGGCCTGTGCGGGCCGCGGTGACGCACCCAGCACGGTCAGAAAACAGATCGCCAGGACCGGAATCGACGAGCGCGCCGTCCCCCCACCATCAGGCCATATGCGCAGCCGCCTGCCTGAGTGCGTCGACGTAATCGACCGCCTCCCACGAAAACTCCGGGCGCCCAAAATGTCCATACGCGGCTGATCGCCGGTAGATCGGCTTCAATAGATCCAGTCGCTCGATGATGGCTCGGGGCCGCAGATCGAACACCTGGTTGACGATCTCGGCCATTTGCGCATCGGGAAGTCTTCCGGTCCCGAAACTGTTCATGTAAACCGATACGGGACGGGCAACTCCGATGGCATAAGCAATTTGTACAAGAGCTTCGTCAGCGAGTTCCGCAGCGACGAGGTTCTTGGCGACGTGGCGTGCCGCGTAGGCAGCCGACCGGTCCACTTTCGAGGGATCTTTTCCGCTGAACGCGCCGCCGCCGTGGGCGCCCTTGCCGCCATAGGTATCA
>CAYLXM010000001.1:143334-244430 GCA_964387555.1 uncultured Rhodothermales bacterium | reverse complement strand
ACGATGATCTTGCGGCCCGTCAGGCCTGTGTCGCCATGGGGCCCTCCGATGACGAAACTCCCGGTAGGATTGACGTGGAGGATAACGTCGTCATCGAGCAGCGCATCGGGGATGACACGGGGCAAGAGGAACTCGCGCACATCCGATTCGATTCGCGGAATGGGAATCCCCTTCTGGTGTTGGGTCGAAACGACGATGGTATGTACCCTGCGCGGCGTCTTTCCGTCGTCTTCGTATTCGATCGTGACCTGGCTCTTTGCGTCGGGGCGCAGGTACGGCATCAGGGGGGTATTCTTGCGGATACTGGCCAGCTCCCGCATCAAGCCATGCGCCAGCATGATGGCAAGCGGCATGAACTCGGGGGTCTCCCGGGAGGCGTAGCCGAACATCATCCCCTGGTCCCCCGCCCCTCCGTCGTCCACTCCCATGGCGATATCGGAGCTCTGCCGATGAAGTGAGAGCAGGACACCACACGACTCGGCGTCGAAACGCAAGCTGGGGTCGACGTATCCGATGTCGCGGATCACATCCCGAACCACGGGTTGAACATCGAGTTGGGCGGAGGTGGTCACTTCCCCTGAAACGACCACGAGACCGGTTGTGACCAGGGTTTCAACAGCCACCCGACTCGCTGGGTCAACCGAGAGCATGGCGTCGAGCACGGCATCGGAGATCTGATCACACACCTTGTCCGGGTGGCCCTCTGATACAGACTCGGAGGTAAATAGAAAAGACATGGTTACATCAACGGTTTGGTACCGCAGTTTCTCGCAGCATGCCGAAAGGGCGGCGTAAGAAGCTGCGAAGATAGGGCGGTCATCGCGCTTTCGGAACGACTCCCCCCGTTTTTGGGCCTCCATCGGTCGGATGGGTGCGACAGACACCTCCCTTCGGAACGATTTCCTCTGCTTTGCATATCGTAGGCTCCTTGCGTAGTTTTGTTTTCCATTTTACCCGCACGCAAAATCCGGCGCGATTGCGCTGTGCCCCATCCCCAAACGAAAGGAATACAGCATGTCAAGCGATCTGGAAGCCAAAGTCAAGGCGATTATCGTTGACAAATTGGGCGTCGACATCGACAGTATCACCCCGCAGAGTTCGTTTACGAACGACCTTGGGGCGGACTCTCTGGACACCGTGGAACTCATCATGCAGTTTGAGGAGGAGTTCGGGGTGACCATCCCGGACGAGGACGCTGAGAAGATTGCGACGGTCGGCGACGCCATAGAATATCTCAACCAGAAGGCCGACGCATAAGCTCCCGCATTTCGGACTTCTCGATCACTGGTAGAACCCGGCTGGCCGTGTGCGCGGCGCATGACCTGCCGGGTTCTTTGCATTTCGGCCCCTGCAAACGAGCCCTGCCATGTCAAACGAAAAGCGACGGGTCGTTGTCACCGGCATGGGCGCCCTTACGCCCATCGGGTTGGGTTTGAGGTCGTTCTGGGACGCCCTCCTCAACGGGGTGAGCGGCGCAGCACCCATTACCTATTTCGATGCCTCGGCGTACGACACGCAGTTCGCTTGCGAATTGAAGGGCTTCGTTGCAGAAGACTACATCGACCGAAAGAACGCCCGTCGGCTGGACCCGTTCAGTCGGTATGCCCTTGTTGTTGCTAAAGAAGCCCTGACGGATGCCGGGGTGGTCGACCTGCCGGATGAATCACGCGAGCGCATCGGGGTGACCTTCGGATCGGGTATCGGCGGAATTCAGATGTTCCAGCATCAAACGGCGACGTTCCTGGAGAAGGGACCTTCCCGCCTTTCGCCGTTCTTCATCCCGATGCTGATTCCCGACATCGCGAGCGGCCTGATTGCCATCGAACACGGGCTGCGTGGACCCAACTATTGCGTCGTTTCCGCGTGCGCTACGGGCAACAACAATATCGGTGATGCCTTCATGTTGATCCGCCAGGGCTACGTCGACGGCATGCTCTGCGGCGGATCTGAGGCCTCCGTCTGCGAACTGGGCGTCGGCGGATTTAATGCCATGAAGGCCCTCTCCACGAGGAATGACGCACCGGAATCTGCCAGCCGACCCTTCGACAGGACCCGCGATGGGTTCGTACTTGGTGAAGGGGCCGGCGCATTGTTCCTGGAGGAACTGGAACATGCACGCGCACGCGGAGCCCGCATCTACGGCGAAGTGGTCGGACTCGGATTATCGGCCGATGCACACCATATCACCGCCCCGCACCCGGAAGGAGCGGGCGCCGGATTGGCCATGCGGATGATGCTCCGGGACGCACAGGTACGGCCGGATCAGGTCGACTACCTCAACATGCACGGCACCTCGACCCCGCTGGGCGACATCTCCGAAACGCAATCCATCAAGACCGTGTTCGGCGACCACGCCTACCGGATGAACCTGTCCTCGACGAAGAGCATGACCGGACACTTGTTGGGAGCGGCCGGGGCCATCGAGGCCATCGCGACGGTCCTCGCCACCTACCACGACGTCATCCCGCCGACCATCAATTTCGAGACGCCGGATCCCGAATGTGACCTCAACTACACGTTCAACGAACCGGTCGAACGAGTGGTCAACCTGGCGGCCAGCAATGCCTTCGGTTTTGGTGGTCACAATACCACTGTGGCATTCAAGAAATTCACCGGACGCTAGGGCCGCGCGCCTGAGATGTCACCTGAAAATGACTTCCCGGACGAGCGCCCGTCCCAGTTTCTCGTTGAGGTGTTCCATCCAGACCGAGCGCCGGAAATGCAACTCCTGACGCCAGGTTGCGCGGGTCAGGAAGACGGTCAAGATACCCTTGTCAAACTTGACCGAACGCGTCACGGCATTGATCTGGGGTCCGGCCAACTCGGCCCACGCCTCGACGACGGCAGCCGCGTCGACGTGCTCGCGGATGCCGAGATCACCAATCAGATCAGTGATCGCCTCCCCGATTCTGCGAGGTCGATTCGTTCGCATGACTGGACCTTACCTTGGGACGCGTGGGGCCTGATAACATACGAATCCGCCAGACCGCGTCAAGGCCGGAATCGGCTCGGAGACGGCCTGTATCGCGCGAGGATGCCGTCACACGCAACGGCCGTGACACCTCCGGTGAACTTCCGGAGCGATCCGTCGTTTCCATGCGCTGGAATCATCGCTGAGCATACCCCTGTAATCTTCTTCTCTCTACGATGAGCGGGTTCGAGCGAGTATGTGTGAGCGCGCATCGCATCACCTTAATACGTGCAGCGACACGTGTGGGGGCACATACAGTATCATGAATACGGAGGGTTACGTCTACTTTTGCTACGGCGCACTGCGCTACCTCGAACACGTGGTAGCGTCGGTGGTGTCCTTGCGCCGGTACGACCGCGAGCGGCCGGTAGCGCTGTTCTGCAGTGAACGCCAACGTGATGAACTCGAGGCGCTCGGGCTTGACGTGCTCTTCGACGTGCTCGAGGTCCTGCCGGAAGAACATCAGTCCGTCATCGGCTTCAAGCACCATCTCGATCGGTTCATGCCGTTCGACAGGAATCTGTACATAGATGCAGATACGATCTGGTGCAGAGATCCTTCCCCCCTTTGGAGCCAATTGTCTGCATTCGGCCTGACATCGACCGGAATCGAGCGGGCTGACATGTGGTTCGGGGCGGCCAAGAACGGGCGGATCCTTCTCGACTACCTCCTCGACCGCCGGCGCAGGACGCTCCGGCGATTCGGTCTCACCAACCTGCCTCGGGTCCAGTCCGGCCTGATGTTCGCCCAGGATGCCGAGTTGACACGCCTCGTCTGCGAAAGTGCCCGGTGGTTCAAGCTCCAGGAGGCGGACACCCACTTCACCAGCCGCCGACTCGAGACGGGACGATCGGAGGAGTCCTGTGAATGGTCTCTCGCGATGGCTTTCAGCCTCCACCGCGTACCCGTATACCCGTGGTTTCAGAACCACAACAGTCCCCAGCTGGACTTCGTCGAAGACTTCGCCCGCTACGACCCGGACTTCCACAGTGTGAGCTGCTACTATCCCTGTGATCGGCTCATCTTCAGCTTCCGGGGCGTTCCCTCTGATCGACTGAGACGTTGGTTGGTCCGGCTCTTCTCCAGTTTGCCTGGACGGGGCGATTTCATCTGGGTTACCCCCTACGTACTGCATTTCGCATGGCTCCGCCACAAGCGGCCCTTCCAGGAGTTCGCATTGCGGACCTGGCGCCGGCTCGCAGGCAGTGCGGATCGGTCAACCGTCCACCTGCCTGCCGTTGAAGTGGCAGAGGCCCCGACCGTCTAGGGTCGCGTAAGCAGGTGCAGGGAGAACTCGAGCACAGGAATGCCTGAACTGCGCACGAAAAGAATCACGAGCGCAGCAAGGGCCGCTGAGGGGACGATGACGCCCAATACGTATGCGCTGAGGCGGGGTGCGCGTGCCGCCCGCACGTAATCCTCTATCATCCGCATCGTGCTCCATGCCTCGGCGATGATCCAGAGCAGGATAAGCAGGGAGATTGCTCGAATTCGAAATGGATCGGGCAACGTGTCCGCAACCAGCCCCCCAACCATGATCGGAATGAGGCTCCATCGCGGCCAGACCACGAGGGCGATCCGCTGCGCCGCAGTGAGATGGCGGCGCAGACCGGCAAGCACGGTGAGTAGGATGGCCCACCCGAACAGCAGTCCCGCATAGACTGCAGCGGAGGCGGCGAAGAGCAACCAGGGCGCTTCGACGACGCGGACCACGGCCTGCTGAACACCCGGTCCAAAACCCCGCACAATCAAGGAGAACGCCGGCAGGGGCACGAGGACGTCCATGGCGATCCCGGCAAGCACGGCGGCCGCGGATGACAGCACGAGCACGAGCGTCATCTGCGCCCCGAGCGCGACCTGCCGACCGGCCCCGATCATCTCAATGTAAAATCCGTGCGAGAAGAAGTAACGCCTGGCATTCGTCGCGACCACGTAGCTCATCCGGAACAGCAGGGCGAGGAGTGCCACCACCATCCACCCTAACCAGCGGTGCCACATGGCTCTGGGAGCCTCCCGCGGTCTGCCTGCAGGGAATGCGAACACATCCTGTACGCCGGTGAAGAGCCCCTGCACCAGCTCGATCGCCGGTCTTGGACCCCCGTCCTCTGCGAGCAAGCCCTGAGGACGCACGTATGGACGGCGTACATCGGCGTCAAACGACGGATAGGCTTCCCGGTAGTCCTTCCACCGTTCCACAAAAAGCGCGCGCAGCGGCCCCAGCCGACCCTGAAGGGCGTTGCCGAGGTGCGTCTCGAGATAGCGCGCCTGATACTCCGGAGAATGGCGAACGTTGTAGCCCCTGCCGGCAGCATCCGAAACCCAGGTCCCCAGTCCCCCGAGACCCACTTCGACGGCGTGCGCGGCTCGCCAGGCGCCCAATCGCACACGCGGATCCTCATCCGAATTCGTGTCGAGAAGCACGAAATCGACTTCAGCGGCACAGCGGTCGCTGCTAGAAAACACAGTGATATAAAACACCTTCGTCCCCGCAGCGCCGGCACGTCGCACCACGTCGGCAAGGTCGGAGATGGCACGGCATGCTTGCGGATCACTCGTGTCCACGCTCCACGCAACCCCAAAGTGCCGTGCCGATGCGTGTGGGCGGGCTCGATCCATCGCTTCTTCCAGGACACGCACCTGTTCCTCGGCGCGCTCCGTGAAATGGTCTGCCGGCAATCCATACAGCGGCAACATCTGAAAGAGCGCCAGGCCCAGCGAGTCAGCCCAGGCAAACACCTCCTCCCGAGGCTCCATCCCCATCAGCACGGCATTGGCGCCGATGGCACGGATCCTGGACAGGTCAGCCATCACGGTCGCGGCGGAACCCTCCGCATCGTAGACCACCCCGACATGCGGAACCGTGCTCCGGCGGTCAACCCCGTCGGGCATCGATGTCGATAGAATCTGCAGGAGCGTCAGAAGGAGCAGAATCATAGCGCCGAAAGATACGGCAGGGTCTCGCGTCCCGTTGGGGAAGGTCGTGTTTCGCCTCCCCCCGCAACGACTCAACGGGTTCTGAATGTACCCTTCCCTGCGTCACGAAGTGCCTTACCCTTGCGCAGGCTCCGGGACAAGGCGTACCTTTCCCTCTGGGTATGCACGCGTCGCCGGAGCCCCCGGCAAGGCGTGTCTTTGCTCCCGGTAACCAATTTGGAGGTCTTTTGTTATGCGCGCTCGTTATTTCTCGGTTCTTCTTGTTCTAGCGTCTTTCCTTGCCGCCTCTTCGGCGTTCGGACAAGTCCAGCTCGGTCCGTATGCCGGCATCAATTTCGACGGCACGGAAATCCTTGTGGGTGGACAGGCCCGGTTCCCGGTGGGGCTCCAGCTCGGAGAGACGGACGTACTCATCAACCCCTCCCTCGAATTCTACCCCTTCATTGATTCCAATATCGGCACGAACAACATCGATTTCTCGCTCTGGGTGCTCAATGCGGACGCATTGATTCCCATCGAGATCTCGGACAGCTTCGATTCCTACGCCGGGGCCGGCCTGTATTTTGCCCGGTCGAAATGGGACTTCAACAACATTCCCGGACTCAATCTGGACGACTCTGAGCTGAACGCCGGACTCAATCTGTTCGTCGGCGCGACGTTCCAGAAGGAGGATCGTGGACTCATCCCCTTCGGAGAAGGACGTCTGGCCTTGGGTGACGGTTCGTCCGGCCTCATCATCAGAGGGGGCATACTCGTGTCGATTGGCGGAAACTGAGAAGGCATCTCCGCTTTCGGTCTGATACGGGGTCGGCGCCGCTTGCGGGCCGACCCCGCTTTTCTTCACGCAAGCCAAGTGGCCGGCATGGTCTAATGATCGAATCGCCCCACGGACCTGTTCATGCCCCGGAATTCCCGGCAGGGCTCCCCTGGTTTAATGCGTCACGCCCCCTTTCGCTGCGCCTGGACCTGAGAGGGGCTTTTGTCGTACTCGATTTCTGGACGTTCGGCTGTGTCTACTGCCTCCATCTGCTCGACGACTTGAAGCGCCTGGAGAGGGAATTTGCAGATGTCCTGCAGGTGGTAGGCATCCACGTAGCGAAGTTTCCCCACGAAGGTCGGCCGGCTGCGGTGAGTATGGCACTCCAACGAATCGGGGTAGAGCACGCCGTGGTCGTCGATGAAGGGCATGTAATTCGCGACGCGTATGCCGTCCGTGCGTGGCCTTCTCTCGTGCTCGTTGATCCGCACGGCTACATCATCGCGCACCACTCCGGGGAACAGGCTGTCGGACCCGTGCGCGAGGCGTTGTTGCACCATCTCTCCCGACGTCGCCCCGAAGAATCCCTGAGGCGTCCTGCCCTACCGCCCCTCAACCCTGAAGTGCGGGTTGACAGGGTCCTCTCCTTCCCCCGCGGAATTGCGTTCGACGAGCAGGGGAACCGGCTCTTTGTTGCGGACACCAACCACGATCGCATATTGGAGATCGAACCGAACGGCCTCGTCCGACGATCCTTCGGCATCATGGAGAGCGGCTTTGTCGATGGCATGGCGCAGGATGCCCGGTTCCGGCGACCTCACGGACTCGCCTTTGACCGCCGACGCGGTGCACTTCTCGTTGCCGATACGGGAAATTTTGCCATCCGAAGCATCGATCTGCACTCAGGCGTGACGAGAACCATCGCGGGCAATGGAGAACGGGCCCGGAAGCGATCCACCCGGTTGGATGCACCGGATCTGCCCCTCAACACGCCGTGGGATGTTCTCTCTGTAGATCGGGCCGCCTTCGTTTCTATGGCCGGCACCCATGAAATCTGGTCCTTCGACATAGATACGGGCAGAGGCCACCTCTATGCGGGAAGCGGCGTCGAAGGCCGCTCCGATCGAGATCGCCTGAATGCACACCTGGCCCAACCCTCCGCGCTTACTTCGGATGGAACCTGGCTGTATTTCGCCGACAGCGAATCAAGCTCTATCCGCAGACTCCAGTTCGGGAGTCTGCTGGAACGGATCCAGACACTCGCCGGAGACGACCTGTTCGATTTTGGAGACGTCGACGGGACAGGAGAAGGAGCCCGACTTCAGCACCCCCTGGGACTCGTCCACTACCAGGGCACGCTGTACGTCGCCGATACGTACAATCACAAGATCAAGCGCCTCTTCCCGGACACGAGCACGATCGTCAGTTTCCTGGGCACGGGATCCGCCGGCAAATCGGACGGAGCCCTCTTCGGGGCCCAGTTTGACGAGCCCTCCGCGCTTGCGGCCGGACGGGGACGGCTTTTCGTGGCCGACACAAACAACCATGCCGTGCGCATCGTGGATCTGGCCGAGGGAAGCGTGACGACCCTTGGTCTGATCATCCCCTCAGCGACATAGCGATGCCCCCGCCCGCTTTCGCGGGCGGGGGCATGAACCGGAGACCTTGCTCAGGGGCCTCGGAAGACCGCGGCGACGCGCCGTGCTCGCCGCCATGTGTACTCAATCGCTGAAGGACGTCAGTCCATCATCTTCCGGAGAAACGCCGGGGTGTCCGAATCGTCCTTTCGGATTCTCTCGGAACCTGACTCGAGTTCATCCGGACTCATGATGCGCACGGTCGGTTTGCGGGTCCCGTTCGCGCTTCCCGACGCCGGCGCCAACTCCGGCCCCAGGCTGAGCTGGACCGGGCGAGGATCCGGACGCGGCACCTCGGCGTGGCGGCCATCCTGTCGCGCCACGGGACGTGCACGGTCGGTGGGCGGAGCCGGGGCGCCCCGGCGCATGTAGGCCGGAGAATCCAGCGCCCGCAAATTTTCCTCTCCCTTGTACTGAGGAGGCACCTTCAGTGTGGTCCTCGACGGAGAGGGAACGACGTCGTGGCGCTCGAGTGCGAACCCGGTGGCGATCACCGTCACGCGAAGATCCTCTCCCATGTCTTTGTCCTGAACGATACCCCAGATGACTTCGGCATCGTCCCCTGCCTCCCGCTGAATCAGCGCAGAGGCTGCGTTGGCCTCCTGAAGGGCGAGCGTCGGTCCCGCGGTGATGTTGACGAGTACGTTGCGTGCCCCTCGGATCGACACCCCATCGAGCAGCGGACTGCAGATCGCCTCGCGCGCAGCACGCTCTGCACGATTCTCGCCCGAAGCGGTCGCGTAGCCCATCAACGCCGTACCACCGCCCTCCATGGTCGTCCGAACGTCAGCGAAATCGAGGTTGATCAGGCCATGGATGGTGATCAATTCGCTGATGCCCCGGGTCGCGTTGTAGAGCACCGAGTCGGCCATCTGGAAGGCCTCGACCACGGTCGTCTTCGAGTCGGCGATGTCCAGCAGACGGTCGTTCGGAATCAGGATCATCGTGTCGACGTGTTCACCAAGCAGACGAATGCCCTCACGTGCCGTACGGGTCCTGAGACCGCCTTCGAAGGAGAAAGGCCGGGTGACAATCGCAACGGTCAGGATGCCGAGGCGCTTTGCGATGGCCGCAACGACCGGGGCCGCACCGGTTCCGGTTCCGCCCCCCATCCCCGCCGTAATGAAGACCATATCACTTCCCTGCACCACCTGCTCGATCTCTTCCTGACTCTCCGTTGCCGCCTCTGCTCCTATGCTGGAGCGTGCACCAGCCCCCATACCCCTCGTTCTGTGCCGTCCGATCTGGATTCTGATGGGCGCCTTGTTGTTGTTCAAGGCTTGTACATCGGTATTGATCGCAACGAATTCGATACCGTCGATTCCCTTGTCGATCATGTTGTTGATGGCGTTACCGCCACCGCCGCCGATACCGACCACGCGGATCTTCGCTGGAACCACCTGATCGGAATCGTACGTGAATAACGAACTGAACTCTTCCGTAGCCATCGGTCTCTCCGGTTGTGTCGCTTGATGATTCATGAGATATGCCGGGGGTGAGCTGTCCCCGCGTTGAATGGGTTTAAAGAAATTGAACGATCGCCGTTATAGCGTGCGTCGGGTTACAGGGTGTAGATCTACAGTTCATCGAACCAACCTCTCATGCGCGCCCCGAGGCGACCCATAAGGCTGACTCCTTTGTCTGCGCCGCCGAGCGTCGTACCGGTTCGGGTGGTAGCGCCGCGGCCCTCGGGGCGTAGTCCCTGGAGAACCAATCCGACCGCCGTGGCATACTGCGGGTCATTGACCTCCTGGGCCATCCCACCGCCCAGCCCCATGGGATAGCCGATCCGCGCCTCCGTGCCGAGCACCTCCTCGGCCAGCGTCGTCGTTCCGGGGATGAGCGAACCACCCCCCGTCAGCACGACACCCGCGCCGAGATGGCGGGCATAACCGCTCCGCTTGATCTCGATGCCTACGATCTCGAGGATCTCTTCCAACCGAGGCTGAATGATCTGCGCAAGCGTGCTTTGGCGGATGCTCTTCTCGGGCCGCCCGGCGATCCCGGGGATTACGATCTCCTGGTCTTCGGTCAACAGCGCTCCCATCGCGGAGCCGAACTGCCGCTTCAGCTCCTCGGCCTGATCACGCATGACGCCCAGACCCCGCCGAATGTCATCCGTGACCTTGTTTCCGGCGACCGCGATCACGGCCGTATGTCGAATCGTGTGATCTTCGAAAACAGCGATGTCGGTCGTACCTCCGCCGATATCAACCAGCGCCACACCGATCTCGCGCTCGTCGTTGTGAAGCACGGCATACGAGGAGGCCAACGGCTCCAGTACGATGTCCGTCACCGAATATCCCGCCTTCTCGATGCAGCGATACACGTTCTTCGCCGCCGACACAAGACCGGTAATGATGTGTACGTTCGCCTCGAGGCGCACGCCGTTCATGCCGACCGGATCGCTGACACCGTCCTGCCCGTCCACGATGTATTCTTGCGGGATGACGTGCAGAATCTCCCGATCCGGTCGCAAGGCCACGTGACGGGTGTCCTCCAGGAGACGCTCCACGTCCTTCTGGGTCACGACGCCGTCTCGGATCGTGATCACGCCCCGGCTCTGCAGACTTTGAATGTGGTCTCCTGCAATGCCCACCACCACACTTTCCACAGTGGTGCCTGCCGCCCGCTCGGATTCGCGGATGGCCTCCAGGATAGCTGCCACCGTCTTGTCGATGTTTACGACAACGCCCCGGTTGAGTCCTTCGGAGGCGGAGACGCCGACACCCAGAATGTTGACCTCACCGATCTCGTTCGGCGACGCCACAATGGCGCATACCTTCGTGGTACCGATGTCGACGCCGGCAACGATGCGGTCTTCCATACGTGTTCTCGTTTCAGTTCTGGTCAATATTTCTGCAGGAATCGCCTGCGAGCTGGTCCCCGGAACAGTGTCCGGTCAGGCACCGTCACGCACGACGATCTGGCCGTCAAAACGGAGGTCTATATGGTGAACCCGATGGTCCGGTCTGGTTCTCACGGCCTGTTCCCAGTATGCCAACAGGCCGCCGAGTCGGGAAAGGAATGCGCCCCGTCCGAGTTCAACAGGGATGGACCCCGAACGGCCGAACGGCACCAGGTAGAGCCGAACTTCCCCGGAGGGGAGGGCGATGAATTCCGAGCAGATGGACAATACCCGCTCATCTACCCCTCCAAGCGCCTCTGTGAGTTCGCGAAGGACCGGACTGACCAGGGTGTCCGCCCGGAAATGCCGTGGCGTGAGGCCGCGAAGCAGGGGAACGAGATGGGCGTCACCCTGCCGCAATGGCAAGCGGGCTGACTCTGAGTCGAGAAAAGCCCACGGACGGCCGTCCTGGCCGACGAGCAGCGCGACGGGCTGACGCGGCTCCACGACAACCCGTAATGTTCCTGTCGGCAGTCGGGATACTGATACCTCACGCGCCCACGGATGCCGCCGAACACGGGTTTCCACGGAATCCGGTTCGATGTCGAAAAGCCGCATCGATGTGTCCACCGCAGCCAGAGCGCGCACTTCCTCCACGGGAACCTGTGGGGTCGTATCCACCCTCAGATGCCGGTACGGAATCCGATGAACACCGTACTGACCCACCCACGTGACGGCTCCAATGCCGACCAGGGCCACGGCGACGAATCCCGCCTGCAGAAGCCGATGCCGGGCTTCGAATTCACCCGACCGGAAGGTTATTCTCTTCATTGTTTTACTCCCTGAGGCGCCACGTCATTGCGGGACTCCAACAGCGAAAGCAGGCGCTCGCCGACGCGCCAGATATCACCCGCTCCCATCGTGATCACCAGATCACCCGCTCGAACGAACGATGCGAGTGTCGTCGCCGCATCTTCATTCGAAGGGATGAAATGGGCCGCGCGATGTCCGTATGACACGGCCTGGTCGGCAATTTGCCGCCCGGATACGCCTTCGATGGGTTGCTCGCGGGCCGCATAGACTTCAGTTACAAAGAGCACATTCGCGTCGAGGAAACTGCGGGCAAACTCATCGCTGAAATCGCGCGTCCTGGAGAAGAGGTGCGGCTGAAATACGGCAATGATTCGGCGATCCGGAAAGGCCATCGAAGCGGCTTCGAGTGTAGCAGAGACCTCCACCGGATGGTGCGCGTAGTCGTCGAAAACCACGACGTCGCCAACCTCCCCCTTGTATTCGAACCTGCGCTCGACGCCGGAGAAACGGGAGAGGCAATCCTGAACCAAATCAAACGGGATCTCCAACTCGAGCGCAACCGCGACGGCAGCCAGCGTATTGCGCACGTTGTGATTGCCGGGTCGACCGATGCGCACACGGCCGAGTCGCTCCGCGCCCCGAATCACAGTGAAGTCGGTTTCGAGTCCGCGCGATTCGATGTCTTCCGCCCTCAGCATCGCCTGTCGGGTGAGACCGTATGTGACCACCGGACGGTCAACCCGATTCAGGACGGCCTGGACGTTCGGATCATCCAGACACATTACAGCGACACCGAAGAACGGTACTGAATTGGCAAATCGAACAAAGGCATCCTGGATGTCGGCCAGTCCGGAATACGTATCCAAATGCTCCGGATCGATGCTCGTCACGACGGCGATGATCGGAGTCAGTCGCAGGAAGGTCCGGTCATACTCGTCCGCCTCGACGACGATCAAGTCCCCATCGCCCGACATCGCGCCGGTTCCGAAGGCGGCCACCTTGCCCCCGACGATGACGGTTGGCTCCAGACCCGCGCGCTGCGCGATAAACCCGATCATCGAAGTTGTCGTTGTCTTTCCATGCGTGCCCGCCACGCCGACGCCGTGCTTCATGCGCATCAACTCACCCAGCATTTCAGCCCTGCGAATGAGCGGTAGGCGGCGTCGTGTCGCTTCGGTGGTCTCCGGGTTCGAGTCGGGTCGGACCGCTGAGGAGTAGACGACGACATCCGCCGGTCCCACATTTGCGGCATCATGTCCAACAAAGATCTCCGCACCCAGCGCAACCAGCCGCTCCGTTACGTCGCTTCCGTGGAGGTCCGAGCCCGAGACGGCATACCCCCGAAGCAACAGCACCTCCGCAATGGAACTCATCCCGACACCGCCGATGCCCACCATGTGGACGCGGCGCGTTTTGCCGAGAAATCGATGTCTGCTTCCCTGCTCTCTTTTCATGGGTCTAGGCGTCTGGGGAAGCGATGGAAGTCGATGCGAGTGCTTTCGAAGCCTTCGAAAGCACGTCTTTCGCGATATCGGCGGCCGCATCGGGCCTGGCACGTCGGCGAGCCGCCTCCGTCATGGCACTCAAACGTTCCGGCGCGCGGAGAAGCGACGAAATCACGTCGAGCAGTCGCGCGTCCATTTCTCCCTCGGGCAGCAGGATGGCCGCACCGGCGTCCGACATCGACTGCGCGTTTTTGGTTTGATGATCTTCAGCGACGTTCGGTGACGGTACCAGCACCGCCGGCGTACCGGTAACAAGCAGTTCGCTGCATGTCACGGCACCAGCCCGCGATACGACGAGGTCGGATGCTGCGTACAGGAGATCCATACGATCCACATACCGCATGACCCGAAGCCGCTCATGGTCGTGGACGACTCGGCGGACCCTGTCGAAATACCCTGCACCGGTCTGCCAGAGCACAACGCTCGTCGGATCCTCCAGGAGTCGCGCGTGGATTTGCTCCAGGGCCGCATTAATCGCCGCGCTGCCGAGAGAGCCCCCGAATACGAAAAGCACCCTGGCCGCTTGCGGGATGCCGAGTTCGGCGCGCGCGTCGGTCCGATTGACGCCCAAGAGCATCCTGCGGGTCGGATTTCCGCTCCGGTGTACCTTGTGAGCCGGGAAGAAAGCCTCCGCCTCGGGGAATGCGACATGGATCGAGGACGCCCATCGCGCCAGTAGGCGATTGGTGACCCCCGCATATGCATTTTGCTCCTGGATCACCACGGGACGCTTTCGCAGACCCGCAACCCAGAGAACCGGACCCGTCACATAGCCACCCGTGCCGACCACGACGTGCGGATCGAATCCGGATATGAGCCGCCAACTGTCGACGAGCCCGCCCGTCAGGCGCACGGGCAAACGCAGATTCCTCATCATCCGAGCGCGATCGAACCCTGCGGCGCGAATCGCATGGATGGCATAGCCGGCTTTCGGTACGACTTCCCATTCCATTCGATCTTGCGTGCCTGCGAACTCGATGCAGGCCCGGGGAGCAATCTGCCGGATCGCATCCGCGATAGCGAGTGCCGGATAGATATGTCCACCCGTGCCCCCCGCGGCAAACAGGATGCGCGGCCCGATGGCGGACGCTCTTTCGACTCCTTCTTGGGGGTGGATCGACATGGCCGGCTGAAGGCGCGCCTCCGGGCGCGTTATCGGGTTGCGTGTCTCGAAATATTGAGCAGGATGCCCGCCAACACACCCGTTGTGATCAGGGAGCTTCCACCGTACGAAACGAGAGGCAGCGGAAGGCCCGTGACAGGCAACACGCCGGTTGACACGCCGGCGTGGACAAACGCATAGAGGGCGATCATCACCGTAGCCCCGACCGCGAGAAACACGCCGAGCTCGTCCGGAGCCCCTCTGGCGACGCGGAGAAAACCGCGCAGGAACAGAACGGTGAACAGGCCGAGCAGCGCCAGCGCGCCTACGGCGCCGTATTCCTCGGCAATGATCGAAAAGATGAAGTCGTTATAGGGGGCCGGAAGGAAATCCCGCTGCACGCTCTTGCCCGGACCCACGCCGAAGAATCCTCCCGCAGCCACCGCAATGCGAGCCTGGTATGCCTGGTACCCCTCCCCCTGGCGGTCGGGGGACTCGATAGTACTCACCTGACGCCCGAGCAGGGAACCGACGTGAGCGCGGATCCGCGCGCTCCGTTCCGGCGACGACAGGACGAAGAGGCTCGCTACCAAGACCATGGTTGCCACGGCAGAGGCCAGATGCAGCATCCTGACACGGGCTACGAGACACATCACAAGGATTGTCCCCAGAAGCATCGCCGCGCTCGAGAGGTCGCTGACTCCGATCAGAAGAACGGTCGGAAGAACCCAGAACGTGATGGGAAGCACCGTGCGCTTCAGACTTCCGATGTACGCCTGCTTCTTTGCCAGCAGCAGGGCGATGGTTACCACCAGTGCGACCTTGGCGAGCTCCGACGGCTGGAAACTGATGCCCACGATCTCAATCCACCTCCTCGCGCCGCCCCAGATAATCCCATAGATTTGGACGGCGATGAGCAGGATGAGAGAAATCGCCAAAGCGACCCTCGCCCCGCGCGCCACCCGGCGATAGTCGATGCGACTAAACACCACCAGGGCAACCAGCGCGATGGCCAGATGCATCAGGTGGCGCGCCAATAGCAGTTCCGTATCTCCGTTGAGCCGGGTCTCCGCCAGGAAGGAGAGTGCGCTGTACACCGCAACCACGCCGATACTCATCAAGGCCGCGACCGACCATAGAATCGTCTGGTCATACCCCGCTTGCCGCGAGCGCGTCGGCGTCGACCCTGCGTCAGACATTCTATTCATGGTGATCCCTGTTTCGACGGGTAGGCGGATTCCGGCCCCGCCCGTGTGCCTATAGCTCATTGACCAGGCGCTTGAAAATGTCTCCCCGCTCCTCATAGTTCTCGAACATGTCGAAGGAGGCGCATGCCGGGCTCAAGAGCACCACGTCACCAGGTGACGAAACCGTTCTGGCCAGCTCCACCGCCTCTTCCATCGTGAATACGCGACGGCTGAACGGGACTCTCGACCCCAGCTCGGCCACCACCTTGTCCCCGCTCTCGCCGATGCCGATCAGTGCGCAGACCCGCTTCTCGACGAGATCATATAGCTCGCTGTAATCATTACCCTTGTCTCGCCCTCCAGCGATGAGCACGACCGGCCGCCGGAAGCTTTCGAGTGCGTACCATACCGCGTTGGTATTCGTGGCCTTCGAGTCGTTCACATAACGGACCCCGTCGAGTTCTCTGACGAACTCGAGACGGTGAGGGACCCCCTCGAACGTCATCAGACTTTCCCGAATCACGTCGCTCCGGATCTCCATGACCCGCGCCGCAAGAGCAGCCGCAAGCGCATTGCGAAGATTGTGTTGCCCGCGAAGGGCCAGTTCCTCGGCTTGCATCAAGGGTTCCTCAATTGAATTGATCCGGAGCACGAGAAGGCCGTCCCGCAGGAACGCACCCTCTTCGGGCTCCTCTTTCGTGCTAAAGGCCAGTGTCTGTATTCCCCTCCCTTCCACCATCCCGGGCACAGTGCGCCGAAGGACGGCGTCATCATAACAGGTGATCAGCGTATCCCCTTCACCCTGATTCTCGGCGATCCGAAGCTTGCTCGAGACGTAATGGTCGAAGCTGTCGTACCGGTCCAGATGGTCGGGCGTAATGTTGAGCAACAGGGCAACGCGCGGACGAAACGTCTCGATCGTGTCCAGTTGAAACGAAGAGATCTCCAGGATGGCAGTCCCGGACCGGTCCAGCCGATGTACGACAGCCGAAAAGGGTACGCCGATGTTGCCCGCCACCTCAACGTTCCGCCCGGCCTTGCGGAATATGCTTCCGATGAGACTCGTCGTGGTCGTTTTTCCGTTCGAGCCGGTGACGGCAACGACGGGTGCTTCGCAGAACCACGACGCCACCTCGATTTCGGAGTAAACCGGCAAACCCCGTTCCCGGGCTCTCTTGATCGGTTCCGCCGTTTCCGGAACGCCTGGGCTCGTTACCAGGAAATCAACCTCGAGGACGGATTCCGAGTGGCCGCCCGTTTCAACCTTCGCCCCCGTGGCCTCTATGCCCCGTACCACGTCCGGGTCGAGTTCCGACCGCTCGCTCACGAGCACGCCAACGCCCGCCCCGCAGAGCAGCGCGGCGACCGCGCGACCACTTCGCCCGGCGCCAATCACCGATACACGGCGCCCTTCCAGAGGCCTCGGTCTCATCGGATGCGGAGGGTCAAGAGGGTGAAGATGACGAGCAGAGACGTGACGATCCAGAATCGGATGACAATCTTGCTCTCGTGAATTCCAAGCGCTTCGTAGTGGTGGTGCAGCGGCGCCATCTTGAAGATGCGCTTGCCCGTGCCTGTGCGCATGCGGGTGTACTTGAAATAGGAGGTCTGAAGGATGACCGACAGGGCCTCCAGGAAAAACACGCCGCAGAGCAGGGGGAGCAGGAGTTCTTTTTTGATCATCAGGGCCAGCGTGCCCACCGCCGCGCCGAGCGAGAGGGCCCCGGTGTCTCCCATGAAGACCTGCGCCGGGTATCCGTTGTACCACAGGAATCCGAAACAGGCAGCCGTCATGGCCGCCACGAAGACGGTGAGCTCTCCCGAACCGGGCAGATAGACCACGTCGAGGAACCGGGCAAAATTGACGTTACCCGACACGTAGCACAGGCCAAGCAGCCCTATGGACACAAAGGCGGTTACCCCTGCTGCCAGCCCGTCCAGCCCATCCGTAAGATTGACCGCATTGGACACTGCCGTGATGATGAAGATGACAACGGGTATGTAGATGACCCAGCCGAGATCTACGGCGGCGCTCCATTCGCGAAAGATGTTGTAGTCGAAGACACGGTTCTTGACGAACGGGAGGTGCGTGAGCGTATTCAGGTCTTCGAAATGGGGATGGAAGTAGAGCACGAGGCCGACAATGATGCCGATCCCGAACTGGCCGATCAGCTTCGTTCGTTTCGCGAGGCCGGCCTTTTCGCGTTTGACGACTTTGATGTAGTCGTCGGCGAAGCCGAAAGCCCCCATCCAGACGGTGGCCAGCACGGCCAATAGGACGTAGATCTCTGCGATCGCACCCCAGAGCAACGTGCTCCCGATCAAGGACATGAGGATGATGAGGCCGCCCATCGTAGGCGTCCCGGCCTTGTGTGAGTGATCCACGACGCCGGCCGCCGCGCCTTCACGGATTCGTTCTCCGAACTGGTTCCGCTCCAGCCAGTTGATCACCCGCTTGCCAAGAAAAAGCGAGATCAACAGGGCGGTGAATGCCGCCAGTGCAGCCCTCACCGTAATGAAGGCGATCATCTGAAAGCCCGGCGGCTGATAGGTCTGCTCCAGCCAGTCCATCAGGTAGTACAACATGGCGCCTTCGTGCCGTTGGGTTAGGTCAGGTACGACCGTTGCAAAAAGTCCGGTCAGGTGGAGGCGATCCCGAAAGCCCGCCGTGCCTCCGCCCGATCATCAAACGGGAGTCGTTCCCCCGAAATGATCTGGTAGGTCTCGTGGCCCTTGCCGGCTATGATCACGACGTCCTCGGGAGCGGCTTCACGACAGGCGAGCCGTATCGCCTCGCTTCGATTCTCCAACACCATCGCCGCCTCAGGCTTCGACAATCCCGAGAGGATGTCTCCAATGATCGCCAGAGGGTCTTCGCTGCGCGGATTGTCGCTGGTGATCACGATGCGGTCAGCCCATCGCTCTACAACGGCACCCATCTCGGGCCGCTTCCCTCGATCCCGATCTCCTCCAGCCCCGAAGACACACCAGATCTTGCCCTCCTTGCTGAGGACATTTCTTGCGGCCTTCAAGACATTGTCGAGTGCATCCGGGGTATGGGCGTAGTCGACGATCACCGTCGTCCCGGTTGGCGCCTTCCACTGCTGGAACCGCCCCGGTACGGGGTCCGCTTCTTCGAGTGCACCCAGTACGTGCTCGGAAGGGTGCCCAAGCGCCGTTACGGCTCCATAGGCGGCAGCGAGGTTCAACGCATTGAACTCGCCCACAAGCCGGGAATGCATCGTTTGCCCGTTGATCTTCAGGTGGAGACCATCGACGCGGTTGTCGAGGATCTCCACATGGACATCGGCATCGGGCGTACGACCGAAGGACAGTTTCCGTGCGTGCGTATCGGCAACGAGCCGCGGACCGTACGGATCTTCTGCATTGTAGAGCGACGTGCTTCCCGGCCGCAGGAGATCGAACAGGCGCTTCTTGGCACGGGCGTAGGCCTCAACCGAGCCGTGATAGTCAAGATGGTCACGGGTCAGGTTGGTGAACACGGCCACGTCGAAATCGACATGGTCCGCGCGATTCTGGTCCAGCGCATGGCTGGACACCTCCATGGCACACACTCCTATCCCGGAATTGATCATCGCACGGAGGTGCGCATGGAGAGTCACCGCATCCGGTGTCGTCAAGGGGGCTTCCTCGACACGTTCTCCGATGCGGTATTCGATGGTGCCGAGGAGTCCGGACTTGACGCCGAGGTGCTGCAACGCTTGATCCACCAGCCACGCCGTGGTCGATTTGCCGTTGGTGCCCGTCACCCCGACGACTTGAAGAGCGGCCGAGGGATCCCTGAAACCCGAGGCGGCAAGGGCAGAGAGGGCGACGCGCGCTTCTGATACCCGCACAATGCCCACGCCGGAGGCGCCCATTGGCGCCTCCGGCATGGTTTCGCAGACGATCGCGGTAGCTCCGTTTTGAACAGCCTTTTCAATGAACAGGTGGCCGTCGGATGCCACGCCGCGCACCGCGACGAAGAGTCCACCCGGCCCCACCTTCCGGCTATCCGCCGAAACGTGGTCAATCTGCATTCTTTCAACCGGTCCGATCGTCTCGATCAGGAGGCCTGAGGCCCCCAGGCGCTCGACGAGCTCCCGGAGTGATATCGTGTCAAAGGTTTGGATTTCGGCCACGTCAGGCTCCCCCGTCACCTGCAGGTAAGGACGGCCGATTTGGGTGCCGGTGTTCCGGGTTCCGGAGTCTGCTCAACGACCGCCCCGAAACCCGCCAATCGGAACGGGATCTCACGGGCGCTGAGCCACGCCGCGGCATCCCGCGCGCTCATGCCCCGCACATCCGGCATCAGATCGGGTACGGGCACCGCCGCATCGTTCACGGCAAGCCGTACGGGTCCGATCGGCGACTCACCCCGTTCGGGGATGGAGGCCCGGACGGTAGCAAACGGATGGACTTTGTCATTCCGTTCCACCGGCATTCCCATCGAGACCAATCTGGCTTCCGCCACCCGCAGCGGAACTCGACGCACATCGGGTACGGTTGAGGGTCCGCCCTGCGGAAGCGAATCCGGCTTGGCCATCCTGTCCGCCACCGCGGGGAGCGTACCAACCCATCGTTCAGCAATGCGCCGAAATACCGGAGCGGCGGTAACGCCGCCGTAACCCGATGTTTTGGGCTCGTCCAGAACAACAACCATCGCGACGACCGGGTCATCCGCGGGAAAGAACCCGACGAACGTGGCCCTGTACAGTGGCGCATCGTACGGAGCCTTTTTTGCCGTACCCGTCTTTCCGGCGATGGCCAGTCTGTCCACCCGGGCCTGTGTCGCGGTACCCGAATCCACCACCGCCTGAAACACCGGCCGAAGGGCCGCGGCCGTCTCCTGTTTGAAAATGCGACGTACGGAATCCGGCTCTGCGGCCCAGACGGTCTGCCCGAAGACCGTTTGGCGCTCTGCCACGACGTACGGCCGCACGAGCAATCCACCATTTGCCAGTGCGGCGTACGCCGTGAGCAACTGCAGCGGAGTTACCTCGACTTCATAGCCGTGGCTCATCCACGCCTGCGTGAGTTTGCTCCATCGTTCCGGTTTCTTCAGACTGCCTTCGACCTCTCCCGGCAGGTCGATCCAGGTCGGTTGGCCGAATCCGAAGCTGCGTGCGTACCGGTAGTACGTGGCCGGTTTTACCCGCAGTCCCGCTCGCGCAGCACCGATGTTGCTTGACTCGACGAGCACGCGTGCAAACGAAATCGTGCCGTGTGCCCTGGTATCCCGCATCGTTCGCCCGGCGAATGTGGCATAACCGGGGCCCGTTTCGATGGGCGTATCCGTACGAACACCGCCGGCCTCGAGGGCAGCCACCGCCGTGACCAGTTTGAACGTGCTCCCAGGCTCGATCCGGTCGACGATCGCATGATTACGTCGCGCGTGTTCTGTGAACCGCGCAGCATCGTTGGGATCAAACGAAGGCGCGTTGGCCATGGCGAGCACCGCACCGGTTCGGGGATCCATCGCGATCACGGTTCCCCAACGAGCCCGGGTCTCCTCGACGGCACGGCCCAGCTCCTCCTCCGCGATGGCCTGACGCACCAGGTCGATCGTCAATACGAGATGCCCCCCGTGCACCGGGTCGACTACACGGCCTCCTACCGGTGCGCGAACGAATCCGCGCCGATCGCGCATCAACACCCGTCGTCCGTCTGTTCCCCGCAAATGGTCGTCATACGCCTGCTCCACGCCGGCAAGCCCTCTCATGTCGACACCCACATGCCCCAGCACATGCGCACCGACGCTCCCGTAGTTGTACCGCCGGGCGAATTTCGGCGTAAGCAGCACACCGGGAATCGACCATTCCTCCACTTTGTTCTTCTGCTGTTCCGTCAGGGAGCGCTCGAGCAACACGTATCGAGGGCTTTGCCGACTGCGCACGGCTCGTCGGTAGTGCGATGCCGGCTTGCCCGTCATCCGCGACAGCGACGTGTACAGGGCTTCCGACCGGTTGGAGAACCCTTCGACCTCCGGATCGAGCGCCAATTCGTAACGCGCCGTATTGACCACGAGCAGTCGGCCGCTGCGGTCGAGAATCGATCCCCGAAACGCAGGAATGGACTGCTGCGCCTCCCACTGCTTCCGGGCAATCTCCCGCAGTTCAGCGCCCTCCAACACGGTGATCCACAGCACCTGCACCGTGATCAACGCCGGGAGAACCAGCATGATCACCAGGGCGGCGTACAACCGGGTTCGTATTTCGCTCGAGAGCTTTTGCATGATGCGATTCGCGGGAACCCCTCACTCGGAGGGCGCAATAACGATGGGCTGACCGTATCGATAGCCCTCAACCAGACCGAGTTTCCGGGCGCGGTCGATCACCACGGAAGGTCCGGTCATCCGATCGAAATCCCCCTTCAGCTGGTTCCGCATGAGATGCAGGTGCAGATTCTCCTGCCGTGCCCCCTGCGTTTCAGCCATGAGCGCGTCCGTTGCCTGCACGTGGCCCACGTACAATGTGATCCCGACCACGGCGATCACCATGTAAACGAAAAACTGAAGCGTCGAGACGGCAGGAGCCGGATTGAAACGCCCCTGTTTCGAGCCGGATCGGGAATCCGCTGAACGGCGCTTGCTGACGCGGCGATGCGAAGACGGCCGCGTGACGCGGTTCTCTCGGTCGGCCGGCCGGCTATGACGTACTGCGGTTTCCATGGGGAATCACTTGAATAGGTTTTAGACCCGCTCTGCTACGCGAAGCCTTGCCGAGCGCGCACGGGGATTGAGGCGGATCTCGTCGTCATTGGCAACGATCGGGCGGCGCGTCACCTCAATCCACGGCGTCTGCATCGTCCCGTAAAGATCACGAACCGCGTAGGCCTCCGCGTTGCCGAACCGGATGAACCGCTTCGCCAACCGGTCCTCGAGGGAGTGGTACGCGATCACCGCCATCCGCCCGCCCTTGCGGACGAGAGAAGGCGCAGCGGCCAGCACTTCCTGAAGTGCATCCAGCTCGCCGTTCACCTCGATGCGAATGGCCTGGAATACGCGGGCCAGTGTCTTCGCCGCGTCCCGATACGGCACGACCTCCCGGATTACCGCGGACAAGTGGCCGGTAGAGGCAATGGGACGCGCGGCCCCGATGGCCCGCGCAATGCGTGCCGCCTTCGGATCCTCGCCATATCGTCGAATCAACCGCGCCAACGCATCCACCGCGTACAGATTCACGACCGTCTCGGCGTCCAACTCCCGCTCTCGATCCATCCGCATGTCCAGCGGACCGTCGTGATCGAAGCCAAATCCACGCTCCTCCTGATCGATTTGATGGGACGAAACCCCCAGATCCAGGAGCATGCCGTTGACCTGTGCAAGTCCCTGCTCCCTCAGCAGCGCAGCTACGTCACGAAAGTCACCCCGCAAACCAATGAATCGCTTCTCACCGCCCTGCGAGAACCGCGCGCGGGCCGCAGTCAGCGCCTGCTCGTCGCGATCCAGCCCCAGGACCCGTCCGTCCGGCGTGAGCACATCGAGCAGCGCCGCGGTATGGCCGCCCCCTCCCAGTGTACAGTCGACATACACGCCCGCCCGATCCGTCACCAGCAGCCGAACGACATCGCTCCAGAGAACCGGAGCATGGTAGGGCGTCGCATACCGCAACAGATCGGGATGCTCCCCACCTGCCCGGTGCGAAACCCGACGTGTACTTCGATATGCGAAAGCCAAAGCCGTCATGACGGTCGCGGTGCGTTTGACATCATCTCCTCTGCGAGTTCCTCGTAATCCTGCGAGAGTTCCTCGAAATAGGTCTCCAGATTGGCGGGATTCCAGACCTCGAAATGGTCCCGCACGCCCAGAATGGCAACGCGCTCCCCGAGTTGGATCCCCGCATACTCCATAAGCGGCTTGCTTAAGCTGATCCTGCCCTGCGTATCCAACGTTTCCTCGTGTAACCACATCGTCGACATGCGCAGAAAAGCGCGATCCTTCCTTTGAAACATATCCAGCCCTTCCATCCTTGCCTCCGCCTTTGCCCATTCATCCAGGGGATACATGAAAATGCACTTCTCAAAGCCGCGCGTCATCATCAGCGTATTCTCCGATTCAGGCGATAGACTTCTGCGCATTCTGGCCGGAAGGGCTATCCGCCCTTTCGAATCAACCACATATTCGGCCTGTCCCCTGAATCCTGACATTGGAGCCACCAGCGACGACAATACCATCTTGCCCCACAAATCCCCACAATTCTGTCAAACTCATCCACTCCTCCCCCCAAACTAGCGCATTTTATTGTTCCGTCAAGTGTTTGTGGCGAAAAAACGTTCTTGATCACGTCGAGAAATGCTGTGTAAAGGATATGCACATAACCTTTGAAGGCAAACAAACCATCATATTGGGAAGAAAAAGACACCCTGTAATGGATATAGGGTGAATATAAAATCACCCTGAAAGTCTGGACTGCGTCGCACATATGTGCGTGTTCGATTCGGATCCGCGGCGTCTACCGGCTCGTCCCGAGGTAGAGAGGACCGGAAGGGAATCCGCGCGGCGCGTCGAAGGGAAGTCGACGGAATACCGCTTCAGGAATGGTGGAATAGAGATGCAGATCGCCGAGCGGAATGAAGGCCGTCCGGCGGATGAGTTGGGTTTTCAGTTCGGGATCTCTGCCCGTAACCAGTTCGCCCCCTGTGACGAAACACTGGAAATAGAGGGAGACGGCGTGTAGTGGCGGGCGAACGAAATCGAGGATGTAGTGGAGGGGTCCGACCTCTACCTGCAGTCCGGTCTCCTCGTTGACCTCTCGAAGAAGTGCCTCTGCAAGTCCCTCACCGAATTGGACGGCACCGCCGGGAGGCGTCCAGAAGGTCTGATCGCCCGAAAGACCGTCATGTTCAACCAATAGAACAGAGTGGCCGTGTAGTGCCTGTCGAAGGATCAACGCGCCCACCCGCACTCTGGTGCGATTGCCGTAGGTTGCTTCCACTTCCGGCTTATACCCGGATACCGGCATATGCGCCCGATCGGTTTTCTATTCCGCTATCTCCGGAAGGGGGCAATCTCAGCGTTCTTGAGGCCAGCCTATCCGAAACTTCCTGGACGTTTTTACACATTAGCCAATGCGGCTATCCCCCGGCACCAATGGTCCTTTGACCAGCACGTCCCGCTTTGGATCTGCCGGGCGAGAACCCGCACCACGCTCGACGCCATCGCCGTTTCGACAACCGGAATCAAAAAGAAGCACGCGAGAAGAGGCGTCGCATCGCTTATGCTTCCAGATAACGCATAAACTCCTCTACGCGGAGGCGCAGGTCGTCCTCGCTTGTCTGTTCGCTATAGGAGGCAACCACCCGATATCCATAGTGCTCGAGAAGATGACGAACACGCGACGCGTCGGTCGAATCCAGCTTCACCGTGATCCGCGCGACGCCATCGCCATACTCGGAAACATCCGATGACAGGGAGAGCACTTTAACCGAACTCTGTTCGATCGCATGCACGAGGCGACCCATCGTGTAATCTCGCGGCTCCATCTCAATTTCGAGTACCGCGCCTGCCCGCACGATCCCCAGAATGCGGATCAGATGGTCCAACAGAATCTTTCGCGTCAGCACCCCGACCAGAAGCCCGTCTTCATCAACCACCGCCAGCAGTTCGACGTCACTCCGCATAAGGACCGATGCCGCCTCAAAGAGATGCACACCGGCTCCGATGGCCGGCGGCGTCTCGCGGACCAGCATACCCACGGGCAGATCTGCCGCCGCCGCAGCGACCTCTTCCAGCCGACAAACCCCCATCACTCTCCCTTCCGCATCAGCGACGGGCAACTGCGAGGCGCCCAGCATATCGAACAGGGGCCGGACGTCACCGGCCGGATCATCCTGCCTGACCACCAGGCGTTCACCTCCTATCAGTTCGCCGACCAGCATGTTGTCACTCTGCGTACAATTACAGGAATCACGGGGCCACTACTATGTTATGCAATTCCCGTGCCACGATGGGCACGCCGTGGACCTGAATACGTTTCCCGGAACGTCCGTGCCGTGGGCACCTTTTGCGAAATTCATGAAGGATGCGCAAGGGCGACCTTCGAGCCCGTTCGATGCCGGGGACTCTTACTCCTCTATCGGACCGACCGGCGTGATGTTGCGGTACGGATCAAGCAGGCGCCGGATCTCTGACTCGAACTTGCGCGGCACGCGGAACTGAAGCCTCGCCGCCATAAACGGTTCGTTGGAGCCCGCCTGTACCGGCACGTAGGTCTCCGAAAGAACATCGGCCCGTTCGCGAATGTGCACGACCGTCGCATAGTCGGCCATCGGCACGAGCGCAACGAAATCGGACCGGTCCTCCTCAATGAGCTTTAGGAGTCGATGTTTGAGGTCCTCCAGGCCGATCCCCCTGAGCGCGGAGACGAATGCAGCCGCCGGGTATTGCATACGGGCCGCCTGCAGCACACCCTTCTCCTCCAGCGCGTCCACCTTATTGAAAACGATCAACAACGGCTTGTCTGTGACCTCCAGTTCGGCCAGCGTCTCGTTCACGGTCTGCATCTGGTCCTCAAAGGCTGCGTGCTGGACGTCCACCACGTGCAGGAGGATGTCGCTCTCCCGTACCTCATCCAGCGTGCTCTTGAAGCTCTCAATCAGACGATGCGGCAGCTTCCGGATGAAGCCAACCGTGTCGGTGAGTAGAATGGCGCGATTGGTCGCAAGTTCGACGCGGCGGGTGGTGGCATCCAGCGTTGCAAAGAGCCGATCCTCGGCCAGGACGTTTGCCTTTGAGAGGGCATTCAGAAGCGTAGATTTGCCGGCGTTGGTGTACCCGACCAACGAAACCCTGATCTGGTCGGCACGGCGCCTTCTTTGGGTGGTCCGCTGTCGGTCGATCCGCTCCAAACGTTCCTGGAGAACCGCAATCCGGCGCCCGATCAACTGCCTGTCCGTCTCAATCTGGGTTTCCCCGGGACCTTTCGTGCCGATGCCTCCCTTTTGCCGCGAAAGGTGGGTCCATTGGCGCGTCAACCGGGTGCGCATATACTCCAACTGGGCCAGCTCCACCTGCGTCTTCGCCGTCGCCGTCTTCGCGCGGGTGGCAAAAATGTCCAGAATCAGGCCACTGCGATCCAGAAGCTTACACTTCAGACTGCGTTCCAGATTGCGAACCTGTATGGGTGAGAGATCGTCATCGAAAATGACCAGATCCGATTTCCGGCGACCGACCAATTCGCCCAGTTCCTCCACCTTGCCCTTCCCGACAAACGTCGAAGGGCTGACGCTGGAGACGACCTGCAATACGCGATCCGTAACGGCCGCCCCCGCCGTATCGGCAAGGAGCGCCAGTTCATCGAGCGCCTCGTCGACCTGCCACCGGGTTTGCCCGGGCGTTTGTACACCCACAAGAATGGCTGACTCCATCCGGGAAAGCTGCCTCTATCGCAAAATGGAACGGGACGAACGGCGTGCCGACACCACTTCCACGGAAACTACATGCCGTGCGCTCCGGACCACCCGCTTCGAAAACCCTATCCCCTCATCCATTGAGCGCCCTCTTCCCGTAGGAACGGCGTAGCACAACCGTGAACCGCGCATCGATCTTCTCCGCCACAATTTGACGAAACCGACCCCTGAGCGGCCTCGGAACGGAGAACTCGAGCCGCCTTCGATCCCCGGCCGCGTCATGGTAGATAAACACGTACCGGGACTCCACCTCATCCACGAAATAGTCTTCGATCTGGGTCCAGACGACCGCTTGGCCGGAACGATTGAGATTGCGTACGATCCCGGCGGGCGTCACCATCAACGTTTGCGAAATCATGGCGGCCACGTACCAGAGTACCCCGCCCATCACGTATCCCACGAGCAACACCGGCCGAACCACCATCCCGGCTGAGCCGCTCACCACTTCAAAGGCAAGGAGGGGAACCACGAGGCAGAGGAACAGGGCCGGCAGTACCGGAATCCCTGCAAGCCGGCCCGTACCCCAGAGGAGATAAACCTCCCTGAAGCGCAGTCGATTGGCGGCGGTCACCAGAACGAGCAACATCGTCACCGCAACGAACATCAACACGACAGCGCCGTGCAGCAGGTCCCAAATATTCGTAGCGTCACCCATCTCGTTCCTTCAATACAGCTCGAACCGGTCGATCGGCTGCGGCCCGCTTCTCGAACGCACCGGGTCGAGGCGATCATGCGCTTTCGGCGCGCCATCGCATGGCAACAGCCATCTCTGCAATCAGAAAACACAACGCCAGCGTCAGGAAGACGTTCCATAGCTCGACCCCGAGCCGCTCCGCCGCAATCGCCTCGCGCAGATCCGATGGGCCCCCCTGCGAACGCAAAATCTCCACCGAGCCACCCAGTGCACGCGCCAATCGGTCCCGTCCTTCACCGGCACTCCATACCGACAGATCGGACTCCTGCACCGGCACATTGATAGCCACCCGTCGCATGATCGCCCCGGTCTCCGATCGTACGTCGTAAATCCCCGGCTCCCTGAGCGCCGACGGGATCTGAAGCAGAAGTCCGCCCACCTGAGCACGTTGATCGGGCACAATCTCCTCACCGTTGGGGCCAACCAGAACAAGACGGTCAGCGGTCGATCCACCAATGCGGATCCCTGCTGCCCTTCCGACCTCCAGGCCCCTGTCTCCCCCCGGCTCGCCAGATGCGAGGTAGAATACGGCGCGGTAAAGAAGCGGCACGAACAGCCCGCTTACGGGGAAATCGCTCCACCGCGGGTCCGCTCCAACCGCCGCGACAAACACCACCCCCGCGCCGAATCGGATTTCCTGCAAGAACGGCGTACCGGTAGACAAGGAGAGCACCTCCTGTTCATCTCCGGAACCTGCCCGGTAGGTCCTAACGGCAAAGACATCAGGACGCTCTATGTCCGCGCCCCGGTCCTCCCCACGAAATACCCCTTCGAAAAGGGGATGCTCCAGATCCGCCCGCTCCAGCCTCGCGACATTGCGCCGGCTACCCGGCTCACCGACCGAACCATCGAACCGCCCTGAACCCAACACGTCGAAAAGCGCATCGTAGTCGCCGCTCCACGAGGGGAAAAGCAGGATCCCCTTTCCTTCCTGAACGTACGCGGCCAGCCTCGCCGCATCCCCGGAAGAAATGGCAGAGAGCCCGGCAAGAACGACGGCGTCGAAGTCCTGCAGCGACGTCGCAGCGAAAGACGCTTCCTCCACGCGGACCACCTCGACAGCCACCCGACCACGCGCCAGAAGAGGAGAAAGCGCCAGGTCCACGTGTTCCGTCGATTGACCCCGTCCCGCAACCAGGGCTACCCGACGGCGCTCCGGAACCTCTAGCACAAAGAATCTCGTGTTGTCGCTGGGAAACTCGTCGTCCTCAATCTCCACCCGTCCGGCCAGCCAGCCGCTCTGTTGCGGGGATACGGTGAACGTCACGTTCCGTGTCGATCCGGACGGGAGATCGACGGATTGTTGTGCCACCCGAACGTCGCCCAGGTAGACGCTGGCCATGTAGTTCTGAACGGACCTCTCTCCCAGGTTCGAGATCTCCACATCCACACGAACAGGCTGGCCCACCTCTACGATGCGGGACACGATCTCAACGCGAGAGATCGAGACATTGGGTCTGCTTCCAGACCCCACCGGAAGGAGGTATGCTCTCACGTCCGGTGGCATGTCGACGCGTGCACTGTCGACGAACGTGCTTCGCTGCAGATCCGAGATGACGTACAATTCGCGATTCGCCTGCGTCGATCGAGACAGCCCTTCCACCGCTGCAGCCAGTGCGGCGCCAAGCGGCCTCGATCCCGCCTCCGGAGTCACGGACGAGATGGCCTCCCGTACTGCGGCCGTACTTCGGAACGGCTCGCCGGCGGGAGCTGCCGGACCTGCCGACGGAACCAGGGTCACCTCATCTCCTGCGGCCGTCCCCTCTACGATGCCGAACGCAAGATCACGCGCCTGCCTCAAATACTCGCCCTGGCGATCGCGCAACGTCATGGAAAGAGAATTGTCCAGGACGATCGCTGCACTCGTACGGGCTGCGGAGCCGACGACTCCGGCGAGCGGACCCCGCAGGGTCGGTCTGGCAAAGGCAAGAATCAGGGAAGCCAGAGCAAGTGTCCGCAGCGCCAACAGAATCCATTGCCTGATCCGCAGGCGCCGCATCGTGCTGCGCTGCAGTTCCCGCAGGAAGACCAACGAGGAGAAATCGATGCGCCGGGGCCGCCTGAGATTAAACAGGTGGATGATCAGCGGGATGGCCGCCGCAACGAGTCCAAAGAGTATGAGTGGATTGAGAAAAGACATCGCAACAGGCAACCTTCGACGCGAGCGATGTGCTACCGCGGCCCGCGGATGCAGTTCCTCCACACGCCGGGCACTGTCAGCCGATGGTCCGCCTTGAACCAGCCTTGTCCGGCAGAAAAGATCTGGACTTTGCGGCGTGCGCACTGTGCTCTGGATCCGATCAAGCGGCGCAATCGTTCTTATGATTTATTGCACATTCCCCCTTCCTGCTCTACCTCCAATGGCCAATTCACGCGCGGTCGTCGCCCTTCTGGGAGTCCTTGCCGTTTTTGCAGTGGGCGTCGTGATGGCGGAACTCCGCGTTGTTCTGGTTCCCTTCGTCATCTCCCTGCTTCTCTCCATTCTTTTCGAGCCGATCGTGCTGTACCTCAAAGGGAAACGGTTCCCGATGGTGCTGTCGCTGATCGTCGTACTGCTCGCCCTCGCCCTGGTCGTCTTCTTGCTCATCCTGGCTGTGATGTCAACGGCGGAGGCCTTTGTTGAGGCGCTTCCCCGATACGAACAGCGCCTGACGCTCCTGATCGGCAGCGCCTACCAGTTGTCCGTCGATGCCCTGAAGCGGTTCGGCTTCTCCGGCGCCATCCCAGATCCGCGGTCCATGCTTGATTTGTCCCTGGCCACACGCGTACTGGGTACGGGTGTGGACACCTTCCTCGGCGCCGTGGGAAATCTCTTTATGATCATCCTCTTCATGCTGTTCATCCTGGCGGGAACCGGTGGACTTGACCTGAAGATCCGGAGGGCCTTTCCCCAGGCGTACGCGGAGCGCATCGCGCTGATCGTCAAGAACACGAGCGTGCAGGTGCGGCAGTACCTCCTTACCAAAACCCTTGTCAGTGCCGCAACCGGGTTCCTGACCTTTTTATTCCTTCTTTTTCTCGGTGTCGACTTCCCCATCCTCTGGGGCGTATTGGCCTTCGCCCTCAACTTCATTCCCAACGTGGGCTCGGTGGTTGCCGTCGCGCTGCCTTTTGTGCTATCGCTACTTCAGTTTGACACGTTGGTTCGTCCCACTATCGTCTTGTTGGGCCTCGGCTCCGTGCAGGCCACCATCGGCAATATTCTCGAGCCCCGTTTGCTCGCTTTCAGTATGAACCTCAGCCCTTTGCTCATCCTGGTATCCCTCATCTTCTGGGGCTGGCTGTGGGGAGCCCTTGGCATGGTGCTGGCCGTACCGCTGACCTCGACGATCAAGATTGTCGTGGAGAATATCCGCGTGCTCCGTCCCCTCGCCATTCTGATGAGCGGCCGGATCGAGAAGACGGAGATTGATCCGTCTCTCGAAATCCCCACCTGAGATCGTTGAACGCCGCGCGGTCCATCGGCCCGGCCGGGTTATGCCCGGCTTCGCCGCATGACTTCTTTTCGAAGAAGCATGACGGCGCGTTGAATGTAGGCCCTCAGCGTCGCGACGGATTTGCCCGTGGCACCCGCTACTTCCGTGTACGGCAAGCCCTCCACCAGCCGGAGTTGAGCCGGTGTACGCAAATAGGACGGAAGCCGTCCGATTGCGGAGTGGACCGCCGCCAGGTTTTCCTGGCCGGTGCTGGAATCAGACCACCGCGGTTCCGTGAAAGGCTCGGCACCTCCATCCGCGCAGAGCATCTCCGACCTCATGCGAGGCCTTCGTGTCGCGTCGATAAGCAAGTTTCTGCATAGCGTCCGCACCCAACCCACGTACCGTTCGGGACGATCAACCGTGTTCCGACGGCGCACAATCCGCTCCAGCGCCAATCCGACCAGTTCGTCACACGCGACTTCACCGAGCTGCCGATTTCGTGCACAGCGAATCGCGAAGTAACGGACGACAAAGGCATGGGTCCAGTGATCGACCTCTCTCAATGATCCAACGTCTTCGACCGCGCGGTAGCGCACGAAGGCTTCGTTCACACGACTCGGTTTGCCAACCCCGAACGAAAGTGGATCATCCGCCGTACAATCTTTTTGTTTGTCACGCATGGTCATGGATGGGATTTCCGGGCCTGACCACCGAAGCCCCCTGCGCCGGACCGCCCGGACCTTCGTTGCTTTTCTCGACCCGTGGGACCTAGCTTTCGCGGGCTACGTGTATGGAACAATAGCATGAAAGACGGACACGATTCGGATACCATTCGCTGTTCATTCTGTGGGAGAGCTGCGCACGAGGTCACATCGATGGTCGCAGGGCCCGGTGTGTACATTTGCGATCGGTGTGTGCAGGACGCTGCCGGGATCGTGAGAGGAGAGGCGGTCGCTCCACCCGCCCCAAAACCGGCACGAGCGCACTTCCGACGGCTTTCCCCTCTGCAGATAAAGGCCGCCCTCGACGAATTCGTGATCGGACAGGAGCGGGCGAAGCGGGCCCTTTCCGTCGCCGTCTATAACCATTACAAGCGTATTGACGCGAAGGAATACGCCTACCCGTATGATGATGTTGAACTCGAGAAGTCAAATATCCTCCTGATCGGCCCCACCGGAACCGGGAAAACGCTGCTCGCTCGAACCCTGGCGCGGGTCCTGGATGTGCCGTTCTCTATCTCCGACGCTACGGCGCTCACGGAAGCCGGGTACGTGGGGGAAGATGTCGAATCCATCCTCTCCCGGCTCCTCCAGTCTTCGGACTACAACCTCGCGCAGGCGGAGCGCGGGATCGTGTACGTGGACGAAATCGACAAGATCGCCCGCAAGGCCGACAACGCTTCCATCACACGCGATGTCTCCGGCGAAGGCGTCCAGCAGGCCCTGCTCAAAATCCTCGAAGGCACCGTGGCGGGCGTTCCTCCGAAAGGGGGAAGAAAGCACCCAGAACAGAGCCTCATCAATATTGACACCACGAATGTCTTGTTCATCTGCGGAGGTGCATTCGAAGGCCTGCAGGATGTCGTCGCACGCAGACTCTCGCGCAACGCGATCGGGTTCGTTATCGGAGAACAGAAGGGCAACCGTAAAGACGACCCGACCCTGCTTCAACAGGTTGAACCCGACGACCTGTTGAAATTTGGCCTCATCCCGGAATTTATCGGCCGGCTGCCCGTCATCGCCGCCCTGGAGCCGCTCTCTAGCGAGGCCATGGCACGCATCCTGTCCGAACCCCGAAACGCCCTCATCAAGCAGTACCAGAAACTGTTCGCGCTGGACGGCATCGACCTCTACTTCGACCCCGATGCCCTTGAGTCCATCGTCGAGCGCGCCCGCGCCCTGGGCACCGGCGCCCGTGGCCTGCGCTCCGTGATGGAAGACGTGATGCTGGACATCATGTACAACATCCACTCCATGGCCGGCATCGGGAGCTGCCGCATCACCCGTGGAGCCATTCTCTACGGCGATACCCCCGTCTACGAGGGCAGAAAAGCCACTGCCTAGGACGATCGGCGAATACGTGCCGATCTCCCTTTCAACCGTCTTTGAGGACCGGCCGTCCCGCCCGGGCGCCGTGGTGTGATTGCGGCGCCCGTCCACAACGTCTCCCAAAGGGAGACTGCATCTGCTGGCAAGGTTTGCCGAAATTTCGGCATATTAAGGGAATGACAACCCGCCGCCGGCAACCTTCCGCAGACTCCACTGCGTCATGAGTAGACTCCGGCCCATCCGCAAAGTTGCCGGCATCATCGGCTTCTACGCGCGTAGCATCTACCAGGGATTCTTCAGAGAGGACGTGTTCCTCTGGAGCGGAGCGATTGCGTTTAAGGTGCTGATTACCTTGCTGCCCCTGGTCGTCCTCGCAGCCGGCATCTTCGGGTTGGTCCTGAGAAAAGACGATATCCGTCAGACGATCGTCAACCTCATCCATGCCTTCGCCCCCTCCTTTCAGTCCACACAGATCGCAGAACTCCTCGTCGGACTGTCAGACAAGGGAGATACGGTGACGCTCATCGGTTCTCTCGGCCTTGCCTTCACGGTTGTTACCCTCTTCACGACCCTGCGGACTGTCGTTGGCAACATCTTCAAGGGAACGCACCAAAGGCGCTCGATAATCCGGGGATATGTCCTCGACATGGGCCTCGCTTTGCTCGGTGGATCGCTCTTTCTGCTGAGTTTCGGGGTCACGCTCGCACTCGAGATCCTCGATACGAGAGGTTCGGCGTTGCTCTCGCGGCTTGACGTCCTCGATTTCGGTTTCGTTAGCGTATGGCTCTGGCTCCGCGGCATTCTCGAACTGCTCCTGCCGGGACTGCTCTCCGCAGCGCTCTTCTTCCAACTGTATTTTTTTATTCCGCTTCCACACCCGCATCGACGAAGCGTCCTGGTCGGAGCGCTGACCGCAGCTTTCTTCTGGGAACTTGCGAAACGCATCTTCACCGTGTACGCGGTACAACTCGGCACCTTCGATTCCTACTCCGGCCTGGGAACTCTCGGACTTGCCGTGGCGCTCGTCTTCTGGACCTATTACTCCGGTCTTGTGTTCATCATGGGAGCCATGGTGACCGCCATTCACGACGAGCGAGCTTTTGACGCCCAGTGGTCTTACACCCCTGAGACACAGCCGATGCGGCAAACGGAGAGCCCTCCGAAGCCACAAGCGCCCGATTCTGCGAAGCCATTCGACGATTCGGCGGCTCCGCAACCCTGAACGCGTTCCGCCCGTGCGCTTCCCCACCCTGTTTCTGATTACCCTCGCAGCCGCATCGATACCCCGGGCCGATGCCCAGCATGTACCCCAGCTGGTGAATCCCGAAACGACCGTCCGTAGCGTCTCCTTCTACGGCGACCAGTCCTTTTCTGGTAAACGCCTACAGAACCAGATTGCAACGAGAGGGCCCACCCTGCTTCAGCGCCTCATCCCCTGGAATCACTCGGCACCCTTCTTCAGCCCGGTCGAACTGCAGAAAGACGTTACCCGCCTTCGGCGCTTCTATCAGGCCAACGGATTCCCAGCGCCTACCGTCGACTACGTCACCGAGGTCGATTCGGCCGACAACGCCATCCGGGTCCTCTTCGAAATCCAGGAGGGTCCGCCTCTTCTGGTTCAAAGCGTGGACTTCGTCGGACCGGACGATAGAGCCGCGATCTATCAGTTCGCCGAAGGAAAGGAGCGCCTGCGCTGGATGCAACTCCGCGAGGAAGTGACCTACCTGAGGGTGGGCGATCGGCTTACGCAGTATGATCTGAGGCGGATCGAGGATCGTGTAACGGAGCAACTCTCCAACCGCGGTTACGCGTTCTCCACCATCCGGTCCGAAACCGCGACCGACACACTATCTAACCTGGTGGATGTACGCTTCCTCGTGGATGCGGGTCCGCAGGGCTATATCGACCGCATTGAGATCGAAGGGAACCGCTCTGTCGGTGAGCATGCCGTTCTTCGCGAGCTGCCTTTCCGGACCGGCGACCGGTTCGAGTACAGAAAACTTGTTCGTGGCCAGCGCAAGGTATTCTCGCTCGATCTGTTTCGACTGGCCCTCATCGATCTGATGCCTGATCAGGAGCGCGACACCAGCGTCACGCTGCGCGTTCGCGTGGAAGAAGCCTCGCTTCGATACGTGAATGCCCTGACCGGCTACGCGCCCGATCAGGGCCTCGACTTCGAAACCGGTTGGTCGCATCGCAACTTCCTCGGAGACGCCCGCAAATTGAGCGTGCGCGGCACGTGGTCCACCGGCTGGGGTGCGGTAATTCGGGACGACATCGACTCCGGTAATCGGCAGTCTTTCAGTATCTCGCTGCAGCAGCCGCACGTGGGACCAACCCGCGCGACCGCCGTCCTGTCCCCTTTCTTCCAGCGGCGCGAAGATCCGACCACTGAAGCCATAGAGTTCGGACTTTCGACCTCCATCCTGGTTGAAGTCGCCACGTTCCGTCCTGTCAGTCTTCGGCACACGTATGCGCGCGCCGTCCCTATCCTCGGAACGGCCGAAAAGATCGGCCGCGATTTCTTCACGCGGAGCGTCCTCGAACTCACGGCCGTCATCGGGCGCGCCGACGACTACATACAGCCCCGGCGAGGACTGCTCGTCCAACCCTTCGTCGAGTTCGCCGGAGGCCTGCTGCGCTCCGACATCGCATACTACAAGGCCGGCGGTGAAGTGACCGCCTATCAGCCCCTCAACGGCAACCTCGATCTGACACTCCGGGTTTTTGCGGGCACACTCCATCCGTTCGGACCCAGTTCCGACCCGACCGATCCCCTGGTTGCAGAACGGCTCGATCCTGTCCAGTTTTACGCGGGCGGGGCCGGCGATGTCAGGGGCTACGCGAACCGCGGCCTCGGACCCAAGCGTCCGATCGTGAGCGGAACCCTGCGCAATGACGAACCGCGCTACGTGTACGAACCGCTGGGTGGATTTGCCAAGCTGTCCGGCAATATCGACCTCCGCTTCCCGCTGCCGATCGGACCCGATGTCTTGTCAGGTGGCGTCTTCTTTGACTTTGGCCAGTTGACCGATTGGGAGGAGAACCTCTCCCTTCGCCCCAACGCGTTCCGCTACGGCCTCGGAACAGGGTTGCGCGTACGTACCCCGGCTGGAATGATCCGTTTCGATCTTGCCGCCAAGTTGAACCCCTCGGCGGAAGATCTGCGCAGAGCAGCCGACTTCGCCCAGCTCGGACCAGATGCACCAGCGCGGCTGAATAGACGGTTCAGCCTGCACCTGAGTATTGGACAGAACCTCTAAAACCCCAAAATCCTGCCCTCTCGGAGCGTCGCTCTGCCTCCACACGAATCCATATCCCCCCCGAAAGACCGGAAACCGACATCCACGGGACGACGCGTCCTCGTGTGGATGACCCGCGTGCTTGCCACGCTCGCCGTGGTGGCCTTGTCCCTGGCGCTGTTCCTCTCCAGCCGGCCCGGAAATGCACTGCTTGCTCGCATCCTCGCTGACACCATGGAACGGTTCGTGTTCAACGAAGCCGACCTCCGAATTCAGCGGCTGAAATCTCGCTTCCCGAACCGTCTGCGCATCTACGATCTTCGAGTAACACAGGCCGGAGAAACTACCGTTGAAATCGACAGCCTCACCCTGCGTTTTCGCATCCTCCCACTCCTGCGACGCTCCTTTCATATCAAAGACCTCCACCTCTGGGGTCCCCAACTGGTCGCCCGACAACTGCCGGACTCGACCTGGAACCTCGCTTCGCTGCTCCAACCCGACAAGACACCGGACGAACCCTCCACCTGGCGTGTTCGTCTCGACACCGTATCGGTCACGGACGGTTTCGCGGACATACGCCCCCTGCGATCGAATGACGACTCGCTCATCGCCATCCGGATGCCGCTCGCGGCCGCGTCGGACATGCTCTTCGGCCGAGACCCGCCGCACGGCAATGTCCATTCCCTCACACTGTCGGCCTCCGGCCCCGAGGAGATGCCGCGCATCGACCTTGGACTGGCCGGGGCACTGACAGGCACGGCAATCGTCGTGGACACCTTGTTCCTCCAGTCCGAGCATTCCAGCCTGCACGGATCAGGCACCCTCCCGCTGGATGTCAGAGACATGCGGGAAGACCGATTCGAACTCGTCGTGCCGCGGCTCGCCTTCTCGGACCTGAGACTCTTTCTTCCCGGGCTCGATTCGCTCGGGTGGATGAGCGGACGCGCCGACGTCGTTGGAACCGGCGACTCGCTCGACGCAGTCGCCCGGCTCGAATCGGCCGACGGGATGGCGTCGCAGTTGAATGCCCACGTACAAATAGGATCCGGCGGGCGGTTCAATCTCGACTTCTCCGGGTCCATCGCCCGGCTCGATCCCGCCTACCTGTCCGGCAACCCGTCACTTCAAGGACAACTCAACTCAGGGATCTCCGGTACGGTTGCCGGAACCTCGCTGTCAGATGCTGACGGGTCCCTTACCTTCGAAATGACGCCCAGCCAGTGGCTGGGAGGGACGATTTCGGGCGTGCAACTGGATGTCGTCCTGGCGAACGGCGAGGCCGACGCCCGTTTCGAAGCCCGGGCATTCGATGCGGAGGCCCATGTCCAGGTCGAAGGGAGGCTCTTTGACGAGGTGCCTTCCTATCAGATGGCCGCCCGAATGGTTGACTTCCGATTCCCCCTCCAGCCGTCGACGCCCGCCCTGGTCGGCCTGACCGGAACCGTAGAAGTCGAGGGCAGCGGCCTTGACGCGGCCTCCGCCTCGTTGGTGCTTCGATCCAAACTCGAGCACCTTTCCATCGGAACCTGCGCCTTCCCAAACAGCGCGCTGGACGCAAAACTCGACGGCGGAAGTCTTACGGCTTCCGTCAACATGCGTGGCATCGACGACAACACACCGGGCCCGACCATCAGCGGCGGTGGCGAGATCGAATTCGATGCCCCCGGTATTACGATCCACCGGTTGGATGCGGCGTTCGCCGGAGTCGATCCATCGTGCCTGTCGCCTGACATGGAGGTCGCCGGTTTGTCGGGCGCTGTTGCCCTTCGAGGCACCTGGACCGATCAGACGAACCATGATGTGACCGGCGAACTGCAGTTGCTCCACTCCACCTACGGCTCCATCTCGATTGATTCTCTCAACGTCCATGCCCTGACGCGTAACGGCCTGTTCAACCTGCAGGCTTCGCTTACGGCGGGCGACGGGATTCTGGAGGCCACAGGCAAGGGCTCCTTCGCAGCTACGCCATGGCCCTTCAGCCTCAGCGGCTCGCTTCGGCACCTCGACGCCTCTCAATTCTTCCCGCCGAACGGGTCCCCCAGTGACCTGTCCGCGTCCTTCGAGTCCTCCGGCCTCGTCGGACCTACCGGTCTGAAAACCGCCGCGATGGACCTGACCCTGCTGGAGTCCCGATGGAATGAACAAGTCCTCTCCCACGGCGCGCTGGAAGCTCGGTTGGATGAAGAGGCCCTTCGCTTCGTAGCGGACCTTCGGACTCCGGACGGTGGACTTCACGCGGAAGGGACGGGGCTCATGTCCGAGGGTCAAATCCGCTTCGACCCCATTGGTGCAACGTTCGAGAGCGTCGACCCGGCCTCCTTGTTCAATCGGGAAGCCATGGAAACCAGCCTGTCTGGTCGACTCGACGGCTGGATCGAGCTTCGAGGCAGCGGACGCCTTGCTGCAGACCTGGTGCTCGCAATGGAGCCGTCGACGGTGAACCGTTCTACGATCTCCCAGGGAACCACCCGCCTTCTTGCGGACGGAAACGAGGTTCGCCTCCAGGTGGATGCGCAAGTTGGCTCGGGCCATCTCTTCGCCGCAGCCGTCGCGTATCCCTGGGAGCCGCAGCCCCATTATGAAGCCCTGGCTCGGATCCAGGACCTCGATCTGGCCGCGCTCGCATCCATGGCGGGACCGCCCAGCCGATTCTCGGGCGCAGCGGCATTCTCACTGGACCTGAAGACCGAAGGACTCGTATCGGCCGGCGGCATGGTCTCCCTCGGTTCGTCGACTATCGCCGAGGTGGAGTTGGACACCGTGCTTGCGGAGGCTTCCTTCGACGGAGGAATGCTGCGCATCGATACGCTTTGGATCGCCTCCAACGCCGGATTCGTCGCCGGAAGCGGTCCGATCGCTCTCACTGCCGAGGCGACCGCTCCGTCCGATTTCCGGGCCGGGATGACCATTGATGCGCTCGCAAACCTCCGTTCCCTCACCAACGCGCGGGTCCTGGAAGGCAAAGGGTCCGTTGCAGGACGACTGTCGGGTACGTTCGAACGGCAGCGATTCGAACTGATTCCGGATCTGGAGTACGTGATCTTCGATGCGCTCCGCGTCGCGGGCCTCCGGGGACGCTTCGGCGGCGAGAAACCGTTTACCACCGCCTGGGAGGTCGACCTTCAAGCCGGCTTCATTGCCAACCCCTATGTTCCGGTGCAAGAGGTCGACCTGGAAATAGAAGGCGGGGAAGAAGAGGCGCTATGGCGCACACGGATCGTTATCGACCGGCAGCGATCCGTCAGAATGGAGGGCCGCCTCGAAATGGACGCCGACGTTCGACGTCTTCTATTCGACGATGTCCGCATTCAACTCGGACCGGACACCTGGTCGCTTCTCCAGGAGGCATCGCTTACCCTCCAGACGCCGTTCCGCATCCGCAACTTCCTCATCGCAGCCGGCTCCCAGCAACTGGCTATCGACGGGATTGTCGACCTTAAGGGCGACCTGAACCTCATTGTTACGACGGAGGGACTCCGAGCGGGCGCGGTCGCCGACCTCTTCGGCTATCAGGGTCTCGATGGCGAACTCAATACCTTCCTGGTACTGTCCGGGACGGCTGACCAACCCGAAATCAGTGGCGGCTTCCGGCTTGATGATATCGTATCGCGTGGCCGAGACGTCGGCTCACTCAATACGGAACTCCAGTACGCCGGCGGAAGATTGAACCTGGACGCCAGGCTCCGCTCGGTTCGAGGCCAGGAACTCTCCGCTTCCGGGTTCATCCCGATCGTGCTCTCGCTGACGGGTCTCGGCGAGGTGCCCGAAACCCTCCCTACCGATCTGACTATCCAAACACAGGATTTCCCCATCGGGTGGATTATGCCTTTCCTCGACCCAACGCTGGTCACGGCCCTCGACGGTGTGTTGACTGCGGACATCCGGGTGGGAGGGACCCAGGGCGCACCCGACCTCTCGGGTTCCGCGACGGTCAGCCGCGGATCGATCACCCTTCCCAATACCCGGGTACCCTATAGGGACATATCAATCCAAACCCGGCTCTCCGGCCGCAGCGTTCACATCGACCAGGCCGAGCTCCACTCGGGAGGAGGGTCGATGCGCGCTTCGGGGACCGTCGAGTTCGTCTCGCTCACAGATCACCATTACGACCTGAAGATTGACGCAGAAGATTTTCGAGCCATCCATACCGACACCTACCGAGCGACCATTGGCGGCCATTTTCTACTAGGCGGCACGTCGGACGCCCCGACGCTTACGGGCGATCTCCGGGCCGGACCCATGGACGTATTCCTCACCGAAGAACTCACCGCCCAAGAACTCGAACCCGTGCAGCTGACCGCTCGAGACCTCCAGATCCTCGAAGCGCGATTCGGATACCGTATCTCCACGGCCGACACCACGTCGTTCGATTTCTACAAGGCTCTGAGCATGAACCTTTCGGTCGAAATCGACCGGGACGTCTGGCTCCGATCCGCCAAAGCCCCCCAGATGGACGTCGAATTCAACGGGCGGATCGACGTGACAAAAGAACCCTATCGCGATCCCCTCCTCTATGGGACCATCCAGGTCAACCCCCGCCGAAGCGTCGTGAAGCAATACGGGAGACGCTTTGAGGTCCGCACCGGCACGCTACGATTCAACGGACCCTTTGAAGAGATTCTCGTTGATTTCCGGGCAGCCTACGTGGTCCCTGCGCGAAGGGGCGAATCCGGACCCACCATCTTCCTGGATATCGAAGGACGATTCGAGTCCCTGCAGATCGTTCCCAGCAGCGAACCGGCCATGGAGATGATCGATATCGTCTCCTATATCGCGACAGGCAGGCCTGCCGCAGAGGGGCTCTTCGGTGGGGGGGGCGGACTGGACGCACAGGCGGCCGGTCTCGCACTCGGACAACTGGGTATGCTCATCGAGGGAGTCGCCGGGGAAGGATTGGGACTGGACGTTGTCGAAATCGAGAACGACGGACTGCGGGGCGCTACCTTTACGGTAGGCAAGTATGTCCACCTCGAGGACCTGCAGCTGTACGTCAGCATCAAACAGCCGTTTAACCTGAGCAAGGCGGAGGAAACGGCACGGACCACCCGCAATACCGAGGCGGCCGTCGAAGTCCAATTGTTCCGATCCATGCTGGTACGGCTTACGAGCAGAAGCCGCTCCCTGCGATTTGATTTGCTGTACGAATATGCCTATTGAACCGCTGCGCGCATGACCTCAACCCCGTCCGGAGGTGCGGCGGCAAGGTCCGTCGCCCGTGATCCCGAAAGCGTACTGCAGGCGTTCCTCGAAAGGGCCGGCTCGATCCTCTCCTTCTCCGGCCGCTTCTTCAAGGAATTCTGGCAGCCTCCCTACGAAGGCCGGGAGCTGCTCAGGCAGATGGACGAGGTCGGCTCAAAAAGCTTCCTCCTGGTCTTCATCACCGGGCTCTCCACCGGAATCGTCCTGTCGATGCAGAGCCGCGGTACGTTGACCTACTTCGGCGCAGAAGCGATGTTGCCGGACCTTGTGGCGCTCTCGGTCATCAAGGAATTCGGCCCCGTATTTACGGCCGTCGTACTCGCCGGTCGCCTCGGAGCCGGTTTCGTGGCCGAGGTGGGATCCATGCGGGTCACCGAACAGATCGACGCCATGGAGGTGGCCGCACTCCAGCCATTCCGGTACCTCGTGGTCACACGTGTGTTGGCCTGCATGCTGATGTTCCCGCTGCTCACCATTGTCACCGACGCCGTCGCCCTGTGCGGGGGTTTTCTCGAAGCCACATTCGCCACCGGGACGGACTACCGCCTCTACCTCCACGACGCATTCCAGACCCTGCGCCACGTCGACCTGATCGTCGATACCTTGAAGACCTGCCTCTTCGGCTTCATCGTCGGCATCGTCAGTTGCAGTTTCGGCTATACCGTGCGGGGGGGCGCCCGCGAAGTGGGGCAGGCCGCCATGCAGTCCGTCGTGCTCTCAACCCTCCTCATTCTCATCGCCGACGTATTCGTCGTGCGGATCTCCATCTGGATCTTCGGAGATGTCTCGACGGGCTGACGTCTCGACTTACCTGCCCGCATCCGGCAGGGCCCACGCGGGGATCCCTTCGAAGTCGATGCCGAGTACCGGTGCGATCACGAGGTAAACGGCGAGCGTGATCACGACGATGAAGACGAGATTGAGATACAGCCCGGCCTTCGCCATCTGACGGATGGAGACACGGTTCGCCCCGTAAACGATCGCATTCGGCGGGGTGCCAACGGGCAGCATGAAGGCACAACTTGCTGCCAACGTGGCGGGTATCAGAAGCAGAAGAGGGTCCCTGGCCATGACCGATACGGCAACTGTAGCGAGGACAGGCAGGAAGGCCGCGGCCGTCGCCGAGTTGCTGGCCAGTTCGGTCATGAAAATGACCAGCGTCACCCCCGCGGCAATCACCAGGACCGCGGGCCACGTCTGCAGGGCAATGAGATGCGATCCGATCCATTCCGCCAACCCCGTCCGGCTGATCGCATTGGCCAGGCTCAGTCCCCCGCCGAAGAGGATCAATACACCCCATGGCAACCGCGCGGCCCATTCCCAGTTGAGTACGAAAATCCCCCTCCTCACGTCAACCGGCAGAATGAACAGGAGCACGGCCCCGAAAAGGGCAATCCCGGTGTCGTCGATCCCCGGCAGCAGCGGTTCTATGAGCGGCCTCGTCATCCACAGCAGTGCCGTCATACAGAACACGGCCAAAACCAATCGTTCTGCCCTGGCCATGTTGCCCATCTCGCGCAGGCCGCTGTCAATCAGCGCCTTTCCCCCCGGCAGTTCGTTGAGACGGACAGGAAATGCCCACTTCGTGAGGACCAGAAAAGCGATGGGCAAGGAGACGGCCACGAAGGGCAGCCCGAACAAGAGCCAATCCAGAAATCCAATTTGAAGTCCGTACCTGTCACTTACAAAGGCGACCACCAGGGCGTTCGTCGGCGTCCCGATGAGGGTGCCCAGCCCCCCGATGCTCGAGGCATAGGCCAGTCCCAGTAGAAGGGTGATGGTGAAATTGTCCTCACGCACCCGTCCGCCCGCCTCGACGGCAGGAACCAGTTCAATCACCGAAAGCGCGACGGGGAGAAGCATGAGCGTGGCTGCCGTATTGCTGACCCACAGGCTGAGCAGCGCTGAACTGAGCATGAACCCCGCAACGATCGATGTCGGCCGCGTTCCGATGAGCCCGATGATCGTGAGCGCGATGCGCCGGTTCAGCCCCCATCGCTGCATCGCCAGTGCGATCATGAAGCCGCCCATGAACAGGAAGATGAACGGGTGTGCGTAGGGCGACGATCCCTGCTCGACCGTTCCAATGCCGAGCACAGGCATGAGGACAATCGGCAATAGGGCCGTTGCGGGGATGGGAATTGCCTCCGTCATCCACCATACCGCCATCAGGGTGGCCAGTGCCGCCGTACGCCATCCAGCCAATGCAAGTCCATTCGGGGCTGGGAGTGCGAGCATCAGTGAAAAGAGGAGTAGCCCGGATGCAAGCCCCACCCAGTTTAACACCCCGAATCGGACCGGAGAACCGGCCCCTGCCGGCCGGCTCGATTTGTCTCGTTCCGCCATGGTCGCTGGTTCGGTGAGCTGTACGGGGCGGAACATACGGAAGGGAGTATCCAATGTCACATGTTCGCGGTCGACCTCGCCCGTACGGTGTACCTTGGGCCAAGGAGTTCCACCGTCTACCCGAAACACGATGTCCGTTATCGTTTTGACCGGCGCTTCCCAGGGTATCGGCGCTGCTGCGGCGCTGGAATTCGCCCGTCGAGGGCCTGCGAACCTCGCTCTCGTGGCCCGAAACGTCTCCTTGCTGGAGAATGTCGCCTCAGCATGCCGCGACGTCGGTGCGACGGCGACCGTCTTCCCCTGCGACGTGACCAGCCCGGAGGGCGTCACAGACACCAGCGGCGAAATCCTGCGCCGCCTCGGAGTACCGGACATCGTCGTGAACAACGCCGGCAGCTTCCGGCCCGGATCCATCCTGGATACCGACCCGGAGACGCTGAAGAGCCAGCTCGACGCGAATCTCCTTTCCGCCTTTCTCGTCTCCCGCGCTTTGCTTCCTTCCATGCTCGACCGCGCACGCGGCCACTTCGTCTTCCTCGGCTCTGTGGCCTCCACGAGAGGCTACCCCGGAGGGGCCTCCTATTGCATGGCCAAACACGCCCTGCTCGGCCTTGCCCGTGTGCTCCGCGAAGAGACACGTGACAAGGGCATCCGCGTTACTACCCTGCTGCCGGGAGCAACCTGGACGCCCAGTTGGCAAGGCGTAGACCTTCCCGAGTCCCGCTTCATGCCCGCGGAAGACATCGCTCGCATCATTGTAGATGTGACCCGCCTCGACCCCCGATCCGTCGTCGAGGAGATACTTCTGCGCCCACAGCTCGGAGATATCTGACCCGCGCAGCCCTCGGCGCGCCTTCCCGGACCACGACGTCATCCGTGAGATACGGGCCGGACACGCTGCGGTCGCATCCATCTACCTCGCTGCTGTTTATATTCTTCCCGGCCGTTCGGTGGAACCGGAGAGATCCATGCCAGACCACGCACCCGAAAAGAAGTACGTTGCCATCGCAGGCAACATCGGTTCAGGCAAAAGTTCGCTCACGCAAGTCATGAGCGAATACTTCAGATGGCATCCCGTGTACGAGGAGGTCGAAAACAACCCCTACCTGCAGGATTTCTATGAGGACATGCGCCGGTGGTCCTTCAACCTGCAGATCTTCTTCCTCTCGAGCCGGTTTCGACATCAGCGTACGATCGAGCTTATGCCCCACTCCGTGGTTCAGGACCGGTCCATTTACGAGGATGCAGAGATCTTCGCCCGAAACCTTCACGAAATGGGGCTCATGTCGGCCCGCGATTTTCAGAATTACGGCGAGCTGTTCGCCATCATGACGTCCTACCTGAGAGCGCCCGATCTCCTCGTTTATCTGCGGGCTTCCGTGCCCACGCTCGTTCGCCACATCCAATCCCGGGGCCGCGAATTCGAAAGTACCATCCGGATCGAATACCTCGAGCGGCTCAATCGTCACTATGAGCGATGGATTGAACAATACGATCTGGGACCCAAACTGCTCGTCGATGTCGATGAACTGGACTTCGTCAACCAGGAGGAACACCGCACCGAGGTCGTGAGCAGGGTGGAGAGCCGCCTGTTCGGGCTCTTCCCAGAGTAACGGGAAGCCCATGACCGCTCCAGCAATCCGATGGGCGCTCGTCGTTCTACTCCTGCCTTGCCTGAATCCCCTTCTCAGCCGGATCGCGGCCGGCCAAACGCCCGGCACCGACAGCTTGGCCGTGACCGCTCCTGATGATTCGACGGGCACGCCACCTCCCGCCGACGAGTCCGGCCCTCCGCAACGGGAGCGACCCACACCGACCTGGTTCCCTGCTTCGCACGAACGGCGGCTCACCAGCGACCCGATGGTCCGGACCCGTTTCTCGCACGCTGCGGAGGCACTCTCAGAGAATCCCCTTTCCTTCGTCTACGACATGGGTATCCCCGGTCGCCCCTCCGCTTGGTCCCTTGGAGGGCTGCCACCCATAACCGTCGGCGCTACCCTGAACGACTTCGAGTTTGTCGACCCCGTCACGCGCACGCCACTGCTTCATCTGTACCCATTCGAACTGCTTGAGCCGCTATCCACCTCGTGGGGCCGACTCGGCACCGGCCCCACGGTCTCGGCACGGATCCGACCTCTGGCCGGAAGGCCACCGCTCACAGAAATTCGCTATGATCAGGGCTCGAACAAGCTCCAATCCGTCTCCGTTTTCCACGCGCAGGACCGCTCACGAACCGTCCGGGGAAATCCGACACGGCTGAACCTTCTCTTCCGCTACGGGGGACGGGGCTCTACAGGCGCCTATCCCGGCAGCAAGACACGCCTCAGGCAGATCTACCTCCGCCTCATCCACGAGCGGCCAGGACGCCTCGTTGAGATGAGTTACCTGCGCACCCGATCAGAGTGGAGCGGCCAATCCGGGGTCCTTCCGGCACCTGGCGCCGGCTTCGATTCCATCTATGAGACCTTCAGCCCAACGGTTCGAACCGCGACCGCCGACGGCCGGATTGATCGCCACGACGCCACGGTCCGCCTCCGCTCAGACCTTTTCTCCCCGCGCCTTCCCCTGACGGCGGGCATACGGGTCTCCCCTCAGATCAACCACGCATCCGTCTCGAATTCCAGCTTTCGTGTTCCCTCGCTGCAGGCCGGGTACTTCCTCATTCAACCGCTGGGCACGCGGGCAGGTCATCATCCGGAGTTTGTGCACAGTGTGAATGTGACCAGAATCCGCACGAATACGGCCTTTACGGATTCCTCTGCGGCGCGGTACGTAGCGTGGTCCGTTGGATTGCGCGACTCCACGAGCGTTCTGGGGGGCAATCTGACTCTCGAGCTGAGGCTCGCCTCCACAACGGAGGGGCCGCGACCGCGTTTCGGAGGGACTTTTGTCCGTGCCATACGCGCAGCCGAAGTGCGCGTTGAGGGCGCTGTTGGACACAGAGATCCTTCCCACGTGGATCGATTCGGATTCGGGTCGTCCCTCACGGGCCTGGACGGCGCCCGATCGGCTTCCACCGCGCTGCTGCAAGCCTCCGTCCTTTTTCGGTTGGGATCGATTGGCTGGGAAACTGCTGCATTCGCCTCGTCGATCGGTCATCCGATCGACTATTGGGCCGTTTCATCTCTGCTTTCGAACACAGGCACCGTCGCCAGGGTTGTTCAGGGGGAGGGCACCCATCGGTGGTTCGGCGGGTCATCCAGCCTATCCTGGCGGCAATTTAACCCGTCAGGACTCTTCGCGAGGGCACACGTGGCCTTCACCCAGCCCTCCGCCTCAGTCGACGGATCGGGACCCCATGCCTCGACGGCACTGCCGAAATGGAGGACGGAAGGTCGAATCGGCACCCGATCAAGGCTGTTCGAGGGGGACCTTCGCCTCACTGCTTTTCTTCGCGGACGACTCTGGTCGGCATTTCGAAGCCGGACGTTTCAGCCGGAGACCGGCCTCTTCATGCTTCCGGCAGCCGACGACCTTGTGCTTGGTCCCTCGGGCTCTCTGGATGTCATTGCCGAAGGAGGCGTCAGAACCGCTACCCTGTTCCTGACGCTGGAAAACGTCCTTGCGGGGACGATCTATCCCGGCACGCTGCTCGTGCCCCTCTATCCGCTCCCCAAGAGGGCGCTGCGCTTCGGAGTCTACTGGCCGCTGCGCAACTGACCGTTTGCACAGGGGTGGTGCTACCGTAGACGCGACACGCCCACACCGACAAAAAAGCCTCTGTTTCTGGAAAGGCGCTCCGTGAAATCGACTCGAAGGGGAATGCCGAAGACGTTGGTCAGCGAAATGCCGATCTCGTGGTGCACGCCACCCGTCACACGCGGCGGGAAGTCGAGGCTGCCTTTCGTTGTGCCCCGTATGTATGTATACGCATGGGCGCCGTGCAGAACCAGCCCCATCCCAATGTCGGCGAGGCGCGACAGGCCGATCCGTTCAAATGGGACCGACCCGAAATCGTGCTCCCAGAATCCTGCAGAGAATACCTCCCCCTCCAAAGGTCTCCCACGCAGCGCGCGCAATGTCCCGAACGGATGCACGCCCAGCAGGCCTCCTTCGACCACGTGAAACCGCTGCGGAGGCACTTCTCCACTATAGGCACCGACGACGGCTCTGAGGTCCAGGGTATTCGATCTGGGCCTGCGATGGTCAAATGTCCTGAACCGCCATTCAACCTCCGCCACGTACCGCGCATACGTGGTCTCGCCCCAACCAAATTCCGCTTCGATTGATGCCCTCCTGTTACCCCGAAATGGGCTTGGTTCTCGGCCCACACCGGAGCGGAACGTCAGGCTCCGAAACGACCCTTCCCGAATGGCGGGATTGTGTCGCTGGGGCCTTCGGCGACCCACGATGTCGTAACTGCCGCGCCCTGCGAGGCTTTCGTGCCGCTCGGATCGGAAAGCGAGCCCAACCTGGAGCGGATTCTTCGTCCGCGTGGCGTAGCCCAGCCCCGCCTCGGACGCCGTTCGCCAATAGTAGTCGAAGTAGTCATCCGATCCGAGTAAAAACGCAACTCCGGCCCAGGGCCTTCCGAAATAGGCGGACTGTAAGCGCGTCTGCGATCCGCGGAGATGTGATGCGTTGGCCTTCCAACCGCGTCTCGATCCCGATATCGACACCCGGCCGGCAAAATCCGGTCGCTCGAGTCCCGTGCTCCACCCGCCGTCCGCCGAACCGCGCAGCCGGCCGATACCCGTTCCCACGGTGATCCCCAGATGAAGCGCTTCGACCCGGTTGTACCACACCCGGGGAGCCACCGTCGCATGGCGCCTCCTGCCTGACGAACCTCGGCTGTCCGAGCGGCCGGCACCCGAAGTCTCCCCGACGCATCGTGCAAGAAGTCCGCGCGGTCGGAAGGTATCGGTACGGTCCATCGTGCTGTCGATCACCCCATACGCACGCCGCTCTTCCGCCGTGAGGGGCACGATTGCGGCCCGTGCAGAGAGAGCGGAGACCGGAATGGCGTCAGGAGCCCTCACCGCCACCCGCCGAATCGCAAACAGGCTGTCCTGCGTCTCTCCGTCCTCGTCCGCACCCTCCGGGATGAACTGCGCAACGGCAACGTGACCGGCGATCAGCATGGCCGGTACCCAGAACAGCCGAGAGAGAGAAGCCATGGTATTGAGATGGGGGTCGGTCTTCGTCGATCCGTTCTTTTACGGACAGAGAGCCGCGATGTTGGGCTCACGACCGCATTGGTCCACCGACGGAGCAGGGTGTGATGCCAACCGCCCCCGGCGTGCCCATTTACCCGGAGGACCTGCCCCGCTTGAGTGCCCGGTAGGCGCCGCACCACCAGTCACTGTTTCGGGTCACGGCTTGTACCGTCACGCCGGAAAGGTGGGGGACGAGTTGAAGAATCCGTCCCGGAACGTCCTCCCACTGTCCGGAGAGAATGAGAGCCTCCAGTTCCTCGGCTCCGATGCGACTCCAGCGCCAGGTCTCTCTGAGTACCTCCGCCTTCTTCCAGTAGTTGCGGTCGTCCCAGACGTTGGCGCTTTCCGATATGGTCTCGTAGATCCCTCGCAGCGCGAATACCAGGAAGGCCGCCATGTCCCGGGCTTCGGCATCGAAATTGGGGCGCAACGAAAGCAGCCGCACAACCTCGGCGCAGGACCGAAGATGGGCGTTGCGCCGCGCGGCTGGGGTGTCTCCCGTGCGAATGATACGTGTCATCTCGAACCCACTGGGTCTATGGCGAGCGGAATCTAGGGCAACTCACCACACGCATCCAGTGCGACCCAGAAAAACAGCGGGACCCCGGTCCCACCACAAAGACCGGGGTCCCTTGCTTCCCCATGATGTGCCTCGTAGGGGTGACCCGCTTCCGGAGTGACGCCAACCGTGAGCAACATCGGGCTTTCTCACAGGACATCCTCCTGAAACGTGCCTTGCATAGATTACCTCGTTGCCATCTTGGGCTGCTGCTGAAAACGGCCGACAATTTATTTTGATTACCGCTCCAACCGCCGGCCGGACAACGTCGTGTGCAAGCGACGGCAGGCAGTCTGCGAACATTCCCGGCTGCCTGGCAGCGCTTGGGGGTGGACTCGGGAGGGCGCGTCGTCTTACGGGGGCCCAAGCCGCGTGATCTTCGTCAGCGCGTCAGGCGTAGAGGCGGAGCGTGTGTGGAGCCGACTGCCGAGCGAGACCTACGCGTCCTTCACCCGCGCTCAGGTCTGTCAGCCGAACCCTCCCCGATGAATCGGTCAGCGTGGCCATGGATACGATGGGGGCCCCCTTCCTTCGCGCACTCACGTGGACGATGAGTTCGTCCTCCTCTCGGCTGAGCTCCACGAGATGATCACGAGCGATGATCCCGCGCACACCGCCTGTACCGTGCGGCCCGACCTTTCCAAGGTCAACCGTCGCGGTCGAGAGGGGAAGGTGTACTACCGCTTCCAGTTCTGCCCAGGTTTCGGGCTCTACGTCCGTAGGAGTCGTGAAGCGGGCGTGCGCCCCTTCGTCCGTCGCAATGTCGAGGCCGATTCGCGGAAACGAGACCAGGGCGTAGGCGCAGCGCACCGGGTCGTCGGCAAGCACATAGAGTTCATGGTCCTGCGCGATTCGGTCATGCAGAACCCGGACAAGGATGTCGGAGCCATCCTTCCCGTACGACGTCGAAACGATCCTGGGACGACTGGGTGCATCTGTTGCCGCCGCCATCAGGGTCTGTGACTTGACTTTGGTGCGGTCGAACGAACGTCGGTGGTGTCGCACTACCTGGAGATGAAGGACTGATTCACCCGCGAATAGCGCATCGACCAGGTGTTCCGAATGGTCTCCGCTACCCCCGTGAAGAGCGTCCATCTCCTCATAGAATGACCGGATGGACTCCGCGACACGCCGCGCCTCCTCAGACGCGCGAAGCGCGCGCTCGACGCGGTCTTTCACCTCCGGCGCCAACCTCTCAGGCGCGCGCAGGTAGCGCTCGATCTCTTCTTCCGTAACAACCCGCGAGCCCATCATCTCTCCGTATGAACCTCCTCTCGTTCAGACCAGCCCGTCCTCCTCATCCAGACGCGCCTCACCCCTCTCATTCGTCACCATTGAACGATTCTGCAGAAAATGTACGGAGATTTCTCAGACGATTTTTCAGCCTTTCCCTGACCAACCGCAGCAGGTACTCGCAGCGGGCACGGTGCTCGGCCCGATAGGCACCTCGAGAGAGATCCGGAAGATAGTCGCGGAGACAGTCTCCCAACGTGGTCGCGGCGGCCGAATGACGGTAGGATGTGATCAACGCATCCCCTACGGCGGCGCAGTAGGCTTCGTAGACGATTCCGTCCACCTTGCCCTTTCCCACATACTTCGGTCTGCACGCGACTGCGACCTCCTGAACCGTACTTCGAATCAAGTCTTCCTCTTCCCTGTCCTCAACGGCCGCCCGTGTATCCATTTGAAACGCAGGTTCGTGGAGCCGGGTCAGGGCTCCGCGGACCGCAAGAGCGACGCCGACGAGCGCATAGGAGGGGTGTACCTCTTCTTCGAGCCGAATCAGGTCCACGAAATGGCCAAGGAAGTCGGCTGCATGGTCGGTAGTGCGGATGTGGGCCACCATGTAGGCCTCCAATCGGTCCCGGGAGACGGGCATGTACGACGACCTGCACGGGCCCAGCACGGTGAGGTGGAGTGTTCCCAGCCTGCGATCCACGGATACATCGCCTCGCACGGCACAGCCCCGCTGAAGACCGCGAATGAGCCGAGCGAGTTGGGGATCGTGCTCGGCATACCTGCGATAGAGGCCGTCATCCACGGCCCTGCATGTCAGGAGCCGGACCCGGTGCATGATCCAGGCCTCATCGAGGTCCATCCATCCATCGGGGAAGTACCGCTCCAGATTCGGAAATCCGCCGTGCTGATCCCGCGCCAGAAGGCCCGCAACGCAATCGATCGCCAAATCTCGAAAGGACAATCCAAATCGGTCAATCCGACCCCCCTGCGGCGCCATGCGCCGTCGCAGGTAGGCCTCAGCCCCGCGCAGGAACACGTCGACGACCTGTTTGACGGCGGCCCGCGTGGGGCTGGGACCGAGCAGGTCGGCCAATGCCTGCCGAATGGGGGGTGCTGATTGATCCGCTCCGTGGGGCAGGGGACGGAGAAGCGTACCAGCGCCAAGGTGGGCTTGGGTCTCAGGATACGACATCGCGGGTGGGAACGATGACCGAAGTGGCACCCGTATCCTACGTCCCGGCATCCAAACAGTCAACCCTCTCGCAAACGCCTACCGCGCGACGCTCAGCAGATGCGTGTATCGGTTGCCTTCGGCCTTCAGGACCGCCACGTATACGCCCGCAGCCAACGCGTTCCCATCCAGCCAGACGGCATGCGAGCCCCGCTCCTGCGATCCCTGCGCCAGCTGCTCCACCCGCTTCCCCGTTACATCATAAATGGAAAGGTCAATGGGTCCGGATTCCGACAGAACGTACTGAACCAGCGTTGCGCCCGAAAAGGGATTCGGAAAGTTACCCAGCAGCCCAGTGCCAAGGCCGGGCACGTCATCCGGGGAAACCGCGACCGTCCGCCGGCCGATCTCAAATTCCGCCCGCACCGGGGCAAAATGGCTTTGCAACGGAGTCCCATTCTCGAGCTTCTGATCCCAGACGCGAATCCACTGGGACTCATAGCGGCGGCTGTACGACAGATCCTGGGTACTATTGAACGAGAGCGCCACTACAATGTCATTCAGGTTGGTTGCGCTTCGGTGCTTGTTGACCGCACCGATGAATATCGGCTCGTCGAGATCGGACAACTGATCCCGGTAATCTGACAGGTCAACCTGCACGTATTTGAGCGGATCACCGGTCAGCACCTGCTCAAAAGGGCGTAGATCATCCACCAACATGGAATGAAGTACGGCTCCGGGACCACCATTCTCGGCAGATCCGAGTATGACGAGCGTAAAATCACGTGGATCATCCGCCGGGCCCCCGTTCTGGAATTGACTCAGGTAATAGTTGGGAAGCAGAACCCGGCGCAGGGAAACCTCGCCGTCGTCTTCCGGAATCTGGAACCGGGTGACATAGCCGGACGCCTGCCCATTACCCGGCCGAAAGAACATCTCCCAGTTCCCCGTATCGTACCGCACCTCGGCGATGCGCACATCCGCAGGGACCCAATGGGCAGAAACGCGAACGTCGGTCGCGGCCGACGAGACGTTGGTCTGCGTCAGCATGAGCGTGATGCGCTCGAATTCACCGGAGAACCTCCGCTCAACATCCGCCGGATTCAAATCCACCCAGAAGGGCGCCTCTCCGGGGCGGTTCGCCACCACCCGTGCACCAATCCGGGACCGCTGTGTGCTCGGCACCTCGATGCGCAGGGTGAAGTCGCGTACCGTCCGCCAAACCATGTACTCGACCCCGCCGGGCTCGAGTGTGACGGGTGTGACAGGCGTGCTCGTCTGATCTGCCCCACCAAAAACGTAGCCCGGCTCCACGGGCACAGGATTTCGTTGGGGTGTGTAGTAGGCGAAACTCCGGTCCACTCTGTAGTCGTTGACCAGGTTCGCCGTGTGGAAGTCGAGGATGACCTCCTCGAGCGACTTCGGGACCGCATAGGTACCCAACACGCCGCGGTATCCGTCGGCCCCGGTCCGCGTGTCCCTCGTGACAGCGCCGGCAAACTCCGGACCGAACTGATCCGCAAGATAGTTGGTCCAGAGTCCCGCCCGCTGGTAGTTCTGCAGGACATCCTCCGACCAGTCGCCATCCGAAACGAACAGTTCCGTATTGGTAGTCTCCGATCCACCCGCAAGGTAGTTGGCGTCTCGAATGGCATACCCGTTGACCACCTGGGCCCATTCGGACTGGCCTTCATTCACAAAGGTCGTCTCTCTCCGATCCCAACGGTAGTGTATGACGTGCTGCAGTTCATGCGCCAACGTCTGAAGGACCCGATCGAGACCGAACGTCGTCAACGACGGCCGGGTGTCCAGGTATACGATCTCCGCCTGGTTGGACCGCGACGTTCCCTCCAGATTCGGATTCAGATCGTTCGGATCGAAAAACCCGTTGACCACACTGCCACCTGTCCCCTCCACGACGTCCGTCAACAAGATGTCGATATACCCATCTCCATCATACCACGGTGGGAGTCCAAACACCGTCGTGTTGATCTCCAGAATGCCTCGCCGGGGATCAAAGGAGTCCGGAGGTGTGCCTTTTCCAAGGGCATATGCCAACCCCTCGATGTGACTATTGGTCACATACCTCGCATTCCAGTCCCGCAGGTCAACCCAGACCCGAAACCCCATAGAACGGGTCAGGGAGCCGTCGGACACGGTGAATACGATCTGCTCGGCCTTCAGAACAAACCTCGCGGCTTCCCAGACGTGCTGCGAAGGTTCCATGAGGAGTTTGGTCCTCACGTTGAATGTTACCGTATCCCCCACCGCCGCCGTACGGGGCGCGGCCGGAAATCCCGATCCACTCGCTTTTGAAGCCGCCTCATACGCCAGCGCTGCCGCACGACCCTCCGGAGACGCCAGCAGCCGGGTCGTCAGGCAAAACGCCTCCAACCCAACGATGGTCTCGTGGCGCGGCCATGGCTCCTGTCCAAACAGCGCGACGCCTGCCCCAGGACCAAACAGGAGCAGCAGCGTGAACAGGCCGATCCTATGAAGCCTCGAAGCCATGCGCATCCGGTATCATTACAAATAGTTAAATCCGGAGATCACCGGTGGATATCCGACCTCCCATTTCTCCCTCGTTACCCGGAAGTGGGGGGATGGATCCCGGGCGCATCGCCAGGCCCCGTCGGCCCGGCCAATCGTCGCCGAAACGGGTGCGCCGGAGCTGCGCCGAGCGCGACGAGTGCGCCGGCGTACATCAACAGAATGATGGCCTCAACCCACGGGTTCTGCAACACGTCCCACCGTGTCCATGCGAGGAATAGAAGCAACCCCGCCAGCGTCGTTCCAGCCACCTTGCGCCACTCGTAGTCGATCGGGTACACCCGGCGAACGATGACAAAGAGCGCGACCGCCATCGACGCAAATGCCGCTGCGATCGCCCAGGCGGCGCCGATCATCCCGAATCGGGGGACAAGGATCAGATTGAGAACGATCGACACCATCCCCCCGACCGCCGTGCAATGCACCAGGTATCGGGTCCTCTTCTCGATGTACAATCCCGCAGAGAAGTTGTAATACCACCCCTGGAAGAGGTAGGCCAGCAGCGCCGGCGGGATGATGGGAAGGGCCATCCAGTAGGTAGACGGGATCAGCGTGCGACTCGAAAAGGGAATGGGAAGTGAGACCAGCTCCATCGCATAAAATGAGACTCCAAGGAAGAGTCCGAATGCTGCCGCATTGAAAAGCGTGAACACGCGCGCGAACAGTGGTCGCGCATCGGGGTCCTCTGCGTGCTGCAGGAAAAATGGCTGCCAGGCATATCGAAACATCTGGGCGAGCAGCATCATCGCGATGGAGATCTTGTAGACGCCGCCAAAGATGCCCATGATTTCCTGTCCGTAGACCAGGTCGACCGCTTCCGCCGACCGTCGGGCCAACTCTGCCGCATCAACCACGGCACCCCACCGGGCCTCCACCGCCGCGGCCGCAGCCGTCGCCCTCTCGGCAAGTCCCGCCACATCCAACATGCCACCATACATCGCGAGGACACGCTCCCGCCCGAGATTGCCCAGAAAGAGAATACTCGATCGCTCCGCCAGGACATAGGCCAGTCCTCCCGGAACGAACGGCAAACCAAACCGCATCAAATCCGCCCAGATCGGCCGGTCGAAATGTAACCTCAACAGCGCCCGATACTCGGGCAGGAGCAGGACCATCTGCAGTGCCGAAGCGACGACGTTGGCAATGAACACCGCCTCGATGCCCATGCCGAACCGAAGGACCAGCAGCAGATTCAGCCCGACATTGACCCCGATGTTTGCCAGTTTGATGGTCGCAAAACGCCATGGCCTGTTTTGAAGCCGCAACTCGGCGAGCGGGATGACGGTCAACGCGTCCAGGGTCATGATGACCAGGATGTAGGTCATCAAACCAAACCGGCTCCTCTGCACGTTGATCAGATCGGCGAGCGGATCGCGCAGAAGGACCACGATCAGGGAGAAGAGAACCGAAGTAGCGAGAATGGACCAGAATACGGTGCTGAACACGCGCGGCGCCCGTGGCCGCCCCTCGGTGCCGGACGCGTACTTCAGGTACGAAGACTCCATCCCGTACGTGAAGACGATGTTCAGGAAGACGACGGCGGTGAACAGGGCAATGACGATTCCGTATTCTCCGACCGGGAAGACGTTCACGTAAAAGGGAACCAGCGCGAAATTGATCAGCCGGCCCAGAACGGAAGAAATGCCGTAAACCGCGGTCTCCGAGGCGAGCGTCCTGATCCGGCTCATGTGCCCCTCTCGCCCCCGATCCGGTTCGCGAGAGCCTCGACCGCCAGGTGGTAGCCAAGTGGCCCCAGGCCCGCAATCTGCCCGACACACACCGGCGCAACGAGGGAGAGGTGACGAAACGGCTCCCTCGCATGAATATTGGAGAGATGGACTTCGACGACCGGAACGGAGAGGGAGGAGACCGCGTCGCGCAACGCCACCGAGGTGTGGGTCAATCCGCCCGGGTTCAATATGATCCCCTCAGTACCGTCATGCTGCGCAGCCTGCAGGCGGTCGATGAGCACGCCTTCATGATTCGTCTGCAGAAACGAAAGGGCATGCCCGGGAAACGACCGGACGAGCATCTGCTCGATATCGGACAGCGTCTGAGAACCATACACGTCAGGCTCTCGCCGTCCAAGCATATTCAGGTTGGGGCCGTTGAGGACGAGGATGCGCATGGATCTGGTCTTGGGGGTTAGTCCTTTGGGGAACTGCGGCGGGGCGAAGTTTGGGCCTCGAACCGCAGGCCGTCGTATCCGAATTGGATGCCCGGAGGCAGTACCGCATCGTCCCGGGCGTGGAGCACGTTGTGCGTCATATGAATCAACGCCGTTTTCCGGGCGCCGACGCGGCGGGCCACTTCGATGGCCTGCGAAACGCTCAGGTGTGAGACGTGGGGCTTGAATCGAAGTGCGTTCAGGATGAGCACGTCAACCCCGCCGACGGCCTGAATCGTCTCCTCCGGCAACCGGCTCACATCCGTGAGATACGCGAAGGGTCCGATCCGGAAGCCGAGGATGTCCAGTTCACCGTGTTTGGCCGCAAGAGGGATCACATCGACCGACCCGGCCCCCTCGTCATTTCGTCCCTGAACCTGGAAGGGGCCCGTAACCGGCCGCAGATCGAGCCCTGGGGCACTCGGATGGGGGCTTCCGCCGAATATATACTCGTATTTGTCCTGGAGCACCGATACCGTTGCGGGGTGGGCAAAACACGGAATTGGACGGCGGTTGACGAACAGGAAGGGCCGAAGGTCGTCAATCCCTGCAATATGATCGAAGTGATGGTGTGTGTAGAGGACGGCGTCTATCCGCTCGATCCCGTTGCGCAAGGACTGCTGCCGGAAATCGGGGGACGTATCGATGAGAATGGACAGACCGCCCGTTTCAACCAGGCAACTGCAGCGTAAACGACGATCACGAGGGTCGGCGGAGCGGCACGTAGGGCAGTCGCATCCGATGATCGGCACGCCCACTGACGTTCCGGTACCGAGCAGCGTGGCCCGCACGGCGGCCGAAGTCCCGAGGTCCGGATCAGTCACCATCGGTTGAGAGCTCTTCGAGGGGTGCTTCAGCCCAGACCTCCTGGAGCGCAGAGCGCACGGCCGGTCGGAGGTAGACCGAATCGACCGGCAGGGTACGAAGCGCATTGGCGAGCACACCAAGATGTACCTCGGCCGGGTGGCGTCTGTTGAGCACGATGAGCCCCTCTTCCCTCAATGTGCAGGCGCCTCCGCGAAAGTTGCCCGTGTCGTAGCGTACGCGAAATCCAAGTTGCTCGGCTGCAACGATGAGGTCTTTGACGATGAGTCCCGGCTTCATTTCGTGACGATCGAGGACTTGTGTCGGTTCCTGTCGGCGTCGGTGAAGGGTCCTACCAGTTCACGCCCACCTGCAGGGCATGTTGCCGGTTCCGGTAATTGAATGCATCATCGGGAACCTGCTGCAGGAACCGCGATGCGTCGACATCCCATTCCTGGGCCCGGAACTGGTAGCCGACCGTCAGTCCGTACCGCCCGAAGAGCCGCAGGAAATGGAGTCCGATCCGTCCGTCGAACAGGCGGGTTTCTCCTGCGAACCCCTCGAAGCTGCGCAGCGCGAGCCCGATCATGGGCAACCCCCGGGCATCGAGCTGGAACCGAGACCCGAATTTCCGCTCTACGATGAGGCCGGTTCCGAGCGACAGTGTCGTGAAATTGAACAGTTCGGCAGCCGTGTCCGTGTTGAGGTTCGTTCCGACGGCTCGATATCCACTGTGAACCACCAGCGGCAGGTAGACGCGGGTATCGCTCCTCGGTGTCAGAAGAAAGCCGTTCCAGGCGAGAATCGCGGCTTCGATAAGCTTGCGGTCTTCATCATTTCTTCCCTGCCGGCCGTAAGCCAGCCAGACATCCACCGAAGGGCGGGAGTATCGAATTCCGACGGTCGGCTCGCTGAAGTCGAACCGCGTCGTGCCGTCGACGTCGGACGCCCCTGCGTAGGAAAAGTCGACACGGTTCACCTCGAACCCCAAAACCTGAATCGGACCGCGTCGATCCGGCTCATAGGAGAACATTTGAGCGTCTGCCGGTCGAGAACCCGCAGCTAGGACGACGAGCGCCAACAATCGCAGCACATTCATGGCCCGGCCGATCTGGTTTTGTTTGGTCGATCCATTAACCCGCAGGCTGCGGGGCGGGTTTGATGCCTCCCTTGCGGCGTCCGTCCCCCGGAATGACGGACTTCGGTTTGCCCGGAGCGTACTCATCCCCCGTCCGCGGGTCGAGGCATCGGAAGGCAAGCGGCGACATCTCCTCGTCGGCCTGGACCGAGAGGCGGACGCCGTATCGAAGCCGGAGGCGCGTCAGCATGCTGGGAATTCCACGCGTGAGGAAAGCCGCCGAAAACGGATGGAGCCTGAGCAGGACCGCGCGGCCCAGCTTTGCCTCCCGGAACTGTTTGAGCCAGGATTCGAGCGCCTCCACAAACTCTCTGGGGCTCCGCGCAGCCCGTCCACCATTTACTTGCGCACGCAACTTCCTGAGTTCCTCAGAGGCCCCTCGCGCCTCTTCCACGATCTTACGCTCGCGTTCGGCCCGTGCTTCCAGGACATCCTTCGAGGTGGTCTCATCCCGCGTGATACTTGGACGAAGGCGCTGCCGTGTGATCTGCATCAAGCCGAAGTCGCTGATGGTCAGCACTTTTGTCACGGCCCTGTCGCTTCGAAATGCCTGGCGCATCGCCTCATACACCTTGCGGCGGGAGGCCGGGTCACGCATATCGATGAAGTCGATGACGATGATGCCGCCCAGATCCCGCAGCCGCAGCTGTCGTGCGATCACGCGGGCGGCTTCCAGGTTGACCCTGGTGGCATTTTCCTCCTGCGACTGGCCTTTCCCCGCACTGCCCGAGTTGACGTCGATGACGTGCATCGCCTCCGTGTGCTCAATGATGACGTATCCGCCGGAAGGCAGCTTCACCCGCTGGTCGAACGCCTCGGCCACGGCATCGGCAATGTTCACCGATTCGAAAATCGGTGTGGGCTCCTCATAAAACTTCACAACATCCGCCATATGGGGAGCAACAGCTTTCACATAGCTGCGAATACTCCGGTGTAACCGCACATCATCGATCAGAATGCGGTCGTAGTCCTCTGTGAATAGATCTCGTACAACGGAAGACACCATGCTGACGTCCTTGTGCAGCAGGCGAGGCGCCTCGTCCGATTCCTTCACCTTCTCTTCGATCTTGCGCCACCTGTCAAGCAGAAGGGAAAGGTCGGTATCGAGGGTCTTCGCGTCGCGGCCCTCGGCAACCGTGCGAACGATTACGCCGAATCCGTCCGGGGTAAGACTGCGGGCCAGTGCCCGGAGTCGACGGCGCTCGCGAACAGACCAGATCTTGCGCGAGACGGCCACATAGTCGGCCCGTGGCACGAGCACCAGGAATCGTCCTGCGATGGAGATGTTCGAAGAGACGCGGCTGCCCTTTGAAGCGATCGGCTCCTTGGTGATCTGGACCAGTACTCTCTGACCGTTGCGTAAGTAGCGGGCGGGATGGTCCGCATCATCGTCTCTCTTCTTCCCGCCGGAGCCTCCGTTTCGGGTTTCAGACCCGTCCACGCCTTCCTCGCCATCCTCCCGCTCAATCTCGGCATCTTCCTCTCCGACAGATGGCCCACGACGCCGTGCCTTCAACTGAATCGGAAACGATCCCTTGACGAGTTTTTCCCCAACGAACTCCAGCAACCGGGGAAAATTCTCGTCGACGTCGGAAAAATGAAGAAAGGCGTCCTGCTTCTGACCGATATCGACGAATGCCGCCTGGATGCTCGGCATCAGGTTACGGACACGTCCGAGGAAAATGTCCCCTATCGTCCGCGTATTCTCTGCATTCTCCGCGTAGAGTTCGGTCAGTTGCTTGTTTTCAACGATCGCTATGCGCGCACGGTCCTTGGTGTTGTTGATTATGATTTCTTTCGACATGGGAGGGCTTCATGGAACCGCAAGGGTGAACCGGAGCGGCCCACGGTACGCCGTGCCCTCGCTCGCACGGCGAAAGTATCCGAAAAGGCAACCATAACGCGTTGGCGTTTACCGGCTGGTTCGATGGATCGACCTTGTCGCTTCACGTGGACAGGTCCCGAACCGGCTGGGCCGGCCCTTCCGTACCACCTGCGAAGGCGGAACCTACGTTGTCCAGATTGGATGAGCGCATCCGTATTCACGGCACTACGCCGATCCCGGGCGCCGGCGCCGAGGTTGCCAATTCTCCGACTCAGACTGGGGAGCAGGAATTTCAAAATCTATCCCAGCGTTCTCAGCCGGAGGGTGGTGGGCCGACACCCTTTATCGACTTACACAAGGCCGAAGCATCCAACACACGAGCCAAGCAGCTCACACCGGAAGTGGTTTGGGACGCTCCGAAAGTGATGGAATTCAGGGGGTATGTAGCACAAATAGAATATACGTATCTGTCGTATCGCTATCCGGACAAAATGATCCGCTGCAGAGCGTCACGTTTTCACGAACGCTGCCACCTCCGGCTCCATGTTCCTGTCCCGGAGCGAGAGTATATTGAGGCAACTTTCTGAAACCGCTTTCGAATTCCCGACCCCGGCCGTTACGCCGGTGCCCCGAACCCGCCGAGGGCACATTCAGGTGGCTGCCGGGATGTCGAGCCATCCGTCGGAAAACCCATGGCCATCGCAACCCAACCGCGCCGCGCCTCCAAGTGGTCCAGGTTCTTTTCCTCGAGCGTCGGCAGAAAATATGTCACCGGCGCCACCGGCGTTGCCCTCGTCCTCTTCGTCATAGTCCACCTGCTCGGGAATCTGACGTTGCTCGCCGGGCAGGAGGCGTTCAACAGCTATGCCGCCTTTTACAAGGACCTCGGCCTGCTTCTTTACGTGATCGAGATCGGTCTCTTCGGGTTCATTCTGCTCCACGCTCTTGTCGGCGTCCTTATCTACTTCCGGGCCCGTTCGGCACGTCCCGAAACGTATACCACCTATCGGACCGTCGGAGGGGCCAGTCGGCAGACACTGAGTTCCCGTTCGATGATCGTCACCGGCGTGGTGCTGTTCGTGTTCCTCGTTGTCCACATCACCATGTTTCGTTTCGGCGACGCGGAGGGACACGCGATGGGCCTTTATGGAATCGTGGTTGATACGTTCTCTAACCCGTGGTGGGTCATCGGTTACGAAGCCGTCATGCTCCTCCTGTTCTTTCATCTCCGGCACGGAATCTGGAGCGCGCTGCAGTCTCTGACCGCCCTGCGCCCCAAGGCCTCACCCATGATTTATGCCGGGGCAGGTGTCGTAGCGGTCCTGCTTGGTATCGGCTTCCTTTTTCTTCCCCTTTGGATCTTCTTCCAATCTCTTTCTCAGTAGAGAGCCAAGGTATGCAATCCGGAAAACTAGATGCCCGCGTCCCCTCGGGTCCGCTACAGCAGAAGTGGCAGAACTACCTCGAACACGTCCGCCTCGTCAGCCCGGCCAACAAGCGTAAACGATCGGTAATCGTGGTCGGTACCGGCCTTGCGGGTGCCTCCGCAGCCGCGTCGCTGGGCGAACTCGGCTACACGGTCAAGGCATTCTGCATCCAGGACTCGTCGCGCCGCGCACACAGCATTGCAGCCCAGGGCGGCATCAATGCGGCCAAGAACTATACGGGTGACGGAGACAGTATCTGGCGGCTGTTCTACGATACGATCAAGGGTGGTGACTACCGGGCGCGCGAGGCCAATGTGTATCGTCTGGCCGAGGTGAGCAACCAGATCATCGACCTCTGCGTCGCCCAGGGTGTTCCGTTCGCCCGCGAATACGGTGGCCTGCTGTCGAACCGCTCCTTCGGCGGCGCACAGGTCTCGAGAACGTTCTACGCACGGGGTCAGACCGGACAGCAACTCCTGCTCGGCGCCTACTCCGCGCTCTCCAGGCAGATCAGTGCCGGACAAGTTGAGATGCTCCCCCGGCAGGAAATGCTGGAGTTGGTCGTGGTCGACGGGCACGCGCGCGGCATCATCACGCGCAACCTGGTCACAGGCGAGTTGGAGCGGCACGCGGCAGACGCCGTGCTGCTTTGCACCGGCGGCTACGGCAATGTTTACTACCTGTCGACCAACGCCAAGAACTCCAACGCCACAGCCGCCTGGCGCTGTCACCGCAGAGGCGCACTCTTTGCAAACCCCAGCTTCACGCAGATCCACCCGACCTGCATACCGGTCTCCGGGGAGTACCAGAGCAAGCTCACTCTGATGAGCGAAAGCCTGCGCAACGATGGCCGTGTCTGGGTGCCCGCCCGACCCGGCGACACGCGGCCGGCGCATCAGATTCCCGAAGAAGAGCGCGACTACTTCCTCGAGCGCAAATACCCGAGCTTCGGCAACCTGGTCCCACGGGACGTCGCCTCCCGCAATGCCAAATACGTATGCGATGAGGGACGCGGCGTCGGACACAGCGGACTCGCCGTGTACCTGGACTTCCGAGATTCCATCCAGCGGCTCGGTCGCGACACCATCACCGAGCGGTACGGCAACCTGTTCGAGATGTACGAGCGCATCACCGATGACGACCCCTACTCGGTCCCGATGCGCATCTATCCCGCCGTGCATTACACCATGGGAGGCCTATGGGTCGACTATGAGTTGATGACTACCATTCCGGGCCTTTTCGCTCTCGGCGAATGCAATTTCAGCGACCACGGCGCCAACCGTCTCGGCGCCAGTGCGCTCATGCAGGGCCTCGCCGACGGCTACTTCGTCATCCCCTATACGATCGGACCCTACCTCGCGGGGCCTCACAGCCCCTGCACCGCGGAACACCACGCCTTCGCAACGGCAGAAGAGGAGGCCCGTGAACGCCTCCACCGGCTGCTCGACGTGAAAGGAGACAAGACGGTCACGGAACTGCATCGGGAATTGGGACAGGTGATATGGGACCATGTGGGGATGTCCCGAAACCACGAGGGCCTCACCATCGCGATCGAGCGCATAAGGGCTCTGAGGGAAGAATTCTGGCAAAATGTCCGCGTGCCCGGTCGACCGGATACGCTGAACAAGAACCTGGAAATGGCCAATCGCCTGGCCGACTACCTGGAACTCGGCGAGCTGATGGCGATGGATGCCCTCTACAGAGAGGAGTCCTGCGGTGGACACTTCCGCGAAGAATACCAGACCCCCGATGGAGAAGCGCTGCGCAACGACGATCAGTTTGCCCACGTTGCCGCATGGGAGTTCACCCCGAACGCGCCCCAACCCTATACCGTCCACAAGGAAGCACTCCAGTTCGAAAACGTCGAACTGACGCAGAGAAGCTACGCCTGAACCGCACCAACCCACCGCGTCCTCCCCGGCCGAAAACGAACTACACCCGAAAATGAATCCTCCTGCGGACCCCTCGGCCCACTCCGACGGCCTCGGGACCATGACGATACACCTCAAGGTCTGGCGACAGGAAGGTCCCCATGTCAAGGGACAGCTCGTCGACTACACCGTGAAGGGCATCAACCCGGACATGTCCTTTCTGGAGATGTTCGACCTGCTGAATGAAGACCTCATCCGGGCCGGTCAACTCCCGATCGAGTTCGACCACGACTGCCGCGAGGGCATTTGCGGATCGTGCAACATGGTCATCAACGGACAGGCGCATGGACCGCACGCGCGAACCGCGACCTGTCAGTTGCATATGCGGCACTTCAAAGATGGGGATACGATCGTCGTCGAACCCTGGCGCGCGCGGGCATTCCCCTTGATTGCCGACCTTGTGGTCGATCGCTGCGCCTTCGATCGCATCATCGAGGCCGGAGGGTACGTCTCTGTGAATACGGGAAGCGCGCCGGACGCGCATGCCGTTCTGGTCGAGCGCGACAAAGCCGAACTGGCTATGGATTTCGCCTCGTGCATCGGCTGCGGCGCCTGTGTGGCCGCCTGTCCCAATTCCTCCGCCTCCCTCTTTGTTGCCGCCAAGATCGCGCAGTTCGCTCTGCTGCCCCAGGGCGGGCCGGAACGGTCGCGTCGCGCGCTCGCCATGGTGGAGCAAATGGAACGGGAGGGCTTCGGGGATTGCTCGAACCACGCCGAGTGTGAAGCCGTTTGCCCGAAAGGCATCTCTATCCACGCCATCACGCTCATGCGCCGCGAATACATGCGAGCGACGGTGGCATCGTGATTACGGACGGGAACCTCCACCTTGGAGCGGAGTGCCTTGTGCGTCCTTCGGGACGATCCTATTCACTCTTTTTCACCGCTTGCCGCCCTCCGTACCCCTCGGGTCGCGGGGGGCGTTTCATTTAACTTCCCCCTTCACCGGGCCGGCCTCGAATGACGCCGGACCACCGTGCCGGATGACCGGTCCGACGCCGCTCCGACCGACAGTTGGATGACCATCCCGCCATCCCAGGGCCTATGCGACTCTTGTTCGTGTCCCACTCATTTCCTCCGGAGGGACGACCCCAGGCCAACCTGGGCGGCATGCAGCGGGTCGCGGTCGACCTCTTCGCGGCCTTGCGCCACATCCCGGGAGTGACGGTATTCGATCGCATCCTCCGGTCTTCCTCCAGGTGGACCGTCTTTCGCACCACCTCGTTCCTCATCACATCCCTCTGGCGCCTGCCTCAGCTCGTCAAGAAGCGACAGATCGACGTCGCCCTGTTCTCCTCGATGGTAACCGCCTCCCTCGCCGTTCCACTGTGGCGGTTGCTCGCGGCTCGGGGCTGCCGTACCGTCGCCATCTGCCATGGCCTCGACGTGGTCTTGCCGTCGAGGCTCTACCAATGGTGGGTGAGACGCGTGCTCAACGCGCTTGATGCAGTTGCACCGGTGAGCCGGGCCACGGCTGCTGCATGCATCGAGCGGGGCGCCGATCCCGATAGGGTGCACGTCATCCCCAACGGCATCGATCCTGCACGATTTAACTTCGAAGGCGCCCGGCACGGTACCGGCCACGACAAACCCTCTGCACCAGACGCAGTCTCCGACGAGAATCTCATCCTCCTGAGCGTTGGCCGTCATGTGAAACGCAAGGGCTTCGACTGGTTTGTCGATCACGTCATGCCTCGCCTGCCGGAAACCGTGTCATACTGGATTGTCGGCGAGGGACCCGCCACCGAGGATATCCGCTCCGCCATCCGAAAGAACCACCTGGAACACCGGGTTCATTTGCCTGGCCGCATCGACGGTGACAAGCTCGAGGAGCTTTATGCCCGTGCACACCTTTTCATCATGCCGAACGTGCCGCTTGCCGGTGACATGGAGGGCTTCGGCGTGGTATTGCTCGAAGCCGGCTTGATGGGGCTGCCCTGTCTGGCTTCAGACCTGGAAGGCATGCGAGACGTCGTGACGGAAGGCGTCAACGGACGACTCTTGCCCGCCTCCGATCCCGAGGCCTGGTCATCCGAGATCCGATCGTTACAGACGAACCGGTTCTTGCTCGAGCAGATTGCAGCCGGAACGCGCCCGTTCGTTCTCGAGCATTTCGGCTGGAATAGCGTCGCCGGTCGTTTCATCGAACTCTTCGGTAAGCTCGACGTCAACGACGCCAGGCAGCGTTGACCGGCCCATCAGGCCCCCGGCTCTGTCTCCGTCGTTATCAATTCCTCTGTGTGCGCCGAGGGTCCGGAGACCTGCCGTGACGAAGGCTCCTCTCCCGCCCGGTCCAGCCACTTTGCCTCCGGATGCTTCGATTCCATCACCTGTAGGAAGGCGGGCAGCGAAATGAGAGATACGAGGAGAACCGAGCCGATCCCGATCACGGCGAGGAATCCAATCGAGTTCAATCCTGGATGATGCGAAGACAGCCACCAGGAAAACGCGAGAAGCGTCGTCAATGAACCAATGGCCACATGCTCCCCGGTTGTCTTCATGATGTGACGCAGCCGACCCCGCCCCTCCATAAGGAAACGATGTACGATATGCACGCCGCCATCCACGCCGATGCCGAGCATGGCCGGAATGACGACGAGATTGTAAAAATTGAGCCTTGAATCCGTCATCGTGACGAACCCCACCATCCAGATCGATCCGATGACAAGCGGAGCGGCTGCCAGAAGCGTCCACTTCACCGAGCGGAAGAGAAGCAATAGGATGGCGAGAACGACAATGCTCGTCAGCAAGATCATCCACGGCGCTTCCTCTATGAGCAGCCTGAGCATTTCAGCCCCAACGATCGAGGTTGATGCGGCATCGTAGACCCGCCCGTCCGGCAGTTCGATCCGTCCTACGTCTTCTGCAAATTCGATGGAGCGCCTTCCGTCGGACAGGCCCACCGACGGGTAAACTATGACGTAATCACCCAGCTCACCCGACCTGGACATGAACTGCATCTTCAGGAAGTCGGGAACGGAGTCAAGGGGAATAGGCCGCGCCGTCTGGGCCGCCCGGTGGAGCCGCTCCACGTCCGACGTTCCAAGTGCGCGGAGGAACGGATCACTCAGTAACCTGCGAATCTTGGAGAGCCTTTCCAGTCGCTGCGCTTGCTCGACAGGCGTGACCGGGTAACGTTCCTGCAGGCTTTCAATGGATAGAATGGTGGGTGACAGCGTGTCCGTTCTCGCCCTTTCGCGAAGAATCTCCGTCACAGGAGGGACGTCCTCGGGCCGATCCACCAGCACGTAGGCGGGATTCCGCCGTCCTGAAGCATAGACCCTGGCCTCTTTGTCACGAAGGGCGTCAAACTCGGGAAATACAGGCTCCAACTCTCCGAATCGGTATTCGAACTCCGCCCGGGGGGCAACGGCCAGAAAGCCGATCGTAATAACCGCCGTAGCCGTCACGACACGGCGGCTCCAAGGATACCTCTTCGGCCCGGCCGACAGCACCGGCTCTTCCTCACCGATGCCTTGTATGCCATGTGGAAGTAGTCCATATCGCTCTCCCAGGACGATCAGACTGGGCAAAACGTACAGCATGGCGACCACGGCAAGGAGCACGCCCACCCCCGCGACAACGCCAAACTGGCTGAATCCCTGAAAATCTGCGATGACGAGGACGAACAGTGCGGACGCCGTCGTCATGGCACTCACCAGGATGGCCGGGCCCGCCTGCAGGAAGGTATTCGTGATCGCATGGGCCATCGAGTGACCCAGGCCTCTATCCTCCAGATATCTCGCGTAGAAATGGATCCCGTAATCTACACCCAGCCCGAACAGCACAAGCACGAGCGTCGACGTCATGAGGTTCAGGGTGTCGTAGACGAGGCGGGCATAGCCGAAAGTCCAACTGAGGCTCATCAACAGCGGCAACCCGATAAGCACTGCCGTGATCGGCATCCGGCGTACCTCCTCCAACAAGATCCGCCAGCTAATCCCTTTCGGAACGCGCGTCCGGTAGAGCTTGAATGCGAAATAGGAGAGAACGAGAAGCAACACCGAGGTGAGGCCGCCTCCGAATGATCCGATGACGTCCCGGCGGATGGCCCGAACCTCCACCAGAGACCGCTCGAAGCGGCCACCAACCGAGACCACCATATCGGGATGGAACTGACCCGGCCCCAACGACGCAATCTCATCCTCCAGCAACTGATACACCCGTTCAACGAATCCAATATTGGTTTGGAGGCCGTTTGCATAGAAGCGGACGACAAGCGTGGTGCTGTCAGCCGATATGGGATACTCAGGAGGAATGATGGTCTCATAAGCTTCCACCAACCGCACGGGTAACCGATCTCCATCACTTCTTCGCGTATTGAACGGTAACGGGGAGCCTGCACGCATTCGCTGGCGAATGAGATAGATCTCGAGTTCGCGCAATTCCTCATCCGTCGCGAAGTAGAGCGCATTGTGCTCGATGAAGTGCGTGTCTTTGCGGTATTCCACACGAACGAAAAACGGTTCGCCTGTCTCGCCGTCCTCGATCGAGAACACGTGCGGAATCAGCGTGTCTGCAAAAGCGACACTTGCCTCAAACGAGGGGCTTTCGATGATGACGGCGATCGGACTCTCGCTCCCAACCGCGCTGCGGAGGCGCTCCAGGGCCTGAACGCTCGGGTACGAGTCCGGGAGCAACCGCGCAATGTCCGTATCAATACGTAGCTGGCTGGCAAACGCCAGACCAACCACCGAGAGGACCGTAGCGGTCACGAGGATCTGGATCGGGAATTTGATGACGGCGTGGATTCCCGGCTGAAGGACTTGAAAGAAACGTCTCATGGCGAACGGGGCCCCCCGACCTACCGGTGGAGCAATTCGTGTGCCTCCTCGGGAAGTGACGACATGTCCTCGGCATCCTGCTCAAACACAGGGCTGGACGGGCGGCGAATTGTCGTGTAGGTATAGAATGCGATATTCGCTGTCTTGTCAAGTATGCTCTTCGCGAGCAACAGTGCAGCGATCGAAGCGGGGCCGACTCCTGTCCACCTGGCCATTTCGATCCCCACACCCAGAAAGATGAGGTCCTTGCTGGGCACGAATGGAATCTGATTGACCAGGATATTCGCAGCGAGGAGCGTAATCCAATCCCGCAGCGCCACGTCCGGAATGACGACGGCCCACTGGAGCACCTGGAGGCTGTAGAATACGAGAATGCGTGTTACGTGGCCTCCCACGGTGACCAGCGCGTGTCGGCCCGTCAGTGAGAAGAAATGGCGCCGAAAGCGCATCGCTGCGAGCACCAAACCAATCAATACGACGGCCGAGACGCTCAAAGCAACGATCCAGCGATGCCGCGGGAACTGCGCGATGGGCAACATCCCTGACAAGAGGAACACCGCCAGCAAGGACAGTGATACGAACACCGCGCTGAATCCAGACAACAGGGTGACATCCCGAATCGTACGCATCAACGCGGTGCCCGACCCTCGACGCCATCGCTTGGCCCAGAAGTAGAGGTACAGTTCACCCGAATAGGCAAGAACGTCTGTACTGTACACCCTTTTGCGAAGATAAACGGGCATGCTTCGAATCAGCGGAATGCCCCATATCATCCGGTAGATGACCGCATCGGTGAACGGCATTACGAAATACATCGCAAGCCAGGTCACATAGAACCAGGGCGTGACGGGCAACGCTTCGGCAATCTCGCTCCAGCCCACATGGCCGAGGCGGAAGAGCAGCACCACCACGATGGCGCCCACGAAGGCGATACGACCCACCTTTCCCACCCGGCGCCCTGACGCTGTCCTAGCCCAGTCCCCCCATCTGGCTCGTAAACGCGATAGTCCCATCAACCCTTCGATCAATTGGCGCTCCTAACTCCCTCCGCCTCTACCGGATTCACCCCATCCTCGTTTGGAGGTAGACAACCCTTGTTCTTCGCCGAATTCATATATTTCCCGGTCTTGAATGGTCAAACCTCCCCCGATATCAATGGCTCATTCCTATTCCTCGATTCAAGTCGGAGACGAGTTCACCACCCGCCAGTTCATCTCCCAGGCGGATGTCGAGACCTTCGCGCGAATCACCGGAGACGACAATCCGATTCATCTGGACGAAGGATTCGCCCGGGACAGCAAGGTAGGCACGCGCGTCATTCATGGCGTACTGCTGCTGGGTGTCGTATCTAAAGTTCTGGGACACGATTTCCCGGGTCCCGGGAGCATCGCCGTCTCGCTCGGTGCGCGTTTTTTGCGCCCCGTTCCGCTGGATACCGACGTCGAGGTACGGGTGAAGATCACCGGGAAGGTCCCGGAACGGGGCCTTCTGAAAGCCAAAGTGTATCTGTCCGTGGCCGGCAAACTTGCGATGGGTGGGGACGCCGTGATTCTGCCCCCCGCATCCTGATCTGTCTCAATCACCTGTCATGGCAATTACGCTTTCGCTTTCCCTTGAGGAGATTCGGGTACTCGGCGTCCTGATCGAAAAGCAACGGACCACGCCGGAATACTATCCCATGACCGTGAACGCCATCACGTCGGGGTGCAACCAGAAGACGAGCCGCGACCCCGTCGTGTCGTGGTCTGCAACCCAGGTCATGCGCATCCTCGATGACCTACACAAAAAGCGACTCGTCGGCACAACCATGGGGGATTCCAGTCGATCGGCCAGATACTGGCATGCCCTGGAAGGTGCACTGGAAATCGAGGAGGACGCGCTCTCCGTCCTCTCCTGTCTGATGCTGCGCGGAGCACAAACCCCCGGCGAAATCCGGCTTCGCACGCAGCGGATGTACCCCTTCGAGGATGTGGAATCGGTCGAAAAGGTCCTGCTGCACCTCGCGTCAGAACGCGAAATCCCTCTTGTCGCAGACCTGGGAAAGCGGCCCGGACAAAAGGAAACACGGTATCGACATACGCTGGGCGGATTCGAAAAGCCACTCCAGGACGAGCCCGCGTCGGAAGGAGATGAATCGGGTCTCGAAGACCGGTTGAACGCCCTCGTCCTTCGCCTGGAAAAACTGGAACAGGCGTTCGAATCGTTCCGCCGCCAGTTCGAATAGAACCCGGCCCGGAGAAGTGATCTGTCCCCACGTCGAGGCTGTTGCCAGGTCGACTGGTCGTCCGTTGTCTCTTTGCCGCAGTCGTGCGGACCGTCGCGCGAAGCTTACCCAGGTCAGTCGACTACCGGCGACCCCCGAAGTTCTCGTCCGCGCCGAAGGTTCGCAAGCCGATTCAGCAGCCGATTTCGATCCACCGCGAATCGTGCCTCCGGCGCCTCCAGGGCAAAGGCCTCTGCCTCCTGTTGCAGCGATACGTCGAAAGGATCCCAAGACACGATCCCCAGGTATAGCTGCAGCACGCCTGCCGTATCACCCGCGATGGCAATATGGGGGACCGACTCGCGCGAGGCCTGCTCCGGCGTCCGGAGATTCGCCATCACACTGTGCACCATTCGCTCGGTGGGCCGGTTGGAGGTCTGGAAACGCCGCAGCATTTGCGTGAGTGCGCGTGCACGTTCGGCATCGGATTTGGACTTCTCGAAGGGGTAGCCCACCATCAGACCGTAGACCTGTAGAAAGGCATACGCGTGGTCCATCTCATGAATTCCGGGCGCCCCCATCTCCTGCGCTTCGTCCAACCGTGTCTGGTCCGTCGCGGGAAGCCCCACCTCTACCATCTTCCGGAAGATGGCCGCAGCCATGGCATCGTATCCCGGGGCGCCGGGATGGAGATGATCCGAAAAGAAGGAGGCATCCGGAATGCCCGTGCGGGACATGGCATCGACGACGGGCCGCAGGTCGACCAGATGGAGGAGTCGCTTTGCCTCAAAAGCTTTCAGGACGTCGTTCAGAGCCTCCGGCGCCCGAAACCGGATCCCATCCAGCTCCTTCGCCTCCAGAAAGGCTGCCGCCGCGCCGGTCGTGTCGCCCTCAGCCAAACGGGACCTCCCTCTGACAAAGGCCTCGGCTGCATCGGCCTCGTCGCCCAGCGGCGCCTGGTCCTTGAGATTCGAGACGAGCGTCGAGGCGATAACAGGAATCCCGGCCCGGCTGAGCCGCCGAAGAAAGACGGACAAGTTGGCCTCATATTGCGCCACACCTCGTCGATACGTCTCTCCACCATACGTAATGGCGTGATCGCCGATCACCCGCTCCATGAGCGTCCGGCCCATCCCCGATCTTCGCTCGCCGGTTGTGCCACGGGCGAGTGCCGTTTCGAGCGCCCTGTACGTCGCGAAGTCCCGCAGCCGGAGTACGAGCCGGTTGATCCAGACCCTGTTCCCCATGCTCCAGTCCATGGCACTCCCGACGCCCATCGCTCCGTAGTACTCATTGTGCCCGGCATACAGCACGACCATATCTGGCTGCAATGCCACGATCTCATCCACCGTATCGTAGAGGTAGTACGAGTTGACCGCCGTCACACCCAGGTTCAGTACCTCTACCACCCGATCGTCAAGCGCCACCTCGAGTCGCTCCTGGAGGCGGCTTGGAAACCCGTGGTAGAAGTAGTATGGATAGCCGACCGTGGTCGAGGCGCCCAGGGCGACGACGCGGAACGTTCGGTCCTTCTTCTGGGCGGCGAAGGGCGTGAAGGCAAGCGTCGGGACAAACGACGAACCGAAATAGCGCTGGAAATAGCGAGGATTCATGCGGCGCATGTCCGGGTGGTCCGTAACCGGTTCAAAGAGAGCCTGTGACTCGCCGCCCACGCCGGCTAGGCGAAGCGTAACCTCGGCGACCCCGAAGAGGACGATTGGGATCAGCAGTGCGAATATCCAGAATATGGCCCTTTTCATCCCATCCGTATCCGATACCTGATGATGCCTCGAGCGGGGGTCCCCGATTTCCCTCGCCCGCCAAAATCGGAACCTGCCGGTGCGCAGCCTAGATGTCCACACTGGCCAACGGGGCTGCCCGCTTGCGCTGCGGCCGCTTCGGTTGGCTCGTCAGCTTGTGATCCTCGGCGTAACCGATGCAGGCCCTGACGAACGCCAGGAACAGTGGATGCGGCTTGCGAACGGTGGTTCGGTACTCCGGATGGAACTGGACACCGACAAACCAACGGTGATCGGCCAATTCAACGATCTCAACGAGGTCGCTTTCCGGGTTGATCCCCGGAAAAGCCATGCCATGCTCCTTCAACTTGTAGCGCAGGGTGTTGTTGACCTCCCAGCGGTGGCGGTGGCGCTCCTCGACTTCGGAGGATTGGTACGCCTCCGACACGCGCGACTCCTGCTCGATCACGCAGCGATAGGCGCCCAGCCGCATGGTTCCCCCTTTGTCCGTCACCTTCTTCTGATCCTCCATGAGATCGATCACCGGATAGGGCGTCTCGGGATCGAACTCGGTAGAATTGGCCTCCTCCCATCCGCAAACGTGGCGTGCGAATTCAATGACTGCGCATTGGAGTCCCAGGCAGATGCCGAAAAACGGAACGTCTTTCTCTCTGGCAAACCGGATGGCCGCAATCTTTCCCTCGATGCCCCTCCCGCCGAATCCGGGCGCTACCAGGATCCCCGCGACTTCCCCTAACTGCGCGTCTACATTGTCGGACGTGAGGGTATCGGAAAGAACATGTCGGATATCCACCTGGACGCCCAGATGGGCCCCGGCGATCGTGAAGCTCTCCGCAATCGACTTGTACGCGTCCTGGTGCAAAACGTACTTGCCCACCAGGGCAATAGGGATTTTCGCCTTGGGCCGCTTCACCCGCCGCAGAAAATCTACCCATTTCTCCAGAAGCGGCGCTTCCTTGCAGGGTTCTCCCTCAACCGCCTCACCAACTATCCGAAGGCGCTGGCATACCACCCGGTCTATTCCCTCTTCCTGCAACAGCAGAGGCACCTCGTAGATGCTTTCCGCATCCAGCGCAGCGATGACCGCGCGCTTCTCCACGTTGCAAAAGAGCGCAATCTTCGCACGTACGTCGTCGTTCAGGGGATAATCCGACCGGCAAACCAGAATGTCGGGCTGCAGACCGTGCGACAACAGGGTCTTCACAGAATGCTGCGTGGGCTTCGTCTTGAGTTCCCCCGCGGCAGCCAGATAGGGAATCAGAGTGAGATGGACCACACACGTATTCTCACGCCCCTCATCGAGCCCCATTTGACGGATCGCCTCGATGTAAGGCTGACTCTCGATATCACCAACCGTACCCCCGATTTCGGTGATCACTACGTCATACCGACCCGACTCGCCAAGCCCCCGCATCTTCCGCTTGATCTCGTCAATGATATGCGGGACGACCTGCACCGTCTTCCCCAGATACTCCCCGGCCCGCTCGCGCGTGATCACTTCGAGATACACCTGGCCCGTCGTGACATTGTTCAATTGGCTCATCGGTTCACCGAGGAACCGCTCATAATGCCCCAGATCGAGATCCGTCTCCGCCGAATCATTCGTCACGAATACCTCCCCGTGTTCATACGGGTTCATCGTGCCGGGGTCCACATTGATGTACGGGTCGAATTTCTGGATCGTCACACGCAGGCCCCTGGCCTCGAGCAATAAGCCCAGAGAAGCTGAGAAGATGCCCTTGCCCAGGGACGACGTGACGCCGCCCGTGACGAAGATGTACTTGGTCACCATGGAATGCTGCGTGTGGAAGAGATCGGAAAATCGTGCCCGGCAGGAAGCCTGAGGGCAAAGAGTTGTGTCACAAACTACTTCCCGTCGAAGTGGAAAGAAAGTGAAGTCCCTATGGCTGGATCGGCGCCTTGCGGGCGGTGACGAGCAGACCGGTCCCCTCGCGATTCGTCCATCCGAGATCGATCACATTGAGCAGAAGGCCCGCCGGAAGCGCCGCCAGGTAATACAGAGGAAGCACGACGATCCCCCAGAAGGAACGATTCAGCAGAAGCATCGGCCATTTGATGAGCAGCAGCCACGCGAGCGACCCGGCCGGTCCGTAACTGTACTCGCTTCGCTCCACCTCGAGGCCTGCCATTCGCAGCTTATCGGCAAGTTCTTCTCGTCCATAGCCCTCGCGAACGTGCTCCCCGATGAAGCCGGAATCCCCTGGCGCGCTGACGTCAGAGCCACCCAGATCGGACGGCGTATTGATCATCAATCGCCCGGCCGGCCGCAAGGCCCGGCCCAGATTACGCAATACCGTCACATCGTCCTGGATGTGCTCCATGACGTCTACGGACAGGATGAGGTCAAACCGGTCAGCGATGTCGAGCCGGGTAAGATCCGCTTCCTCGAATCGTACACGTTTCCCCGCAGGAGTCCTGTCAAAGTAGACCCTTGCCCTATCGAGGTAGTCCCGCTTGATGTCCACGGCGAGAATCTCCGCTCGGGGGTAACGGGTGACGAGGAAACGCACCCACTGGCCGAAGCCTGTGCCGGCATCGAGGATCTGTAAACGAAGTCTCCGATCGGGATAGCATCGTCGAACGGCTCTCCGAACATACCACGCACGCAGGAAGAGCACGTCGAGAATGCGATAGAAGAACGATTGCAGAAGCGGACTTCGCCGGAAGAAGCTGCCCAGCCGGTCTTTGATCGGGTCGTATTGCATCGTGCGTGATGTGGTCGGTAATGGTTCAAGCCAGGTATGCCGCGCCCGAGTCCGTATCCCCGCCCTCGACCTGCGTCGATCGGTCCAGACGCAGGACCGCATCGACGAGGTGATCCCAACTGTGCCGGGCCTTCGCCGCTTTGAGGCCCTCACGGAAGCGATCCCTGGACCCGATGGTGAAGACCCGTTCTACCGCTTCGGCCAGTGCCACAGGGTCACCGGGCGGCACCACGTATCCGACATGATCCTGCTCTACGGTCTCTGCCAGTCCGCCAACATCCGTCAGTACAAGCGGTATTTCAAAATGGAATGCAATCTGTGCCACGCCACTCTGTGTGGCCGACAGATAGGGCTGCACCACAAGGTCCGCCGCAGAGAAGTACAGCGCCACCTCTTCATTCCCGACATACCGCAGATGGAAGTCGACCGCCGCTCCGACGCCGAGTTCTTCTGCCAGGTGCCGGAGCGACCCCTCGTCCCCATAGCACTCGCCCGCGACGACCAGGCGCACGCCGGGTAACCGGTCTGCGATGCGCGGCATCGCCCGCAGCAAGACCTCGAGCCCCTTGTAGGGCCGAATGAAACCGAAAAAGAGGAGAACCGGACCTTCGACTGGAAGGCCCAACCGGGCCCTGGCTTCACCCGATGCCATGCGGTCGCCGTAGACGTCGTACACCGGATGTCCAACCCGCTCGATCGGCCCCGTGACGCCCAAGGTCCGCAGGTCTTGCTCGACGGCACGAGACAGTGCGATGTGGCCCGAACAAGCCGCCAGGAAATAGCGACCCAGCAGTCGATCGCCAGGCCTCTTCTCGTGGGGAACGGCGTTGTGGACGAGGGCGACCGACCGAATCCCCCGTCGCCCAAGCAGCCGGACGAGGGATCCGAAAGCGGGCCCGAAAAAGGGCATCCAATAATTGAAGATCACCAGGTCGGGACGCTTGTCGATGATCCGACGCGCCGATCGTACCCAGTTCAGTGGATTGATCGTGTCGAGTGCCCGCTCCACGGGAAAAGCGATCTCCCGCGTCGATTCCTCGAACTGGGTTCGGCCGGGGAACAGCAGGGCCGGATACTGTCGCGCGAACGTGACGGCCGACACCTCATGGCCACGCGCCATGAGATGGTCGCACATCCGTTCTGCAAAACGGGCGATGCCGCCTCGATAGGGATAGAGCGGACCCACGACGAGGAATCGGCGCACCTCTGGCAGGTCCCCCCTGGGTACTAGTTCGCTCGGTAGCGTTGACGCGCGGCTCAATGGGTTCCCTGGAGCGGGTGAAAATCGGCAGTCGTCTCGCCGATCCGATACCCCGACGTGCGTTCCATGCGGGGCACGATGATCATCTCACCCAACAATCCGGCGAGAAACGTCTGTGTCCCGACGACAATGAGCAGGCTGCCGAGCAGAAGCAGCGGCCGGTCGCCAATTGGAAGACCGAAGACCAGCTTTTCGATGCTCAACCAGAGCGCGATCAGAAACCCGCCCAGAAATGCGGCCGTGCCCAGCGTACCGAAGAAGTGCATGGGACGGGCCGCAAAACGCGTCAGGAACAACACGGTAATCAAATCCAGGAAGCCTCGAACAAATCGTTCGAAGCCAAACTTTGTTCTCCCGTATCGGCGAGCATGATGTCGAACCGGCTTCTCTCCAATCCGGTTGAACCCTTCCCACTTGGCCAGCAGCGGTACGTATCGGTGCAATTCCCCGTAGAGTCGTACGCTGTGAACGACCTCGGTGCGATACGCTTTGAGCCCGCAGTTGAAGTCGTGCAGGGGGATACCGGAGACGAGGCGCGTCACGTAGTTGAAAAACCGGCTTGGGATGCGTTTGCCCAATGGATCGCGCCGCTCCTTCTTCCACCCGCTCACCAGATCGTACCCTTCACCGAGCATGGCCACCAGTTCCGGAATTTCTGCCGGGTCATCCTGCAGATCCGCATCCATCGTCACCGTATAGGTCCCCCGAGCCCGCTCGAATCCCACGGCGAGCGCAGCAGACTTCCCGTAGTTGCGACTCAATCGAACGCCTTCTATTCGCGCGTCGGCCGCATGGGCGCGCTGGATGGCGCTCCAGGACGGGTCCCTCGAACCGTCATCGATCAGCCAGACCTCGAACGACAGCCCTGCTGCCTCGCACACGCCGCGGATGCGATCAGTGAGTTCCGGAATCGACTCTGCTTCGTCGAAGACCGGCACGACGATGGAGATCTGCGGATTCAATGGCCTCAGGTATCGATCGTTGCATACTTGGCGTTCCGCTCGATGAACTTGCGCCGGGGTTCCACGGCATCCCCCATCAGCGTGCTGAAGGTGCGATCCGCCGCTGCCGCGTCACTTACCGCCACTCTCTGCAGGATGCGCCGGCCCGGATCCATCGTGGTTTCCCACAACTGCTCCGGATTCATCTCCCCGAGACCCTTGTATCGCTGCAGCACGACCTTTCCATCCCCATCGGCACGCATCTGGACAAGCAGCTGCTGCAAGCCGTCCTCCGACCACGCATAGTGCTCCTCCTTGCCCTTCTTGGCCTTAAACAGCGGAGGTGTGGCAATATAGACGTACCCGAACTCGAGAAGCGGCCGAAGGTAGCGGTAGAACAGGGTCAGGAGCAGTGTGCGGATATGCGCGCCGTCCACGTCTGCGTCCGTCATGAGGACCACCTTGTGGTAGCGAAGCCGGCCGATGTCGAATCCGGTCTCGTTTCCGCTCAAGCCGGTGCCCAGCGCCGTCACCATGTTCTTGATCTCTTCGTTCTCCAGGATCCGGTCGATCCGCGCCTTTTCCACATTGAGGATCTTCCCCCGCAGCGGAAGAATGGCCTGGAAATGTCGATCCCGCGCCTGTTTGGCCGATCCACCTGCGGAGTCGCCCTCGACCAAAAACAGCTCGCTCTCAGCGGGATCCCGGGATGCACAGTCAGCCAGTTTGCCCGGCAGCCCCCCGCCGGTCAGCGCGTTCTTCCTCTGCACCAGCTCTCGGGCCTTCCGGGCCGCCGTCCTTGCCTGGGCGGCCAGAATGACCTTGTTGACGATCTGTTTGGCCTCGCGCGGATGATCATCCAGCCATTCGGCCAGGCGCTGGTTGACGAGCGCCTCCACGGCTCCCTGTACCTCGGAGTTACCCAGTTTTGTTTTGGTCTGGCCTTCGAACTGGGGTTCCGCCACTTTCACCGAAAGCACCGCCGTGAGGCCCTCTCGAAAGTCGTCGCCCGCAATGTCAATCTTGACGGTCTTCAAGAGGCCGTTCTTCTCCGCATAGACTTTGAGCGTGCGCGTCAGCGCGCGCCGGAAACCGGAAATGTGTGTACCACCCTCGTGCGTGTTGATGTTGTTCACAAAACTGAGGACGTTCTCCGCGTACCCATCGTTGTAGCGCATCGCCACTTCGATAGGCGTGTTGTCCTTTTCACCCTCAAAGTAGATGGCCGTTTCGTGAATCGACGCCCGCGTTTCGTCAAGGTACTCGACGAACTCGACGAGGCCCCCTTCGAAATGGAACACCTCAGAGAGAATATCCTGGGGATCCCGTCGATCCTCCATCCGGATGTGGACCGTCCGGTTCAAGTAGGCCAACTCCCGGAGTCGCTCCGACAGCGTGTCAAACCGGAATTCCGTCGTCTTGAAAATGCTCTCGTCGGGCCAGAAACGGACTACCGTGCCCGTAGTCTCCCCCTTCTCCATGGGACGCACCAAATCAACGGGCGTTTGGGGATCCCCGCAAGCATACCGTTGCTGATAAACGTTCCCCTCGCGGCGCACCGTAGCGATCAGGGTCGACGAAAGGGCATTTACGCACGAAACCCCGACACCGTGGAGACCGCCGGACACCTTGTACGAGTTCTTGTCAAACTTCCCCCCGGCATGCAGAACCGTCATCACCACTTCGAGCGCTGCACGCCCTTCGGTGGGATGAATTCCGACCGGAATGCCGCGACCGTCATCCTCGACCTCCACCGAACCGTCCTCGTGCAACGTCACCGCAATACGGCTGCAATACCCGGCAAGGGCTTCGTCGATGGAGTTGTCGACGACCTCAAAAACGAGATGGTGCAAACCGCGCAACCCGATGTCGCCGATGTACATGGCCGGGCGTTTCCGCACCGCCTGCAATCCTTCCAGAATCTGGATGCTGGAGGCCTCGTATCCGCCGTTCAGCGTCACATCCGGCATGGGTTCTTCACGTTGTTCGTTTTCCATATTCCTCGGAGAAAGCCGTCCAGTTGTTATCCACCGTCCCGGGCGTGGAGATCCCGTCGACCCGGTCGAATACCCTGATCCGTGAACGCAAGACCGCGCTCTACGAAGGCGAAGGCGTGACCCTCGAAATCCCCCGTTCGACCCCGAAGCATGCGACCCGCCATCGATTCCAGGACCCGCACCTCCTCAACCTGCTCCTCGGATACGGCTGGATACAGGCTCAGCAGGCGCTGGTGGATACGATGAAGCAATCGAGACGCACGCAAAAGCAACATCAACTCGGGGAAACGCATCAAGGCCGACGACGGCCCATCATCACGATCGCGTCTCCCCAGCAGCAACGTCCGGAGGCGAAAGAGGACCTGGCGAATTTCGGGCACCGCATCTGAAAGATACGAAAGCGCCGCGCCGTTCGGCTCCTGGGCCGACGGATCTCTGCCGGAGAGACGATCACGAATCGTTGTCGTCACCTCGGCAGCGGTTGACACGCTGGCGAACAGGGCCAGATGGGCCCACTGATCGCGATAGTCCGGCTCTTCCAAATGCCCCGAAAATGGATATCCCTGCCTTGCTTAACCGCTGTTATACGATCAACACCTCCCAGGGTTCTTGCCGCCCGAGACCGACAAGGCGCTGATAGTATTGGAGGTGTGACGATTGGGCCCTTCTTCGGGAAAGATTTTCGGGGGCGGAATGGTGGACGGATGTGACCGCCGCCCCGGCTTTGCTTACGATCCTGCGTCTGCGTCACTAAAATCAGCGCCCATGGGACGGTGGGGATTCTTGAAACGCTCGATGCAGCGAGCGAGCGAGCGGGCGTTGTGATAAGCCCCCTTCCAGATCTGACTCTTCGGGGCGGTCCGCGCGTCGGGAGCCGTGTCCAGCCCCTGGACGAACCAGTCGCCGGATTCGTGGTCGATCAGATAGGTGTTGACGTAGGTCCACAGCGTTCGAAACCGACCGGCGTAGTCGCGCGGATCGTCGGGATACAGAAATGCCATGAGCTGCAGCGTGTTGAGCGCCTCCGCCTGCGCCCACCAGGCCTTGGTGTCGTGCACGATGGTTACGCCAGGCCGCTCCCTTAGATAGGCGCCTGCATCGTAAAATCCACCCCGCTCCGCGTCCCAACCATGCTCCAGACTATGATCCACCATCTGCTTGCCGATCTCCAGCGTACGCGGGTCCAGACCCAGACCTAGTACCTCGGCAGCCTCCAACAAAAGAAATGCCGTCTCGACGTCATGTCCGAACGAGACGTGGTCGAAGTGAATGTTGGCATCACGGACGGCCTGACTGGAATCCCGATAGGAAACAGGCGCCCAGTCGCGATACGAGAATAGGGTTAGATATGCTTTGTCTCCCACCTGCGTATCCCGGATGAGCAGCATCATCTCCTCGAGTCTCGCGCGCAAAACCTCGTCGGGCCATACGGCATACAATTCGGCAAACGCCTCGAGCAGGTGGATACTGCTGTTTTGGTCTTTCGGGGCAACCCCGCCGCGCCCATCCTTGAAGGGCGTGCCGTCCCGACCGAGAAATTGAAAGTACCCGCCGGCTTCCGGATCATGACTGTGCGCGTCCAGCCAGCGAAAACCGCGCGCGGCCAGATCGAGTGCAGCCGAGTCGCCCGACGCGCCGAAATAGGCGGCCAGGCCGAACAGGGCAAAGGCGTTGCCGTAGGCCGTCTTGGTAAGCGCGCCGTCGGGGTCGGGAATCGGCGTGCCGTCCCTGGTTACCAGCTGATAGAATCCGCCAAAGGCACTGTCCCACATCACATCGCGCAGAAAGTGGAATCCGTGCTGTGAGAGGGCTACGTACTCCGATGTGTTCGGCCGGTGCAGTGCGGCCTTCGCCGTGGTCCAGACATGGCGCGACTGGGTGACGATCATCTTGTGTTGGGGCCCCTCGGCCCTCCAGTCATACGTGAAATCACTCAGGAATCCCCCCAGAGAGTCGTCCATCGTTCGCGGATACCAGGCATCGAGCAGCGATGTGTACGCCGATTCGAATTCTGTGGCGAGCTGCGCGCTGTCTGGGAATGGATCGACGGGTTCTTTCGGGCCGCACCCCGAGCCGGCAGCAAGCATACCGACGGCGAGGAGGACAACCGCCCGCTCCTGGAACGTACTCGTCATAGCGACCTTCTTGCGTTGAATGTGACCACGAATCCCGCGCTCCCGGATCCGGAGCCGTCCAAATGGAGGCGCGCACCGCGTGTGATGCGACAGTACCCTCGTCTCAGGCAAGGCGGCGGCGCTTCCGGCCGACGAACCGGCGCCGCACCCGATCCTACAGTCGCCCCTCCATCCGCTTCAGCGTGGCGTAGGAGTCCTGCATGATCTTTTCAGGTCCGGCCTCAAAGTCAAATACCTCAAGGGAGATCCAGCCTGCATATCCAAGATCTCGGAATGCGCGCAGGGAAGGGAGATAGTCGGTCTCTCCGGTACCCGTCCCCATGTATGTGCCATCCATCTCCTGAATCTGGATGTGAAGGATTTGATCAAAGTGGGCTCGAACGATGGTGTCCAGTGGCTCCGTCTCATCCGCCGTGTTATGGAAATCGAACATGGAGGAGATCGCCGGGTGATTCACCTCCCTGACCACGGCCACGGCCTCCGCGACCGTATTGAGGACGTCCGTCTGATCGCTGGACAACGGTTCGATGAGCAACTGGACGGACCGCTCCGCCAGATGGTCCGCCACCGACTTGCATCCCTCGACGAAGTGGGCCACTGCCTGTTCCGCACTGATCCCGACCGTGCCACGCTGATTGGGCGAACCGAATATCATCACGGCTCCCCCGAGATCGGCGCAGAAATCGCCGAGCCGCTTCACGTAATCCCAGGAACGCGCGCGTAACTCGGCGTCGGGCGCGGTAACGTGCAAGCCGGCCGGCGATACCAGCAGCCAGTGCAATCCAAGAATCTCCAGGCCGGCGGATTCGGCGATGCCCCGCAGTTCGTCCCGCCTCGCCGCACTGATCTCATCCACATGCTCCGCCAGGGTGAAGGGGGCCACTTCAAGCCCCGTATAGCCGACCTCGGCCGCAAATGCACATTGACGTTGCCATTCCCACCCCTCCATGATCTCGTTGCACGCGGCATACCGCCAGCGTACCGCCGGAGCCACCTCGGCCTGTTCCCCGGCACCTGGCTCCCGCGCGCACGAGGCCAGGAAAGGAGTCGCCAACCCGGCTCCTACGATTCTGGACGTCGAACCGATAAACCGGCGCCGCGTGAGTCGTCTCATAGTCCCTCCTCGTCCTTTCGAAACCATCTTGAACATCCGCCCAAATCACCCGCCCTCCTCCTGAATCAATATAACTCGCAAGGCCTATGCACGCGACCCTCAGATCGTATGCCTCCATGACGGAACACGGCCGACCCCCACATGAGGGCCGATCGGGATGCGGGCGCCATCGGTCCTCATCCCTCCTTCATGAAAAACGGCCGGCCCCCACATGAGGGCCGACCGGGACGCGAGCGGAACACGGGACTCGAACCCGCGACCTCAACCTTGGCAAGGTTGCGCTCTACCAACTGAGCTAGTTCCGCGATCGGGTTGGACTAAGTAATATACGGATTGCGCGGAGTCGCGTCAAGCTCTGAACCTCAAGGTCCTACCAGGAAGGCTGCGTTGCCCACGAGCAGGCTGCCCTTGTGCCAGAAGCCTCTGAAGAGCGGGTTGTCGGCAAGATAGACCACGGAGCCCTTGCCGACGGATTCGGTACCGAATAGGAGCCCGTCTTCCAGTTTCTCCTGGACTTTACTGCCCGTGAATCCGCTTCGATAGCCGTCTTTGGCCAGTACGCCGACGTTCCAGCCGTGCTCGAGGAAGGCATAGGCTGCGTCGCTGCGTTTTAGTGTGAAGTAGCGCGGGGGGAGACCATAGGCCAGGGGGTGACTGGTATCCATGTCAACGGCGAAGATGCTTCCGGAGACATCCTCCTGAATTCGGTCTCGCTCTCGCTGTCCGTAACGGCGGAGACGGTCCGGGTCTGTGTCCCTATCCTCTTCCTCCTCCGGTTCGTGGCTCTCCTTCTGTTTCAGACCGAATCCTTCTCGTCCGGCAAAGCGATCGGCCGCACTTTCGAGCAGAATGAGGCGTCCGCCGCTTTCCACCCAACCCTGAATGCGTTTCACCATGTCGTCGCTCAGAACCCCTGAATAGGACCCATTGGGTAGGATGAGGACCTGGTAGCGCTGAAGATCGGCCTGGGCAAGGCGATCCACCATGAGAACACTGATGGGGTAGTGCAGTTGCTGTTCGAAATAGTGCCAGACTTCCCCGAACGCATAGGAGTGCACACCTTCGCCGGCTACGACGGCGATGTTCGGGCGATGAAGAAATCGGACGTGAGACGAGCCGAAGTCCGGTCCCGACGTCACCATTCCGGTGCCCACGGCCGACACGGGCTGCCCCTCAGACTTCGACAGGTCTCGAACCTTGGCATCGAAGCCGTCACCGAGGGCCCGGTTGTCGACCCGCAGGATGATCAATGTGCCGGCCGGATAGGCGATTCCGTCCATTTCGAACGGCTGATCGGCTGTCCTCACCCTGACTCCCGCCTTCATGAGGGCGGCAAGCAGTTTGAGGTCTTCGAGTGAACGGTATTCAGCGAGATAGGCGTATGCCTTTTCGGGGGCGCCCGGCTCCGCCGTTCCTTCAGGCCGGGCCTGGATCTCCGGAATCAAGGCCTCGGTCGTAGCGTACGCCTGGAGACCGAAAACGTAAGGCAGGCTCCACGCCGTAATGTCGTAGGTGAGAGAGTCGGAAAGGGTGGTGGTAGGCTCGAAGAACACGTGCACCAGCGCCGAAGCGGGTTGGAGGGCGCTGATGACGAGGTCGTCCTGCTCTACCCGGACATTCTCGATGGAGCCCGTCACGTAATCGAACGCTCGCACGACGCGTTCCCGACCTGCCGACCCGTACCGGATGCCCTGACGATCCAGGAGCGCGGTCAAGGCAGCCACATCATCCACCTCGTTGGAAGCCGGGACGATGTACGTGCGGTATGGTCCGGGCGGATTGGTCCGCATGGAACGATAATAGGCGGCAAATTCGCTCACCACCTGCTCAGCGTGCTCGGCGGATACTTCGACGGTAGCCAGACCCGTGACGGTATGGTGGGCGATGCGATCGGCCAGCGTGAGCGTGTCTCCCGTGGCCGTTTCGATGGCAAGTCCTGCCCTGCCCCCGCCCGCCTGTTCGTAGGTCATCCCGATGGCGCCGTTATAGGTGGGCCAGGTGTCTCCGTAACTCGGATAGAGCAGGTCGAAGACCTCCCGGGTGAAATACAGCCAGCCCTGTTCATCGAAATGGCGCGCGTTATTCCGGCCGATGGTCTGCTGAAACGCCCTTTGCCAATCGGTGACGATGTCGTGGTAGGGCTCGGCGGCGGGAGCAAAGAAGTAGGGGGCATCAACGCCCTGCTCATGAAAGTCGACGTGGACATGGGGCATCCATCGACGGTATTGCGCAACGCGTGCCTGGCTCTCTTGCTGTGTTTGCCACGCCCAGTCTCGATTGAGATCAAAGAGGTAATGGTTGGTCCGTCCACCCGGCCAGGGTTCGAGGTGCTCTCTCGAAGCCGGATCCGGGTTTTCCCACGCTCCCACGGCCTGCGAGTACCAATTGACATACCGCTCCCTGCCGTCGGGATTGAGACAGGGATCCAACACGACTACCGCGCGGTCCAGCCAGGCGCGGGCCCGCTCATTGGTAGGGTCGGCCAGGGCAAAGAGCGTAGCGAGAGCGGCTTCGGTCGAGACGGATTCGTTGCCGTGCACGCCGTAACTCAACCACACAATGGCAGGGTCGCCCTCGACAACCTCTCCCTCGATGAGGCCCGTGCGACGGAGATTGTTGGTCCGTATCTCCTCCAGCCGCGCTATATGGGTCGGAGAGGTCAAGGTCGCCAGGATGAGGGGCCTTCCCTCAATCGACGTCCCATAACGATCCAACACGACCGTGCTGCTCGCTTCAGCAACGTACTCAAAATAATCGATCACGCGATGATGGGGCGTGAACCGGTCTCCCAACGGGTATCCGAGAAATTCCTCGGGCGTCATCAGACCCGACTGGGCTGCCGCAGGGTGCAGAAAGAGGACGAGGACGCAAAGGGACGTCAGGCCGAAGCGGTGCATCATGCCGGGAACGGGTTTGCCGCAGTGGGGTTGTTCAATGAAGGTGCGGAGCCAAAACTACGGCTGCCGAGCCATTAATCGTTCAATGCCTATCATCGATGTCACTTCGAACCGCTTTTGTCGGGGGGCTTCTGGCCTGCAGCTCACTCGCCGTATCGCTCTCGGCTCAACCCGAGACCGACATTTTTCTCGTTCCGATCCTTCGAGATGCCCCCACGCTACAGCTTGGGATTCCTGAGAACATCACCGACCGCGACGGTTACGACAACCAGCCACAGTTCACGGCGGACGGCTCTGGTCTGCTGTTTTCGTCCATGCGGGACGGCGCGACGGATGTCTTTGTCTATCAACTGAGCGATCGGATGACACGACGCTTGACCAACACGCCGGAGAGCGAATACTCTCCGACTCCGACACGCGACGAAACCGGCTTCACCGTGGTCAGGGTCGAGGCCGATTCTACCCAACGCTTGTGGTTCTTCCCGTACGCCGGCGGATCGCCAACCCGCTTGCTGCCCGAAGTACACCCCGTCGGTTACCACGCCTGGGGCTCGGACAGTGTCGTTGCCTTGTTTGTGCTGGGCGAACCGCCAACCCTCGAGGTCGTGCAGACCGGAACCGGTCTGCGCCGGACCGTTGCCTCCCGTGTGGGCCGGTCCATTCAGAAGATTCCTCTCCAAAAGGCTATCAGCTACGTCCAGCTTACCGACACGGTCGATACCATCGAGCGATACGATCTGCCCGCAGGAGCGGTCGAAACCCTCGTTGAGACCCTGGAGGATATCGAGCATCACGCCTGGATGCCGGATGGCACGACCATCCTGATGGCCAGGGGTTCCTCCATCCTTTCCTGGGAACCAGCCGGAAGGACGTGGACGGCTGCTGCTGATTTTTCCTCCCGGGGAGTCGGCACGATCTCGCGGATTGCCGTGAGCCCGCGTGGCGACTGGCTTGCCTTCGTTGCGGAGCGGTAGGCCCTGGGCGACGGTACACTGTAGCATGCAGGCGGGTCCGAGGCTGACGACACGGACCCGCCTTTTCTTTTCACCCGAGCGTGGCCGGAATCATTTAGCTTCCAGCCTTCAGAGTAACCGGGTCCCACGTCAAAACTCTGTTCGACCGATAGCTGTCGTTGCAGAGGAGCGCGGGCGCCGCTGCCCGGTACCCGAAGGTCGCGTCTTCGAAGACCGGCGCCCCGTCCCGCACGGAATTGAAGAAGTTGACGAAATGGTCGTAGCGGGAGTCGTATCCGGCGGGCACTACGAAGCGCTGTTCACCCCCGAGCGGCGGCTTGAAGACCGGACTCGGCCGCTTCGCGTACCAGTCTGCCGCGAAGGCTGCCTGCTGCTCTGCCGACCACGTTACAACACTGTTGTACCCGTGCAGAACCTCCTCCGCGGTATGCTCGTGCGCGTCGACAATCCCGACTTTTGACAGGACCAGTTCCGTCCACCCGGCCGTAATCGTTCCTTCGGATCCGACGAAGCGGAAGTACTCGCTGCCACCGCCACCGTCGACGAAATTGGTTTGAAGCGATACGGTGAATGCGGGATGTGCGTCGGTTTTCGGATAGTCCAAGAGGCCCATGATGACGTCATAGACATCGCGACCGTCGTCCCAGTACCTCAGACCGCCCATCGCGACGACGCGGCTGGGTCCAATCGCCCCCGTGGCAAGGTGGATGCCCGTGAAGAGATGTACATAGAGGTCGCCGGCCACTGCTGTGCCGTAGTCCCAGTAGTTACGCCACCGGAAGTAGTGCGTCGCGTCAAACGGGCGCTTCGGCAGATTCCCGAGGAAGCGATCCCAGTCCACCGTTTCCGGTGAAGCGTCCAGCGGGATAGAATACTGCCAGGCCCCGATGGACGAGTTCCGGTTCAACCGCGCTTCGACGGTGTTCAGTTCGCCAATTTCACCCGCTGCGATCAATTCGCGGGCCTTCTCATACAGGATGGAACTGGCATACTGACTGCCCACCTGGAAGGTGGCCTTCGTGTCGCCGGCGACCTTGATGACGCCCGGGCCCTCGTCGATGGTCCTCGTCATCGGCTTTTCGCAGTAGACAGCCTTCTTGGCTCGCATGGCGTCGATCGACATCTGCGCATGCAGGTGATCCGGCGTGCAGATCAGTACCGCATCGATGTCGTCGCGCGCCAGCATCTCCCTATAGTCTGTGTAAACGGCCACGCCGGGACCGTAGACTTCCTGGACCCGTGTGCGTCGCGAGGCATAGGTATCGGCGGCGGCGACGAGTTCGACACCGGGCACCTTCAGCGCCGTGTTGGTATCGATGAAACCGATGATGCCCGTGCCGATGGTCCCGATTCGAATGCGATCGTTCGGAGCCACGCGGACTGGAGACTGTACCGTACGATGGAGGGCATAGGTGTTCCCTCCGAGAAGGGTTGTTCCCACGGCCGAAAAGGCGGTTGTGGCGGCCATCTTCCTGAGGAAGTCACGGCGCGAATTCATGGAGTGGTCTGTCATGATCATTATATGGGTTCGGATAGAAGCACATCGCCTCTCACGTGACTATTTACAATCGGGCGATGAACCCTTGAACCGACGATTGCGGATCCCGGTGTCATAGTGGTGCGGATGTCAGAGGGAGGACCTTCTCCTTCCTCGCGGCTACGACCTCTTCGTAGTATGACAGCATGCGATCCAGAAGCTCATTCCAGTCGTACGCGAGAGCCGTCCTTCTGGCTTCAGCACCCATTGCAGACCGGCGATCCTGGTTTTCGATCAGCGAGGCCGTGGCGTCCCTGAATGCGCTGACGGCGCCGGGTTCGCACAGCAGCCCGGTCTTGCCGACCCGGATCAACGACTTGCTGCCCGGAGCGTCCGCGCCCACGACCGGCAGGCCTGACGCCATGGCCTCGAGCGTAACGTTACCGAATGTTTCGGTGTGTGAAGGAAAAAGGAACACGTCTGCTGACGCATACGCTACGGCGAGTTGCTCAGCCTCCAGGTGGCCGGTGAAAACCGCTCCAGGAAGGCGGCTTCCTAGGTCATCCCGAATGGGGCCGTCCCCCACCACCAGCGCGCGGGTATGCGGGTGACTGATTGTGAGTGCGCCGACCGCCTCGGCAAATACGTCGAGTCCCTTTTCCCAGACCAGACGGCTGACGATAGCCACGACTACGTCGTTCGGCCGGAATCCTTTCTCCCTGCGCCAGGCTTCACTGCGCCGCTTCGGATTGAACTGCGTGGTATCCACGCCCCGCGGCCAGGTCTTGAGATGGTGGTCGATCCTGTGGGCCCTGAGAACGTCGGCCATCGAATCCGTGGGCACATAGATGCCCTGAAACGGCCGGTAGAATGTTCTCAGATACCACCAGAGGGCATTCTCAACAAGCGACAGCCGGTAGTAGGACAGGTAGGAGCTGAAATGGGTGTGGTACGTGCCGACCAGTGGAATGCCTCGCCGCGTCGCCCACGACCTGGCTTGCAGACCGAGTAGGTCGGGCGTTGCCACATGAACCAGGGTCGGGCCAAAATCGGCGAGCCGCCTACGCACCGCTGGAGGCATGGCAAGGGAGACGCGGTATTCCGAGCGCCCGAACAGGGGAATCGAGGGAACCGTCACGAACTCCCCCTCATGCTGGACTTGAGGCGACGCCACCGTGGGGCCGAACACCAAAGCAGGGACCGACAGCCTTTCGAGATGACCTACGATTCGGTTCAGCGTGCGCGATACACCGTCCGCCACATGGTTGTAGTTGCCGGTGAACAGGGCCACTCGAACGGAACGCGCCGAATCGGTCATCGGTCTGGGGGAGGCGTGTACGGGCAATCTAGAGAAGTTCTCTCAGGTAGCGACCGGTATGGCTGTCGGTGCGGGCGGCAATCGCCTCAGGAGGCCCTTCTGCGACGATGAATCCCCCTCGTATCCCTCCTTCCGGTCCCATGTCAATGATCCAGTCTGCACACTTCAACACATCCGTATTATGCTCGATCACGATCACCGAATGCCCCTGTTCCACCAGGGCATTCAGGGCGGTCAGCAATTTGCGTATGTCGTCTACATGCAGGCCGGTCGTAGGTTCATCGAAAAGATAGAGTGTCCTGCCGGCATCGTTGCGACTCAGATGGTACGCGAGCTTCACCCGTTGGGCTTCTCCTCCCGAGAGCGTGGTTGCCGGCTGCCCCATCCTGAGGTAGCCGAGACCTACATCCTGAAGAACCTGCAGCTTCTTCCTGATTCGGGGAGGTTCAAAAAAGTCGAGCGCCTCATCAATCGTCATCCGGAGGATATCATCTACGTTCTTGCCGTTGAGGCGAACCTCCAGGACGTCTTGTTTGAATCGCTTGCCCTTGCAGGCCTCGCATTCCAGGTACAGGTCCGCCAGGAACTGCATCTCAATTTTCACAACGCCGGCTCCCTGGCAGACCTCACACCGTCCACCGGGCACATTAAATGAAAAATACCCCGGCTTATAGCCCCGGATACGCGCCTGGTGGGTCTCAGAGAGCAGCGTGCGAATGTCGTCAAAGGCCTTAACATACGTTACGGGATTCGAACGTGGCGTCTGGCCGATGGGACTCTGGTCGACCATCTCCGTTTCGTCGACCAGACGGTATCCTTGAATGGAGTCATGGAGCCCGGCTGTTCCCGTCGATTCCCCTCTGAGCCTCCGGATTCCTGCATAGAGCGTATCGTGAACCAGTGTCGATTTTCCCGACCCGCTGACGCCCGTGACACATACGATCATGTCCAGAGGGAAATCGACGTTGATGCGCTTCAAGTTATTGGCGCGGGCGTTCTCGAGATGAATCACCCGATCCGGTTCTACGGTTCGGCGTACGGGGGGAACCGGGATGCGCATCCGCCCGCTGAGATATGCCCCTGTGAGTGAATCCCGGTGATTGAGCAACTCGGGATAGGTCCCTTGGAAGACGACGTGGCCTCCCAGGTCGCCGGCCCCGGGACCCATATCGACGATGAAATCGGCCCGTTCCATCGTCTCCGAATCGTGCTCAACGACTATGACCGTATTGCCGATGTCCCGCAGATTCTCGAGGATTCTGATCAGTCGGTTCGTATCCCGTGGGTGTAGTCCTATGCTGGGCTCGTCGAGCACATACAAGGACCCGACGAGTGACGAGCCGAGGGAGGTCGCGAGATTGATCCGCTGGCTCTCCCCGCCCGACAGGGTGTGGGAAAGCCGGTCCAGCGTCAGATAGTCGAGACCCACCTCGTTCAGGTAGCGTAATCGTTTCGTGATCTCGATCAGCACGCGCCCGGCCACTGCCTGCTCGTAGGGGGAGAGCGTTAGCGACTCGACGAAGTCCAGCGCGTCCTTCGTGGTCAGTTCGCAAATCTCCCCGATATGAAGGCCATTGATCTTCACGTGCAGGCTTTCGGCCCGGAGCCTGTATCCGTCGCAGTCACGGCATCGCGTATATCCTCGAAAACGAGCCGCAAACATGCGATAATGCATTTTGTAGTTGTGCCGTTCGAGGAACTGAAAGAACCCGTGTATGCCGTCGTATTCCCCCTGGCCCTGCCATACCAGGTCACGAACGGCCGGCGGGAGTTGGCGGTACGGGGTATCGATCGGAATGCGCTCCTGGGCTGCGAGCCGGATGAGGTCCCGGTAATACTTGCCCCACTTCTCGGTGCGGAATGGAGCGATTGCGCCCTGTCGGATGGAGAGGTCCGGATTGGGGATGACCAGATCGGGATCGATCCCCGGAACCTGTCCGAACCCCTGACACGTCGGGCACGCCCCGAGCGGACTGTTGAAGGAGAAGAGCTGCGGCGTCGGCTCCTCGAATCGCATTCCGTCTCGCTCGAAGAACTCGCTGAAATCCCACCGCCGACCGGCTGCTTCCTGAATGACACACCGGCCCTCCCCCTCGCGGAACGCCATCTCGACGGAATCAGCGATTCGTGATTCGTTCTCCGGATCACCCCGGCGCATCACCAGCCGGTCAATAAGTACGAGAACACGATTGCGTGGCGCCTTGACGTCGTCCGGCGCGGTCTCTGTCAAATCGACGAGCTGCTCCGCTTCACCCGCCTTGGCCCTTGCCGGGGTCGGGAGAACCAGGATGCGGAAGAATCCCTTCTCCAGGAGGATGCGAAGCGTCTGAGTCTGGGTGACTCGTTTCTGCGCCGGAAGCGGGCAACAAACATAGAACCGCGCACCATCGGCCAGGCAATCCTGGAGAGACCGGGCGACGGATCGCGGTGAATCGCGTGTCACCTCCTCCCCAGAAACGGGTGAGAAGGTCCGGCCGACCCGGGCAAAGAGCAGCCGGAGGTGGTCGTACACCTCGGTCTGCGTGGCCACCGTCGACCGTGGGTTTCGGGTCGTGGAGCGCTGTTCGATCGCAATGGCAGGTGACAAACCAGTGATCAAGTCCACGTCCGGCTTGTCCATGCGCTCCAGGAACTGCCTGGCGTAGGCGCTCAGGCTTTCCGTATAGCGCCGTTGTCCTTCCGCATAGATGGTATCGAAGGCGAGGGACGACTTGCCGGATCCCGAGGGGCCGGTAAAAACAATCAGCTTGTTTCGTGGTAATTCGAGACTGACGTTTTTCAGGTTGTTCTGGCGTGCCCCTCGGATCACGATGCGGTTGCGCGCGCTCGGATCACCCGGTGCGGAAATGGCTAGTTCCGCGGGATCGCGGTCTGCTCTGGACATGCGGTTTGGGATATGTGGCATGATTGGCCGGTGCTTTTCAACGCCGCCACACAGAAAAGAATCCAATCCGCACCGGACTTGTCGGTCTTACCCGCACTGTCAAGCGCGCCTCAGAATGCGGCCCAGGTCTTCGGGCAGCATCCAGTCCTCTCGACGAATCCGCTTCCAGGAGAAATCGGAGATGAGGTCGACGGCCGCCATTGATTTCGGCTCTGAAAGCAAGCCCAGTGAGTAAGCGAGATATCCTACGAGCGCCTCGGCGGGGATACCGTCCTCTCGCAGGGCGCGTACGGATAGACCTCGGTCCCTTTTCGATAGTTTTTCGCCTGCGGCATTGCGTACGAGCGGAAGGTGGGCGAATGCCGGTGCAGGCAACGAGAGTGCTTCGTAAAGTTGAATTTGCCGGCCGGTACTGGAAAGCAGGTCCGCACCGCGTACTACTTCGGTGACCCCCATTGCGGCGTCGTCCACAACGACAGCCAACTGGTAAGCATAGACGCCGTCCCGCCGTTTCACGACGAAATCGCCCACCGTCAAGTCGGTCCGCTCCGCCAAGGTGCCATACACACGATCTACGAAGGATACGGGCTCAGAAGCGACGGCGAACCGCAGGGCGAGATCGTGACGCCCTCCGGACACGAAGTCCTCATACCAGCCTTCCGGAAGAGACCTGGGCCTGCGATTCACGGGGTACGGTCTCGCGGCGCCATTTCCGTGGGGAGCGGATGCGAGCACCTCCAGGTCCCTTCTCGAAAGAGAGCAAGGAAACAGTCGGCCGCGCCCGGCCAGATGATCGAGGGCCTTTTCATACCATCGCGCCCGGGCGGATTGCTGGTAAGGTGCATGCGGTCCTCCGACTCTGGGGCCCTCATCCCAATCCAGGCCGAGCCACATGAGGTCTTCCCACGCTGCATCCGCCATGCCGCTGACGACGCGGGGACCATCGAGATCTTCTACGCGCCAGATGGCGACGCCACTCTGTTTCCGAATCGAGAGCCAGACTGCCAGGGCCGTGCGCGCATTCCCGATGTGAAGCAAGCCGGACGGAGACGGCGCGTAGCGACCTCGGGGCACAGGTCCTCCGCCCGCCGCACTTCCGGGCTCCAACTGATCTCCGTGGGCGTGTCCCATCATCATTGAACGCCGGGATGGGCCACGGCATCGGTTTGCGACTCGAATTGGCCCTCCGCCCGGGCCTCACCAACCGGACCTCCCCGCGATCGCCTATTCCTGTCGGGCAGGGGGCGGGGCATACCTAGTGAACACGTCAATTTGCCCGTTAATGTGGAGGGCTTTGTCGATGATGCGGTAGAAGGCATCAACCACCTGGCCATGGCAGGTCGCGCAGGTTGTGCCGGGCATAACGATGTGGCCTTCCGGTGGCAGGCCGTGGCACTTGGTGCATAGCGCCTGTCCCGTGCCTGTCGCGGTCCAATCCACCGTCGTGTTGCCTCCGACCATTTCATCAGCCGTATAGGCCCACGCGTTCTCGCTCTCGGCCTTGCTGAAGCGGAATCCGCCGTGGCAGTACGTATTCGAACAGCTTCCGGCCGAGTACACAGGGGTGAGGCGCCCTGACTGCGTCGCCAGGTCACTGAAGCGGATTTCGACCGCCGGCGTACCGTCAGCGATATGCCCCTGGGCGTCATACGTGAGGGGCACAAGATGGCAATTGGCGCAATTGAACGACGGAAGCACCGTCGATCCGTCACCAAGATGGGCCTGGTGTGCTCCGACAGCAGGTACCGATGATGACGTTTCCCCCATCAGCCCGCGCGGGGGGGCGGCGTTCTGCGGCCCGCCATGGCAGGTATTGCAGGCCTCCGGACCTTCGGGCTGGGAATGACACGTGAGGCAATTTTTCGCTTCGATCCCTTTGCCGTCGTAGCTGCTGCCATGGCAAGATCGACAGGTCGTCATATCCCAATCCGTCACTTCGGCGATATACTGGCCGTGGAATTCTGGCGAAAGCCGGTCGCTGAACTGCTCAGGGTGTGGGTATGACGCATGGCATCCGGAGGAACCGCATGACACCTTGGACGCACCTCCCGCATAGTCGTCGCCATGACAGGAAGCACAGCTGGCGGGTCCTCTAACGCTCTCGACGACTGCCTGACCGTGAGCGGTCAACCACCCTTCGGGATGGGCCCCGATCTCTACAGGTGTTCTCTTCTCGGAACAGCCCACAAACATCGCGGCCACAAGGAGGGCGACCAATTGAAAGCGCGGCACTGCCTTCTTCGCTCGCATAGTACTATCGACCTCCGTGACAGGGTTGGCATACGCGATCCGCGTCGTCTTCATGGCAGGCCATACACGAGGCGATATCATTGAGTGCCTCTCGTTTGTGCCGTCCGCCGCCGGGGCGGATGGCCCATCCCGGGCCGTGGTCGTGGGGAAGGACGAAGTTGTCGCGGTGGCAATCGATACAGAATTGCTGCTCCGTATGGCAGGTGATGCAGTTTTGCTTGTTGGCCTGTGCCTCGAGGGCGTGGGTAAACGCGAAGTTGAGGGGGTGCGTGGTTCTGTCGAGGTTTTCGCCTTCGTGACAGTCCTGACAGAAGTCGTTGGAATGACAGGTCTGGCACGTCATTCCTCCGGGATCCACGGCCCCTGTCCGGGCCAGATCCCCGTGGGCTCTCTGAAATCCCAGAACGTGGCTGGCAGGCTTCAGATTTTCTCCGGGAAGATGGCAGGTCAGACACTCGTTTCTGGCGCCGGCGTCTTCATGACATGTCGTACACGACACCATGCCGGGAAGCAGGGTGAGCCGACTGTCCTCGCTCAGGGCAACGTCCTCGTGGCACGTTTCGCAGGAGAGCCCGGTCGCATCGTGAAGCGCGTGGGAGAATTTCTGGCTGTAGTCAACGATGCGCGGGACGATGTCCGGATTGTCACCATCCACATGGCACGTCGCGCATGTTTCGGGATCTTCGATGTCATGGCACGTCTGGCACGACTCCATGGGAGGCAGAAGGTTGTCTGCTCCGGTCGAGCTTGCCGTTGCCGACTCGTGACAATCGTCGCATGCGAGCCCGTTCTCCTCGATATGGAGGCGGTGGGAGAAGTTCAGTTCTTGCCGCACGACCTGACGCGCGTCGGTAGTGCTCACCGGTTCGGGAAGGCGCATCCCAAACAGCGAGAAGACGGCCAGAAAGGCCGCCGACAGCATTAGCAGGGTTTTCTGCATGGGCGGCAGTAGATCATCGGGAAGTGGAGCGCATCACGGGACGGGTGCGGAATGCGTACGTTGCCCGTACCAGACCGCGCCAGTCGTTGGAATACACCGTGTTCATGCTGTTCTGCACTTCGGCCAGCAGAGCGAGGTCTTTGGTTGGCTTGACTTCGAATCCGCCCGAGAACGAAGTGGCTTCTTCGTTCAGGGCAATGCTCCGTCGCTCGTATGAATATCGGCTGCTATGCAGCCTCACGGTGAGAATCTCGTTGACCGGGTAGCGTACGTCCGCATACAAGCCCAGATTCTCGCCCCCATATCCGGTTTGAACCACCAGGCCAATTACGCCCCAAGAACTACCCAGGGAGGCCATCAACTCGTCCGTGGTCTCCGACTCGTCGTATATCGTGTGAAAACCCTCCAGTCCAACCCGGTAGGAGCCGAGGGCAACCGAAGCGCCTCCCCTCAGTTGTTGAAATCCTACAAGCTTGAATATATTGAAGTAAGAATCCTCGAAGATGCGCGGTTTCTGCATCCCGTATTCCGCGAAGAGTGACCATGAATCCGGTCCGTACGTGGCCCGGTAGCGCATCGCCTGCCAGGCGGAAGCCAGCAGGTTGTATTCCAGTTGGGCGAGGTAGAGCACGCGGCTTGCGACCGTGCCCGAAACCGCCGCGCCGACCTGCTGCCATGCAAGCTGGTCGCTGCGTTGCCGCTGGATATAGGAGGCCTCAACCCGTGCCTCAGGAATCACCCGGGCTGCGGCATAGGCTCCCACCGTACCGCCATCTTTCCAATCGTTCAGATCAAGGCTGCGGTCATACGGGGCCGCGACGCCGCCCACGAGCCGCAACTCCGTCGTCTTGGTCGGTCGGAGCGCCAGCGATAATCCGTCGAGCGTTCCGTTGACTACACCGTGGTAGAGAAACTGACGACCCAGACGGGCCTGCACTGCGCCCTCCGGCGCCGCCCAGTCGGCGTAGGTGCTGTAGACGCGTTCGCTCCACTCCGATGGATCGCCACGCCGGACGACGCGGAGGTTTGTCCTCAATTGGAGGTTGCGGTACCCCGCAGGGCGGACGCGAAGCAGGAGCCCCTGGTAGTAGTCCAGTTGGCGCGACTCGGACGCGTTTTCGAGGGCATACAGATCAGAGTACAACTGGCCGTTGACCTGGACCTGCGCGGCTCCTTTCGTGTTCTGGAGCAGCAGGACCAGGCCAACGGCCAAGAGAAGTCTAGCGGATGTCATGGTTGACGCGTTGGCGAGTACCTCGTTGGAAAACCGGCAACCCCTCGTTCCGCCTTTCTCCTCACGTCCCGTCTACTTGGGGGTCGGATGTGCGATTTCCTTGGACGCGGTTGCGAAGTCGAAGGCTTTGTAGGTGGGGCTCTTCTCGTTGTGGCACGTCTTGCACAGGGCCTCGGTGGGATGAACCAGACCGACGGTCGTTCCATCGAGCGTTCCGGCAGAAATGGCCTCCATGGTCGACTTCTTCTGATAATCCCCGCCCGCTCCATGACAAGACTCACAACTCACCCCTTCGTCTACCGAATACTTGGAGCCGAGGTATTGCGCATCCACCCCATAGGCCGTCACGTGGCAGGAAAGACACTCGCCGGACTTCTGGGGATCGGCGATCCCCTTGTCGGCCGCAATCTTCTTCGCTTCGGCGGAAGCCAGCGTGGCGTACGCTTTCGCGTGCGGGCTCTCGAGCCAGATGTCGTACTGCTTGCCCTGCTCCTCGGTCCTGTGACACATGCGGCACCGTGTGGCACCGATGAATTCGCGCTGCTGCACCGCAACCTCGTCCGTCACATCCGGCACCGGCGTTTGCGTCATAAACGCGGCGGTAGCCAACAGGAAAAAGAGCGAGGTCGCTGCGAGTATGATTCCGTTTTTCATCGTCGCTGATGTTCGTTTAAATGGTCACAGATATGTACAAGGGAATCTCAAAACAATTTCCATGCCCGTTACTTGCCCTTCAAGGCAAATTCGGACTCCATCTTCTCGTCTTCACAATTATTGCGTTCCCGGTTGCATACCTGAACCGCTTCTTGCCGAAATTCAAGGTCGTTGGGCTAAGAAGATCGCTCCCTTTCCTATCAAGGTCAACCTTCGCCATGGAAACCACGTCCACTATCCGAAGATCTTATCAAACATAATAATAATAATGCCTAAGGATACAGTGGACTCCCTGGACCAAGGAATGAAGGGCCGCCCGAATTGGTCATTGTGAACGATTTAGATGTTTTCGTGCCGGCTTTGCATTCGATTTTGCATTGGTTTTCACCATCCGTTCATTCCGCGATGAAGAAAATATTCGCTACGATGTACCATACCGGGTCGTTGGTACGTCTTCCTGGTCCTCAGGTGCAGAGCGCATTGCGCATCCCTGTCGAACGGACGCACGATTCATTCGTCCTCGGCAATTCTTCGCTCAACCCGTCCTCGATTTCAAACACATAGTGTATGTCTGAGCCGTCTGCCCGGCGATGGAGTCTTCTGCGCACAAAGGGGGAAGGTGCATCGCGTCCTCGCTTCAAGAGTTGGCTGCGTGCGTTGGCGCTCGGTGTGCCTCTTTTTCTGCTCTTTTTCGCGGCTTCGGCAACCTATACGTCGAGGTCGAATTTCTGCACGACATGCCACTACATGGAGCCTTTTTACGAGTCGTGGAAGTCGTCGTCCCACGCCGATGTGGCTTGCGTAGAATGCCATTTCCCGCCCGGCATCGAGGGGACCATCCGCGGAAAAGTGGAAGGCCTGGTCCAGTTGGTCAATTACGTGGGGCGTTCCTATACGCGCAGGAGGCCCTGGGCGGAAATCGATGACGCGTCCTGCCTACAGAGTGGTTGTCACGCTACGCGAACTCTGGCAGGAAAGGTCACCTTCAAAGGCGTCGTGTTTGACCATCAGTCGCATCTTGGAGAGCTGCGCAGAGGGAAGGAACTGCGTTGCACGAGTTGCCACTCGCAGGTCGTCCAAGGCGATCATATTGTGGTGACGGAGACCGCGTGCTTCCTCTGTCACCTCAAGCCTGCGACCGATGCTCAGTTTGCCGCGGCGGAAAGCGGGCTGGGGAAATGCCAGACTTGTCACGACTGGGGCGCCATTCCTGCGGAAGAACGTGCCCATTTTCGATACGACCACGCGGATCAAATCGCCAGGCAAGTCGACTGCGCCCACTGCCACAACCGGACGGTAGACGGTGACGGTTTTGTCCCCATCGATAACTGCAGCGCCTGCCATTTCGAGACCGAGCGCCTCGAAGAGTATGACAATCCCGAACTTCTGCACCGGGTCCACATCGCCGACAACAAGATCGAGTGCGTGCAGTGCCATCTGCGCATTCAACACAAGATCCAGCGGCTTTCTCCGGAGTCGGAACTCAACTGCAGCGTCTGCCATGGCGGCACGCACAGTGAACAACTACTGATGTTCACGGGCGGTCCGGTGCTCGGTCGGACCGGGCCGGGTAACCCCATGTTTGAAGTCGGGCTTAATTGCGAAAGCTGCCATGTGAAGCATCGGTCGCTGGAGGGACTGTCCTCTCGAATGGACGCCGACGCCGCAGCATGCGTGTCGTGCCACGGGGAAGGGTATGATCGCCTTCTCAGTCAGTGGGAACGCGCTGCAGCCGTCAAATTATCGCACTTCCGTCAAGACCTCGCGAACATCGAAAGACTGGTGTCGCCGGCCCGCAGGGCTGAACGAGAAGGTGTGGGCAGCGCCGTCGACGAAGCCCGCAAGGTCATGGAGGTGGTACAGGTTGGAAAAGCGGTCCACAATCCCGCTTTTGCTGATGAATTGCTTCGGTATGGTTACCAACAACTCGCGACGGCGGTTCGTGCCGCCGGAGTCGTCTATACCCTTCCAAACCAGGAGCCATCCGTCCTTCCCGGGGACTGCGCTTCGTGTCATGCATCGGTCGAGACCCTCTCGACGCCCTACCGGAGAAAGACCTTTTCTCATGCCGTCCACGCAGTGGATCAGGGCGTAGCCTGCAAGTCCTGTCACTCCAATGAGCGAGAACACGGCGAGATGGTGATGCCCGCCCGGCAATGCAACGCCTGTCACCACAAGCCCCCTCTGACCGAAACGTGCGGAACCTGTCACGAAACAGTCCTGGCGTTCTATGAGGGTACGTACGCGGACATGGATCAGCCCGACCTGATGAACGAGGCGGGCGTGGGATGCCTCGACTGTCATGCGTCGAAGAATGCCGTCGTTCGACCCGATGCCCAGATTTGCCTCGATTGCCACGACGCCGGGTATGACGAAATGGGAAACGAGTGGCTGGCCGATATCCGCTCTACGCTGTCTTCCCTCGAGACCAGTTTCCGGGCAACCGATCCAGGGATCCGCTCCTCTGAAGAGTACCGTCGCATTCGCGCCACATTTGATGACGTAGTGGCCGGCTCCGGAAACGGCGCCCACAACTATATTCTGGCCGGCGACCTCCTCTCGGATGTGAAAAAGAGACTCGATCGACTGCAGGCAGGAGACTAGCTTCAGGCTTGTTCGTTTGTCCACTCCTACAGAGCCGATCTGAAACGCTCCAGGCGAAATGGATATGACCCCCGCTATGCGATGGACGGCCGCCCTCGGCCTCCTCTTTTTGCTCTCTATTCCGACGGCGGCGCAGCCGGCCGAAGACGAAGACTGCATGTCTTGCCACGAGGACCGTGAGCTAACCAAGACGGTCGGCGGGAGAGAGGTCTCCCTGTACGTCAATTACGCCCGTTATGCCCGCTCCGCGCACGCGGCCATAGGGTGCGCCTCGTGCCATGCCGACATTGATGTCGACGACCTGCCCCATCCCGACGATCTGGAGCCCGTCGATTGTTCGAACTGCCATACCAAGGCCGTCGACCAATTCCGCGTAAGTCTGCATGGGGCAGCCGTTCAGCAGGGCAGATCCCTCGCACCGACCTGCGAGGTCTGCCACGGGAAACACGACATCCTCCCGTCAAGCAGTTCCGAATCGCGGACGTTCGTTATGAACATCCCGGGCCTCTGCGGCGAATGCCATAAGGACGGAACGTCCGTATCCGAACTGCGCAGCATCGCGCCCGACCGCCGTCACGTCCTGGAGGACTACGGCGAGTCGATTCACGGAGCCGGGCTGTTGGAGCGAGGCCTGATCGTCACGGCCGTTTGCACGAGCTGTCATAACTCACACAGTATCCTGCCCCATGAGGACCGTCAGTCGTCCATTCATCGCAACAACATCCCCACCACGTGCATGCAGTGTCACCGGCAGATAGAAGAGGTGCATGTGCGCGTCGTTGACGGACAGCTCTGGGAGAAACGGCCGCATGAACTGCCCGTTTGCGTGGATTGTCACATGCCGCACCAATTGCGCCGGGTCGTCTAC
>CAYLXM010000001.1:77788-143324 GCA_964387555.1 uncultured Rhodothermales bacterium | reverse complement strand
ATGCGCGAGAAGCTGAAGAACGATTACGCGACGCTGCGCAGCTACGACCGCAGCATGCCCGACGAGTACTGCATGTCTTGTCACTCGGATCGGTCCCTCTCCCGAATCGTCGGCGGCGCTTCGCAGTCGCTCTTCGTGGACAGCGAACATCTTTCCGGATCGATCCACAACACCATCACGTGTGTCGGATGTCACACGCGGTTCGATTTCCAGAAAGACCCGGTCTGCCTTGAATCCGGCCGCGTCGATTGTGCCATGTGTCACACTGCACAAGTCGACGAGTACACCATGAGCCGCCACGGGACCGATCGCGCAAGCGGCAAGACAGAGTCCCCCTACTGCACCAATTGCCACGGAACGCACGATACGCGGTCACGGCTCGACCCCGAGTCGCCAACCTTCGCGCTGCGAATACCGGAACTCTGCGGCAGCTGCCATGGCGAAGGCAAGGTCGCCGAGGTGTCCTACACCGGCACCCAGCGCGAAATCGTCAAGAACTACTCCATGAGCATCCACGGCAAAGGCCTGCTGCAGAGTGGACTCGTGACCACGGCCAACTGTGCCAGCTGCCACACGCCCCACCGGGAGCTTCCCTCAGACGATCCGGCCTCATCAGTACATCCTGACAACGTAAGTGCGACCTGCGGTACCTGTCATCTGGGGATCTACGAGAAACTCCGCCTGAGTGTGCACAGCCCTGAAGTTACCCAGACGGACGAGAAGCTCCCCGTCTGTAACGATTGCCACCTCTCGCACACGATCAATCGGGTCGACGTCGACGATTTCCGCCAGGGCATCATGGACCAGTGTGGTACCTGCCACGAAGAGGTTACCGAAAGCTATTTTGACACCTTTCACGGGAAAGTGTCTAAACTCGGGTCCGTCCGAACCGCCAAATGCTATGATTGCCACGGATCTCATGACATCCTTCCTCCGTCTAACCCGGCGTCCACCTTGAGCCCGGAAAACGTGGTGGCGACCTGCGCCCGGTGTCATCCGGACTCCAACCCGAGATTTGCCGGCTACCTGACGCATGCGACGCACCACGACCGGGAAGCATACCCGGGGCTGTATTACACCTTCTGGTTCATGACCGCCCTACTGGTGTCGGTCTTCACATTTTTCGGCCTCCACACCCTGATGTGGTTCCCGAGGGCCCTGCGTGACCGCCTGAAGCGACGAACAACGGAATGGAATCAAGAGAACGAATCGACGAACCTGTGACGGGCCTCCCTGACCCGGCTCCGTCGGATCCGCGTGCCGACCATGCCGATCCGGTCGTGACCGTGGCTAGCGATACCGCGTCGCGAAGCCTGCGCCGAACATCCGCGGCGGAGAGTCGGTCCTCCGGACTGTTCATCGAGCGCTTCGACGGATTCTCCCGACTCCTTCACCTCCTGGTGATCGTCAGCTTCCTCAGCCTGGCCCTGACCGGCATGGTGATCAAGTTTGCCGATACGTTCGTCTTCCAGGTCCTTGCCGGCCTGCTCGGCGGTTACGAGGTTACCGGTTTCATCCATCGCGTGGGCGCCATCATCACGTTCGCCTATTTCGGCCTTCACCTCGGCTATCTGGTCCGCAAGAAGCGGAACCGCGCTGTCAGGTGGCGTGATCTGCTCCTTGGCGAGAATTCGCTTGTGCCCCAGAAGCAGGATTTTATAGAGTTTGGCCGGACCGTGAAATGGTTCGTTGGTCTGGGGCCGAAGCCTGCCTATGGCCGATGGACCTACTGGGAGAAGTTCGACTACTTCGCCGTCTTCTGGGGGGTTGCGATGATCGGCGTGAGCGGTCTCATCCTCTGGTTTCCGGAGTTCTTCACGCGATGGGGTCTGCCAGGATGGGCTATCAATGTGGCTACCATCATTCACAGTGACGAAGCGCTGCTTGCTGCCGGTTTCATCTTTACGGTACACTTCTTCAACACGCATTTCCGGCCTGACAAATTCCCCATGGACCCGGTCATCTTCACGGGACGTGTGTCACTCGATGAGTTTCGCGAGGAGCGGCCGCGCGAATACGCACTCCTGCTCGAGTCGGGCGAATTGGAGAGCCGGCTGGTCGGCGCTCCACCGGCCTGGCTGGACTTTTGGGCCCGTATTTTTGGCCTTAGCGCACTGTCGATCGGAGTCGCGATTGTCGTTCTCATCATCTACGCGATGCTGTTCGCGTAGCGCGTTTGCCGGACACGCGTCACCGTAACGAAACAAGGGCGATCGCATCAGCGACCGCCCCTGTCATTACCTTTCCGCGTCAGATTACCGTCTCGCCCGGGCCCCTAAGCTCCGAAACCATCCACCTCGGCATAGGCATCGATCACGGCCTGTTCCCCTTCCGCTCCGGGGCGCGAGTTTCCGTGCTCCATTCCAATGATCCCATCCCATCCGCGTGAGTGGATGTGACGGAACACGTTTTTATAGTTGATCTCTCCCGTCGTGGGTTCCTTGCGGCCCGGATTGTCGCCGACCTGGAAGTAGCCAATTTCATCCCAGGCACGATCCATATTTGGGATTAGGTTTCCCTCCTGAATCTGTTGATGATAGATATCGAACAGGATTTTGCAGGACGGACTGTTTACGGCGCGACATACCATGTAGGCCTGGGGAATCTTGGATAGATATTGCCCCGGATGATCACGCCAGTGATTCAGGGATTCGAGCACCATCACCAGCCCGTGGGGTTCCAGGATGTCGGAGGCCCTGCGCAGTGTCTCGACCACATTTGCGGTCTGAAAATCCATCTCCAGTCGTAAATCCACGTGCCCCGGCACGACGGTCATCCACTTCGCATTCACACGCCTGGCAACCTCCACCGATTCGCGAATCGCTTGCAGGAACTCCTCCCGCTTGTCGGGATCGCCATTCGTGAGGTTGGCCTCATTCCAGTAGATCGGGTGGGCCACGAAGACCCCCATCTTCATTCCGAGACGCGAGAGTTCATTTCCGATGGCCTCCTGCACGGCAACCGGGCGTCCCTTCATCCCGTTGTCTTCGAAGGCTGTGAACCCGACGTCCGCCATAAACCGGATCTGATCCAGCAGATCTTTTCCGGCAAGGTTTTCAAACATGCCGAAGTGCGGCGCGTAGTGGAGTTTGAAGTCGCGCCGCCGCTTCATCGGCATTTCTCCCAGGTTGGCGGTAACGGGACCCAACGTGGTCGCCGCCCCTGCAGCCAGGCCTGTCCTCATGAAATCTCTGCGTCTCATCGTCTTGTCCGTTGAAGGGGGTATATCGCTTCATCTGCGGGTTCGTGGAACTGCCTCCGCGGGCGGAGCTGCGGTCGGACGCACCGGACGTTGCGTCACAGGGTGCACGCGCCGCAACCGGGCAGGGTTCGTCCGCGCGGCAGGTCCTAGGCCTCGGAAAACGCCGAGTCGAATGCGCGGCCGGAGGGGCTGAAGTCCATCGCCTTCACCTCGGCGCACGCTTCGGCAGCGCCCTCTTCCCGGTCCATTCCGCTGTCCTCCCACTCGATCGATAACGGTCCACCGTACCCCACCCGATTCAAGGCACGGATAATCTCCTCAAACTCGATGTGGCCGCGTCCGATAGATCGGAAGTCCCAGTATCGCTCCCGGTGCCCGAAGTCGGTGTGCCCGCCGAAAACGCCGGCGCCCGTTGATCGGTCGGACCACCAGACGTCCTTCATGTGGACGTGATAGATTCGGTCACCAAACTCGTGGATGAAGCGGACATAATCCACCCCCTGGTAGCCCAGGTGACTGGGATCATAGTTGAATCCAAACGTGGAACGACCACCAAGGGCGTCAATCGCCTGCTGCGCAGAGACAATGTCGAATGCGATTTCCGTCGGATGGACCTCGAGTCCAAACTTCACCCCGACTTCGTCGAAGACGTCGAGAATGGGATGGAAACGGTCGGCGAAGTCCACGAAACCCGCCTCGATACTGCCTGGCAGGTTGGGAGGGAACGAGTAGAGGAGGTGCCAGATGGAACTCCCGGTGAAGCCATTCACAACGGATACGCCGAGCCGGGCGGCAGCCCGGGCCGTATCCTGCAGCTCCCTGGCGGCCCGTTGGCGCACTCCCTCCGGATCTCCGTCTCCCCAGACATGCGGCGGGAGGATGGATTGGTGTCGTTCGTCAATACGGTCGCAGACCGCCTGGCCAACGAGGTGATTGCTGATCGACCATACGCGTAGACCGTATCGTGCCAGCAGGTCGTGGCGGCCCTGACAGTATCCTTCCTCGGTCAGTGCGCGCTGCACATCGAAGTGGTCCCCCCAACAGGCCAACTCCAGTCCATCAAATCCCCAGGAGGCAGCCTTCTCTGCGAGCGTCTCCAGCGGCAGATCGGCCCACTGCCCGGTGAACAAGGTAACAGGTCGTGCCATGGTGCCCTCATGTTTGCTCAATACAAAACGGCGGCATGGAACGGGCCGCCTGGTCCGATTCCACGCTGATTCGATTCAATCTGTATTCTGCGGGTTGACCCCGCGTGTAGTTTCAGCCTACGTCTACCCACCGCTGCTCGCGATGGCTCTGCAGGACGGCCTCGACCATACGGACTTCCCAGTCGCCGTCGACAAATGTGGGGAATCCGGCCTCGTCCACACCCGGCTTCTTTCCGTCCCGAATGAAGTTGTAGAACTTGGTGAAGAGGTTCTTGGGTCCATCCGGATACCCCTCCGGATGCCCGCCGGGATAGTGTGCAAACGACTTGGCTTCCGGCGCCAGGAGCGACGGGTCCTTGATCAGCACGCCATTCGGTTCGTCCCGCGAACCGATCCAGAGGCTGTTGGGATGCTCCTGATCCCAGGACAGCGCCTTCTTTGAACCATCGATCTGGAACCACTGGCGGTTCTTACGACCGGCGCTGATCTGCGATACGGTGAACGACCCACGGGCCCCTCCCTCGAACTGAACGAGGACGTTTGCAGCATCCTCGGTATCGATCTCCACCTCGTCATACTCGGCGGCCGGTCCCTCCCCGAGACCTTTGAACGACTCGACGGTCGTCCGAGGCTTCTTGCGCGTGGGATGCACGGTGAAAAGGTCCCCAAAGACCCGCTTGATCTTCAGACCCGTGATGAATTGAACGAGATCGCACCAATGCGAGCCGATATCCGCGACCGTTCGCGACGCACCGCTGATTTCGGTATCGATGCGCCAGTTATAGTCGGTATCGTAAAGGAGCCAGTCCTGGATGTAATGTCCGTGGACGTTGAAGATCCTGCCGACATCGCCACGACGAACCAGCGCGCGTGCGTGCTGAATGAGCGGGTAGCCGCGATAGTTGAAGTTGATGCCGGTGACCAGGCCGCTACGCTTGGCCAGATCGACGAGCACGGTCGACTCCGCACTGGTCATCGTGAGAGGCTTCTCCGACAGCACGTGCTTGCCCGCTTCCAGGAGCGCCTTGTTGATTTCGTAGTGGAGGTTGTTCGGTGTCGTGTTGTGTACTGCCTCGATGGTGGAGTCGGCCACGATCCCTTGCCAGTCTTCGTGCACGATGGGAATGGCGAACTGCTCCGACAGTTCTCGTGCCTTGGGTGTGTCGATCGAGGCGATCGCGGCCACCTCGACCCCGGGGACTCGTCTCAGCGCCTCCACGTGCGCCGCGCCCATGAAGCCGGATCCGATCACACCAACTCGTATGGTTCTCATAACGTCTACCTGTTTAGTAATGGGTCTGCACGGCAACCCTCGAACCGTCCGGAGGTCGGTTTCGGGACGGGTATCTTAGGGGTTGTCCTTCAAGGGGTCAAGCTGCGCCCCCGAGGAAGCGTCGTGTATCCGGTCAAGCGATCTCGAACAGAGAATCCTCGAGGGAAATCGTCGTGCCTCGCATGGTGGCTTCGTGGGCCTTGATCACCAAAACGGCCGATTCGTAGCCCAGTTGATAGTCAACCGATGGGGGGAAGGGTCCGAAGTAGTGGTTTTCCATGAACTCTTTCATAGAGAACCAGAGCGGCGTCTCCAGGTTGGGATCTCGGGCCGTGGGATCCGTGGCCTGGGCATCCAGCTTGGTGGCATTGGCCACCAGGGCGATTCCCTTTTCCGTGTAGAACGCATCCTTGCGGGCGTACACTTCCCAGCCGATCATGGGCGCATCGATCTCCTTGAACATCCACCCCTTCTGATCGCGCAGCATGATGGTGCTGTCGCTTCCGTGGAAGATCTCGTAGGACCGATCGAAGGAGCTTACCAACGTGGCGTCGTAGGTCAAGCGAACCCCACTGGGATACTGGAAGACGGCCGTTACCGTATCGGGGACTTTCCTGCCGTCATCCCAGAACATGGTGCTTCCGAATCCCGAAACGGCGATGGGTCGCTCCTGGAGAAACCAGCCGGCTACGTCGATCTGGTGAATTCCTTCCTCGCCGATCAGTCCAACCGATACCTCGTCATCCAGTCGCCAGTTGGCGGCAATTTCCCGCTCTCTACTTGGGGAGACGCGGCGCCAACTCTGCTTGCTATGCCACTGTGCTCGGATCTTGGCGGCGCGTCCTATGGCGCCGGACCGAACGAATTGAAACACAGATCGATACTGAGGTTCGGTTCTGAAGAGTTGCCCGACCTGAAAGATCTGCTTGGGGTGGGCTTTCGCCGCCAATGCGATGGCACGCGCATCCTCGATGCTCGACGCCATGGGCGCCTCACAATAGACGTTCTTGCCTGCGTCGAGGGCGTCCTCGACCAGTTTGCGGTGCTGATGGGTGGGCGTGGCAATGAAGACGGTGGTGATGTCCTCCCGATCCAGTACCTCCCGATAGTCCGAATGGCGAGAGGCTTCGGGAACGGCGCGCTGGGCCCGGCGAAGCATGATGTCGTACTCGTCGCACACCGCGACGAGGCGGGCTTCCGGCAGACGGCCCAGCGTTGCGGCGATTTCTCGGCCCCAGAGCCCGTAGCCGATCACGCCACAGTTGATGGGTGGCGCATCCTGAGGGATCGATCGGTGAGCGGGATGAGCAGCAGGCACCGACGCCAACGGCTCTATGCCGACCATGCCGGCGAGCGTAGCCAGGGAAGTCTTCTTCAGGAAATCCCTACGCCCAGGGTTCATCGTGCCTGCGGCATGGGGCGACTTTTCTTGGTGGGGTTTGGACATGGAGCAACTGGTTTGGGGCTTCCGGGATATTGGAATAGAGCGTGCCCCTCGGCGGGGCGGTAGGGTCTCAAGTCAATTCGGTCACTCACTCGAGCGTGATTCCGTCGGTCGAACAGTGAAATCCGGCCTCGCTGTCGTCCGGCACCGCGACCAGCGTCTTCCCATCGGGCCAGCGCTCCTGGATGATAGACAGCCCGTCGTTACCGAGAACGAGCAGCGCCGTGGATAGGGCATCGGCATCGGTTGCCGAGGACATCACGACGGCACTAAGAACGGCTCGACTTACCGGCCAGCCTGTACGTGGGTCCATGACATGTCCGAAGACGCGCCCATCCACTTCAAAGGACCGGCTCCAGACGGCCGATACGGAAAGCGCCGTCTCGTTCAGGGGAACCACCGCCAACATCCGATCTGGATCGGCCTGCCTGCCGTGGCTTTCAGGATACGGAATGGCCACGTTCCAGTTCCCGATGTCGTCGGGGTGCCCTAACGCGCAAACGGTGCTGTTCCCACCATGAATCAACGCGTGTTTCACGCCGGCTTCGCGCAACAGGTTCACGGCTTCCTCGAGTGCGAAACCCTTCCCGATCGCACCGAGGTCCAGGCGCATTCCCTGTCGCTCAAATTGGATCGTTCGCCGTTCTGGATCCAGGTGGACGCGGTGCATGCCGCTCACGGAGAGCGCCGCATCGATCCGTTCCCGTGACGGCACCGTTCCCGTTCCCCGCACGAAGTTCCACGTCTCCATCAACGGGCCCACGGTCGGATCAAAGGCCCCCCGGGTGGCCTCGTGGAGACCTCTGATGCGCTGCAAGAGGGCAAACAGCACCGGGTCAACGAGAACAGGCCCTTGCGCTGCCGTAGCATTGATAATGCTGACCTCACTCGTCGGCTTGTAGGTGCTCAAGCGGGCGTCCCACCGCTCGATCTCACCGAGCGCTTCCTCACCTGCGGCGCGAAGGTGCACTTCATCGTCACCCCGGAGAACGACTTCGAAGCGCGACCCCATGGCGTTGCGGGCGACGCGGACGGTGATCATGCCGGATCCTGTGTGGTCTATACAGAGAAAGGGTTTCGCGCGGAGTTGTTGCCGCACGAAACCCCTTCTCCGCATTCAAGCGTCTGGTTAACTCAGGAAAGCGGCAGCGTGCCGTAGGTGATCGAATCGATCACCTGCCCGCCTCCCGTGCGGATCGTGCGGCTCTCGGCATCGAAATGCAGCATTTCGCCCAGCCGCTCGGACATCTCGGCGAGCGAGATGATTACCTGGGCGCGCATTGCGATTTCGATATTGCCGTTCGGCATCACATTCTGGCGAATCGCATTGAAGAAGTCTCCGATGTGGGCAGAGACACTTACGCCCGGCTGGATGCCTTCGAACATCTCGCGGTCGGCCAGGTCGGCGAACGGCCGCTCCGGACGCAGTTCAAGCGATCCGCCATACCCACCGAGATAGAGGGTCGCTTCGTGTCCGCGGATCATTTGTCCGAGCCCCTGCTCGTTGACGGTACTCCCGATCACGAGCATCGTCAACCCGCTCGGAAATTCGGCCAGCAACTGCGTATTGTCGGGAACGTCCCGGTCGGGCGTGACCTTGCGGGTGCCAATCGACGTAACACGCGTCGGCCATTCGCCACCGGTCGCGATGAGGAGCGGGTGGATCCGGTGCGCGAGGAGGTCGCCCAGGATGCCGGCACAGAACGGATAGTATTTTCGCCAGCGGTGGTACTGGTCCGCACTGAACGGGCGGTCGGATACGGGGCCGAGCCAGGATTTCCAGTCAAGCGTCGCGGGAACGACATCCGGGTCGATCGGGTAGTTCCACTCGCCCTCGGGATTGTTTCGGCAATAGTCGGCCTGCGCCAATACGAGCGGACCGATCTTGCCCTCCCGGATCAATTCTGCGGCTTTGTGCCAGATCCCTTCCGAGCAATACTGCGATCCTACCTGGAAGGTCTTGCCGGTCTTCTTCACCGCATCGTATATCTCGAAACCCTCTCCAAGGTAACGGGTCATGGGCTTCTCGCAGTACACGTGCTTGCCCGCCTCCATCGCGTCAATCGAGATCGCCCTGTGCCAGTGGTCGACCGTCCCGACAAAGACGGCATCGATGTCCTCACGCTCGAGCATCTTCCGGTAATCTGCAACAGCATCCGCCTCCGTCAGTCCCAGCGTCGTGCGGGCGAGCTCAAGGCGCTTCGAGAACACGTCACATACCGCGCCGCCGACGGCGTTCAGCGTCGAGCCTTCCCGGTTCACGGTTCCCAGATGCGCGTTCATCCCCTGACCACCCACGCCGATAAATCCGCAAACGATGCGGTCATTCGCTCCCAGTACAGAGCCAGTCGCCGGCGCCTGTCGCTGCCCGTAGACGGGGGTCGTGAACTTGCCCGGCGCAGCAACAACGGCTGCCGCTGCCAGTGCGCTCTTCTTCATGAAGCCGCGTCGTGTTTCGTTGTGGGTCGTTTTCTCGGTCTTTTCCATGATTTCCCCTGCAGACTGGTAAGCGAACTGAATACTATAGGTGATCGATGTCAATCGAACCACCAACTCTTCCCTCTCCACGCCGGGAACCCCGACGTGCTGGCGTTGAGTACTTGGAAGAGGCGGAAGCGGTTCCGCATCCGGTGGGCTCGGCTAATATAAGACCACGCGCCCCAATCACAATCCTTCAGGCGCACGTGCGCACCCCCCGGCGGACCCGCCGCAGGAACTTCCCAACGCCCCCCGTCGTCTGATTATCATCACGGAAAAGGTGGCAGGGTATCTAGAGGCAACCCTTATATTCCGTTATATTACAAGTTGTTACACCGCATCATAATGGTCATGCCATGTGCGCATTCCTTCGTACTTCGTTATTGAGCGGCGTCGCCCTGTTTCTATTCGCAATCGGCGTTTCGGCCCAGAATCCATCTGCGCTCTATCGAATTGAGCCGGAAGCGAGCAAGTTGTGGGTCGATGGAACCTCGAACAACGGGGATTGGACGGTTTTTGCCACCCAATTCTCAGTTGAAATGCGGATGAATCAGCAGGCCTCCGCTTCCGAACCGGGTCTCGTGAGCGTGAAGGCCAGCATCCCGGGTAAGATGGTGCTCAGCAACAAGAGCGTGATCATGGACCGGCTCGTCCACAACGCCTTCAAGACATCGGAGCACCCGGAGATCGTCTACCAGTTCGCAGGTACGGAAGTCGTTCCCGCCGGGGACAAGAACTTTAAGTTGAAGACCAAAGGAAAACTCACGCTCGCCGGAGAAACGCGCGACATCGCTATGACGGTGGACGGAGAGATACTCCCCAACGGCAATGTCCACTTCAAGGGTAGCCACTCTTTCGCGATGACCCAGTACAATATTGAACCGCCGACCGCCCTCTTCGGACGGTTTCGCGTCGCGGACGACGTGACGGTCCTCTTCGACCTGGTCATGACACCGGCCGGCTGATTTTCATCGCTGCCTTGCCTCTTTCAGAAGGCCCGACCGCCCACGGCGATCGGGCCTTTCTCTTTACCGTCCACCCACCCAGCCTCCTTCTGAAGGAGACAATCCCCAACGCCCGTGCCTCCCAGGGGGATAGCAGAGAGGCTCCCGGATCAAAGTCCGAGAGCCTCTTGTCCGACGGGACCTGCTAATCCCAAGCAGTCACCCCGGCCCCGCCGCGCTTACGGCATGACACGGTGGCGCCACGCTCATCACTCGTTGTCAAGATCAACCGGCTTGTAGCCTCCCTGGGTCTTGAAGTAGATCATGAGACCGATGTAGCAAAGGAGCATAAAAACGGGCAGGATCGCCACCTGGGAAAGGGCATCCTTTTTGGCGGTTGCCCGGACTGCTTCGATCGTCTCCCGATCCTCGGAGGGGGCCATTTCCAGCTTTTCGACATCCAGTGCCTTGTAGGTTCCCAACACGCCGCGCCTTTCCACGGTCACGTACTCGTCGTGCAGAGCGGTCGAGACCTCACTCAGCTTTGCATCTACCTGGTGGTCCTGGAACGTCCCGAGGAGCGGATTGCCCACGATTCCCACGGCCAGCATGCCGACTCCGGCTACCGCGTTGAGGGTTAGCGCACCACCGCGCGGAAACTGCTCTGCCACCACGCCCAGCGTCGTCGGCCAGAAAAAGGACTTGCCGATGCCATAGACGGTTGCGGCCAGGAGGATCGCAATGCCGGCGACCGCACCCGAGAGGAAGAAGAGCCCAACCGCGGCAATGGCAGAGCAGACGGCAAGCAACCCGAGCGGAGAGATGCGGTGAACGATCGGCCCCGCGAAGAACCGAAGCACCATCATGATGAAGGACGTGTACACAAGCACCCAGCCCGGGCTGATACCCAGCGCCGAGAACTCGGGGGTCATCAGATCCGTGATCCAGCTGTCGACGCCCAGCTCCGTCGTTGCAAGGGGCATCATGATGAGGAGCAGGATGATGAACAACACCCGGCCGAGCGACCGCGCGTAGAATCCGTACGCGCCTGTCATTACAACCACCAAACCGATAATCACCCAGGCCGGCCAGTCGGCTACCCGACCGATCTCCATCACGATCATTCCGCTGCAAATCAACGCACCAATGATGCCAACCTCCTTCAACATATCCTGGTAGGAGATGCCCGCGCTCACCCGCTCCTGAACCGGGAACTGCTCGCGCCACAACATGAAGGCATATACAATCGTCGGGATGAAGATCAAGGCAACTTTCACGCGCCAGTCGAAATCAGCCCCCAATGCGATGGTCAATATGCCTCCAAGCACGAGCCCTCCCGGCCAACCGGCATGGAGGATGTTCAGCCATTTTGTCTTTTCCTTGCGGAAGAGCGTCGCCACAACCGGATTGATGTAGGCCTCGACCGTGCCGTTTCCGAGGGCCACGATGAAGGTCCCCACGTAAAGCATCGTGTACCCCGTCGCGAAGATCGTCACGATCGCCGAAACCACGTGACACGCCAGACCAAAGATCATCGCGTTGCGATAGCCGATCCGGTCGATGATCAGGCTGAAGACGATGATGCTGATGGCAAACGGCCAGAGCCCTACGCCCAGCAATTCTCCCTTCTGGGTCTCGGTCAAGTTGAATTCAGTCCCCCAGTCATTGATGATGAGTGCCCGAATCACGAAGCCGAAGGACGTAGCGATCAGCGCGATGAAGCAGCCCCAGAACAGCCGCTTCCGATGACTGAAGGCAGAGACCTGTTGGACGTCGTTTGAGGATGTCTCCATGTTGGACTCGCTTTGAGGTGAACGGTAGGTGATTCCTCCCCCGCGTCGCAACGACCCCGTACCCCGAACCCGTAGCGCTTCCCGTCAAACTGGCAATGGCAGGGCGCTGCGACCCATGTCTCGGAAAATGACCGGAGAAACCTACGCCTCTCCCCTGAGACCCACAATACCCGGGCGTCGGTCGCGCGCCGCTCCGTTCACGATCTCGGAGAATTCGCCGCGCCGGCAGACCACTTCCCCACAAGTCCGCCAGTGTGGACAATGTGCTTGTCCCGAAAAGCCTCTCTATCCGTTAACGTGGCCAGGTCGAACCGGGTAACCGCCAGTTCAGGGAAAGACCGCTCCAGTTGAGCCATCTCCGCCGCAATGCTACCCCCCTTCAGACACACCAGGCCTCGTTCCCAGGTCCCCGCCGGCGCCGTTTCATCCGTCAACTCGAGCCCTCTGCGCGTCCACCGCCACAGGGTTTCGAGCGGTGCCGTCCCCCGGGAGACCGCGAACTCGTGCGAGCCATCCCACGATTCCGCACGGCCGTTCCATACCTCTACATTCGGCAGGGCCAATTCACTTCGGATCAGCCGGAGCGCAGCGGCCTTCTTACCGGTTGCCTCCACGAGGACGAAACGGACCTCCGGAAAACAAATGGCGAGCGGAATCCCCGGGACGCCCCCGCCGGAGCCCCAATCGACTACCGTACTCCCGGCGGGAAAACGGCGCCACCGCAAGCAAAGCGCATGCAGGATGTGCCGTTCGTAGAATGAAACGTCGAGGGCCGACCGTGCAAAGAGATTGATCCGCCGGTTCAAGTCCTCAATGAGCCGATGGTACCGATCCAGGACCAACCGCTCTGCGGAGTCCGAAGGCAAATCCGGGTCCCAACCCATGGGGTCTGAGGTTATACGAAACGTCGGCCGGTCTCCGTGGGCATCCGGTTGGCACCCCGGGGCCCGGACATGCAGCGCAAGGCGGGACGTTCGTTTCCCGCCATATCGGTCTCCGCACTGCCGCCTGAAACCCGGCCGGCAAGACGGGAGATGGTAGAAGGTACACATTCCCGGTTTCTCCCGGTCGACGGCGTTATCCCCGATCGATGTCCTCCGGGCCTCTTGTACGCAATCCCTGCGCCGTCGATCTTGGACCCTGCTTCACTGCTTCATTCACGAATCGGGAGATTCACCATGAACTCCTTCCTCCGGCTTTCCTTATACGCCCTCCTTGCGCTCTCGCTCACCTGTTCCGCCGCCGTCGGTCAGGGTATCTCGTCTGACCTTATGGAACTCGCCTTCATTCGGTCCGGCGTCCAGAGCAAACGGGTCAGCAGTTACGACCGCACCGGCGGCAACAACGACCGATTCGAGAATATCCCGTCTGGGGAGCGGCGAACCCTCTTCGAAGCGGAGGGCGCCGGCATCATCAATCATATCTGGATGACGATCGCACCCCCTCCTCCGGCGCTGAACCGGCACGACATTATCCTTCGTATGTATTGGGACGGCCATGAGGATCCGTGCGTGGAAACGCCGCTCGGACCCTTCTTCGGGCAGGGATGGGACGAGAGCTATCCGTTCTCGTCACTGCCTCTCGCGGCGGGGCCGAGAGAGGGAAGGGGGCTTGTCAGCTACTTCGCCATGCCGTTCGCGAATGGGGCACGCATCGAGGTAGAGAACGACACCGGTCGACCCATTGATGCCTTTTACTATTACGTCGACTACGTCGAGATGGCGGAACTGCCCGCCGGCATGGGACGATTTCACGCATGGTACAACCACGAGATCACCGATGCCCTTCCAGACGGTGAGAATGAATGGTCTGTACTCGGGCCTCAGGGGAACAACACGACGGGGGCCGACAACTACCTCATCGCCGACATCGACGGCCAAGGGCACTTCGCCGGTGTCAACTACTTCGTAGACTCGCCCTCGCCGATGTGGTATGGCGAGGGCGACGACATGATCTTCATCGACGGAGAGTCGTGGCCTTCCTCACTACACGGAACAGGAACGGAAGATTACTTCAACACGTCGTGGTCGCCCAACTCCCTCTTCCAACACCCCTATTATGGCTACGCGCGGGTCAATGACCACATCGGTTGGCTTGGACGCACTCATGTCTATCGCTTCCACGTCTCGGATCCGATCTACTTCAACCGATCGCTTCGTTTCACCATTGAGCATGGGCACGATAACAATCTGACGCTGGATCTCGCCACGGTAGCCTACTGGTACCAGACGGACCCGCACAAGCGGTACCCACCCGTTCCGGACCGGGCACTCCGCGCCCCTCGTCCTTCCATCGGCCCCGTCGAGATCCACCGGTGGAGACATGAATGGCGAAAGGCCACGGGAAATGACCCCAAGCTCTGGGGGAACGAACGAAAGTAACGTTCCATCCGTCCTGCCCCGACCGGGAGACCCGGGTCACGGGTGTAGGATATTATCGCCCTATTAATTTAAGAGATGAACCCCTGACCACCTGTGTGTCCAGCATAAGCTGGTTCACGATGGCCAATTGCTCCGGGTTGAACCCCGAAGGGAGGTCCGACGGCACGAATGTCCGAAAGGCGGCATTCCGATCCGCCGATCTCAGGCGGATGCGGACAGGTTGGATGGCAAGGATGCGCTGGTCCACCAGCGGTCGAAACCCGCGCATTGTGTTCTGAAAGAGCCGTTCGTAACCGGAATAGGTATCGGGCGCAGAAAATCCGAGGAACCGGTAGATGCGAGACTGATACTGAATGAAGGTGGCCAGTATTCGCAACGCCTGGTTGTTTTGGCCCGTGAGTGTGGCCTCGACCTGGTGGGCCGGCAGTCCGTTGATCTGAACCGCCGACTGGCTCTGGACCGTCAGCCCTTCGATAGCGCTCAGTTTCCTGGCCCCATCAGCGGGCGTCGCCACATCGGGAACGATTTCAAACAGGATGACCGCATCCTGCTTTTCGGTGAAGAGGGCTACCTGACTCGGCTTGTTCTGCGTCTTCCAATCGCTTGGCACGGGAAAGGAGAAGCGCAGTTCGGGATGGTGAAACTGGCCTGCCTCAACAAATCCCTGGCGCGGATCCTCGCCGAATACGATTCCGGCCAGTCGTGCGATATAGCCGGCTTCGTTGATCTCGGTCATCTCGTAATCGGCCGCGTACTGGGATGCGAGCCGCGGAATCCGCGCCTCTCGGTCACCCGGATCGGGGTGAGAGGAGAGGAAGCCCGGCAGGCTCTGACCGGACGCTTCCGATATCCGCTTGAGGGAAGTGAAGAACGCCGCCCCTTCTGCAGCAGCGTAGCCGGACATCGCGGAATATTCCACCCCTAACGCATCCGCTTCGCGCTCGTCATCCCGGCTGTAACGCAGGAGGAGCAGTTGAGTGGCGAGGCTCCCGCCCTGAAGGATGGAGTTGCCGTCAACACCCAGCAATTCTCCACCAATCGCGGCCCCAATGAGCCCGATCTGGGCGAGTTGCCCCTTCAGCGCACGTTGGGAGGAATGGCGTGCCACGACGTGGCCCACCTCATGTCCCAGGACGACCGCGAGTTGGGCCTCATTTTGGAGGTGGGCAAGCAGGCCGCGTGTTACGTAGACGTAGCCCCCGGGCAGTGCGAACGCATTGACGATCGGGCTGTCCAGAACGCGAAACGTAAATTCTGTGGCACGGTGCTCCTCGGCTGCGTCCGGGCGACGAAGGTGACTCTGTGCGAGTACCCTTTCGCCCACGCGGGTGACATAGGCGGAAAGATCCGGGTCATCATATATCCCGTACTCACTCGCGATTTGTCCATCCACCTCTTTCCCGAGCTGGATCTCCTGCTGCCAGGTGTACGCATAGGCGCGCTTCTTACCCGTTATGGCACTTCGGGCAATCGTGCATCCATAGAAAAGGACGCCGAGCAAGAGTATGGTGAGTGCGCCCGCTATGTGGGTCAGTATGCGTCTCGACATGGTCCTGGTGACTATTCGATGAGCAGGTGCGTTGTGAACATAAGTGGTACGAACGGGTCAATCGTTCGGTTCGACACGGCCCTCTCTAATCAAGATGCGCCTGCAGACCGCAGGGTTGAATGAGGCCATTCCGAGTTCGGGCGAGGCCGTCGTGAGCAGGGACTGGCCTACCGAATTCGAGGCCAGTAGATCCAGCAAGATCCGGATACGGGTGCCGTCCAGTTCTGCTGTGACCTCATCGAGCAGGAGGATGGGCTGCTCGTCCAGCTCTTCGTGCAGGTAGAAGGATGCGGCCAGTTTGAGCGCCATTCCCAGCGTGCGGTGTTGCCCGCGTGATGCGTACCGTCGGGACTCCAGTCCACCGAGGCGAAAGATCAGGTCGTCGAGGTGCGGGCCGACCAGCGTTCTGCCCAACTCGAGTTCCCGCGAGCGCAACCGGTGGCTCTTGCGGCGCATCGCCTCCAGGATGGCTTCTTGATCCAGGGCATTATCCTCCGGGCCGTCACACCGGTAGTCCACCTGTGGAGTCTCCTTCAAATCGGCGAACCGCCTGTATGATTCGTCGAGAAACCCTGTAAACCGGGAGACAAATGCGCCGCGCGTCGCGACGATACGGGCTCCCAGTCGAAGCAACTCCTCGGTCCAGACGTCAAACAGAGGGTCCGGTCGGCGTGCGCCCCTTCGGGACTGGCCGAGAAGAGCACTTCGTTGCTTCAGCGTGCGGCGGTACTTCAGAAGGGCATCCAGATACGCGGGGCGTGCCTGGGAGAGGGTATGATCGAGAAAGCGGCGGCGCTCCTCAGGACCCCCGGCTGTCAGGCCGATGTCGGAGGGGGCATAGGTGACGATGGGGACGCGCCCGACCAGATCGGAAATCCGGTCGAGTGCGGACCGGTTCACCAGAACCCGCTTGCCGCCGTCACGGGTGTAGCCAAGGTGAACGCTGAACCGCGTTCCCCGATCCGATTCGAACTCCCCTTTCACCTCGAATGCGCGCTGCCCCCGCTGAAGTACGGTTGCATCCGTCGCCCCAAGGAAACTCTTCGACATGGCCAAATAGTGTATGGCTTCCAGGATGTTGGTCTTCCCGGCGCCATTGGCCCCAGACAAGACCGTCACCTTGGCCGGAAAATCCAGTATGGACGCCGAATGGGCCCGGAAGGAGGTCACATGAAGGTGGTGGATGTTCATCGAAACGGGAATCAACGGCGGCTTCGCGCCAATATCGGACGAAAGTTGATAACAAGGCAGTCTGATCTCGGATCAGGAAGAGGGCAGTCGTTGTAGTAATTTGTTTGTAGCCGCCACACGCCGCCGACTGCCCATGAGCACTCCTCCGTTATTCGAGCAACTCCTCCGGTTGTCGACCGAGCAACGCAATCCCCGATCCATGCAGCTTGACGCGGCCTCGATTGAAGAGGCGCTCGAGTTGATCAACACCGAGGACCACCTCGTCCCGATTGCGGTGCGCCGTGAAATCCCGCACATCGCCGCGGCGGTACGCATCGTATCCGAAGCGTTCCGTACGGGAGGCCGCTTGTTCTACGTTGGAGCCGGCACCAGCGGCAGGCTCGGCATTGTGGACGCATCGGAATGTCCTCCCACCTTCGGCACTCCGCCCGAACTTGTGCAGGGAATCATCGCCGGTGGTCGGGATGCCGTTTTCCGGGCCCAGGAAGGCGCCGAAGACCTCGAGGAAAACGGCGAACGGGATCTGCGAAATGCCGGGGTCCAGGAGGGCGATGTGGTCTGCGGCATCGCCGCCAGCCGTCGGACGCCTTACGTGGTGGGCGCCGTGCATTATGCACGGGCGATCGGCTGCAAGACGCTTTTTATTACCTGCAATCCACGGAGCGACTTCGATATCGAGGTGGATGTCGCCATGTGTCCCGAAGTCGGTCCCGAGGTCGTCATGGGCTCCACACGTATGAAAGCCGGAACCGCCCAGAAGCTCGTCCTGAACATGATCACTACGGTGAGCATGGTACAGCTCGGAAAGGTATATGAGAACATGATGATCGACCTGCAGCTTACCAACAAGAAACTGGTCGAGCGCTCGAAACGCATCGTCATGATGGCCACCGGTGTCGACTACGCCGAGGCGGCGTCCGTACTGTCGGAAGCCCGGGGACACGTCAAAACGGCCCTCGTCATGATCCTCGCCGGCGTGTCGGTCGAGGAAGCCCACTCTCGCCTCGCTCGAGCCCGAGGCATGGTGAGAGCCGCTATTCAGGATCTGGTGAGCTAGCGGTCGTGTTTCACGTGGAACATAACGACGGACGAGGATGTGCGGCCGCCCGTCGCCACGGATCCTAGTCTCCGCCTCATGATGTTTCACGTGAAACCTTCGGCTGGCTCGGTCCCCTTCTCAAGCGGACCAAAGCAGTCCCCGTGCCATTCCTCAACACTCAAAGGCCGTCCGTGATTCTCGACTCCATTCTCGCGCGGATTGCCGCGAGCCCCATCGGGGAAGCGGTATCGGACTGGGCTCGGGTCGGACCGACCCCGCAGGCCGGCGTGAGCCATGCGGCGGGCTCTCTGCGCGCCTTTCTCATTGCACTGGCGGCGCGCGAAGCGGGGGCCCCCCTTCTCTGCATCGCGCCGACGGAGGAAGAGGCCCAGTATCTCTACTCCGATCTTCACCAGATGCTCGGTGGAAACGACGAATCCCTCCTGCTCTTTCCCCCCGATGCGCCCGGATTCTACGATCCGGATGCCGTAGCCGATCACCTTCGATCGATCCAGCGCACGGACGCACTGCAACAGATCAAGGACGGATTTGGGGGCATTGTCGTCACCGATGTTCGGGCCGTGGCCGACCGGGTCGTCCGCCCGGAAACCATGCAATCCTCCACCATCACGGTACGGGTGGAAGAGGATCTACCCCCCCAGGATCTGGCCGCGCGACTTGCCGATCTCGGATTTTCAGTGGTCGATTTTGTGCAGGAGCCGGGCGAATTGGCCCGTCGCGGAGGGATCCTCGACGTATATCCTTTCACGGGGGATTATCCGATCCGGATTGAATACTTCGGCGACACGATCGAATCCTTGCGCGAATTCGATCCGCTCACCCAGCGGTCGGTCAGCAGGATGGAGGTGGCCCGACTCGTCCCCAGTGTGGATGATCAGCGGGCGGATCTTCGTCGCGAGGCTACGCCTGCCGACTATCTTCCCGCTCAAACCCTGCTTGTCGTGATCGAGGGCGACCGGATCTACGACGTAGCGGAATCCCTGTTCGAGGAAGCGAAGTCTGCCTTCGATCGCTTTCTCACCCACGCCGCGGCAGCCCCTGCCAAACGGTCCGTCTTCGACGAAGAACCCGCGCCAAGCCCTCTACCCCCGGCCGAACGGTATCTCGACGCTGCCGGCCTACGCAGCGCCCTGCGCCCCTTCCGGCGCCTTGTTTTTCTTGATCCACTGGGTCCATCACCCGTTGAAACCCTCCCCCTCGTCTTCGATGCCGGGGGGGTTCCGCAGCCCCCCTTCCACTCGAATCTGAAATTGCTCCGGCGCCGCATTCACACCCTCGAATCGTCGGGCGCCGATATCTTCCTGCTTTGCGACAACCGGGGCCAGCAGAACCGCCTGTTCGACCTGCTCGAACTGGATACCCACGAATCCACGCTCCAACTCCGCGTGGAAACGCTGCACGAGGGATTCGAACTCCCCTCCTCCCGCCTGGCCGTCTATACCGACCATCAGATCTTTAATCGGTATCATCGCCCTTCGACCCGCAAACGCAAGCGGCGAGGAGGTATCAGTCTGCGCGAACTGCAGGACCTCCGCGCAGGTGACTTCGTCGTCCACATCGACCATGGCGTAGGACGATTCGACGGACTGGAGCGGATTGACGTGCGGGGCAAGTTGCAGGAGGTGGTTCGCGTCCTCTACCAGGCCGGCGACGTGCTGTATGTCAATGTCTCTGCCCTTCACAAACTCCACAAGTTCACGGGGCAGGAAGGACACAAACCGGAGTTGACGCGGCTCGGCTCCGGACAATGGGAGCGTACAAAATCGCGCGCCAAGAAGCAGGTCAAGGAGATGGCCCGCGACCTGATTCGGCTCTACGCGGAGCGGAAGTCAGCGTCCGGATATGCCTTTTCTCCGGATACGGTCTGGCAGAGGGAACTCGAGGCCGGCTTCGAGTTCGAGGATACGCCCGACCAGGCATCCGCCTCGGATGAGGTCAAGGGAGACATGGAGCGGCCCGTGCCCATGGACCGACTGGTATGCGGCGACGTGGGCTTCGGCAAGACGGAGGTGGCCGTACGAGCGGCCTTCAAGTGCGTTCAGGAGGGGAAACAGGTCGCCGTCCTCGTCCCCACCACCGTGCTGGCCGACCAGCATTACGAGACCTTCCGGCGACGCCTCTCCGCCTATCCCGTCTCGGTCGACATGCTCTCTCGCTTCCGTTCCGCTTCGGAACAGCGTGCTACCCTTGCTGCCCTCGAGAAGGGCACCGTGGACATTCTGATAGGGACACAGCGGGCCGTTTCGGCCGATGTGCGCTTCAAAGACCTGGGGCTGCTGATCATCGACGAAGAGCAGCGCTTTGGCGTCCGCGTCAAGGAGCGCCTCCGCACCCTGCGTCCCAACATCGACACCCTCACGTTGACCGCGACGCCCATACCGAGAACGCTCCAGTTCTCGCTCATGGGCGCGCGCGACCTCTCGATCATAAGCACGCCCCCCCCGAATCGGCGTCCGATCGCGACTGAAATCCACACGTTTGACAAAGACCTCATCCGTGATGCCATCCTTCACGAGGTTAGCCGTGGGGGTCAGGTCTTCTTCATTCACAACAGAGTCCGGACCATTGAAGAAATCACCTTCATGCTTCGCAGTCTGGTCGAGAACGTACGCTTTCAGATCGGTCACGGTCAGATGAAGACGGCCGAGCTCGAGCGCGTCATGCATGGATTCATCAAACATGAGTTCGACGTCCTCGTCTGCACCAACATCGTAGAGAGCGGGCTGGACGTGCCCAATGCGAACACGATGGTCATCGACCACGCCGAACGCTTCGGCCTTGCCGACCTGCATCAGTTGCGCGGCCGCGTCGGAAGATCCGACCGCAAGGCTTTCTGCTATTTGCTCACGCCCAATATCCGCTCGCTGACGCGCGAAGCACGGCAGCGACTGCAGGCCGTCGAAGAATTCGCCGACCTCGGCGCCGGCTTCAGTCTCTCGATGCGAGACCTCGACATCCGCGGGGCCGGGAATATGCTCGGCACGAGTCAGAGCGGCTTCATCGCCGAAATCGGATTCGAGACGTTTCACCGGATCCTCGATGAGGCCGTGCATGAACTGCGGACCGAGGAGTTCGCGCACGTCTTTGGCGAAACCGTTCGGCCTCCTTCACTTTCCGATACGACCATCGATGTGGAGACCGACGCGCTTCTACCTGACTCGTACGTCGCAAACCGCCTCGAACGCTTGAGCCTCTACCGCCGCATCAGTGCGTCAAATACGAGTGCCGATCTCCGGGAGATTGAGGACGAATTGACCGACCGCTTTGGGAGTCCCCCTGAATCGGTCACGAACCTTCTCGCCGCTGCCGAAATCAAACTGACCCTCCAGGCGCTTCGCCTCCCGAAGATCGCGTTCAAGAACGAGCGTCTCTTCCTCGAAATGCCGGAGCAAAACGACGACTACTTCTACCGACACGTTTTCCAGCCCCTCCTCAAACAGTTCTCCAACCTGGGCCGTCGCTACGTACTCAAGGAATCTCCGAACAAACTGCGCATCATCGTCCAGAATGTACCGGACCTCCAAACCGCGCGCCTCCTCGCCCACCAACTCGCAGCACTTCCCGAAATCGACTCAAAATCGGATCCAATTACAGGCTACCAAGCCGTATGACCACGCACTCCCGCCTATCTAATTCGCTGATCAATATCATCTATAGCATTATCTTTTCGCCTTTTATGATGTGTCTTAACCTACCCTTTTGACACACCATTTTCGAACCTGTCGACGGTCACGTCAGGTCCATTCCTCTTCTCCCCATCTATCCGCCTCAGTTCGTCGACAATTCGTGAACGGACCTCCGCAGCAAGGATCTTCACCGGCGTGTTCGCGAATTCTTCATAAGGCACCTCAGGCAACACGCGGACCCTGATGTCGTGCCGGCCCGTGATCACAAGGCTCCTCTTCGGCAGTGCCTCTCGACTTCCGTGGATGACGATCGGAAGGATCGGAACCCGCTCCGCTTTTGCCAGCGTGAAGGCTCCCGAGAGAAACGGACGCAGCTCGGGCGTTTCGGAGCGGGTACCTTCCGGGAAGATCATCACGCTGTTCCCGGCCTTCAGGGCGGCACGACAGTCCTGCATCATCTGCCGGATCCCGTCCAGATCACCGCGCTTGATTCGGATGGACCGGTTGAGGGACAGGGCCCACCCGATGAAAGGAACACGGAACAGTTCATCCTTGGCCACCCATTTGAAGGGGACGAACAATCTGAACAACGCCGGGATGTCTACCGTGGAGCCGTGGTTGGAAACGATCACATACGTGGCGCCCTTCCGGATATGTTGCCGCCCTTCAATCGTCACCCGCCAGGCGGGCATGCTCCAGATGTAGAGCGATCCCCAGTAGCACGAGAAGAGGTTCAACACGCGCAGGTTCTTGTCGAACGGCTGGGTGATGAGACGGAGGAGGGCCGCCACCGCGACAAGGACCGACGACGTGAGGACGAAAAAGATCAGGAAGAGCCCGGAGATCAGTCGATCCATCATCTTCGATGCAGGCTGCAAGGTGGGAAGGGTGGACAAAAACTACCCCCTCCCCGTCACACTTCCCACAAAAAGACCTTCGGTCGTGGAGCCACGAACCCATTTCATGTGTACATAGGAAAAGGAACCCCGGAAACCATGGAGAACCCTTCCTGGCTCACGGAACTCGACCATACCGGCGACGCCGCGTTTGAAATCCGAGCCCGCACGTTGCCTGAACTCTTCGAGCGTGCGGCCACCGCACTGTTCGGCTATCTTACCGACCTCTCACTCGTCCGCCCCCTCCAATCCGAGGCCGTCGTACTTTCGGCCCGTGATCTTCCTGCCCTGCTGGTTGTCTGGCTTTCCGAACTCAATTACCGGCACGTCACGGGCGGGATGGTTTTCTCCGCCTTCCGCGTGGGGTTTCCAGAGGACCTTCACATCGAAGCCCAGGCATTCGGAGAGGCTTTTGATGCGAACAGACACGCGCTGTACACGGAGATCAAGGCAATCACCTACCACGGCCTGTCCGTCAACCAGACCGCGGAGGGATGGGCTGCGTCGATCATTGTAGACCTTTGACATACCGAAAACGGACGACCATGTCTCGCGCCCGCTTCAGGCAGATTGAGCCCTATGTCTGGGAGATGTCGCCTCATGGCGCCATGCTGGTTCCCGCCCGCATCTACGCTTCCGCGGCCATGCTGGATGAGATTCTGGAGGACCAGGCGCCACACCAGGCCGAAAACGTGGCGCATCTCCCCGGCATCGTCAAGGCCTCCCTGGCGATGCCCGATATACACTGGGGATACGGGTTTCCCATAGGCGGCGTTGCTGCGTTCGACGCCAAGACCGGCGTGATCTCGCCCGGCGGCGTCGGCTACGACATCAACTGTGGTGTTCGTCTATTGGCGTCCGCGCTTCACCGGGACCAGCTCTCATCCCGTATCGAGCCCCTCGTTGATGCCCTGTTTCGTTCCGTTCCGACGGGCGTGGGCGCCGGAGGCCCTATTCGCCTCTCGGTGCAGGATTTGCGCGCGGTATCCCGAGGAGGGGCACGCTGGGCGGTCGACAACGGCTTCGGCGTTCCCGAGGACCTGGAATTCATCGAGGAAGAGGGATGTATGGAAGGAGCCGAACCCGAGTTCGTCTCGGACAAGGCATGGGAACGGGGCCGCAACCAGCTGGGAACCCTGGGGTCTGGAAATCACTTTCTCGAGCTTGGCGCCATCGCCAAGATCTACGACCCGCGTGTCGCCGAGAAATTCGGGCTGTTTCAGGATCAGGTGACGGTCCTCATCCATACGGGAAGCCGCGGATTCGGGTACCAGATCTGTGACGACTACCTTGGCGAAATGGACAAGGCGATCGAACGCTACGGAATTCGGTTGCCGGACAGGCAGTTGGCCTGCGCTCCCCTCTCCTCAATCGAGGGCAAGCGGTATCTTGGCGCCATGCGATGCGCTGTGAACTACGCCTTCGCGAATCGCCAGATCATCGCCCACCAGACGCGCTCCGCCTTTCAAGACGTGCTTGGCCGTTCTACGGACGAAATCGGGCTGAGAACGGTCTACGAAGTGGCCCACAACATCGCCAAAATGGAGAAGCACACTGTGGATGGTCGCCCGACGACGGTCTGCGTTCACAGGAAGGGTGCGACGCGCGCATTTGGACCCGGCCACCCGGATATCCCAGAAGCCTATCGCGACGTCGGTCAACCCGTTCTTATTCCAGGTGATATGGGTCGTTATTCCTTCGTCCTCGTTGGTACCGAGACCGCCATGATGGAAACGTTCGGAAGCACCTGCCACGGGGCCGGCAGGAGATTGAGCCGCCGGCAGGCCAAGCGGACTGCAGGAGGGCGCAACATTGCCGAAGAACTGCGTCACCGGGGCATCTATGTGCGAGGCGCCACGGCCCGTACCCTCAACGAAGAAATATCGGAAGCCTATAAGGATGTGGCCGAGGTCGTTGACGTATGCGAAGCCGCCGGGATTTCCCGAAAGGTCGCGCAGATCAAACCGCTTGGCTGTATTAAAGGGTGAGTCCGCGGACGCCAACGCGAGCAAGATGACCGATCTATTTCAGGAAGCTGGTGACGCCGCACGCTCCCGCCATGCACCGCTGGCCGATCGCATGCGTCCTCGAATGCTCGACGAGTTCGCCGGCCAATCCCATATTCTCGGCCCCGGTACGCTTCTCCGCCGGGCGATCGAGGCCGACCGTCTCACCTCGCTCATCTTCTTCGGGCCGCCGGGAACGGGTAAAACAACATTGGCGCGCATCATCGCCAATACAACGAGGGCACGGTTCACGTCCCTGAATGCCGTGCTCGCCGGCGTGAAAGACATCAGGGAGGCGATCGATGAGGCAGGAAAGCATCTTCGCTATCACCAGCAGCGGACGATTCTCTTCGTCGATGAGGTTCATCGCTTCAACAAAGCACAGCAGGATGCCCTCCTTCCCCACGTTGAGAACGGCACGGTGGTTCTCATCGGCGCCACGACGGAAAATCCCTACTTCGAAGTCATCAAGGCTCTTGTCAGTCGCTCGAGGATCTTCGAACTCCACGCACTGACCGAGGACGACCTCCGCGCGGTGGTGAATCGAGCCCTGACCGATCGTACACGCGGGTACGGACACCTGGATGTCCGTCTCGAGGAAGATGCCCTGGACCATTTGGTGGACACGGCCAACGGCGACGCACGGTCTCTGCTCAATGCCCTCGAACTCGCCGTCGAAACGACACTTCCGGATCCGGATGGAGCAATCCGCATCACCCTTCCCGTGGCGGAAGACAGCATCCAGCGCCGCGCACTACTCTATGATAAAGAGGGGGATGTTCATTTTGATACCGTCAGTGCGTTCATCAAGAGTTTGCGCGGGTCCGATCCTGATGCTGCACTCTATTGGATGGCCCGGATGATTTACGCCGGCGAAGACCCCCGGTTTATCATTCGGCGCATGCTCATTTTTTCTGCGGAGGACGTCGGGCTGGCGGATCCCCGCGCGCTCCAGATCGCTGCCTCCACGGCAAGCGCCTTCGACTTCGTCGGACTCCCAGAGGGTCAGTTTCTTCTCGCCGAGTGTTGTCTCTATCTGGCCACGGCGCCGAAGAGCAACAGCACGCTGGCATACTTCGAGGCACTTCGTTATGTAGAGAAAGAGCGGACGATGGATGTGCCGAACCATCTCAAGGATGCGAACCGGGACAAGAAAGGGCTTGGACACGGCGAGAATTACAGATATCCCCATGCCTTCCGGGAGCACTATGTCCCTGAACAGTACTTGCCTCCGGAAATGCAAGGACTCTATTTTTACAGCCCTTCGGAGGAGGGATACGAGAGCAGGATCGGCGACCGGCTGGCACGTTGGCGTGAGAGAGATCGGGAGGAAGCCCTCGAGAAGCGCATAACGCGCTATGCCGACTCCCCACCTGGATCAGGCCCATCTGAAGGCCCATCTCCACCGGGCGTGGTGCCTGGACCCCGTGACGTCTGAGTCGATGCCTGGCTGACCGTCATTGCTGAAGGCATTGCTTCCGCCTGCAAGGAATCCCTTGCCATCGCGTCCGTTTCCTGCGTTCGCGGCACCAACCCGGAAGCGTCCGGTCCTCCCCTTTTCCCGATCGTACGCATTCGAAATCGCTCTCTGCCTTCGCTTGTGAGCCCTGTTTCCGTTCGGACTTCGCCCCACGCGTTGAGATCGTTGGGGGCCTTTTCGGGCGCCCGTCCCCGGCACAACGCTGATCGTGAACCTCGGAACGTGATGTGACTGGTGGGCCTATTCTGCCGTCACCATCCCGCATAGACTTCATGGATACAATTCCGGTAATCCGTCGGCGTCTTGCCGATTACCTTCTTGAACACGCGGCAGAAGTGGAACTGATCACCATAGCCTACCCGTTCGCCGATCGCGCGCACCGTCATATCCGTCGTGTCAAGGTACTCGCAGGCTCGCTGCATTTTCAGGCGGATGAAGAAGTGACCTGGAGACGTATTCATCTGTTTTCGAAACGTATGCCCATATGTTGACAGCGACATGTTGGCTGCCTCTGCCAGTTCCTCGGAGCGACAAGGCGTATCGATGTGTTCCCGCATGTACTGAATGGATTCCATGATCTTCTCCTGGGTGCAGCGGCCACGTACGTCGGGTGCCCGCTGCCGACACCCCAGTATACCGAGAAGGCGGCCCAGAGATGTCGAGAGCCCGAGAAGGCCCATATCCGAATATCCCTGCTCCAGGTGGCCGTAGACTTCTTCAAACGCCTGGATGACAAGATCCTCGTCAGGCACGTACATCATCGGGCCGGCGGGCGATACGCCGAGCACATCCAGAAATGCCTGGACCCGCTTGCCTCCGAAATGGAGCCAGTATATGGACCAGGGCGCCCCCGGATGCGCATGATACAGGTGAGGTGTCCCGGGAGGGATCATGAGTGCCCACCCACTCTTGATCTGCCATTTTCGACCCCTCATCTCGCACAGGCCCGCTCCATCCGTGCAGTAGATGAGGATGACTTCGGTGAGACCCTGCGGACGGTCGACGTAGTGGTACCTGGCGGTGGGAAAGTGCCCGATATCAGTAATGTAGAGGTCGCCGACGACGGGGACGGCGTGTTTTCGGCGGATCACGTCGACCGGCACTCGGGTTCTGCGCTGGCCGGGAAAGCCGTCCCGTATGCGTCTGTCCTCCCCTGAGGAAGGGGAAATCGGCAGGGGACGCTTCGCCCGTTTGTGGCGTTTCCGAATTGCAGAATCGTCCATACGGGTAACAGATTTGTCCATTGACTCTGCCACCGGGACCCTCTAGCATTGAGTCAGGCGTTAACGGAAGGGCTTCCGGTACCGCTACGGGAACAGTATACCATTTTGGCCGCGGCCGTTCAAGGCACCTTGCGCTGCCTTCGCTCGGATCGTATGGCCCTTGAGGCGCAGATGAGTGCGCAAGGCTTATTCGCCTGAGACGGTGTGAATCAGCAACCCAAGTCACCTGTCGGCCGGTATGGTTCAATCTACCGTGTAGACAGCCGTAGTGCCGCAATCGCACACATGAACCCAGAGAGAGGTCGTATGTCAAGACTACTTTGCCCATCGTGCAGACTGCTACTCGCTTTGCTCGTGGCCACATTGGTCGGCGTTTCGGGACTGCACGCACAGACCACCGGGAAGATCGCCGGCACCATCACCGATGTCGCAGCGGGCGAGCCGCTACCCGGCGTCAATGTCGTGATAGAGGGGACGACGATCGGAGGGGTTTCCGATGCGCGGGGAAACTACTTCATCATCAACGTCCCTCCAGGCACGTACACCGTTCGCGCGAGCATGGTCGGCTTCTCGATCGTCAACATGCAGAATGTTACCGTCAATGTCGACCAGACGACGACGGTCGACTTCGGCATGCAGGTAGCTGTCGTGGCGGGTGAAGAGATTGTCGTCGTCGCCGAGCGACCGCTTGTCGAGCGCGACTTGACCGGAAGTGTCCAGAAGATGGATGCAGCCGCGCTGACCCGAACCCCGCTGCGAGACATGACCGACGTACTCGCGCAGCAGACCGGTGTCTTTGAGACGGGTTATACCAGCTACATTCGCGGTGGGGTCAATTCAGAGATTACCTACAGCATGGACGGTACGTCTCTGAACAGCGGTCTCCTGTCGGACAACTGGCAGCGCCTCAATACCACGGCCATTCAGGAGGTCTCCATTCTGACGGGAGGCTACAATGCGGAGTACGGCAATGCCATGTCGGGGATCGTCAACGTCGTAACACACGAGCCCAGCGCCTTCTCGAGGAGTCTCAACGGAGCCGTTCGCTACCGCGTCCGGCCACCGGGCCAGTACCACTGGGGCCCGAACATGTACGACGAGAACCTCTGGAAGTACACCAATTTTGATCTCAACCACTGGCAGCAGCGCCTTCAGGACGAAGGCCAGCGCAACCAGTTCGCCGCGTACTACAGGCGTTTTTACGGTTGGGACGGCCAGCGCGTCCCCACGGCCCAGGAGCTCCTGGATACCTATCGGGATCAGATCACACCGGACAAGGTCCTGGCCGATTACACGGAACGGATGCAGCACGAGATCGAGACGTCCATCTGGGGCTCTCCGGCGAACCGTTTCAGTTTCTTGCTATCCGGTCGGTACGAACGCGGCCTCAACATCTTCCCGCAATCGAACGCCTACAACCCTGAGTACAACCTGCAGGGCAAATTCAATTACTACTTCAATACGAATCAGCGGCTGAGCCTCAACCTCCTCAGAGGCTGGTACAACAGCAGCACCTATACCGAGAGCAACTGGAACAACATGGAAAGCTCTCAGGAAGCGCGCTGGCAGCCCAATGCGGACGTTCGCGGACCCTATGACAACAAGGCCTACGCCCCGTGGGGTGGATACTGGCTCAAGGGACCGGAAGAGAAGGCCGTCAACATGGCCACCCTGCAGTGGCAGCACACGCTGGGTCCCCGGACGTTCTACAACGTTTCTGCCTCATACTTGAGTGACTACACCACGTCGCTGCAAGAGTATGACAAGTTGCAGACCAGCACCGCCACCCTCCCCTGGGGTGACAGCTGGTTTGATCTGGGCGGCAACTTCCGTCTCGAGGCACGGCAGATTCAAGTCAATAACTACAGCGATAGCAAGGCGTTCACCCTTTCTTCCGACATCACGAGCCAGATCAGCAATTCGCACCAGCTCAAGGCCGGACTCGAGTTCAAACGCTTTGACCTCGATTACCAGCACTACTACATGGAATTCCCGGCCGGCGACGTGTGGCATCTGGACAATGTGTTCACGGGCTCGCCGGTCGAAGGCTCCCTGTTCATTCAGGACAAGATGGAGTACCAGGGCATCGTGCTGAATATTGGGATCCGTGCCGATGCCTTCAATGCCATGCATGAGTATGCACCGAGCATCTATGATCCCCTCATGTTCCAGACGCACAATGGCGGTGATGGACGGCCTTCGAACATTACGCCCATATGGCAGGCTGGCCAGACGGGCTATGATTGGTTCGCCGGCGGGACCGATTTCCGAGACGCATTCCCGGATGGATGGGAGTCGTCGATGGATAAGCAGACTGTAGAAAGCGAATGGAAATTCGCGATCTCTCCCCGTCTCGGCCTGGCATTCCCCATCACGGAGAATTCGAAGCTCAGGTTCAGCTACGGGCACTTCAATCAGCGGCCCTCGTGGATCAAGCTGCTCGGATTCCCCACCAGCTGGTATGACAGCGATCCGTGGGGCTCCGTACGCATGGATCAGTGGCAGGGATGGTATGGCCATCCCGGACTATCGTACGAGCGCACGATCCAGTACGAAGTCGGCTTCACCCAGAACTTCTTCGACTTCGCACGACTCGACATCGCCGCGTACTACAAGGATGCCACGGGCCTGACGCGTTTCTCGCACAACAGCACCTATAACCAGAGCGGGGGTGGGTTCGCGGCCACGGGCTGGGGTGCGGGCAACTTCACCACCTATGCGTACACCCGCAACCTGGCCAACGACGGTCACGATAACATCTTCTACGTAAACAACGGCTTCAAGGATATCCGCGGTATCGAGGTGGTGGGCGAGAAGCTGTTCGCGGGGCGCTGGTCGGCGCGCGCAACCTTCGACTACTCGCTTTCTACCGGTGGGGTAACCGGTTACAGGACGTATCGGGAGAATGCCGCGCAGGCGCACACGCCGCAGTCGTTTGAGGAGATCAAGGGGACCTGGCTGTCCAGCTACCTCTTGAAGGGAAATCTGAACTACCTGACGCCCGAAAACCTGCTTGCCGGCGTCCTGGGTGAGATCAACATCGCCCTGTACCATGAGTACTTTGCCGGCCCACAGTACACGTACTACCCGCGGGACTTCGACGGTCTGCGACGGCCGAATAACAAGCGCTGGTTCCCTCATCAGAGGACGGACCTCACGTTCACGAAGCAGTTCGCTCTTGCTGGAATGAATCCCGTGGTCGGCATCGATGTCTTCAACCTCTTCAACTACAAGGACAAGGTGATGCTCGGTGGACAGCGCCTCGAGGATTGGGAGGAGCGCGGTGAGATACCCAAGTACTCGAAATCCGGAGAGGAAGAACTCTGGTGGTTCTACAACCCTGTCAGCAATCCGCGTCGAATGATCTATTTCAAGGTGGGCTTTCAGTTCTAACCGGCCGTTGAGCGTGCAGACGGTGGGGTGCACCGGCACCCCACCGGAAAGCGCACTTCGTCCACCTTTCGCCCCCATTCACGCTCCTGGTATTTAGACGCATGAAAGCATACAACGCACTGATGCAGGCTGTGACACTGCGCAAGCTCATGTGCATCCTGCTCCTCGTAGTCGTAGCTACTCCCCTGCAAGGACAAGGCTGGAACTTCAAGGACATCACGCGCAGCAAACTCTGGGCGCGGATTTGGAATACGTCCGGCGTTGGTCAGCCAACGGCCTATGGTGAGGAGTATTACAAGTTCGACTATCCCGGCCACGAACTCGGCTCCAACGTGTACGACCACGCCGGCTGGGTGGAGTTCTCCGGATACATGGCCTGGGCAGACATTGACGGGGTGGGCTTCCCCTTCCGTGTCAACATGGCCTATGACCCGAACCCGAACTATATCGCCCCACTGGAAAACACGAACCTCATCAAGAACCACAATCTGACAGATCCTTCACTCAAGGCTGAAGAGATCCTGACCGGCGCCCATCGCATTGTCGAATTCGGTGTGGACCTCCGTTTCCGCGTCCTGGCGTGGAGTTATCCGGCGTACAGCGACTTTCTCATCTATGAGTACACCTTCAAGAATACCGGCGGGAAGAACATCACAAACTTTCGTTTCGCGCCGACGGCGGGTATGCGCATCGCAAATCCCATTACCGGCCGTACGAACGACGACGACTACGAGTGGGATATCGAGCACGAATCCTTCTACTTCCACGACGGGGTGCAGTGGAATGAGCAGCAGCAGCCGATTGTACAGCCGTACGGCTTGACCAAGAGCGATCTGGGAGAGCCCGCTGACCTCGGCGCGCCGAGCGCAATCAACCATGAGTTTCTCGCCCCCCAGTACTTCACGTACTATTGGCTCGACAAGCCCGTCAAGTCGGATCCGACCGAACGGGACCATCTCAATATCGTCGATAAGGAGAATCTGAACCAGCACTCAAACCGCGTTCAGGATGATCCACTGAACGATGACCCTGAAGTGGACTTCGACCCGGATGCCTACATTCTGACCGCCCTGAAATACGACCAGCCGTTACCGCTCACCACGGAAGACGGCCAGTCACTCGCGGCAGAAGCCGCCCGCCTGGGGCTTGGCATCCGCCGGGCGGAACGCTACGAGCGCTATCTCGACTACCTCTACGCCACCGGGCCGTACGACCTGCCTGCGGGCGGTGAACTCCGATTCGTCATGGTGGTCGCCGCCGGCATGATGGATATGGAACGCGTCGCGGCAGGCGGCAAGGAGAATGAAGCGCGCCTCAAGGACGGGGCAGACAGCCTCTGGGCTGCGGTAGACCGGGCCATGCTGCTCTACGAGCGTGGATACGAAATGCCGGACCCACCGCCGACTCCCACGAACGCCAACAATACACTGATCCTGACGCCGATTCCGCTTGGCATGCGCGTACAGTGGCCGCCGATCTCGAACACGTATCGAGATCCCGACTACGATGTCAACGACCTCGCCGGTTACCGCGTCTATCGGTCGACCCACCGCAATATCGGCCCCTGGCGACTCGTCGCAGACATTCCGCTGAGTGAGGTCGAAATTGAAGACGGGCTGGTCACATTTGATGATTCCGGCCTCGAACTGGGCGTCGGGGTGTACTACACGGTGACCTCCTATGATACAGGGCACAACACCCCGTGGCCGCACGATCCGTCGGTCACCAGCGTTCCCTCTCTTGAGAGCGGCAAGGTCAACGTAAACATCAACCCGGTTTATCCCCAGTCGGCGCCCAGCAATAACCTGGACGACGTGAGGGTCTACCCGAATCCGTTCATCCAGCATAGCCAATTGCTGGGAGAGGGCGAGCGCTACCGGCTCGAGTTCGTCAACGTCCCTGCGCAATGCACCATCAGCATCTACACGCTGGCCGGGGAGCACATTCGGACGATCGAGCACAATGACGGCAGTGGAGATGAACCGTGGGGCTCCCGTGCCCTGGGTGATTACCAGACGAACGAGTATCTGCAGCGCGTTGCCCCGGGGATTTACGTGTTCAGGGTCGAATCACACGTTGCAGGGCACGAAGGCGAATCCAAACTGGGCAAGTTCGTCATCATCAAGTAAGGATGTGTACCGGTATCGTCATACCAGTATGATTCTGACATAAAGAGGAACGTATCATGACTCCATGTGCTCGACTTTCGCGCCTGGTCTGGGTCTTGGCTCTGCTGTCATTCCTGCTCGTGGCTGTCCCGGCCAACAGCCAGGCGCCGAGGGAACCCATCGCCGGTATTGAACGACCAGAGTTCCAGCGGACCGGGCAGACGGGATTTCAATTCCTGCATCTGCCGACTACAGCCCGAAATGCTGCGCTGGCGGGAATCCAGGTCATCAACCGCGACGTGACGGCAGCGTTTAACAATCCCGCCAACCTGGTCTGGATCGAGAACTTTGACCTGTCGCTTACCAACATCAGCTACATCGCTGATATCCAGTACAATACGGGTGCCATTGCGAAAAATTTCGGCCGGTGGGGGGTTGTCGGCATCCGCGTGGCGTCACTCGACGCCGGAGACATGTACCGCACGGAGAACGTATTCGACGAAGACAAACAGACGACGGTCAGAAGCACGGGACTCGGCACGTTCACAGCAGGCGACCTGCTTGTGGGACTCTCCTACGCCCGCCTGATCACGGATCGCCTTTCCGTCGGCGGCAACATCAGCTACATCAGGGAGTCGCTGGCCGACACGGAGGTGGACAATTTCGGTCTGGATTTCGGGATCTTCTTCGAGACCGGCTTCCGCAGCCTTCGCCTCTCCATGGTGGCAAAGAACATCGGTCCAGACGCCGAATATGTGGGGTTCACCTCTCTGTACGGGGTTCCCCAGAGCGTGCGGATGCCGATAGATTTCCGCCTGGGCGTTGCGTATGATTTCATCGAGGCCGACCAGGCCGCCAAATCGCAACTGAGCGGCTACCTGGAAGCGGTACACCCGAACGATGGTCCGGAGCGAATCCATGCCGCGGTCGAATACTCATTACTGGACATGTTCGCTGCCCGCGTTGGCTACCGCGCCAACTACGACGTCCAGGGTTTGACCGCAGGAGCAGGCATCAACTTCTCCACACTCAACTTCAATGGACGCGCCGACTATGCCTACGTCGACTACGGCGTACTGACGGCCTCCCATATCATCACGCTCGGCATCGGTTTCTGAGGGTGCTTGTATCGCACGCAGAGACGGGGGTACGCGCCTGCGGGTCCGTCCCCCCGTCTCCTGCCTGCCGCGCACGTCACCCGTGATCGACCCATCCTAATGCGCCTCGAGAATCGAGGCCGGCGGCGAAATCACGGGGTGCGCAGGGGAAGTGGTCCGTCCAAACAGGGAGTTGGCGTTCCCGCATGCCCCCACCGGCGTGATACCAGACAGCCGTATGCCTGAAACGACAGCAACGACAACGTCCCCGCGGGACCGCGTCAAGCAAGCCATCCGCTTCGAGAAACCCGACCGCACGCCCCGCGACTTCGCCGCCGTTCCAGAAATCTGGCAAAAACTCAGCCGGTATTTCGGAACCGACGATCGGAACGAGATACTCCGAGACCTGGACATTGATTGCCGCATCGTCTCCTACGACAGCTTCTGTAGCAAACCAGGTACCAGACAGGGCGCCGTCGACATGGACGCTTCCACCGAACGAAGCTCGGTGGGCGGCATGTACCGCATCGTGCAGCCGGACGGCAGCAATCGCGACATCTGGGGAGCGCACCGCAAGCGTGTCAAACACGAATTCGGCTTCTACGACCATTTCCCTTCGTTTCCTCTCTCAGGCGCCGTGTCCACAGAGGATCTGCAACGCTATCCGTGGCCTGCACCGGACTGGTGGGACTTCAGTCGACTGCGCGCCACCATAGACGACCTCAATCGGGACAGCGCCTTCAGCATCCGATACCGACTCGGATCGGTCTTCGAGACGGCCTGGTCCCTTCGCGGATTCGAGCAGTTCCAGGTAGATCTCGCATCGCAGACGGAGATCCCGGCGTACATCATGGAGCGCATTGCGGAGGTCCATCTGGCGAACTTGCAGACCGTTCTCGATACCGCTGGCGACCTCATCGACATCATTTATTACTATGATGATGTGGCCACGCAACAGGGACTGCTCATCAGCCCGAAGATGTACGAGCGGTTCGTCCAGCCTCATCACCAGGCGATTATCGACCTGGCGAGTCGATTTGGTCTACCCGTAATGATGCACTGCTGCGGATCGGTTTACCCCCTCATCGAGAGGCTGATTCAGATGGGACTCTCAATCCTCAATCCCATTCAGCCAAAGGCGAGGAATATGAGCCCGGAGAAGCTCCTGGCCGACTTCGGTCATCGTATTGCCTTTCACGGCGGGATCGACATCCAGGATTTTCTACCGAACGCCACGCCGGAGCAGGTCCGGGATCGGGTGGCCCACACCTGTTCCCTGCTCGGCGCACGCGGGGGATACATCCTCGCTCCGGCTCACCATTTACAGGCCGATACGCCCCTGGAGAATGTGCTGGCCATGTACTCACAAACGTGTTGAACGCAACCAGGGATTATCCGTGAACAAGGTCACCGTTGTAGGCAGTTATATCGTCGCCCTCGTGATGGACACCGACCGGATTCCATTGAAGGGTGAGACCATTGTCGGGACCAATTACCACCAGACCCATGGAGGAAAGGGATCGAACATGGCTGCCTGCGCGGCCCGGCTTGGGGCCGAAACTACCTTCCTCGGGAAGATCGGAAGGGATGCTTTCGGCCGGGACTTCGTCGAGTTGCTGACTAGAGAGGGCGTGCGCCTCGACGGCGTGCTCTATTCGGGCGTTCGGCCCACGGCGGTCGGCTTCATCATCTTCAGCGCAGACGGAAGCAACCTGATTGTGATCGATCGTGGCGCGAACGGCGATTTCTTGCCGGCAGACGTGGAGAGGCATCGAAGCATCATTGAAGCATCGGACGTGATGGTCTCTCCCCTCGAAATCCCCCTCGAGACGGCGCTCGCCGCCGCCCGTGTGGCCTCGGATCGGGGAGTTCCTGCGATTCTGAACCCGGCGCCGGCAGAGAACCTGACGCATTATGATCTCCGACACGTCTTCGCCATTACGCCCAATGAGACGGAAGGAAGGGTATGCCTCGGCCTTCCACCCGAAGACCCCATTTCGGACGAGGATGTGGCCCTTCAGCTCCTGGACCTGGGCGTCCGACACGTGATGCTCACGCGCGGCGAGAAGGGCGTACTCTGGGCCTCGGAGGGCGGCATCAAGATCGTACCTGCCCCGGCCGTCCACGTTGTCGACACCGTGGGAGCAGGCGATGCCTTCAATGCCGGTCTCGCCGTCGGGCTCAGCCAGGACCGCCCGTTGCTGGAAGCAATCGCACTGGGCGTGACCACGGCATCAATTTCCACTGAACGAAGAGAAACCATCGACTCGTATCCCCGACAAGAGCACGTTGAAGCACGGTTGACCGAGGTCCTCGAGGCCGTGCCTTGACGAATTCGGCGCCTGTAACTCGTTCAAACAACCCCAAATGACCTCCTTGAACCCACAGACGTGCGGGCTCCGACCTGTGCACCGTTAGCCGCAAACCGCATGGGCGTACCGCTCCGCCCGATGCCTCACCGGACCAGATAGTCGTCCCATATCATCCAGCCCGGCCATGGTACTCCTTACCGGTTTTCTCCTGGTGCTCATTGCAGGATTCTTCCAGGGAACGTTCATCCTCCCGATGACGCTAACCCGCGAATGGGCGTGGGAGCACACCTGGTTGACGTTCTCTCTATTCGGGATGCTCCTGTTCAACTGGATCCTGGCGCTCCTCACGATCCCCAACATCCTCGCCATCTACGCCACGGTCCCGGGCAGTGATCTCATCATCCTTAGCCTGTTTGGACTCGGCTGGGGCGTGGGTGCCGTCCTTTTCGGACTCGGTATGGATCGGCTGGGGATGGCGCTGGGCTATCCGATCATCATGGGACTCATTGCGAGCCTGGGCGCTCTCATACCGCTCGTGGTCTTCTACCCGGAAACGTTGCTGCAAGCGCGGGGACTCGTGTTATTGGCCGGAACGGCGCTCGTGATCCTGGGCATCATTCTCTCATCGATCGCCGGCGCACGCAAGACACCCGCCAGTGAGCCCGCTGCGCCGAACAGACAGGGATCCTTCGGCGCCGCGATTGCGATAGGCATCGGCGCCGGCATCCTCTCATGCCTTCCCAACGTGGGTGTGGCTTTCGGAGGCCGCGTGATCGAGGCAGCGACCGCCGCCGGAGTTTCGGAGGCGCTCGCGGGCAACGCGGTGTGGGCCATCTTTTTCACACTCGGGTTCCTGGTCAACGCCATCTACTGCTCCTATCTGATGTTTCGTAACCGCAGCACCGGAAAGTACGTCGTGAAGGGGCTTGGACGAAACCTGCTGCTCGCCCTCGCGATGGGCATCATGTGGATCGGCAGTTTCTATTTGTACGGAATGAGTGCCGTCCAGCTGGGATTCTGGGGCGTGGTGGTGGGATGGCCCGTCTTCATCGCCCTCTCGATCGTGGTCGGAAACCTGTGGGGAATCTGGCGCGGAGAATGGCAAGGAGCGCCTCCAGCGGCCCGTCAACTGCTCAATCGCAGTCTGGTGGTCATGACGATCGCGATCGCGTTCGTAGCAATTAGTAAGGCCCTGTAAACCAATCGCATGCCGACTATGACCAGGGTGGCCATTAACCCCATTGCGGTGCTCTTCGGAATCTGCCTGCTCGCTTCGGGGCCTCCCGCAGAATCCGACCCGGACAAACGGACCACCGCCCCGCCCTCCGAAATGGTCCTCGTGCCCGAGGGGCCATTCACGATGCGCGTCGAATACCGCTGGCGCGAGGGGCTCACACTCGATACGCTCATCGTCGATGATGCCGGCTTCCGATATCGTTCGACCGTGGAGGTGCGGCTTCCGGCCTACTACATCGACAAGACGGAAGTCACCAACGAACAATTCAAAGCCTTTCTCGACGCTTCAGGATACAAGCCGAAGCATCCTGAAAACTTCCTCAAACACTGGCGTGACGGCTCGTTTCGGCCGGGACAGGCCGACCACCCGGTCGTGTGGGTATCGCTCGAGGACGCCCAGGCATACGCCGCATGGGCGAACAAGCGGTTGCCGACGGAGCCGGAGTGGCAGAAAGCAGCGCAAGGGTCCGATGGCCGCGCCTGGCCCTGGGGCCATCAGTTCGTCGCAGCCTACGCAAATGTCGATTCCGACGGCACGCAGCCTGTCGGTACCTATCCGGAGGGAGCCAGTCCCTTTGGCGTGCTGGACATGACGGGCAACGTGTGGGAGTGGACAGACTCCCACGAGACGGATGGCTACCACAACTACTCCTGGCTGCGGGGTGGCAGTTACTTCCACGCCAAAGGCAGTCTCTGGTACATGCAGGGAGGGCCTACGACAACGTACCAGCGCGAGAAGTACTGGCACATGACGCCGGCGCTGAACCGGTCTCCGTCAATCGGCTTCCGCTGCGTCAAAGACGCCACCTGACCCCCTGGGCCCGACCTGCTCGTACGGCCTTCCATGCATTCACCGCGATACCATGTGCACCCTTCCCAGGTTCAAATGCGGCTCAGCGGCGCTACTCCTCCTGCTTTGTTTCGGCGCTCATGCTTCCCTGGCAGACGGGACCGTTCGTTATTCGCCGGACCGGAACAACGCCCGACACGTCACACTGGAAAACGAGTCCGTCTTGTATACGCTGGAACTCGATCGTGGCGTGAAACTCGTGCAGTTGGTGGATAAGACCACCGGCGCCGACTTGATGGCGGGAAACGAGCCCCTGCTCTTCGTCTCTGCTCGTGTTCCGGGATCCTTTCAGGACGTCGGCTACGACATGCTCACGCTGGAGGAGGAGAACGCGGACGGCGTCGTTACTGTGACGATCACACAGCGCTCCACGTATGTCGAGAACCCGCTGGTCGTGACGCAGTCCTTCTCTCTCGGAGATGGTCCCGAACTCGGCTGGACGGCGGACATCCTGAACGGATCAGAGGCCGGCCGGGATTACAGGGAGGCACAGACCATCGCCGGCCGAGTCCGATTTCCACTCATGCAGGACATTGCCCTGGGGCCTGCGGCCGACCGGCACTACCTCATCCCTACGCAGGGGAGTTTCTTCTGCATCGATCGGCCCGACGATTTCATCTTCTATTTCACCCATGCCTCCGACCCCAAGATGCCGATCGACATCTACAATGATGCGACACATAACGGGGTCTACTTTCATGTCCTCTCATCGCCCCTCATCACCGATTTCGAAGACAAAGAAGACTACGTCTCGCGGACATTCACGTTAAGACAGCCCCCGGGCGAGGAAACCCGCGTAATGGATGCCCGCATTGCACCGCACCTGGGCGACTGGCATGCGGCGTTCTGGGCCTTCAAGGACTACATCCGGTCCAACTTCGACCTCACATACTACGATCGTCCGATTCAGGAGAGCTACCGCCGGCGATTCGTCTCCCACTTCACCTTCCTGTATGGGAAGGACATCTATGATTTCGAGGCCAACCGCTTTCGCATCGACCAATTCCTGGACGAAGGGGAGGCCAACTTCGGCGGGTACGACTATATGCTGCTGTGGCACGACTACCCGCGCATGGGCATCGACGACCGCGATCAGTTCGCCATGTATGAAGATCTTCCTGGCGGGCTGGAGGGATTGCGCAGAATGGTCGATCGCGCACATGCCCGCGGCGTGCAGGTGTTCATTCCCTATAAGCCCTGGGACATTATGCGCAAAGGGCAAAACCACTTCACGGAGGAAGCGCGCATTGCCAAAGCCATCGGCGCCGATGGCGTGTTCCTGGACACGATGAGCGAGTCGGATCTTGCCTTCCGCGAGGCCCTTGACGCCGTCAACCCGGACAATGTGTTCGTGAGCGAAGGAAGACCCAACCTCGAGGCCGCCCAACTCGTTACCGGTAGCTGGAATCAGCAGGGCAATGCGACGAACAAAATGCCCAACGTGGATCTCTTTCGGTTCGTCATTCCCGAACATAATGTGCACAACATCAACCGGAGCGCCCGGGAGCGAAGAGAGCTCATCTTGAATGCCCTCTTCAACGGGACCGGCTTTATCGTCTGGGAGGACATCTTCGGCGAGATCAACGCCTACACGTGGGATGAGCGGATCATGATCCAACGCTACAATCGGATCATTCACGAAAACAGTGATGCCTATCTCACCGATCGGCCCGTCCCGCTCGTACCCGCCCTTCACCCCGACCTCTTCGTCAATGCCTTCCCGGCCGCGGAAAAAGTGGTCTACCCGGCCTATATCTTGCGGCGTGCGGAAATCGGTCTCGCGAATTACGGGAGGATGGATCCCCGCCGTGTCGTGGGACCCTTCATGGAGGTGGAGCACCCGGCCGACTGGCACTACGTCGACGTGTGGAACCACCAGCCCATCCTGACCCGGCAGGTGAACGGCAAGACCCAACTCATCATGCCGGAAGAGTTGGCCGATGATGTGGCATGCGTCGTCGGTATGCCTGCCAACCTGAGTGTCCAACGCGAGGGAAATCGCCTTCGCATCCGCGTCAGGGAGCCGTTGCAGAATGCCACCATCGAAGTGAACACCGTCGACAACCTGACCATGATGGAAGAGCCAAGGAAAAGGCTTCCGGGCTCGGGAGGAGCGGTGAACCTGGCGGAACTCAACCTCGACTTCCCCTACAAGGTGATCGTCAAGTTGATGCACGGCGGCGTTATGAAGGATCAGGTCATCCTGGATCTGGGCTGGAAACAGTTCGATGTGAACTCTTACTAAATAGAGAATGCCCTGAAGCACAACCCGATTCGTCTCACCGGCCGCCGATGTGCTCTCCCCAAGCGGAGAGCGTTCGCCGGTGCACGAGAAGTCTGAAGATCGTATGCCTTTAGACCGCAGAGAACTCGCCTCGAGACTGCAGTACACGAACGTGTCGGCCGAGGCCACCCGGGATGACATCGTCCGTCACTGCGAAACGGCGGCGGCGTACGGGCTCCAGGCCGTCATGCTTCAGCCTTGCTGGGTCAGCCTGGCCAGGGACATCCTGCGGGGAACGGCTGTCCATGTGGCAACGGCGATCGCCTATCCGCTGGGTGGAGAGACCACGGCGATGAAGATCGCATTGGTCCGCGAGGTGGTCCGACTGGGTGCCGATGAGTTCGATTTCCAGCCCAACATCGGCTTCCTGCGGAGCAGGATGCTCGAAGCGTTCGAGAGCGAGATTCGTCAGATTGTGGAGGCGGCTGAGGGGCGACCCGCCAAATCGATGTCCGAATTCGGCTTTCTGGACGATGAGGAGAAGGTCCTGTGTATTCGGCTGGCCGAACAGGCCGGTGTGGCGTACGTCAAGAACTCCAGCGGGCTGGGCCCGGGCGGAAGCCCCGCGACGCCGGAGATCATCCGTTTCATGAAGCAGAATCTGGCCGGCCACGCCAAAATCAAGGCATCCGGAAGGGTTCGTGGTTATCGCCAGGCGATCGAACTCCTGGAAGCAGGCGCCGACCTGCTGGGTTCGAGCGCCGCTCCGGAGATCGTGGAAGGAAGGGAGAGTGTACATGCGGCATACTGAGATCCTCGCCTGCGCAACCTTGCCTCGATGGGATGTCGCCCAACAAGCGCCCCTCGTCGAGACACGAAACATATACCAGTGTTCCCAACCACACGTAAACCGATAGACCTATGAAAAAGAGCCTTTTACTGCTTCTTCCATTGATCGTGTTTGCTCTTCCTGCGTTCGGGCAGCGAACCATCGAGATGACGACAGCAGAGTTGCAGAACAAGATCAAAGGAGGGTGGGCGGCCCAGACGATCGGAGTCACTTTCGGTGGCCCCACCGAGTTCGACTACCGCGGTGCGATGATCCCGGACTATACGCCCATTCCCTGGTACGACGGCTACCTGAAGAGGACGTACGACAATTCGCCCGGTCTGTACGACGACATCTACATGGACCTGACGTTTGTCGACGTCTTCGAACAAAAGGGCATGGACGCCCCCGCTGCCGATTTTGCGCATGCGTTCGCCAATGCGGACTATATGCTCTGGCACGCCAACCAACAGGCCCGATACAACTACCAGCAGGGCCTCAAGCCACCCGAGACGGGTCATTGGCGCAATAATCCTGAAGCCGACGACATCGACTTTCAGATCGAAGCCGATTTCGCCGGGCTGATGAGTCCCGGCATGCCCAACGCGGCTTCCGAGGTCTGCGACAGGGTGGGACATATCATGAACTATGGCGACGGCTGGTATGGAGGCGTATACGTCGCCGCGATGTATGCCCTCGCATTCACCTCTAACGACGTGGAGTACGTCGTCGAGGAAGCCCTGAAGGTGATTCCGAAAGAGAGCGAGTTCTACAAGACGATCCGCGACGTCATCCACTGGTATCGTACGTATCCGGATGACTGGAAAATGACCTGGCTCAACATCGAGCGCAAGTGGGCCGCAGAGCGCGGCTGTCCGGAAGGCGTGTACAAGGCGTTCAACATCGATGCGAAGATCAACGCCGCCTACGTGGTGCTCGGCCTGTTGTACGGCGAGGGTGATTTCGGACAGACGCTGTCCATCTCCACCCGTGCCGGACAGGACTCGGACTGTAACCCTGCCACGGCGGGCGGCATCCTTGGCACGATGATGGGTTATGATAGGATTCCGGCTTTCTGGAAACAGGGACTCGCCGAAGTAGAGCCCATTGATTTCAAATACACAACGATATCGCTCAATGATGTGTACGATATGTCCTACCGGCACGCCCTCGAAATGGTGAAGCGCAACGGTGGTACGGTGATGGGTGACAAGGTGACGATTCCCGTGCAGGAACCGGTGGCGGTGCCTCTCGAGATCAGCTTCGACGGACACTATCCGATTGGAGAGGTGCAACTCCAGACACGACTCACAGACGAGTTGACGTTCGATTTTGAGGGCATCGGATTTACGATCAACGGACACACCACGGCAGTGGGGGTGGAGTCGGCGGTCATCAATGCCGAAGTCTATATCGACGGCAAACTCGTTGAAAAAACGGCTCTGCCGACGGACTACCAGAAGCGGAAGTTCATCCCGTTCTGGCGCTACGAATTACCGGAAGGCAAGCATACGGTGCGTATCAAGGTCACCAACCCGAGTAGTTCCTACGTACAACTGGAGCGCGCCGTAATCTACGGCAGTGCACCTGTGATACAGCCCTACTAGGATCCACCGGGGAGAACACCGGAGTTTGTCCGCCAATCGCGAATTCCGCCCTGTGAACTGAAACGGCGCTGAGGTATCGTCTAAATGACTTACGGCACGGAGGCTCGTGTGCCCCTGGCCAAGCCCCATCCCTTCCTCAAACCGGAACGATCCTATGTTCATTGTACAATCGTACCCCATAGCTGTCGTGATGCTTATCGTCACGATGCTGTGCTGGGGTTCCTGGGCAAACACCCAGAAGCTGGCCACCAAAGAATGGCCCTTCCAGTTGTTCTACTGGGACTACGCCATCGGCGTTGTCCTGCTCGCGCTGGTCTTCGGCCTCACGCTCGGCATGTCGGGAGACGCCGGTCGCAGTTTCTTCGCTGATCTTGGCCAGGCCGACGGCTCCTCGCTCGCGCTGGCCTTCATCGGGGGTATCGTCTTCAACCTCGCGAACATTCTGCTCGTGGCCGCCATCGACATCGCCGGCATGAGCGTAGCCTTCCCCGTCGGTATCGGCCTGGCGCTCGTTATCGGAGTGGTGGTCAACTACCTCCGCACGCCTGTCGGTGATCCCGTCTGGCTGTTTCTCGGCGTCGCACTCGTGGTAGTCGCCATCATCCTCGATGCCGTGGCGTACCGGCGCCTTCCCACAACGACCGAACGCACGACGGGCAAGGGCATCATCCTCTCCGTTGCGGCCGGTGTGCTCATGGGCTTTTTCTTCTACTTCGTGGCGGCTTCGATGTCAGAGGACTTTGTCAATCTGACGCCAGGTAAGATGGGGCCCTACGCGGCCGTTTTCGTCTTCTCGATCGGTCTGCTCGCGTCCAACTTCGTCTGGAACACCTATGTGATGAAGAAGCCCTTCGCCGGAGCGCCGGTGTCGTACGGTGAATACCTCAAGCGAGGCACCCCACGACTCCACATGATTGGCATCCTGGGAGGCGTCATCTGGAGCATCGGGATGTCATTCAGCATCATCGCTTCGGGGGAGGCGGGCTTCGCGATCTCCTATGGGCTCGGACAGGGCGCTACCCTGGTGGCCGCCCTCTGGGGTGTCTTCATCTGGAAGGAGTTTGCGACGGCGCGTCCCGGCACCAACCGCCTGATCGCACTGATGTTGGTCTCCTTCCTGATCGGGCTCAGCCTCATCATCTATGCTCGGGTCGCCTAGCGTCCTTCCGGTGACCCTAGCCGTATCCACCACAACCCTGCAGCCCATTTCGGCCGCAGCATCGGACGTGATGCATGCGGACGACCCGAGCAGCGCGGCGGGATGTCGTACCAAGGCATCCCGCCGCGATTGACCTGGCCCCGCGAATCGAGGCGAAGCCGCCTCCTTCGCCGGATGAACGAGCCATTGGAGAGACGGTACCCGGCATCCGGCCGAAATCTTCCTGTGCTACACCATTCTCTGCGGGCCACGACCCGCAGAGCATCATCCATGATGTGCGCCGCACAAATAAACACCGTCCGGGTTCTCGCCACGATCGTCGGACTCTGCTGGTTACTCACGGGAGCCTGCAACAGCCCGTCGCACCCTGACGCAGCGGACCCGCCGCTCGAGATGACCGCCGAGGAGTTGGCCGACAGGATCCGGGGTGGCCTCGTGGGACAACTCCTGGGCAACCTCAACGGCCTGGAACATGAGATGAGATACATCCATGAGCCGGGGCAGGTTGAGACCTACACGCCGGCCCTGCCGGAAGGGGCCCGTTCGGACGACGATACGGATCTCGAGTGGGTCTATGTGACTGCGATGCAGCGCAGCGGCGAACTGTACCTGCCGGCGGACTCGATCGCACGACTCTGGACGACCCACATCAACCGCTACATCTGGTCCTCGAATCGATACGCGCGGCAACTCATCGACCTCGGCATCGATCCGCCCTTGACGGGACGACTGGCCCTCAATCCGTGGGCGGAATTCAACATATCCGGCCAGTTCGTCTGCGAGTCGTTCGGACTGGTTGCCCCCGGCATGCCCCGATCGGCCGCCCGCCTGGGGCTTCACTATACCCATGTGACCATTGATGCAGAGCCTGCTCAGACGACGCAGTTGTTTACGGCTATGATTGCCGAGGCCTTCCGGACGAGCGATCTCGAAGAAATCCTGGATGCAGGCCTGGCGAGCATTGATCCCGAGAGCCGTATCGGCCAGATCGTCCGCGATGTGCGATCCTGGCATCAGATGAACCCCGGCGATTGGGAGGCCACCCGTCGGTTGACAAAGGAGAAGTATAGTCTCTACGACGGCGAAATGCGGGATCGCAACGGATACGAACTCAATACAGCCTCCACGATCGCCGCGCTGCTATACGGCAACGGTGACTTCGTCGAGACGCTGAAGACCGCCTTCAACTTCGGATGGGATGCCGACAACAACGCAGCCACAGCCGGTACCATCATCGGTGTCATCCGCGGTTACGACTGGATGGTCGAGCAAGGATGGGACATCAGAGACCTCTATCGAAACAACACGCGAGATGGAATGCCGGAGGACGAAACCATCACAGGTTTCGGCGATCGCCTCCTCGCCGTTGCAGAGGAGGTCATTCGCGCTGAAGGCGGGGAAGTGATCGAGCGCAGGGGAGAAAAGACGTTCAGAATCCGGACTCAGCAACCCGGGAATGTCGAGGCGCTTCCTGATCTGGTGGCGCAGCAGGCTCAATTACGCAACGACCTGGCGCCCACGATCGAAGCCGATCTGGCGGGGGACTTTCAGGCGCGTGCCAGAGCCGCGTACCTGGCGATTTGCCTGGATCTCGCCACAGCCCTGAAGGAGCGTCACCCCACCCTGTGGCCGGAGGCGATCGACGCCTTGCGAGGGTACCCGAAAGTCCTGTCCGTCATGTTTTCCAGCCCTCCGCCTCTCGGACCCTCGCTCCGAGATCGCGCTGCCGCCTTTGGCCTCTCGCAACCGGAGGAACAGGAAAACTGGTGGGACTGAACCGGGCCTGCACGATGTGGCATCAACAGCACGCCGGTGTGTCACTCAGACCGACACGACACGCAGACGGCAACCAAAACGAGGAAAGCGACATGAAAAGAAACCTGCTTGGCATCATTCTTCTGAGTGCCACAATCTCGGCCGTGTCCGTCGGATGTGGGCCCGAGACCAAAAAGATCTCTGCCGAGGAGTATCAGGATAAGGTCTATGCCTCCTGGCTCGGGCAGATGGTCGGCAACATCTACGGACTCGTCCATGAGAACAAGTACATCGACGAACCGGGTCCGGACGACTTCCCGTACGGCTATGACTATGCCGAAACGTGGTTCGGGGGCCGCATGACGGACGTGATGCGCCAGTACGACGGCGCATTTTCCGACGACGATACGGACTTCGAGTACATGTACCTCATCCTGACGGAGAAGTACGGCCCTGAGCCAACCTATGAGCAGATCGCCGAGGCGTGGAAGTACCACGTCCGCGACTTCGTGTGGATCGCCAATCGTTCGGCGCTCACGCTCATGCACGTCGGCTTCACGCCTCCGGCAACCGGACAGCGCGTTCACAACGAGCACTGGTTCCAGATCGATCCGCAACTGATCAACGAATTCTGGGCAGTGACCTCGCCCGGCATGGTACGGTATGCGGTCGAGAAATCGGATTGGGGGGCGCGTATCACCAACGACGACTGGGGTGTCGAGCCGACCGTATTCTACGGCGCGATGTATGCTGCCGCGTTCTTCGAGTCGGACGTCAACACGCTCATCGAGATCGCGATCGAAGCCATGCCCGAGGGCAGCCGTTTTGTCGAAACAGTCCAGGAGATGAAGCGGCTGTACGCTCAATATCCCGACGACTATCGGGCGGCGCGCGACGAGATGGCACAGAAGTACTACCACCAGGAAGAGGAGTCGGTCAAGACGATCTGGAACGCGAACCTGAACGGTGCCTCGGGCATCCTGGCGCTGCTGTACGGACAGGGCGATTTCCAGCGAACGCTCGATCTGTCCAACTACTTCGGTTTCGACGCTGACAACCAGGCGGCCACTATGGCCGGACTGCTCGGCGTCGCCAATGGGACTGCCGGCATTCCGCACGAACTCCTCCATCCCATTGAGGGCTGGACCGAGCCGTTCAACGATCGCTACGTCAATCGTACCCGCTTTGACCTCCCGGATGCCGGGATCAAGGATATGGCCGCCCGCACCGTGGCGCAGGCCGAGAACATCATCCTGATGCACGGCGGCAGAAAAGTCGAGGAGGATGGTCAGACGTTCTATGTCATTAATCCTGAAGCCGAGTTCGTTCCGCCGCTCGAACTGCATCCGCAACCCCCGCTGAGTATCGAGGCGGGAACGCCGCTTACCTATACCTTCTACGCCGGCGGTAGTACACCCGTGTGGACCGTGACCGAGGGGTCCGTTCCGCCCGGGCTGTCGTTCGCCAACGGAGTCCTCGAAGGGACGCCGTCTCAGCCTGGCCGCTATTCGTTCACCGTCGAGGTGTCCGACGGAGTCAAAGACCTGCAGCAGACGTACGAGGTCCTCGTCGCCGGCGACAATCTCGCACGGACGGCTTCGGATATCCTGGTCCACGAGAACAACACGGAGAAGGAGCCGGAGGCGCTCGAGCGATTGCGCGACGGACGCGGGATGGACGGCGAGGCCTACGTCAGCTTCTCGACCGACAATCAGCCAAAAGAGGACCTGTATGGGTATCAGTGGGAGAGCCCTCAAGAGATCGGACTCATTCGCTACCAATCCGGCCGCATGCAGGAGCGGGGTGGTTGGTTCACGTCGCTCCGTGCCGAGTATCTTTCGGAAGACCTTGCATGGCTCCCTGTGGACAACCTCAACATCGCGCCGGACGTCCTGGAGGCCGACTCCCGGTATGTGCAACCCAGTTATGTGGCGTATACCCTGACTTTCGATCCGGTTCTTACCCGCGCTGTGCGGGTTATCGGCGCCGCGGGCGGCCAGCCCGGCCGGGCCGATAGCGATCGACCCATATACTTCACCAGTGTCAGCGAACTCGGCGTTTATCCCGCACTGCCCGAATAGTCCGTCAGACGGATGAGTTGACTTCGGGCGGCGCACAGCACCGTCTCGCGCGACAAAGCTGACGTCGAACAGACTATTTTCACGGAAACTGCGAGGCCCGGCGTGGGGTATTCCTATGATGGGATACTTCGCGCCGAGCCTCGCGGTCTTGATCTGCCGGCTGGTCCGGCGTAGTGTATCAACTCCGTTACCGCGCAATCTTGTTATCCGATTCATTCATCACATTCACCGGTGGAACCCATGGGAAAAGTCGTCGTCGTCGGAAGCTCGAACACCGACATGGTATTAAAAGTCGCGCGAATGCCGCAGCCGGGGGAGACGGTGCTCGGCGGGACGTTCTTTATGGCTGCCGGCGGCAAAGGGGCTAACCAGGCCGTTGCGGCGGCCCGCGCCGGAGGGGATGTCTCGTTTGTGGCGTGTGTCGGAGCAGACCTCTTCGGTGAGGAGGCCATTCGTGGGTTCCAGGCAGACGGTATGAATACGGAATACGTGTTCAAGGCGTCCGATTCACCCTCCGGGGTGGCGCTCATCTTCGTCGACGAGAAGGGCGAGAACACCATCGGTGTCGGCTCCGGTGCAAACGCCGAACTCACGGCCGCACACATCGAAACGGCTCGGCCGGCGATTGAGGCGGCTGATGTGCTGGTGATGCAACTGGAAACACCGGTCGAGACCGTGCGCGCAGCTGCACGCGTGGCGTCTGCCGCGGGCAAACAGGTGATCCTGAACCCGGCCCCTGCCCAGCCGCTCGATGACGATCTGCTGCACCTTGTGACGATCATCACGCCGAACGAGACGGAAACGGAAATCCTGACCGGAGTGCGGGTATCGGATGATGCGAGCCTGGATCAGGCCGCGCGTCGGTTGTTCGAGAAAGGGATTCGCACCGTGATCATCACGCTGGGAGCCAACGGGGCCTATGTTGCGACAGGTGACAGCCGCGAGCGGATCCCCGCATTCCGGGTGGAACCCGTCGATACCACAGCGGCCGGTGACGTCTTCAACGGCACCCTTGCGGTTGCCCTCTCGGAGGGGCAAACGCTGTTGGATGCCGTGCGCTTCGCATCCGCGGCTGCCGCATTTTCGGTGACGAAGAATGGCGCTCAGCCCTCGGCGCCCCGTCGCCGGGACATCCTCGACATGGCAAATCGGGCGGGCTGAGGGGCCTGATCGTGCGCCGGCCTTGGCCCAATAGAATACTGTATGAAAGCGGCTTACAGCCGCCCCCGCGACATGAAAGACGACCGTTTCCTATTCTCCGTCATTCTCTCTCTGGCCCTTTTTGGCCTGCTCGCTACGGGCTGTCGTTCGGGTGCGGGTGACTCTGCAGACCCGTTGGATGAACCGCGCAAGATCGCGGTTGAGGAATACGAAGAGAAGGTCTACGCGTCCTGGCTCGGACAGATCATCGGCAACATCTACGGCCTTCCGCACGAAAATGCCTACATCGAGCAGCCCGGGCCGGAAACGTTTCCGTACGGCTACCAGCGCAATCTTGAGGCGCTCAAGGTACACGATGGTGCATTCTCGGACGACGACACCGACTTCGAGTATCTGTATCTGCTTCAGATGGAAAAACATGGTCCTGAGCCGACCTACAAGGCGCTGGCAGAAGCCTGGATGCACCACGTTCGCGATCGGGTCTGGCTCGCAAACCGGGCGGCTCTCGGGCTCATGCACTACGGATTCGAGCCGCCGGTGACGGGCATGAAGGCGCACAATCCTCACTGGTTCCAAATCGATCCCCAACTCGTCAATGAGATCTGGGCCGTAACAGCTCCGGGCATGATTGCCTACGCGGTCGACAAATCGGCCTGGGCGGCTCGGATCACGGACGATGACTGGGGAATCGAGCCGACCATGTTTTATGGAGCGATGTACGCGGCGGCTTTCTTCGAGTCGGACGTCTATGAACTCGTCGAGATCGGGTTGCGCGCGATGCCGGAAGGCAGCCGGTTTTCACGGACTGTGGAGGAGATGAAGTCGCTATATGCGAAGTATCCGACCGACTGGAAGAGCGCCAGGCAGGAGATGGCGGAAATGTACTACCACAACGAGCCGATCGACACCCGCACCATCTGGAATGCCAACCTCAACGGTGCCGCGGGCATTCTCGCCTTGCTGTATGGAGAGGGTGATTTCCAGAAGACGCTGGATCTCTCATGCGCTATGGGATTCGACGCCGACAATCAGGCCGCTACCATGAGCGGCTTGCTCGGTCTTGCGCAAGGCATGAAGGGTCTACCCCAGGATCTCTTGTTCCCGCTCCCGGAGTTAGGGTGGCAAGAGCCGTTCAACGACCGATACAAAAATGTCACCCGTCATGACATGCCGGATGCGGGCCTGAAGGACATGGCCAGGCGAATGGCCAGGCAGGGAGAAGCGATCATCCTCGAGCACGGCGGACAGAAGGTTTCGGAACAAGGGATAGACTACTATCTCATCAATCCCGCGGCGGATTTTTCAATCCCGCTCGAATTTCCGGGTGCACCGGATCCCTACGTCGAGGTGGGGCAGGATATTGAGTATTCGTTCTTCGTTTCCGGGTCCACCCCGGACGTAACCTGGTCTGTGGTGCGTGGCGCGTTGCCGGTCGGTCTGCGTCTTGATCGCGGCCACCTGTCAGGCCGAACCGATGTCCCCGGCGTGTTCCCGCTGACGCTGGAGGTCCGCCGCGGCGCCGAAACAGCGGAAGGAGAATTCCAGATCGTTGTCAGGCCACGGAATGCGGCTCCCCAGGCCGCCTCTATTCTGTCCAGCGTGAGGGAGACCGATACCGCGACACGCGACTCGCTGTGGCTTACGGTCGGCCGCTCACTCTATGCCACGCAGGTGGAGGTCATCCGGGACGGGAAACGGTTGGGCAACGGGACCGTCTTCTACAGCATCACGCCTGATCCTGCTCCGAAGCAGGACTACTACGGGTATGAATGGACAACCGAGCAGGATCTCGGTCTGCTCGGATTGCATCTCGGCTCCATGGAAGAGCAGGGCGGCTGGTTCACGTCGCTGGATGTGGAATTCAGGGACGCCGGAGGCGACTGGAAATCGGTCGACGACCTGGTGGTCTCCCCTGGCCTGGTGTCCGGCGCGGAGCCCTTCAACAAGCCGCATTTTGTGGAGTACCTGCTCGCATTCAAACCGGTACGCACCAAAGCCATTCGTGTGGTGGGCGAAGCCGGAAGCGCACGCCACTGGCGAAATCAGCCCACACCCTTCACATCGATTACGGAGCTTAGTGCGCACGGCGCGTTGCCCGGGTATGAGGAGTTGCGCGATCCCTCGTGAACAATGGCGCATCTGGCCTCGCGAATTGTTATCCTGCAGGGAGTTCCTTCCGCGCCGCTTTCATTCCAGATGCGGCGCCGGATCCGCCCACCCCGTCACAACACCGCCATTTCGTCAGCGACACGCAACCGTGCCCACCACCGCGGAACTGCGGCTCCGTGAGGCGCCTCCCCAGGAAGACCCATGCCGTACAGCGCCCACGTACCGCCAATTCCCGCTCTCCTGGTTGCCCTGACAGCCACTCTGGCCTTCTCTGGAGCGGACAATCCGGCAAACGGCCCCGCCGGCGACGATAGTCCGCCGCTTCGCCTGGCGGTAGCCGGCCTCGTGCACGGCCACGTCGGCGGATTACTGGCCAATCTCTCCCGCCTGCCCCACGTGGAGCTGGTCGGCATTGCGGAAGCCGATACGGCGCTCGCCGGAATCATGGCCGACCGCTACAACATCGACCGCTCTCTCTTCTACGACGACTTGCCCAGCATGCTGGATGCCGTTCGTCCCGAGGCCGTGGCCGGTTTTGGCACCACGTATGGCCATCTCGCGATTGTTGAGGCCTCTGCCCCGCGGGGTATCCATGTCATGGTGGAAAAACCCCTGGCCGTGTCGACGGAGCATGCCCGGCGGATGTCCGATCTCGCCACCAGGCATAATATTCATCTCCTTGTGAACTACGAAACAACGTGGTACCCGTCCGTCTGGCACGCGGGCAGACTGGTGATAGACGACGTGGCCCTGGGCACGATTCGAAAGATCGTCATCCACGACGGGCACCCTGGTCCTCGCGAGATTGGAGTTGGGCCCGAGTTTCTGCAGTGGCTCGTCGATCCGGATCTCAATGGGGCGGGAGCGCTCTACGATTTCGGCTGCTACGGCGCCAACCTGGCCACCTGGCTGCTTCGTAATGCCCGTCCCCTTTCCGTGACCGCCGTGACGCAGCAGCTGAAGACCGATCCGGCCTATGCCGCGGTCGACGACGAGGCAACCCTCGTGCTCACCTATCCTGAAACCCAGGTGATCATCCAGGCGTCGTGGAACTGGCCGTTCAACCGGAAAGACATGGCGGTCTACGGCGAAAAGGGACTCGTTTACCAGATCGACTCTTCTCGGCTACGCGTCAGGATGGAGCGTAGTGAGGAGGCTATTGAGGCCGACGGTACGCTCCTCCCGTTCGCCGACGCGTTCCAGATGCTTCGAGCCGTTTCCCGCGGGAACTCCCCCCCGGATCCTTTGTCGAGCCTCGAAAACAACCTGCTCGTGACGGAGATACTCGAGGCGGCCCGAACGTCGGCAGCCTCATCCCGCACGGTCTTCCTGCAGTAGGCATCTCACCCTGCTGCTCCGATCGATCCCCGTATGCCGAGAAGGACCCGCATCGAATTCGAGACCCTCGCCAAGCTTGATTCCCACCTGGCTACCGGTCTGTCCTTTCGCGGAGCCGTGTTTCAGGACCTCGATCTCCGGGCCCATACCCCGCGGCTTCTTGAGACCGCTCTTCACAATACGGTGTTTCTCGGCTGCAGGATGACGCCTGCGTTGCTGGATCATGCCCGCGACCACAAGGCACTGCTTTTCCCTGACATCCCCGGGACCCCATACCGGCTGTACCGCCCGGATCTCTATACGGTGCACACCCTGCTTGACGGCTACCGGCCGGGTGAACCGGGTTCATACGAACGGACCACCGATGGCCGCATCTACGCGCATTACGCGAACACCGGTGGACCGCGGCCCGGGAACATCGTCGAAGCCCTTGGCCGCCGCCTTCACGACCATGCAATCACCGATGCCCTGGAAGAGGTCATCGAAAACCGCCGCATCGTCGCCATCATGGGTGGCCACGGCATGTCGCGCGCGGATGAGGGATACCTGAACGTCGCCCGGCTCGCACGCCGACTATCCCGAGGAGGATTTCTTGTCGCCAGCGGCGGGGGACCCGGAGCGATGGAAGCAGCAAACCTGGGGGCATACCTTTCCAATCACGCCGAGGCGGCATTGGCCGACGCCTGTCGGATGCTCGCTGCGGCGCCCCTTTACCTTCCTCGCGACCCGTGGCTTGACGCGGCCTTCCTGGTCTTACGGGAATTCGGGGAGCACCCGCTCGTTCCGGTCGGCCCGAGCATTGGCATCCCCACCTGGCACTACGGACACGAGCCCCCGAACGTCTTCCCCTCTCACATTGCCAAGTATTTTGAAAACAGTGTTCGAGAGGATGGTCTGGTGACGATCGCCAACGCCGGCATACTCTTCGCTCCCGGAAGCGCGGGCACCATTCAGGAGGCCTTTCAGGATGCCGCACAGAACCACTACGAAACGCTGGGCTTCGCGAGCCCCATGATTTTTCTTGGCTCTGAGTACTGGAACCGCACGCTTCCGGTTGTCCCCCTGCTCCGCCGGCTGTCTGAAGGAAGACCGTATGCCTCCTGGCTGCACATTACGGATGACCCCGATGAAGCCATAGACATCATCCGGGCCTTTTCTGCCCATCAGTTACCCCATCTGACCTGACTGAGGCTCCTCCCGGAGCCCTTCCACCCAACCCTCTGTCCACAATGAGACTCTCCTTCTGGGGCGCAGCCCGCACGGTAACCGGCTCCATGCACCTGCTCGAGCTTGAAAACGGAAAGACCCTGCTCATGGACTGCGGCCTCTATCAGGGGCGCCGCGCCGATTCGGAGTACATCAACCGCAATTTCCCGTTCGATCCCCAGCGCATCGATGCGGTACTCCTCTCCCATGCGCATATCGACCATGCCGGACTCCTCCCGGGACTCTGGAAGCATGGGTTCCGCGGCCGCATCTTCACGACGCACGCGAGCTACGATCTGTGCGCCATCATGTTGCTCGACAGCGCACACATCCAGGAGAGTGACGTGCGATTTGTGAACAAACGCCACCGGGATAAGGGCCTTCCCCCCGTTGAGCCCCTTTATACCCGGGCTGATGTCGACGGGGTGCTCGAACATTTCGTCGGGGTCGGCTATCGCCAACGCTTTTCACCGGTGGCGGGCGTTCAGGTGGAATACCGGGATGCCGGCCATATCCTCGGGTCCGCCACCATGGTCCTCGAAATTCAGGAACATGGAAAGACCACACGGCTCGGATTCACCGGGGATGTGGGACGACCCAACCGGCCGATCCTGCGCGATCCCCAGACGATGGAGGACTGCGATTACCTGATCTCCGAATCCACCTACGGCGGAGAGGTTCACGATCCACCAGATCGATCAAAGGACAAACTTGCCGAGGTCATTCAGCAAACCAGCGCCCGGGGAGGGCGTGTCATCATTCCCTCTTTTGCGGTCGGCCGCACACAGGAAATCGTATACGCCCTCGATCAGCTGGATCATGATCACCGCCTACCCCCGATCCCTGTCTACGTGGACAGCCCGCTCGCCATCAATGCGACAGCCGTCTACCAGGCCCACCCGGAGTGCTATGATCAGGAGCTGAATCGGTACCTGTTGACCGATGATGATCCCTTCGGGTTTGACCGCCTCACCTACGTGCGGGATGTCGAGAAGTCGAAGGCGCTCAACACCATGCGCGTCCCTATGGTCATCATCTCTGCCTCCGGGATGTGCGAAGCCGGCCGCATCCGCCACCACCTCTCCAACAATATCGAGGATAGCCGCAACACCGTACTTTTTGTCGGCTACCAGGCCGACCACACCCTCGGCAAGAAAATCATCGAACGCCAGGCCACCGTCAACATCTTCGGCGAGCAACATACGTTGCGGGCCGAAGTGGTCGTCATGAACGCCTACTCGGCCCATGCAGATCAGCCGGAGATGCTCGAATTCATCGGGCGAATGGACAAAGAGCGCCTGCGCGCCATTTACCTCGTGCACGGAGCGCCAGGACGGCAGGAGAAACTCCAGGCGGCGCTTTCCGAAGCCGGCTACGCCCATGTCATGATCCCGGAAAAGGGCGAAACCGTCGATCTCTGAGGATCGCCTTCCCCGGCAGGTCGGTCCCGACGTCAAGACGCCCACCCGACAGGCACGGCGTCTCGATCACCTGCCTGATACGTCAGGGCCTCAGCACGTAGGTCGAGGTCTGGGCGGTCGCATAGCTGCCAAAGATTCCCGTGCCACCGAGAACAGGATCGAGCACGTTCGGGATTTCGCCCGGAGAAAAAGTCGAGCCCCCCTGTTGAACCGTCTGCGAGCGAATGTAGGCTACCAGGTTATCGTCCAGCGCATTGATCGTGAACCGATTGGCGCCGAAGAATGCGACCCCCAACCAGGGTAACTTGATACTCAACGTGCCGTCGGGGTTAAGGTCATAGTTGCCCTCGTTGACCACGGGAGAGGCGCCCGTCGCCAGGTCCTCGAGGTCCTCCTCGTCGAAATCGTCTCCAAAGAAACCGGCAGCAAACGGCGTCAGGTTATCACGCGATGCCTCAAGTGACTCCGATACAATAATATAGATGTTCTGACGACCGGGATAGCTGCTCAGGCTGACCCGCACCTCGAATTGTTCGTTACCCCGATAGACCACCGTATCGCGGTTCGCTGAGACCACGCGGAAGGTATCCGGTACGATCGTGGTAGACATCAATTCCTCCGGGAAACCGGGCGCCGTTAACCGCAGACGATAGCGGCGCAGCGGGATGATGCGGTGGTCCTCGACCGATTCATACCGCCCGCGTGTTTCGGACGACTCCATAAACCCGAACGTGCGCTCTACCTCATCGCCGGATCCCAGCAACTCGACACGCACAGAGGCGCCCCCAATCGATCGTTCTTCGAATTGATAGGATTGATCGACCGGGGCGGAACGACTGAGGAAAACCGGTTGAATCGGCTCTCCGGCGATCTGATACGACTCGACGACGAGTTCCTCGCGAAAGTCCTCCCCCGACTCGATCAGGTCGCACCCCGCCATAAAGGGCAGCGCGACAAGCACCCCCACCAGGGACTGCCTGGCTGCGCGACCAAAATGGGTCAACTGCATGGTCATCTTTCTCCTAGAATCGAAGCGTGAACGAGAGATTCGGGATGGGAAACGGAATCTGGGGAATCTCCGTCAACGTGATCGCCCCATCATCCTCGAACTCATTGATAATAAACCAGATGTTCCTTCTAGAGTAGACATTGATGACCTGGAACTGCGCCTCGTAGCGCCCGATCCCGAAGAAACGTCCGATGTTGCTGAATCCGATATCCAACCGATGGTACGGCCGGAGCCGCGACGCATTAAAGGGGGCCACGAGGACTTCCCGTGTTTCCTCGCCGAACGGGTCTCTGGTAAGCCGATATTGGCCGACCGGCCGCGTGTAGGCCTGACCGGTGGCATAGGAGAAAACGCCGGTCATACGCCACCGTCGCGACAGGTCGTAATTCGCCACCAGATTCAAGTCGTGCGTGCGGTCATATTTAGGGGCATAGAACCGGGGCTTCCCGTCGTCATCCAGGTTGATATTGGGGAATTTTCTGCGTGTGATTCCGTACGTGTATCCAAGAAACCCGTTGACACGTCCCCTGGGTTTTTCCAGCAATATCTCTCCCCCGTAGGCGTATCCTTCCCCGAAGGTGAAGACGTCCTTGTACTCTAGACCGGACGGGTCGTTGAGGAAGGGGTCGAGCTGAAAAAGCCCATCCATCGAGCGGCCGTACAGTTCGACGTCGAGATTGATGGTCGGCGTGAGCCGCGTCTTGACGCCTGCAACCACCTGGTCTCCGAATGCGGGCGGGACGCCCTCATTCGTCGTCAACCAGACATCGAAGCCGGCGAAAGCCTCGCTGGTGATCAGGGTGAGGAACTGGTAGTACCTGCCGTACCCGGTCTGAAAGCGGATGGATTCGGACGGCTGGTACTCGACGGTGAGGCGCGGCTCGAGCCGGAAGTAGTCGCCGTCGCCGAAATAGTTCGCCCGAAGTCCCCCCTGAATACTCCAGAATTGGGAAGGCCTGAAGGTTTCCTGCACGTAGGCAGAGGCATAGACCGACTGGATCCTCGAACGGAGCGTTTCGATGTCATCAAACGAGTCGGTCAACTTGAACAGCAAATTGCCTCCCCAGATACCTGCCTTCAGCGTGTGGCGCTCGGACGCGAAGTACTCGAGGTCCGCTTTGAGAGAGACGTCCGTTATCCGGTTGTCGCGCTCGATGGCTGTCCCGGCCAGCGTGATGACGGGATCACTGAGATAGGTGGAGTACGTTCCGGTGACGTTCGAAAAAAGTCCTCTCTCCGACACGTGGGTCCAGTTGGCACTGAGCGTTCTGTTCCCATAATCCAGCGAAAGCTCCGCGTCGTCGAGGAAGGGGAACAGCAGATCATCCTGCCCTGCGTAGAAGGACAGGCTGAACCGGTCGTTACCTGTCGCATCGAAGTTGATCTTGCCGTTCAGATCGTAGAAGTAGAAGCTCTCGGGGATGTTCTCAATATCGGCTCGATTTAATGCCGCAAGCAGCGGATCGAGCGTGGACCTTCGGGCGGCGACCATCCAGGATCCCCGGCGGTATGGGCCCTCGAGCAGGACCCGGGATGCGAGCAGCCCGACGCTGACGCTTCCCTGCGTCTCTACGCGGTTGCCGTCCTTGTTGTAGATATCGACGACGGAGCCCAATCGCCCTCCGTACTCGGCGGGATATCCCCCCTTGAACAGGCGAACGTCCTTGATCGCGTCGGGATTAAACGTCGAAAAGAGCCCGAAGAAATGGCTGGGATTGTATACAGAGGTTCGATCCAGCAGGATCAGGGTCTGGTCCGGACTGCCTCCCCGAATGTAGAGTCCGCTCGAGAAGTCGGAGGCTGCCTTCACGCCCGGCAACAGCTGCAGCGAGCGAAAGACGTCGGGTTCGAGCACGGCCGGCAATTTCTTCACGAGATCCGCTTCCAGACTGGCCACACCGATCCGCTTGATGTCGTCGTACATGGCGCGCTCCGCGGAAACGACCAGTTCCCCGATCACGACGTCGTCGGTCGCCAGGGCCACGTCCAAACGAACTGACTTGCCGGCCTCCACCGTGACCTCCCGCCTGGTCTCCTCGTATCCGATATATGAGAACACCAGCATGTAGGCGCCCGGCCGCAATCCGGCGAGCGTGTAGAAGCCCGACGTATTTGTCGCCGTCCCCCGGCCCGTACCGTCAATCAGCACGTTGGCCAGGATTAGCGTCTCTCCGGACCGCGCGTCAGTCACAAAACCGCTGACGGACCCGAGTTGCTGGTCCTGCGCCTCCAGGCGAACGGCCACCGCCAGGGACAGGGCCAATGCCACAATGACACCACCCTTGGGTACCGAAAATCGCGTGCGAACCATTGACTCCTTGAACCTTGGTAGCCTCGAAAACCATTCCAGACTCCCTTCAACGGCTCAAGTGGCCTGCTTGTTACGTCCCAGAATGAAAAAATAACCGTTTTGAACGTTTTTCTTGTTTCGGTGCACCTGTGGCGCACGCGGTTGGGACTATTCGTCGACGCAGGACGCATCCCATCGACGGATCGCTGCGCCTGCGGGACGGCGCCTTTCCGAAACGGCCGGAGTCAGAACGGCGCGTCGGAGGGGGGGAGGGATTCGAATCCGTCGCCGGAGGATGAGTAGAACGTGGTCAGATTCTCGAAGCGTGCGAATCGGTTGATGAAGGAAAGCTTGACCGCGCCTGTTGGACCGTTTCGCTGCTTCCCCACGATGATCTCCGCGAGCCCTTCGGTCGAATTTCCGTCCTCGTCCACGGTTATCTGATAGCGCTCCGCACGATAGATGAACAGTACGACGTCCGCATCCTGCTCGATGGACCCACTCTCCCTCAGGTCGGAAATCATCGGCCGTTTGTCCCCCCCGCGCGTTTCTACGGCCCTGTTGAGCTGGGAGAGGGCGATCACGGGGACATCCAGTTCCTTAGCCAGGGATTTCAGCGAGCGAGAGATGGAAGCGATTTCCTGCTCGCGGCTCTGTGCCCCTCGAATGCCCTGCATGAGCTGCAGGTAATCGACAATGATGAGTCCGATGTGGTGCTCGGCCCGAAGCCGGCGGCACTTCGTCCGAAGCTCCAGAATGCTCAGACCCGGCGTGTCGTCGATGAAAATGGGCGCGGTGAACAGTTTTGCAGCCGCCCGTGCAATCTGACGCCACTCCTCTTCCCGCAGCCTGCCTGTGCGCGCAGCCTGGGCGTCGACCCGCGCCTCGGACGTCAGGAGCCGCTGGGCGAGTTGTCCGTTGCTCATCTCCAGCGAAAAAATGGCGACTCCGCATCCGTATGTGGGATGGAGGGCCGCGTTTCGGGCGATGTCCAGACAGAAGGCCGTCTTTCCCATGGAAGGACGCGCGGCGATTACGATAAAATCCCCCGGTTGCCAGCCCCCCGTGAGGTCGTCCAGCCCGGAGAATCCGCTAGGCGTGCCGGTAATGCCCCCTTCTCTGCCGTGAATGGCCTGCAGGCGCTCGACGGTATTCACCATGACGTCCTTGATGGGGATCGCACTGCGCCTAAGGTTGCTTTCGGACAACTCGAAGACGCGCTGTTCCGCTTTGTCGAGCAGATCGAACGCATCCGTTGACGGATCATAGGCTTCCCCGACCACCTCGGTCATCGTCTCGATCACGCGGCGCAGCAGGGACTTCTCCGCGATAATCCGCGAGTGATACTCGACATTCGCCGCGGTGGCCACCTGGGTAGTCAGCTCCGACAGATAGAGGGCCCCGCCAACCTTGTCGAGATCGCCCATCCGGGCCAGTTCCTCCTTCAGCGTGATGAGATCGATCGGGTTGCTGCGCTCGAAGAGGTTGATGATGGCCTGGTAGATGATCCGGTGCTTCGGAACGTAAAAGTCAATCGGGACCAGCACATCCAGCGCCTGGGGTATGGCCTCGGGCTCGATCAGCATGGCGCCAAGCACCGATTGTTCAATGTCCAGGGCTTGCGGCGGAACACGCCCGGCCTGTTCGGCCATGTCCACGGCCGGACTTCTCCAGCGCTGGGTACCGCCGGTGACCTTCTCGATGGGATATCGCACCGATTCGTCATCGATGCTGAGGGATCGCGGCTTCAGTTCGTCGGGACCGGGCATGGGCAACCTGCAAATCCGTTGTGCGAGCGGGCGCTGCTATGTCGTCGCAATGAGTTCATCATACCGCGCTCTGAGCATCTGGACGTCCTCCCAGGTCGGCCGCTTCCACTGCGGATTGCGCAGCAGCGCAGCCGGGTGATAGGTAACCAGCACGGGAAGACCATGGAAATCGTGAAACCGTCCCCGAAGGTCCTTCAGCGATGCCGGGCGGCCCAAAAGGGCGCTCCCTGCAATGCGGCCCACACAAAGGATCAACTTCGGTCGTATGAGGGCAATCTGCTTATAAAGAATTGGAATGTGAGCAGCCACTTCGTGCGGCTGCGGATCCCGGTTCTCGGGCGGCCTGCTCTTCAGGATGTTCGCGATGAAGACCTCCTCCCGACGAAAGTCGATCGCCGCAAGGATCTTGGTCAGCAACATTCCGGCCTTTCCCACAAAAGGCTCTCCCAGTCGATCCTCGTCAGCACCGGGCGCCTCGCCAACCACCATCAATCCTGCCCGGGGATTCCCAACCCCCGGCACGGGACGCTTGCGCGTTTCGTCGATCGGCAGGAGAACCGTTTGGCGCACGTAGTCCGAAACCTCCTCCAGACTTCTCATGTGCAGTAGCGGAGATGCGGGCGCGATTAACGCCTCGATGCGGTCGTACGCGGAGGCCGTCTGCTCCCGCTCGACGCCCCGGGCAGGGGGTTCCGGCGCCACGATACGCGGCACCGTCTCCGCAACGGCCGGCGCAATCTCAACGAATTCGTGCCCACGATCGTCGAAACCGGAAGCCGGCTCGTCCAGCGGCACGAACGAGCCGCCCAACTCCCGCTGCCAGGCCAGGAATTCCCGCACGTCCGATCCCCTGTTCGACATGACCATGAACTGCAATACTCCAATGGAAGTCCTCACCACCGGCAGCCACAGGGTTCGGAGTGAGAGGACTTGGAAGATAACCGTCCTACGCGAAGCGTGGCAGGTGTGTGGACAGATTCTTTGGGATAAATTGGGAGCCCCCGCACCCGACGTCATCTGGAAGCCCCATGAAACCTATCGTTCAACTGTCCCTCGACTTGACTTCCATCCCGGAGGCGCTTGAGATGGCCGAAAAGGCTATGCGTGCCGGGGTCGATTGGCTCGAAGCCGGGACGCCACTGATCATCGCGGAGGGAATGCACGGCATTCGCGCCCTGCGACGCGCATTTCCCGACACGCCCATCATCGCCGACCTCAAGACGATGGACGGCGGATACCTCGAAGCGCGCCTGATGGCAGACGCCGGCGCCACGCACGTGGTGGTCATGGGCGTGGCACATCCCGAAACGATCGAACTCGTCGTGCGTGCCGGCCGCGAATGCGGCGTCGAAGTCATGGGCGACAACATGAACATGGCCGACCCGATCGAGGGCGCCAGGCGCATGGCCGATCTGGGCTGTGGCTACGTCATCCACCATATCGGATACGACTACCGGACGCTCCGCTCGGAGCGAGGCGCATCCTGGGAAACCCCGCTCGACCGCTTGCGCGAGGTCGTGGAGTCCGTTTCCGTACCCGTTCAGGCTGTGGGCGGCCTCACCATCGAGCAGGCGATGCATACCCCGGCGTACGGCGCACCGCTCGTCGTGATCGGCGCACCGCTGGCCATCGACGCCCTGGCATTCAAGTCGGCCGCCGGCGACGTCGAGGCGGTCCTCCGGTCCATCTGCGAAACGGTGCACGGGTACGGCGATGTTCCTGTACGCGGGGAGGTTCACCCATGAGGCCCTCCACCATGCAAGCGGTCGTCAACTACGCTCCGGACCCCGGGAGCGTCGCGTTGCGCACGGTACCCGTGCCGTCTATCGGCGAGGACGATGTGCTCCTCGAGGTCGCCGCGGTGGGTGTTTGCGGAAGTGACCTGCATCAGTGGCAGGGATCCCACAGCTGGCACGTGAACTACCCCTGTATCCTTGGTCACGAATTCGCGGGTACCGTAGCTGCCTGTGGATCGAGGGTCACCCGCTTCAAGCCCGGGCTGCGGGTCGTGAGCGAAACGGCTGCCGTGGTCGATCCCGCATCCCCATTCACGCGCCAGGGCCTCTACAATCTCGATCCCGGCCGCAAGGGCTTCGGATATGGCGTCGACGGGGCCATGGCGCCCTATGTGAGGGTTCCCGAGCGATGCCTGCACCCGGTGCCGGACAGCGTGCCCTTTGAAGTCGCGGCACTCACGGAGCCCTGCAGCGTGGCCTACAACGCCACCTGTATCCACGCACGCATCCGCCCGGGCGATCTCGTGGTCATCATCGGGCCCGGCCCCATCGGCCTCCTGTGCGCCCTCATGGCCCGCCTGTCGGGCGCCGGACATCTCGTCGTCGCAGGGCTGCCTGCCGACCGACGACGCCTGGAAACCGCGCGCAAAATGGGCGCCCATGCCGCGCTCGATGGTGGACTGGCGGAACACCTGCGCGGGTGTGGCGACGGATTCGGGGCCGATGTCGTAATCGATGCCGCAGGCGTCTCCGCCACCCTGAAGACCGCCATCGAGGCTGTTCGGCCGGCGGGTCAGGTGGTCAAGGTAGGATGGGGACCCCAGCCCATGAACTTCAGCCTGGATGCGGCCGTCCAGAAAGCGGTCACCATTCAAGGCAGTTTCTCGCACAATTGGCCGATTTGGGAGAAAATCCTGAGTATGATGGCCTCCGGACAGCTCGACCTGGATCCAATACTCAGTGCGATCGTCCCGTTGGACGAATGGCAAGAGGCGTTTGAAGGCATGCATGCCGGACACCACGTGAAGGCTGTCCTCCTGCCACAACCCTAACCCGCCAACCCATGCCGGGCCACCTGTCCATCGACGATGCCCCCTCCGGGAAACCAGATCGGACATCCGAAGGTCTCCCATTGTCTGACCGCGTGGTGCTGATCACCGGTTCCACGACCGGTATCGGTGCTGCCACGGCCCGCCTCTGCGCCGACCAGGGAGCACTGGTGATGGTTCACGGACGGGATGAGCCCCGCGCCGCCGCCGTCTGTAAGGCGTTGGGCGCGCGTTCTTCGTATGTCGTAGCTGATCTGGCGGATCCCGCCGCTCCGGAACGGCTGATCTCCGCAACAACGGAGCGATTCGGACGAATCGATGCCCTGGTGAACAACGCCGCGCTTACGACACGCGGAAACCTCCAGAACACCGACCTCGCGCTGTTCGACCGGCTCGTTGCGGTCAACGTCAGGGCACCCCTCTTCCTGATCCAGCACGCCCTACCCCATTTCAGGCGCCTCGGGCGCGGCGTTGTCGTCAACATAGGCTCGGTCAACGCCTACTGCGGGGAGCCAAACCTCGTCGCCTACTCGATCACCAAGGGCGCGTTGACCACGCTCACCAGAAATCTGGCTGACGCGCTCGCTGCCGAGCACGTGCGGATCAACCAGATCAACGTCGGGTGGACGATAACGGACAACGAGCGCACGTTGAAGGAAGCAGAGGGGCTGCCGTCCGGTTGGGAATTGCAGCTCCCGTCCGCGTACGCCCCATCTGGACGCATTTTCTATCCGGAGGAGGTGGCGCGTCATATCGTGTTCTGGCTGTCCGATCTGGCCGGCCCGGTCAGTGGCACGGTCTTCGAACTCGAGCAGTACCCGATTATCGGCCGAAATCCCAACAAGGAGATGCCCGCGTCCTGAAATCGGATTCCAGGCATCCTTCCGCAGCCCGATGACCCATGCCTCTTGCGGTTTTTCCCAAGTGTTTTCTCGACGCCTTGTGCGTCACCGGAGAGATGACGGTAGAGTCGTGGATCGACCTGTCGGAGTCGCTTGATGTCGACGGGCTCGAATTCTATTGGGGATTCACGCCGCGGGACGATCCGGACCGCATTCGTCGGCTTCGGGCCCGCGTCGAGGCCTCCGGCCGAAGCATCCCGATGATGTGTTACTCGCCGGACTTCACGAAACCGGATCCGGAGGCGCGAAAGGAAGAAATCGAGCGGCAGAAGAGCGTGATCCGCATCAGCGCGGAGTTGGGTGCGGGCTATTGTAGGGTCCTTTCGGGGCAGCGACGGCCAGGGCTCGATCGGGAGGAAGCCCTGGGCTGGGTGTCCGCATGCATCCATGAGTCACTCCCGGAAGCCGAAGCCTGCGGCATCACGCTCATTCTGGAAAACCATTACAAGGACGGGTATTGGGACTATCCGGAGTTTGCCCAGGCCACCGACGTGTTCCTCGCCCTTCTGGAGCGGATCGGGGACCCTGCCCACTTCGGCGTCAACTACGATCCCTCGAACACGCTCATTGCCGGGGAGGACCCATTGGCCCTTCTCGAGGCGGTGAAGCACCGGGTCGTCACCATGCACGCCAGCGACCGGTATCTCGAGGGGGGTACACTCGACGACCTGCGCCGCATGGAGGTAGACCCTGAGAAGGGATATGCCTCCATACTTCGGCATGGCGTCATCGGGCGTGGTCTCAACGACTACGATCGCATTTTCTCCATCTTGCGAGACGAGGGCTTCCGCGGTTGGATCTCCATTGAAGATGGGCAGGATCCGGCAGTCGGCATGGAGGAACTGGCCGATTCGGCCCGCTTTCTCCGCACCAAGATGTCAGAGTACGGCCTTCCCTAGGATCCCTCACGGCGCCGGCCCAAGATTGCGCGGGCCTGCCGGACAGGATCTCACGCGCTCGAACCGTTGGCCGACGACCCGGGCCGGTGGGCTGGACGCCGCACGGGCCGACGGAGATTCATTCGGAGCGTTCCGGACGTTGGCCGACGACCCGGGCCGGTGGGCTGGACGCCGCACGGGCCGACGGAGATTCATTCGGAGCGTTCCGGACGTTCGCCGACGACCCGGGCCGGTGGGCTGGACGCCCCACCGGCCGATGGAGACGGATGCGACGCGTCTCAACCGAGGGCCGACGACCCGGG
>CAYLXM010000001.1:40804-77688 GCA_964387555.1 uncultured Rhodothermales bacterium | reverse complement strand
CACCGGCCGATGGAGACGGATGCGACGCGTCTCAACCGAGGGCCGACGACCCGGGGGCTCGACCGGGACAAGCGCGGGTGGACAGCGCGGGATCTGAGTCGTTCTACTGAAGGGGGGCAGGAAGGTCCGCGGCCATCCGATCCAGCAACTGCTCGGCGAGTTCGGATTTCGGCAGGAGCGGCAGTTCCTCAACGGTACCCGAGCGATGGAGCAGGGTGACCCGGTTTGTGCCCGTGCCAAATCCGGCCCCCGGCTCGCGGAGATTATTCAGTACGATCCAGTCCAGGCGTTTGCGCTCGAGCTTGCGCCTGGCATGCTCTGTCGCATCGTCCGTCTCCATCGCGAAGCCAACGAGCACCTGACCGGGCGTGCGCCGGGCCCCGAGTCCGGCGAGAATGTCCTCTGTCGGTTCGAACTGTATCGTTATCGTCTCATTGGACTTTTTCGTCTTGGAGTCCGATCGGAAAACAGGCCGGTAGTCGGCAACTGCGGCGGCCATGAAAACGATGTCGGCGTCTTTTTCCCTGTCGACCGCGGCCTTCATTTCTGCGGCCGTCTCGACATCGACGCGCTGCACCCCGGGTGGCGTAGAAAGGTGCGTGGGACCGGCGACGAGCACGACTTCCGCGCCGCGTTGTGCCGCCGCCCGGGCCAGGGCGAAGCCCATGGTTCCTGTGGAGGGGTTGCTCAGGAAGCGCACCGGGTCGAGTGCCTCTCGGGTCGGGCCGGCCGTCACGAGTACGCGCTTCCCGGCGAGCGTTCCCGTCGGCCGCTTCGTGCGGAGGACCCGGGCCATGACGCCGGCGATGACTTCGGGTTCGGGCAGTCGGCCAATGCCCGACAGGCCGCTTGCCAGAGGCCCGGAATCAGGGTCGACGACGATGTACCCGTACGACCGCAGGGTTTCCAGATTCCGCTGCGTGGCAGGGTGTTCGAACATGTCGAAGTCCATCGAGGGGCAGACTATGATCGGACAGCGCGCCGACAGCGCCACTGCCGTCAACATAGTTTCGCAGTGTCCCTGGGCGAGACGCGCAATGGTCTGAGCCGTGGCCGGCGCAACGACGAACAGATCCGCCCAGGCGCCCAGGTGGACATGCCGCGTCCACGAGCCCTCTTCATTCTCGGGAAAAATCTCGATAAGGACAGGTTTTTCGGAGAGCGTTCCGAGGGTCAGTGGCGAGATGAACCGCGTTGCGGCGGTGGTCATGAGGACCTGTACTTCTGCGCCGGCGCGCTTGAGGAGGCGGATCAGGAAGGCCGTTTTGTAGGCGGCGATCCCGCCGCTGACGCCCAGTATGACCTTTCGGCTCCTGAAGTCGCCGAGTGCTGCGCCATCCGTCATGTGCGTGTACACGCTTGAGGGCCGCTTCTCAAGACCGCGAGGCGGCGTGGGTGCCACAAAGAGCAAACGCCCGGCCGCCTGCAGGCGCCGGGCGTTGCACGAAAAGGAATCCCCTGAAGGCCGGACGCCGGGCTCCGAGTCAGCCGTCTACGAGATCTCCGGGGCGGCGGTAGTAAATCTCGTCATTGACGAATTCGTCGACCGCCACTTCGGGCGCCTTCGGCTTCATCTCGAAATCGATGGAGATCCGGGCCTGCTCCTCATTCATTCGGCCGTCCTCGATGTCCGATTCAAACCCCTCGAAGTACTGCAACTTGTCGTCCAGATCCGCCTTCGCGTAGGTCGCAATCTGGCGAGCACGCTTGGACAGGATGACTACCGACTCGTAGAGGTTGCCGGTCCGGTCGGCCAGCGCATTCAAATCAAGTGCTTTCAAGCCCATTTCTCTGCAATCCGATCAGGTGTGTGCTTCAGAAGAAGGTTGCCCGGGTGCGGGCCCAACATTGATAAACGCCGCGATATGGGAGATGGTTTCAGCTACGGCCCGCTCGAGCGTATCGTTGACCACGATGAGATCGAATTCACCTGCACGCCCAAGTTCGATTTCGGCTGTTCGCAGACGTTGCTCCAGCGTCTCCGGCGTTTCCGTCCGCCGCCCGCGCAATCGATCGCGCAAGGTCTCCATCGAGGGGGGCCGGATGAAGATGACGAGCGCCTCCTGGTCGTAGGCACGCTTCACTGCGGCCGCTCCGTTCACGTCGATATCCAGCAGGACGTGGTGGGAGCGCAGCATGGTGTCGACGGCGCTGCGAGGCGTGCCATAGTAGCGGCCCGGATAAACCTCTTCGTATTCGAGGAAGTGTCCGTTTTCGACGGCCTCCAGGAACTCCGATTCGGAGAGGAACGTGTAGTGGACCCCATCGATTTCGCCCTGTCGGCGGGGTCTTGTGGTGGCCGAAACCGAAAAGCGCATGGCTGGAAAGGCCTCCAGCACACGCCGGGCAATCGTACTCTTCCCGGCACCGCTGGGCGCGGTGAGGACTACGATCTTATTGGACATTGCTGACCTGTTCCCGGATCTGCTCCAGTGCTTCTTTCATCACAACGGCCCGGCGGGCGATTTCCGCATCGTTGGCCTTTGATCCGATCGTATTGACCTCCCGGTTCATTTCCTGGGTAACAAAATTGAGTCGTCGCCCCACCGGCTCGTCGAGTTCCAGGGCCTCGGCGAACTGGGCGATGTGGGAACGGAGGCGCACGCACTCCTCCGATACGTCAAGCCGATCGGCCAGCAGCACGATTTCCAGTTCCAGGCGCTCGGGATTCAGGCGTTCATCACCCAAAAGATCCCGTACGCGGTCGTGCAAACGGGTCCTCGCCTCGACCAGTCTCTCCGGAGACCGCGTCTCGATCGCATCCAGCTCGGACGTGATAGTAGCCAGACGCAGTGCCAGATCCTGCCGAAGTGCCTCACCCTCCTGCTCGCGCATGGCTTGCAGCGCGCTGATCGCCCGTTCGAGTGCCTCCCTGGCTACTTCCCAGCAGGCGGCGGCGTCCTGATCCCCCTCGGGCTCCCTGTCAAAGATTTCGGGGAAGGTCTGTAGATGACTCAGCTGGACGCGGTCTTCGATGCCGGTCACATCGATAAGGTCTGCCAGAAGGCGTGCATAGGCACGTGCCACCGGAACGTTCACGCCGAGCCCCAGATCGGCCTCCTCCTGCTGCGTGATCTGAATCGCCACGTCGATTTTCCCGCGCGAGAGGGCCGTCTTCACGATGGACGTGGCCTCCGATTCGAACTCGGCCAGCAGGCGGGGCGTTCGCACGCGGACTTCGCAGAAGCGGTTGTTTACGGATCGTGCCTCCACAGTGGCATGGAATCGCTCCGATCGGGCTTCGCCGCGGCCAAAGCCGGTCATACTTCGCATCATGGGTTCCGATAGAAATGGGAAGGCCGGATCGATGAAGACGACCCGGCCGATCCGTGATGGGATGCGGAGAGGGTGGGATTCGAACCCACGGTACCCGGTTAGGGTACACACGCTTTCCAGGCGTGCCCTTTCGACCGCTCAGGCACCTCTCCCCCGACGAAATGGACATTCCGGCTCGTTTGAGCCATAGAATAGATAATATACGACGAAAGCCGCTGGTTCGTCAGACCTCCATGATCTCGCTTTCTTTCTTCGCGAGGATCTCGTCGACTTTTTCGATCATCTTGTCGGTGATTCCCTGGAGGATGGACTCGCCTTCGTAGCGCATATCCTCCGGAAGGCTCTGTTCCTTCTGGGTCTTCTTGATTTCGTCTTTCGCGGTGCGCCGGACATTTCGGACGGCGACGCGGGTCTCCTCGCCCCGGGTCTGGGCCGCCTTCACGAGTTCGCGCCGGCGCTCTTCGCTAAGCGGTGGCACGGGTATGCGAATGAGCGAGCCGTCGTTCGACGGGTTGAAGCCGAGGTTTGCGGCTTTGATGGAGCGCTCGATCTCCGACAGCGCCGACCGGTCCCACGGTTGGACAACAATCAGGTCAGGGGCCGGTGCGCTGATGCTGGCGACCTGGTTGAGCGGCATGACGGCGCCGTAGAATTCGACCCGAATCCCGTCGAGCATCATGGGCGTCGCGCGACCGGCGCGGATATGGCTCAGTTCCGTAGCCATATGCTCGAGGGACTTCGTCATGTGATCTTCCGCCTCGTCCAGAATCAGTTGGATCTCGTCGTTGACCATAGGTTCTCCTTTCTCGTTAGCGGCAGGCGATACACTTCTTTGTACGGGTGCACCGGTGAGTCAGGCGTCATCACCCCACGTTACCGTGGTGCCGACGGGCTCTCCGAGAAGCACGCGCAACAGATTGCCTTTGCCGTTCATGTTGAAAACAACGATGGGAATGTGGGATTCCTTGCAGAGCGTGATGGCGGTGAGGTCCATTACGCGGAGGTTGCGTTTCAGAACCTCCATGCCGTCGATGGTTTCGAAGCGCGTTGCGGCAGGATCCTTTTCCGGGTCTGCCGTGAAAACCCCATCTACGCGGGTTCCTTTCAGGATCGCGTCTGCGTCAATTTCAGCGGCGCGCAGGGACGCGGCGGTATCCGTGGTGAAGTACGGGTGCCCGGTTCCCGCGCCGAAGATGACGATCCGGCCTTTTTCCAGGTGGCGCGTCGCCCGGCGACGGATGAACGGCTCGGCGATCTGCTCCATCTTGATGGCCGACATGAGGCGGGTGTGCAGCCCTTCCTGCTCCAGGGCATCCTGGAGTGCCATGGCGTTGATCATCGTGGCGAGCATCCCCATGTAATCGGCGTGGGAACGAGTCATCCCGACCGTTGCCGACTCCACGCCGCGAAAGATGTTGCCGCCCCCGATAACGATCGCCAATTCCACCCCGTGGTCCACGGCCTGGACGATCTCCTGCGCATAGGCGCCCAGCACGTCCTGGTCAATCCCGTATGACTGCCGACCCAACAGCGCCTCACCGCTCAGTTTGAGTAAAACGCGACGGTAGCGGAGGGAACGGTGCGGTTCGCCTTCTGACATGGTTGGATGGTTTGAAGCGGGGTTGCTCGGGCTTGGTCAATCGGGGAGAACATACGCGGAACCGCCCAGTCTAGCAACGCATCGGAGCCTCACTGCGTTGCCGCGCGATCATGAAAAAGAAGAGCGGTTGATGCCGCGCCGGTGACGTGTACAGGCCGACCGATGTCGGCGTGGGCGAGCGCATGGCGTGCGACGTGGTCGCCGACACCAGGGAGCAAGGCCCCTGCGAGGGCATCGTCGACGATGGGTGTCCATTGCAGGCCCGCCTGTTGAGCGCGGACCAGTCCCTCTCGGGCAGGAGAGCCATGACATCTGGCGCGCCGCCGTCGATCGGGCTCGCTCACATAAGAAGAGGGGACGTTTCGTGCGAAACGCCCCCTCTGAATTCTCACGCCGCGGGGATCAACCGCCCAGTGCAAACCGGACGAAGCCCACCAGCTCCACACTGCGCTGCTTGAGCATCTTCTCGACGGTGACCGAGGAGTCTTTCACAAAAGCCTGCTCGAGCAGGACATTATCCTTGTAGTATCGCTCGAGTTTCCCGGCTGCGATCTTGTCGATCATCGCCTCCGGTTTGCCTTCGTTCCGGGCCACTTCGCGGCCAATCTCCATCTCCTTCTCCTTCACCTCCTCCGGCACCTCCTCACGGCGTGCCGCAATCGGATTCATCGCGGCCGCCTGCATGGCTACATCCCTTCCGGCTTCCACCAGATCTCCCGATCCGGCCACACTGACCAGCACGCCCAGTTTGGCGCCGGGATGCACATAGTCGACGACGATGCCGTTCTCCGCATGCACAACGGCAAACCGTCGCACATCGAGTTTCTCCCCGATCTTTCCTACCAGGTCACTGAGGACATCTTCGACCGTGCCATGACCCATGGGAAGGGCCTTCAGTGCCTGCACATCGGCCGGCTGGGCACTCAGGGCGATCTCCGCCACCGACGTAGCAAAGGCGACGAAATCGCTGTTGCGCGCGACGAAGTCTGTTTCGGAGTTCACCTCGACGATGACGCCGGTCTTCGCGTCAGCCGTACGTTGCGTGACGACGATACCCTCGTTCGCCTCGCGCTCGGCGCGTTTTGCGGATACTTTCTGACCTTTCTTACGAAGGACGTCGATGGCCACCTCGAAGTCGCCGTTCGACTCTTCGAGGGCCTTCTTGCAGTCCATCATACCTGCTCCGGTCATCTCGCGGAGCCGTTTTACATCACTTGCCGAAATCATGGATCGTATCGAATCGTGGTGACGAGTGGTTCAGGGGCACCTAGCCACTGACGGATGCGGACCAGGACGATCAGACTTCCTCTTCGGAGTCGATCTCTTCATCCCCTTCCTCCACATCCAGGCCTACTGCTTCCTCTTCTCCGGCGACGGCATGTTCGAGGGCCAATTTCGCCTGCTCGGCTTCATGCTCGGCGTCTTCGACCGTCCCTGCCTTACGTCCTTCCAGAACCCCATCGGCGATCGCCCCGGTGATCAACTGGATCGACCGGATGGCATCGTCATTGGCCGGCACAGGAAAATCAACCAGGTCCGGATCCCCGTTTGTATCCACCATGGCGAGAATCGGAATGCCCAGTTTGTGGGCCTCTTTTACGGCGATATGCTCGCGCCCGATATCTACGATGAATACAGCCCCTGGAAGACGCGCCATTTTCGCGATACCGGAAAGCGTCCGTTCCAGTTTCTCGCGCTCACGCGTGCGCATCAGGCGCTCTTTTTTCTTGAGTTGTTCGAACGTGCCATCCTCTTCCATGCGGACGAGGTTTTCCATCCGGCGGATGCTCTGACGGATGGTCTGGTAGTTCGTCAACATGCCGCCCAGCCAGCGCTCCGACACGTACGGCATGCCGCAACGCATCGCTTCGGCGCGGACGGTGTCCTGGGCCTGCTTTTTCGTCCCCACGAAGAGGATGCTCTGGTTTCGCCTGGCGAAGCGCGCGGCTGCGTCGCTTGCCTCCTGCAGCATCTTCTGGGTTTGACGAAGGTCGATGATGTGAATCCCATTGCGCTGCATGAAGATGTAGTCGCGCATCTTGGGATTCCATCGCCGCGTGAGGTGCCCGAAATGGGCGCCTGCCTTAAGCAGGTCCTCGATCGAAACTGCCGCCATGGTCTACCTTGTTTGGGTTGTTCCGCTACGGACCGGGCACTCGACCACATTCCGGCGCGCACGCTCTCGAGCGGACGCGACGGCACCCTGCGTCGACAAGGGTCCGTATGTGTGATAAGCCGGCAGGAATGTCCTGGAAATACCCGCCGTCGTTCTTTACCGCTTGGAGAACTGAAAACGCTTGCGCGCTTTCGGCTGTCCATATTTCTTGCGCTCGACCTTCCGGGGATCCCTTGTGAGCATCCCGGCATCGCGAAGCGTCTTCTTCAGCTCCTCGTTGTACTCCACCAGCGCACGGGCGATACCCATGCGGATGGCTTCGGCCTGGCCGGTCATCCCGCCGCCCTTCGCATTCACCACCACGTCAAACTGACCGCCCGTCGCGGTGACTTCGAACGGTCTCATGACCGCCAGAATCCGGGATCGCACGGGGAAATACTGTTCGACCGGACGCCGATTAACGACGAACTTGCCGGCGCCGGGACGCAAATAGACCCGCGCGACGGCTTCCTTACGACGGCCGATGGCCTGATATTGAACCGGTTGTGCCATAGATGGAAACGACTCCTCGTCTTACAATACGATCGGAATGGGCTGCTGGGCCTCGTGAGGGTGCTCAGGACCCGCGTAGATCTTTACCTTCTTCAACATCTGCCGTCCAAGACGATTCTTCGGAAGCATGCCCTTGATGGCATTCTCCACGATGAATGTCGGCTTGCGCTGACGCACCTGACGCGGCGAGATGAACTTGGTGCCACCCGGGTATCCGGTGTGCCGAAAATATTCCTTGTCCATCTCCTTACGCCCGGTGAACCTGGCCTTGTCCGCGTTGACCACAACCACGAAGTCTCCACCATCCACGTGAGGCGTGAAGAACGGCTTGTGCTTACCGCGCAACAGTGATGCAACCCGCGTGGCAAGCCGGCCGACCACCTGGTTCTCCGCATCGATCACATACCAAGCGCGCTGGACGTCAGACTCCTTTGCGCTAATCGTCTTGTAGGAATTCGTATCCATGGTTCACCTGACAACAAATAGTCCACCCGCAAAGCATTCGTCGGGGCGAGCTAGGAAATATACGGCGTCGCAAGAAAATCGTCAACGCCCCAGTGATCCCGTAGTTTCCTCCCCATACGATACAACGGGCATGGGCCGTGTGGAGCCTCCCGCAACCGCGCGGAGTTGCAGGCTGACCCGGCGCCGCATCACGCCGGGACCGATCGGCTGAATGAACGGTGGGCCGTTTGCGGCCGTTGATCACTGCAACCCCCGAAGGAGCAGCGCGCGTCGGGTTCGCCGTCATCCTGCCGCTGCCGCTGTCGAGCCGTTTGGAATCGATGGTGACGGTGGTCCATCGGCGGCGGTCGATCTCAGCAACCCGCCAACGGGCAGTTCGCGTCGGGTTCGCGACCGCCCGGCGCTATCGCGGTCGGGCCGGTTGGGATCGATGGTGGACGAATCGCGTTATCAAGTCCGGGGGAGGCGGGGATCGGGATACCGACCCCTTCGCACCCCGGTTAGGGATGGCCTTGCGATGAACGACGACCCGGCACCCTATATCGCCCGGTTCTGGCATCGCCTCCCCGATGGGCGTATTCAGTGCGACCTGTGTCCGCGCGCCTGTCGGATGGCTGCCGGACAACGCGGTCACTGCTTCGTGCGAGCGAACCAGGAGGACGTGCTTGTGCTGGCCACGTACGGGCGCTCCAGCGGGTTTTGTGTCGACCCGATCGAGAAGAAGCCCCTGAACCACTTCTTTCCGGGGTCCCCTGTGCTTTCGTTTGGAACGGCCGGCTGTAACCTGGCTTGCCGCTATTGTCAGAATTGGGATCTGAGCGCATCCCGCCGCATGGATCGGCTCACCGATATGGCCTCTCCCGAGACCATTGCCGAAACCGCCCGCGCACTGGGATGCCGAAGCGTTGCCTTCACCTACAACGACCCCGTCATTTTCCACGAGTACGCGGTGGACACGGCGATGGCCTGCCGGGATCGGGGCGTCCGGACCGTCGCCGTCACGGCCGGATACGTGCAGCCCGCGCCCCGTGAGGAGTTCTATCGCTACATCGATGCGGTGAATGTCGATCTGAAGTCCTTCTCCGACAATTTTTACCGCCGACTCACGGGCGGAAGACTGGCGCCCGTACTGGACACACTGCGCTATATCCGGCATGAGACGAATGCCTGGCTGGAGATCACAACCCTCATCATCCCGGGCGAAAACGACAGCGAAAACGAGATCCGCAACCTGTCGTCGTGGATCTCGGAGGCATTGGGCCCGGATATACCCCTGCACCTTACCGCCTTCCACCCGGCCTGGCGGATGAAGGACCACCCGGCCACGCCCGCTTCCACGCTCCGTCGTGCACGCAGCCTGGCGCAGGAGGCCGGTCTTCACCACGTGTACACGGGAAATGTCTACGACCCCAAAGGACAGACTACGCGATGCGCATCATGCGGCAAGGACCTCATCGGACGGGATGGATACGCCCTCACAACCTGGAATCTCGACGCACGGGGTCGGTGCAGGTTTTGCGGGACCCCCTGTCCCGGCCGATTCGATGCGGATCCCGGAAACTGGGGCCCCAGGCGCATGCCCGTCTCGTTGGGCGGATTGGCGGGAGCGCTCTCGTGAGTCATCGGGCTCTTCCGGCCGCCGAGTTCCTGGAAAGGCTCTCCCGCGCCGGCAGCTTCGACCCCATCCTCTTCGTTCGTATTCTCCGTTCCTCCACCGCTCTTATCCACATCGTTTGCCCCGGTTGTTTTCTCCTCACGGATCCCGTCTCCCCGGCCACCGGCCTCACCGGACGAACACAGTCCGTTCGTCGACGCGGCGCGTGCCGTGGTGAGGCAGGGATCTGACGGGTCTCCCAACCGCCTCGTCCCCAGTACTCATGCCCCGACGAACCCTCCGCATTCATCCCGACGACGACGTGGTCATCGCCCTCCACCCCCTTGAAATGGGGGAGTGCATACCGGTTGGCGAACGTTCCATCACGGTGCAGGAGCCCGTGGCGCAGAAGCACAAGATCGCTGTCCGTGATCTGGCCCCGGGCGATCCGGTGAACATGTATGGGGTTCTCGTCGGCCGGGCGATGGGGCCTATCCCGGCAGGAGGGTTGCTCACGACCGGGAATCTCGTGCACGCCGCTGCGCCGTTCATGAGGCGCCCTGTGCGACGCAGTTGGGTGGCACCGGATGTGTCACGCTGGACGAATGTCACCTTTGACGGATTCGAGCGTTCCGACGGACGCGTCGGGACGGCAAACCACTGGCTGGTAATTCCCCTTGTCTTCTGCGAAAATCGCAACGTCGAGGCGATCCGCGATGCCCTGGTCGACGCGCTGGGGTACGGAAGACCGAGCAGGTACCGCTCCCTGGGGAATCGTCTTGTCGAGGCGTGGAGGACCGGAGCCGGCATCGAGACGCTTCTCACACTCTCGATGGAAGAGGAAGCTCCGGGATCTCGGGGTGACCGGATCTTCCCGCAGGTCGACGGCATCAAGTTCCTTACCCACCAGGGCGGCTGCGGAGAGGGTCGTCCCGATTCGGAGATGCTCGTCCGCCTGCTGGCCGCATACATTGCCCATCCCAACACGGCCGGCGCCACCGTGCTCAGCCTCGGTTGCCAGAATGCGCAAGTGCGGATGCTGGAGGAGGCCCTCGACCGGCTGTTTCCCGACGGGTACGACCGGCCGCTGCACATTCTCCAACACCAGGACCTGGGCAGCGAGGAACGGTTGGTGACCGAGGCAATCCGCAAGACGTTTGTCGGGCTGGTCTCTGCAAACCAGTCGAAGCGCACGCCCGCCTCCCTGGATCGGCTCGTGATCGGGATGGAGTGCGGCGGCTCGGACGGGTTCTCCGGCCTCTCTGCCAATCCGGCGATGGGTCATACGGCGGATTTGGCGGTAGCTCTCGGCGGATCCGTTCTGCTTGCCGAATTTCCGGAACTTTGCGGCGTGGAGCAGGACCTTGTGGATCGATGCGTCCGGGACGAGACGGCCGACCGGTTCATGGTGCTTCAGCGCGCCTATGCGGCCCGAGCGGAGGCGGACGGCGCTGGATTTGATATGAATCCCTCCCCCGGAAACATCCGCGACGGGCTGCTAACGGACGCCATGAAGTCCGCCGGCGCGGCCAGGAAGGGCGGCACGTCGCCTGTGGTCGACGTCCTCGATTATGCAGAGCGTGTTCGATGGCCCGGACTCAGCCTGCTCAACACGCCCGGTGGCGACGTGGAATCTACCACCGGCCTGGCGGCCGCCGGCGCCAACCTCATTCTGTTTTCCACGGGACTCGGAACGCCGACCGGAAATCCCGTTACGCCGGTCATCAAGGTGTCCAGCAATTCCGACCTGGCCGGCCGCATGGCGGACCTGATCGACGTAGACGCAGGTCCGATCCTCACCGGCGAGGAATCCATCGAAGAAGTCGGGATCCGCCTGCTCGAAACCTGTATTGAGGTGGCGAGCGGACGGGAGGCGCCCAAAGCCGTACGCCTCGGGCAGGACGATTTCATTCCCTGGAAGCGCGGAGTTTCTCTCTGACGCGGCCACCGCGTCGCGCGGAATCGCACGGGCGAATTCGCCGAGAGAAGGCTATCCCTTCCTGATCGGTAAATCCTGGGTCAAATCGACCTGGCGCAGAGCAAACTCACCCGGGGGCCTCCGTCGGCCTCCTTGCGCGTGTGGTATCCTGTCCCTAATCTGCCCGCACGTTCAGCCAAAAAAGTCGACACCGGTCATGCAACTCTCCCTTCGCTGGTTCGGACCTGACGATGCAGTACGGTTGGATGCCATTCGTCAGATACCGGGTGTGACCGGGATCGTAACATCCCTTCATGACCTGCCACCGGGCGTCGCCTGGTCGCGGGAACGCCTGGAGCACGTGAGAGAGCGGGTAGAGCAGGCCGGCCTGCAGATTGTCGTCATCGAGAGCATCCCCGTACACGAAGACATCAAGCTGGGCCGTCCGACGCGTGACCGCTACATCGAGGCCTTCCAGGAGAGTCTTCGCGTCGTGGGCGAACAGGGCATCCCGGTCGTGTGCTACAACTTCATGCCGGTTTTTGATTGGACCCGGACGGACCTGGCGCTTTCCCTGCCGGACGGCTCGACCTGCCTGAGTTATGACGACGATGCCCTGGCCGGCCTGGACCCATCCCGGGGCTTCCGAGAAATGCCCGCGTGGATTTCGTACGCGCATGACGAGCTGGCCGGTTTTCTGGAGGCGTATAAGAAGGTAGATGGAGAACGCCTGTGGGACCACCTGGGCTATTTCCTGGAGCGCGTCATCCCTGCGGCCGAAGCGGCCGGGGTGTTGCTGGGAATCCATCCGGATGACCCGCCGTGGTCGATTTTCGGGCTGCCTCGCATCATCACCGACGCCGCCGCGCTCGATCGCCTACTCCGGCTGGTCGATCGTCCTGCGAACGGGCTTACCCTGTGTACGGGCTCGCTCGGAGCAAATCCTCTCAACGACCTCCCGGCCATGATTCGCCGGTTCGGCGCCGAACGGCGTATCCACTTCGCGCACGTGCGAAACGTGCGCATAACCGGCTCCAGGCAGTTCCACGAAAGCGCCCATCCGACCGCGTTCGGAAGTGTCGACATCGCCGGCGTGATGAAAGCGTACGCGGAGGTCGGGTTTCGGGGACCGCTGCGACCGGACCACGGACGCATGATATGGGGCGAGACGGGTCGACCCGGCTATGGACTCCACGACCGGGCACTGGGGGCCATGTACCTGAGCGGACTCTGGGAGGCGTATCAACGCGATGACTGACTCCCCGCTGCTCGAGACGAGGAGGGCGCTTTTCCTTTCCCCCCACAGTGATGACGCCGCCCTCTCGTGCGGAGGGACGATCGCCCGCTTGTGCCGCGGCGGACGAGAGGTCCTGATTCTCACCGTATGCGCTGGATTTCCGCCGCCGCCGCCGCTGTCCGGGCTGGCCGAGGCCTTCCACGCCTCCATGGGACCCGCCGCCGACCTCATGGCAGCACGACGCGCCGAGGACAGGCTCGCCGCCGAGGTGCTTGGATGCCGGTGCATCCAACTCGACGTTCCAGACGCCATCTACCGGAGATCGGATTCGGCGTGGTTCTACGAAACCCTGCCCGCACTTTTCGGCGTCCCGCGGGAATCCGACGTATCGCTCACCCGTGCCGTGGTGCGCCAACTCGAAGACCTCCTCGATGAGGAGACCGCACTGGTTGCGCCCCTCGGGCTTGGTGGGCACGTGGATCACCGTCTAACCCGACAGGCCGCCGAGGATACGGGTTGGCCCCTCCTGTATTACGAGGAGTTCCCGTACGGCGATCCGGCCTATCCCGGACTTCCCGGCGTCGAATCGGTGCACGTGCATCCTCCGAATGAGGATTTCACCGGGGGCCTGGATCCTGCGCTGCAACCTTTTGATGGCGTCGATCTTGACCGGAAGATCGAAGCATGTGCTCAGTTCGGTACCCAGCTCCCGCTCGTTTTCAGATCCGCCGGAGAATTGGCGGAGCGCCTGTCCCAGTTTTCGCACCGACATGGACTCCCGGACCCGGCCGAGCGGATCTGGGCGCCTTCCTCTGCTCCGGCGGGACCGCCTTCGTCATGGGCGCGGTTCAAGGGGGACAGTGGAGTGACGTTGTCGTGATGACCAACCGATTCACCCGGCTTAGCGCTTTTGCACATCTATGAAGCTGATACGTTTCGGCGATCCCGGGGCGGAACGGCCCGGCCTGGAACTCCCGGATGGACGAAGGATTGATGCTACCGGATTTGGGCAGGACTATGACCCGCGGTTCTTCGCCTCCGGGGGCGTAGCGGACCTGCGCGCGTGGCAGCAACAGCATGCTGACATGGCGCCCCTCGTGCGCCCGGACGAACGTCTTGGTCCCCCGGTGACCGGAACCGGAAAGCTGATCTGCGTCGGCCTCAATTTCCGGGATCACGCCGCCGAATCCGGGATGGCCCTGCCGGCGGAACCCGTACTGTTCTTCAAAGCCACCTCTGCCATATGCGGCCCCAATGACCCCCTGCTCATCCCGCGAGGTTCCAGGAAGACGGACTGGGAGGTTGAACTCGCGGTGGTGGTGGGCAAAAGAGCCACCTACGTGGAGGAGGAGGACGCCGTGCAATACGTGGCAGGGTATCTGTTGCACAACGACTACAGTGAGCGGGAATTCCAGTTGGAACGGGGCGGTCAGTGGGCCAAAGGGAAGAGTCACGACAGCTTCGCGCCACTGGGACCCACCCTCGTCACGGCCGACGAATTGCCGGATCCCGGCGCTCTCCCGATGTGGCTCTCCGTCAACGGCGAAATCCGGCAACAGGGCACCACGGCCGACATGGTGTTCGGCGTTCCATTCCTGATCAGCTACATCAGTCGTTTCATGACGCTCCATCCGGGTGACATCGTGTCGACCGGTACGCCGGCCGGAGTCGGCCTGGGCCACAAGCCACCTGTCTTCCTGAAACCCGGCGATGTGATCGAACTCGGCATTGAACGACTGGGCACCTCACGGCAGGTTGCCTGCGCCTTTCCCGTCTGAGGGCGCGTCTGCCTGTCCCGGCCATGACCGACCGCAAAAACCCCCTCATCCCCGATCCTGCGGCTCCCCCCAGAGGGATCCTGCCCTCACTGCGCCATCTCGGTCCCGGCATCATTATCGCCGGCTCCATCGTCGGCTCCGGCGAATTGATCGCCACGACGAAGGTGGGCGCTCAGGCAGGTTTCGCGCTGTTGTGGCTGATCCTGACTGGATGCGTGATTAAAGTGTTTGCCCAGGTCGAACTGGGGCGGCATGCGATCACCTGGGGTGAGACCCCCCTCAGGTCTTTGAATATGCTGCCCGGGCCCCGGTACCGGGTCAACTGGATCGTCTGGTACACGGTTTTCATGATGGTGCTCATCATCACCCAGCAAGGAGGTATCGTCGGAGGGGTGGGTCAGGCTCTGGCGATGATTCAGCCGGTCACGACGCCCGGTTCCGCTCAGAATGCCGCTCGTGACGACATGGTTCAGCTGCGGGTCGAGCTGGCGATTGCGGCGGCGGACGGAGAGGATCCTGAGTCGCTCGCAGGGCGTCAGGACGCACTTCGTTCCGCGGAAGCGGCCTCGCGGCTGGAGCGGGATGCAGTGGACCCCTACCTCTGGGCCGTGGTCGTCGCCCTGCTCACGTCAGTTCTGCTCTACATCGGACATTACGGGCTGATTCAGCTTCTCTCCACTGTTCTGGTGGCACTTTTTACCATCGTCACCATTGCCACCCTGCTTCTGCTGCAGACCACCGATTGGGCGGTGACGGGTGGGGAGTTGGCATCGGGGTTGATCCCGGCCATTCCCGAATCTACCGAGACCACCCGGCCCGTCGCTGTTGCCCTCTCCGCATTCGGGATCATCGGGCTGGGAGCTGCAGAACTGATCATGTATCCCTACTGGTGCCTCGAAAAGGGGTACGCCCGGTGGACCGGCCCCCGCGATTCCTCCCCGGAATGGAGTCAGCGGGCGAAGGGTTGGATTCGAGTTCTCCAACTCGACGCCTGGTTATCCATGGTGGTGTACACGGTGGCAACGGCGGCATTCTACTTGCTTGGCGCCGCGGTCCTGTTTCGCACGGGGCTGGACCCCGCGGGCTCGGAGATGATCCGCACCCTGAAACAGATGTACGTTCCCGTATTCGGACCCTGGGCACGGCCCATCTTCCTTGTTGGCGCTGTGGCGGTCCTCTACTCCACGTTTTTCGTTGCGGCAGCCGGGATGAGCCGCCTGTTGGCCGACATCCTCGGCTTGATGGGTCTCATTGAAGGAGACGAGGAAACGCGCAGCCGTTGGGTACGCAGGATCTCTACGGCCTGGCCCCTTGTGGCCGTCTGCCTCTATATCGCAGTACGTGCTCCCGTTGCCATGGTGCTGGCCAGTGGCACCGCCCAGGCCATCATGCTCCCTATGCTGGGCGGCGCCGCGCTCTATTTTCGCTACCGGCGCAGCCAGGCGGAACTTCGCACGGGCCGTTGGTGGGACGGGTTTCTCTGGCTGTCTTTTGCCGGCTTCCTCGTGGTGGCAGCCTGGTCGATCTACGCGCTGTTCGCGCCCTGAATTCCTTAGAAGGAGGCGTTTCAGCCTCTCCTCATTCCCCGAACCCGGGCTGAGAGCACCGATATTGCCCCTATAGCGCAATCAGCGTGGCTGCGAGCACGTCAGGCAGCGCCTCAATCTGGTCGACTACCTGTAGGTCTGCCTTTCCGTTGAAACGGATTCTCGCACAGGCGGCCCGGGCACCGGAGAAGATGAGATTCTCCATTTCCTGGACGTTCCAGTCGGCCTTGCGCACGAGATCGAGAATCGCCGCGAGGACGCCGACGGTATCAACGTGGCGGACAGTGAGCAGATGCGTCGCCGGCGAGTGCTCTTCCTTATTGACGGCATTCAGGACGCGTCCCGTTTCGGCATATCGCGTGATGATGCGGACAGCCTCCAGTGCCACCGCCTCCTGGGCCTGCTGCGTGGATGCGCCGATATGGTGCGAGATGTAGCAGTTTGTCTTCGCCGCGAGTGGATGCTGAAACTCGCACGCCTTGGCGGCGGGTTCGCCCGTCATGACGTCAAGGAAGGCACGAATGCCTTTCTCATCGAGCGCCCAGGACAGGGCATCCTCATCGATCACGTCAGCACGGCTCGTATTGATCAGACAAGCGCCGGGTTTCATGGCCTCGAGAAACTTCCGATCAACCAGGTGCTTCGTCTCGGGCGCGGCCGCCAGGTGCAGGCTCACAAAATCGGCCTCGCGCGCGACGGCCAGTGGGCTTTCGAGGCGCTCCACCCCCAGCGCTTCCGCTTTTTCGTCGGTCAGTGATCTGCTCCAGGCCACCATCCTCATCTCGAAACCTTTCGCCCGCTGGATCACTTCCGCGCCGATGTTTCCGACACCGACGATGCCCAGGACGCTGCCCTTCAGCCCATTCGCCTTGGAGAATCCCGCCTTGTTCCAGCGCCCGCTTCGCGCTTCAGCCACGTTGTCGGGCAGGAACCGATCGAGGGCCAGAAGCGCCCCCATGGCCAGTTCTGCCACCGCGGCGGCGTTCTTACCGGGACAATTCGTGACGAAAATCCCCCGCTCGCTGGCGCGCTGGACATCGATCGTGTTCACCCCGGCACCCGCCCGGACAATCAACTCCAGATCAGGGGAGGCATTGATCACGTCGGCCGTCACCTTGGTGGATCTCACGACCAGGACCTGTGGCCGGTGCTGGATGAGGCCCTGCACCAGTTCCTCCCCAGACCAGGAAGGTTCAAAGATGACATGGTGGCCCGCTTTCTCCAGTACCTGGATGCCCACCGAAGCGAGTTTGTCGGCAATAAGGATCTTCATGACTGGCTAAATTTCCTGCTTGACCAATTGAATGGAATCGAGATGCACCCGTTGGGGGATGCTACGATTTCGCCGCTGCGCAAAGTGCAAGTCCGGCCCTCTTCTCGATGTAGGGAGGGAGGTGAACCGGTTGTAGGTGGAATCTCTACAACGGCGGTCAATGCGATTTATCGATCCAATTTGTCCCTCGCAAACAGGATCTGTCCACCGACGATTGTATAGTCGACCTTCACGTCCGGGATGCGCTCCTCGGGGATTGTCAGGAGGTCATCGGAGAGCACGACGATGTCGGCCAGTTTCCCGGCGATCAGCGAGCCCTTGAGATCCTCCTCGAAGGCTGCATAGGCATTGTTCAGGGTGTACGAGCGAAGCGCCTCGAGGCGGTTCAGCCGCTGTTCGGGAAAGAAGGGGGTGCCATCGTTCATGCGGCGCGCGACTGTTGCGTAGTATGACGCGATGGGACTGATGTTTTCCACCGGCGTATCCGTGCCGTTGGTTACCACGGCGCCGGAGTCCCAGAGGGATCGCCAGACGTAGGCGCCCGTGCGGGCGCGATCCGCGCCCAGCCGGCGGATCACCCAGGGGGCATCCGATGTGCAGTGGATGCCCTGCATCGCGGCGACCACGCCGAGGGCGGCGAAGCGCCCGATGTCGTCTGGATGCAGGTGTTGGGCATGTTCGATGCGCCAACGGAGATCCGTCTTGTCCAGGTGCCGCAGGAAGATCCGCTCGTAGCGATCGAGAACCTCGCGGTTTGCACGGTCTCCGATGGCATGGGTATTCACCTGAAAGCCGTGTCGGAGGGCAATCTCGGCCCGCGCTTCGATTTCGTCGGGATCCGTGAGTGCGAGACCGTCGCTCATCGGCAGGTCCTCGTACGGCTCCAGCATCCATGCCCCATGGGCGCCCAGCGCGCCATCCGCCATCAATTTGATCGACCGGACCGTCAGGTGGTTGTTGGCGGCTCCGATGATGCGGTGCGCTGCCAGCCTGCGGTCCAGTTCCTCGGTGTCGTATCCTCCCACCATCACGTAGAGTCGAACGGGAAGGTCGCCACGTTCGGCCAGCCCGCGGAAGAATTCGATTTCATCGAAAGAAACCCCGGCATCGTGGAAGCTGGTGACACCGTTTGCGAGGCATGCCGCGGAAGCCAGGCGGACCTGGTCCCGAAGCTCAGCTTCCACATCGTCCCTCGTCAGATGCTCGCGTGATCGCGCCAGGGCGCCGTGTACGGCAGCCTGGGCCGATTCGCGCAGCAATCCGGTTGGCTCACCCTGCCGGTCTCGCACGATCTCACCCCCCGGCGGATTGGGGGTGTCGCGGCTGATTCCCGCCTCCCGGAGGGCGAGCGCATTGGCAAGGGCCGAGTGACCGCTGGCGTGGACGAGCAAGACCGGGTTTTCTGGGGACGCGGCGCTGAGCCCCTGGTGCGTGGGTACCCCGTCAACGAGGTCCGCCGGCAGGCGGTCCCATTTCTCCTGGTGCCACCCCCGTCCCTGGATCCAGGCGCCCTGGACGGCCCCATTGGCCGCATTCCTCACCTTCTCAGTAAGTTCCTCCCACGAACGCACGTCGGACAGGTCGAGGATCCGTTGACTCTCACCAAGGCCGAGAAAATGGCCGTGTCCTTCGATGAACCCGGGTACGGCCGGACGCCCCTCGAGGTCGATGACCTTCGTTTCGGCCCCAATCCAGCGGCCGATTTCCTCAGACGAGCCCACCGCAGCGATCCGGTCGCCTGAAACGGCAAGGGCCTGGGCATCGGGTCGGAGACTGTCAACCGTGATGATCTTCCCGTTGATCAAGACAAGATCGGCCTCGGGAGGCGGGGAGCCACAGGCCCCCAGGACACGAATCAGGAGGAGCAGGCCACAACCCCAAAGGAGATTTCTCGACATGGCAAGCAATGAATTGGGCGTACACGGTTGGCCCTGTGTGAACCGGATCGCTGCCGGTGAGGGTTTTTTCGAATACCCCTCACGGCTCCTCGACGCGCATGAGCACGAAATTGACCCGGTGCTCATCGTCCAGGCCTCCTGAGCCGCTCAGAGGAGAGAAGAGGAGGTGGATCTCGGCGCCCTTCAGCCAGGCCTGAAAACTGCCGGAGTGTTCCTCTCCTATGACAACCCCCACAAGTCGGTCCTCCTCGAGCACGGCCTGCAGCCGGCAGTGGTCGCCATCCGCCATCCGGAAGGTCCCCGTAAGCGCATTCGGTCCCAGAAGATGCAGATCGAGCCGCATTGCGCCGCCTTCATCGTGCCATTCGTAGAGACCCTGGAAATCGGCTGCCCGCATAATGTGACTCGTTGGAGACCGGAGTCGGGGTTCAATCCGCCTGGTCTCAGGGGTTATTGACGACGTTCGGTCGATCGGACCCCGAAAAGGTACGAAGGAGTCGGCTGATTGCGTCGAAATGTCGCCGAAGCGGATCTTTCGTTTTCGCCGCGGTTTGATCCTGAGCACTGTTTCATATTCCGAAATCTGTCCAACGCACCGTGACGGTCAAGGTCGTCGTCCTATTGCCGGTTGACCGCGAGTTCACCTATCGCGTGCCGGAACCCCTGCAGGCCGAGGTACAGAGGGGTTCGCGCGTAGTCGTTCCGTTCGGTGCGCGTCGATTAACGGGCGTGGTGACCGGCGTCGGATCGGAGGAAGGAGACTTCAAGGATCTCGTTGATGTGCTGGATGATGAACCTGCGGTAACACCGGACCTGCTGAATCTCACGCGATGGATCGCCGACTACTATGTGTGCGGGTGGGGCGAGGCGATCCGTGCTGCATTGCCGGCAGGCATAGAGGTGGAGAGCAAGCAACAGTTGATGCCAGGGCCGAACCGGGGCCCCGATGACGACAAGGGGGCCGGGCTGGTCTCCTACGTTGCAGCCCATCCCGGCGTGACGCCCGCCCAGGCACAGAGGGCGCTTGGAAGCGGAGCCTCCTCCTCGCTCATCAGCCGTTTGCAGGAGGCCGGTCGGATCGTTGTACAGACCAGGACGGCTGCACCCCGCGTACGCGCGCTTCGGCGGCGTTTTGTACGGCTCTCTGAAGCCATGTTGGCCGCGGGCATGGATCAAATTGACGCCCTCGCCCCGGGCCAACGCCAGCGTCTTGTCCTGACCCGGCTCTTCGCCTATGCGGAGGTCGGGCAAACCGAGATAGAGCACTCCGTGCTTGTCGCCGATGCGGGCGGCACATCAACCACGATCTCGGGCCTGGCCCAGCGCGGCCTGATCGAGGTCAACGAACGGGAAGTGCTCCGAACGCCGCTGGGGGAATGGCCCCTCATTCCGGAGGTCGAGAAGGAACGGACGCTCCACACAGCACAGATTGCTGCGGTAGAAACCATTCTCTCGGCGGTCGAAACAGGGCGCTTCGAGACCTTTCTTCTTCACGGGGTCACCGGCAGCGGCAAGACGGAGGTCTATATCCAGGTACTCCGCCGTGTGCTCCACCTGGGGAAAACAGGGATCGTTCTCGTCCCCGAGATCGCGCTCACTCCCCAAACGGTCCAACGGTTTCGGGCATCGCTCGGCCAGGAGGTGGAGGTCTTACATTCGCGGATGAGCGCCGGAGAGCGGTATGACAGTTGGAGGGCGCTTCGGAGAGGTGACGTGCGGGTCGCTATCGGTCCGCGCTCTGCGGTTCTGGCTCCGTTATCCGACATCGGATTGATCGTGGTCGACGAGGAGCACGAGTCGAGCTACAAGCAGTTTGACCCCGCGCCGAGGTACCATGCGCGTGACGTTGCCGTGGTACGCGCCCAGCAGAGCGGAGCGGTGTGCATCCTCGGCTCCGCCACGCCGTCGATGGAGAGCATCCGGAATGTGAGCAGGGGGAAATATGCGCTGTTGTCCATGCCCGAGCGTGTACCCGTGGATGGCGGCCCGGCCGCGCGAATGCCCGACATTCGAATGGTCGACCTGGGCCTGGAGCACAAGAAGCACCGACTGAACGGCGTCCTCTCGGAGGCCCTGCGGGAGGCCATTGCGGCACGCCTCGAGCGCGAGGAACAGGTCATCCTGCTGCAGAACCGTCGCGGGTATGCGGGGATTCTTGAATGCCAGGACTGCGGGTGGACGCCCCACTGCCGCGACTGCGCCGTCACGTTGACGGTGCACAAGAAGCATCGCCATTTGCGCTGTCACTACTGCGGTGCAACGCGCGCCATCCCTGCGCAATGCCCCGAGTGCGGCTCGGAAGTTCTCCGGCCCCACGGCGTCGGGACACAACGTGTGGAGGAGGAACTGGCGAGTCTGTTCCCCGAAGCACGCCTGCTCCGGATGGATCTCGACACGACCCGCCGGAAAAACGCCCATCGGGAAATCCTCAGCGGCTTCCGCAGGGGGAAGGCCGACATCCTGGTCGGCACACAGATGGTGGCCAAGGGCCTCGACTTCGAGCGGGTTACGCTGGTCGGCGTTGTGAATGCCGACACCGGCCTCCTTCTGCCGGACTTTCGCTCCGCGGAACGCTCCTTCCAGATGCTCACACAGGTGGCCGGCCGGTCTGGCCGAAGCCGGCTCCACGGCGAGGTCATTCTGCAAACGCGGAATCCAGACCATCCGGTGCTCCTCATGGCCGCTGCACATGATGTGCCGGGCTTCATCGCCGCGGAGTTACCGGAACGCGAGCGGCTGGGTTACCCGCCGTATGGCCGACTTATCGGCCTCGAGTTCAGGGGCTCGGTTGAACAAACGGTTCGCGATCTGGCCCGATCCTGGACGGCCGAACTGCGCAAGCAGCTTCCCGACCTGCCCATCCTGGGGCCCGAACCGGCCTTTGTCGCGCGTATCAAACGAAGCTACCGGTTCCAGACCATGGTGAAAGTCCCTCAGAACGTTCCCGCATCGACCATCAAAGCGCGCATTCGAGACGTCGAAGATGCCTTCGGTCGACCACCGGCCGATTGCCGGATCGTCATCGACATCGATCCCTATGGGCTCTTCTGAGGAGACGAAGCCCCCGCGACGCCACGCGGTAGGGAGCGGAACCCGTCATGGAGGTGAACGTTTTAATAGTTCTTGACTGACTCAGGATCGGTCGCTCCGGTCCGCAGCAGAGGGCAAGCCCGTACGGCTAGCTCCTACGGAACCCCGTCAGGGCCGGAAGGCAGCAGCGGTAACGTGGTTGCAGCGGCGCGATGCGGAACGCTTGCCCTCTTCTGCGGACCCGTTTTTTGTTTCCTGTGCCCGGCACCGACCCGCTTTGGTGACACTGATGCGTGTCTGAAAGCCCGCGATCTCGACCTGGTCCCTGCAATCCACATTCCAAAACGGACCCATGGAAGGCTCTAATCCGCTTACCCCGCTGTTCTTCATGGCCGCCATCTTCGCGGTCTTCTGGTTCCTCCTCATCCGGCCTCAGCAGAAGAAAGAGAAGGAGCGCAGAGCGATGATTGCTGCCGTCAAAAAGGGAGACAACATCGTGACAGTGGGCGGACTTTACGGAAAAGTCGTGCAGGTAGACGACACGAGCGTCCTTGCTCAGGTCGACGACAACGTGAAGGTCCGGGTTGACAAGAACGCCATCGCGTCGGTCCGGGACTAAGTAGCCTGGCTCGAATCATGACCAAGGCGGAATCCCAGAACGACTCGCCGTTCAGCCCCATCGAGGCGGCCATCGACGCGTTCCGTCAGGGACAGCTCGTTGTCGTCGTCGATGACGAGGACCGGGAGAACGAGGGAGATTTCATTTGTGCCGCGGAAACGATCACGCCTGAACTGGTGAATTTTATGGCCACGCACGGGCGTGGCCTGATTTGCGTGGCGCTGACGGAAGAGCGGGCCGATGCACTCGACCTGCGTCCCATGGTCGAGCGCAGCACCGCACTGCACGAGACGTCGTTCACCGTTTCTATCGATTACCGCGTCGGGACGACCACCGGGATCTCGGCGTCCGATCGCGCGCACACCATTCGCGCGCTGGTGAACCCGGACGCACGGCCCGACGAATTTGGTCGTCCCGGCCACGTTTTCCCGCTTCGCGCTCGACCGGGGGGCGTCCTCCGCAGAGCCGGACACACCGAGGCCGCCGTCGACCTGGCGCGGCTTGCCGGATTCCAGCCTGCCGGCGTGCTCGTCGAGATCCTCAGTGAGGACGGCTCCATGGCTCGCGTCCCGCAGCTGAGCGAAATCGCGAAGCGTCACAACCTCTGCCTGATCACCATTAAGGATCTAATCGCGTACCGGATGAGGGAAGACCAGCTCGTCCAGAAACGCATCGAGGTGGATATGCCGACGCGCTTCGGCCATTTCCGCCTCGTCGCTTATGAGGACACGCTTACGGGGGAAGAGCATCTGGTGCTCTTCAAGGGAACCTGGTCGCCGGACGAGCCCGTCCTCGTGCGCGTACACTCGCAGTGCGCCACCGGTGACATATTCGGTTCCATGCGCTGTGACTGTGGCGAGCAGCTTGCCGCCGCCCTGGAGATGATCGAACGAGAGGGTAAGGGCGTACTGCTCTACCTCAAACAGGAGGGGCGGGGCATTGGACTGCTGAACAAGCTCCGCGCCTACGAGCTCCAGGAACGCGGGTACGACACGGTCGATGCCAACCTGGCCCTCGGTTTTGAGATGGACCACCGGGAGTACGGCATAGGTTGCCAGATCCTGCGGGATCTCGGGATTCGCCACCTGCGGCTCATCACCAACAACCCGTCAAAGCGGACCGGATTGTCCGGCTACGGGCTGGAAATCGTCGAGCGCATTCCAATCGAGGTGGCTCCGAATGAGGTGAATGAAGAGTACCTTCGAACGAAGCGGGACCGAATGGGGCACATGATCCTGTCGCACGAACCCGGAAGTGCAGAGCTTCTCGGCAAGCTGCTCTAGCAATCCGGTCCCGCCGATCGCCAGCGCCGACCTGCAGCGCCGAACAACGCATTCGCCCATTCCCCGCACGCCCAGGAGCGCCGGCGCCGCCAGGTTCGATCGCTCTCCGGTTCGCGGGTTACCGTCAGTCCGACGCCGATTCTGCCGCGACGGGCATGGCCCCAAGCACGTCTTCCACGGTCAGAACCCGCACGTCCCCGAATCCAGCGTCGCGAACTTGTGACTCGACGACCGTGCGGTCGCCTACCACGGTGACGACCAGATTATCCGGATCGAGCACGCGCGGCGCCACGGTCGATACCTGTTCTGCCGTGACGGATAGCACCTGGTCGACGAACTCGGCCAGCGTTTGGTCGGGCAGATCGAAAGCCACCAACTCGGATACTTGACTCGCTATCTGGCCAACCGTCTCGAACCTGCGCGGGTACTGCAGCGCCACGTAGTTCTTTGCCCGCTCGAGTTCCTCGACCGGCACCGGATCCAGCATGCCTCGCAGTTCTTTCATGAACTCCATCACGGCCGGCCCCGTCACGCTGGTTTGCACCGATGAGTACGCCATGAATGGACCGGGTTCCGGGCGAAAACTGAACATTGAGCCGGCGCCGTAGCTGTAGCCCTTGTCCTCCCGGAGGTTCGCATTCAGACGCGACGTGAAGGATCCTCCCAGGACGGTATTGAGGACAAGGAGGGTGTGATAGTCCTCGGTAGCTCTCGCGACACCAATCCGTCCGATCGTGATCACCGATTGCGCGGCCCCGGGTTTGTCCACCAGGTAGACCGGCACGCCTTGAACCTGATCCACGGGTCCAATTTCCGTACCTGGAGCGAGAGGACCGGCCGAGGTCCAGGAAGAAAATACCTTCTCCAGGAGCGGGCGCACCTCCGCCACGGTCACGGCTCCCGCAACGATGAGGGCTGCGTTATCCGGACGATAGCTTGCCCGGTGAAAAGCCTGAAGGTCGTCCCGCGTGAGCCCTTCTATGGACTCCGCCGTCTCATCGCGCCCGTACGGATGGTCTTTCCCGTAGAGGGCTTGTCTGAATAGCGCCGAGGCGATGTCATTCGGATCGTCGAAGGCCTGGATCATGGCCGTCAGTCGTCGGGCCCGCAGCCGCTCCAGATCGGCCTGAGCGAATGTCGGGCGCAGCATCACATCGGCCAGCATATCCAGCGAAGGTTCCAGCCGAGAGGCGGGGAACTGGAGGCTGATTGTTGAGGAATGCAGTCCGGCTCCCGTGCTCAGTGAGGTTCCCAGCAAGTCGAGTGCATCGGCCAGTTCGAATGCGTCGCGGGTGCCGGCCCCTTCATCCAGCATGTCGGCCGTCAACGAAGCGAGGCCGGCCTTCCCCGCCGGGTCGTCGACCGATCCGGCATGCACCAGCAATTGCACGTGCACCAGAGGGACCTCGTGTTTCTGCACGAGCAGCACGTCGAGTCCGTTCGGGAGAGAAAAGCGTTCGATGGATGGCGGTGCGAGACGCCGAAGTTCGCCGGGCTCGGGAGGTGCGCTCCGGTCGGGCGACTGGGCGCTGACGGGTGCACAGAGAAATGCCGGGAGTACGGCGAGCAGCGCGATAAGGCGTCGAAGGGCCTGGATCTTCATGGGGATGCTCAGAGGGAAGGGATGCGTTGCGACCGGTTCGTTCGTCCGAGAGGGTCAATGTGGTTTCGAGGCCGGGGCCGCCAAATCGCTGCGGCCTTCCGGGATGATGCTCAGCACGACGCGGGCCTCATTGGGCAGGTGCTCGCGCGCTGCTGCCCGGATGTCGTCGGCTTCGAGCGCACGGTATCGGGCCAGATCCTCGTCGAAGTAACCCGGATTGCCTGTGAGGAAATAGTACTGGTTGAGCAAGTCCGCCTTGCCGCCGAATCCCCCGCTGCGCTCGAGACGGCTCAGGAAACCCGCCTCGTGCCGGTTGACGACGCGCGCCACCTCGTCTGCAGTCGGACCATCCGCCTTGATGCGATCGAGTTCTTGTTGTACGACCGTTTCGATCTGGGCAAGCGCCACACCGGGCCGGGCTGTGGCTACGAGCGTGAAGGTCGATCCGAGCTTCTGGCTGCGTTGGAAGGCCGCAACATCCTGGGCAATGGCCAGATCCACCACCAGGCGCCGATAGAGGCGGGAACTCTTGCCTCCTGCCAACACGTCGGCCAGCACATCCATCTCCGCGTCACCCGGCTGAAAGGCGGCAGGCGTGAGCCATGTCATGTAGAGACGGGGCAGCTGCACGCGGTCCTCCAGGAGGATTCTCTGTTCGGCCGTGAGATTTGCCGGCGGGGCATGCGGCGGGGCCACCGGAGCAGCGGCGGGAATCTCGGCGAACCACTTTTCGACGAGTGCCTGCGTCTCTTCCAGATCGATATCGCCGGCAATGGAGAGACTTGCATTGTTGGGTACGTAGTAGGTTCGGAAGAAGTCCGCCACATCCTGGTAGGAGGCGGCGCTGAGATCGTCCATGTACCCGATCGTCGGCCAGTGGTAGGGATGGTCGTCGGGGAAGAGGTTTTCACCGATGACCTGGAAGGCCAGTCCGTAGGGTCGATTCTCGTAGGATTGTCGCCGCTCATTCTTGACCACATCGCGCTGACCATCCACCGTCGCCTCGGACATGGCCTCCAGCAGATACCCGAGGCGGTCACTCTCCAGGAAAAGGGCGAGTTCGAGTGCGTTGGCCGGTGCATCGACGTAGTAGTTCGTCCGGTCCGGGGTCGTCGAACCGTTGTTTGACGCGCCGGCCGCCTCCAGCCATTCGTCGTATTTCCCCTCCGGCGCATTCGCAGATCCTTCGTACATGATGTGTTCGAAGAGATGCGCGAAGCCCGTCCGCCCGGGTCTCTCGCTCCCGCTGCCGACGTGGTACCAGAGATTCACCGCGACGAACGGAATCGAGGCATCCCGGTGAAGGATGACGTTGAGCCCATTCTCGAGCGAGAAATGCGTGTACGGTACGTCTATTCCTCGGTCCTGGGGAAACAGCGGCGTGGACACCGCTGCAAGGAGGAACGAAACAACCAGGATGGATGATCGGGGGGACATGTCGGTGGATTTGGCGAAGACCGTTGGATGCCTTGGACGAGATTTCGCTCTATACGCGCGCGGGCTCCGTTGGATACGGCCACGTGCCGTAGTTCACCGATCCTTCTCGGGTGCTCCGCTCCGACCATGGACCAGGGCCCCTGCCTGATGCCCGAGAGCCGTCCTGGAATGCGAGGAAACAATCCGCTTGGGTGATAATTGAATCAAGTTTGAGACCAGACTGAAGCGCTGATTTCGGATCGGATAGCCTATCTGCCCACCACCGTGTCCAACGCCCCATTCTTTCTCTTTCGACTTCCCCGCACGTTTCACATGGGATTTTCTCCGCTTGCCCGTCTGCTCGCGCGGAAGATCGGCGATGTGCGCCGGGCGGAGAATCTCTTCATTCTCGCCTCCGTGGGGCTCTTCCTGACGCTCATGCTGGGGAACCAGATCGGCTGGGCGTTCATCCGGGAAGAGGTGCTTGCCCGCCCCGAAGGGCCGCTGGCGATCACATTCTGGGCTATCCAGTTGGCCGCCGCGTTTCTGTACGTGTTTGGCTGTGTCGTCGGGTTCAAGCCGGAGATGGTCGTTACGTGGACGCCGGATGGGCTCCATATCGAATCGCAGGGTTCCGTCCGCTTCTTCGCCGCAGAGCATATCCGGACGGTCCAACCCATCGATCCACTCACGTACCATCGTCATTTTCGGCGATATGCGGCAACGCATATCGTGGTTAACCGCCTTCCCGAGGAGTTGCTGTTGGTAGACACGGTCGAGGGGCCGCTTGTCATTGGCCTCGAGGCAGACGACCGCACGCTGCTGCAGAACTTGATGACACGTCCGTCGCAGTCCATCCGAACGTCCGTACGCCGCTCCGCGCTCGTGGCGGCCTGAGTTGGGCCACGCGCCCGCCGGCCATGTTCTCAGTTGGCTCAAAGGACTCGCTGACGCGCGCGCGCACTGGAGTCCTCCAAACCGCCCACGGCCCCGTTGAGACGCCCGTATTCATGCCGGTGGGTACGGCGGGCAGTGTAAAAGCCGTGGGACCTCGTGCATTGAGAGTTGACGTCGGCGCGCAGATCATCCTTGGCAATACGTACCATCTTTACCTGCGGCCGGGTACGGACGTGCTGCGCGCCGCAGGAGGGCTGCATCCGTTCTCTGGATGGTCCGGGCCCATCCTCACAGACTCGGGAGGATACCAGGTCTTTTCGCTGGCCAAGCGCCGCAGAATTTCAGAGGAAGGTGTCGTATTCCAGAGTCATATCGACGGATCTCGCCACCTGTTTACACCGGAGTTGGTCATCGACGTCCAGCGTGTCATCGGGTCCGACATCATGATGGTGCTGGACGAGTGTCCGCCCGCAGACGCCGATCACGCCTACGCCCGCCGATCGAACGAACTAACCCTCCGATGGGCCGCGCGGTGCAAGGCACGGTTCGGTGAAACGCCCCCCCCACACGGGAAGCGTCAGGAGCTTTATCCCATTGTACAAGGGGTGGTCTATCCGGACATCCGGCGGGAGTCGGCGCTTCGCCTCGTCGAGATGGACTTTGAGGGCTACGCGATCGGGGGCCTTTCCGTGGGCGAGCCCCACGAAAAGATGTATGAGATGGTCGAGGTGTGTACGGACATTCTTCCGGAGGACAGGCCTCGCTATCTCATGGGGGTCGGCACGCCGGTCAACCTGGTGGAGAACGTGGCCCGCGGAATCGACATGTTCGACTGTGTGATGCCTACGCGCAACGGACGGAACGGAATGCTCTTTACCACCGAGGGGGTGATCAATATCCGGAACGTGAAGTGGCGAAACGATTTCTCCCCGATTGATCCGGGCCTGGAAACGCATGTTTCGCAAACGTTCTCCAAAGCCTACGTGCGGCATCTCATGGTGGCAGGGGAGATCCTCGGCATGCAGATTGCCTCCATCCAGAACCTGTCGTTCTACACGTGGCTCATGGCGGAAGCCCGTGAGGCCATCCGCGGGCAGCGGTTCACGTCCTGGCGGTCATCCCTTCTGCCACGGATCGCGCGCAGGTTGTAGCCTGTGTGCAGCGGAATCCTACCTGACCACAAGGAACCGGCCGTGGCCCGTCCACGTGTGTGTCGCCGACTCCGCCGTCAAGCGATAGACGTACGCACCGGGCGATAGCGCGGAAGCATCCACTTCGAGGTTCACACCGTTTCCGGCCGACACCGCGCGCGGGGCCTGCCGTGCAACGAGTCGTCCGGCCACGTCGAACACATCGATTCCCAGCAGGGCGCTTTCAGGCAAATCGAGTTCCAGACGTGTGACGGTGGAGAAGGGATTGGGGAAGTTGCCGTTTACGCGGAATGTCGATGCGGAACCGGGCACGTCCGACTCGGCGTCCGTGAGCGAGTTCTGGATGACATCCGGCTCGAAACCATCCCGAAACACGAGTACGCTTCGGAAGGAGGACCCGCCCTGGTTCGCGAAGGGGTCGTTGAATCCCGTAGATACGACGGTTACCGCGCGTCTCCCGACGCTGTTGAGATTCATGATGGAACGACCGAAGATCAGGTCTCCTCGGGGCTGGAAGTTGAGGTAGTACCCCGTGTCGCCCGGCCAGCTACTGCCCTGCGCATCCAGGGACACGTAGTCGGTGATCGTGCCATAGGCGGCGGTATCAGCCAGGACAGCCACGTTGTCGATGTAGATGTCGGCCTTCGGTCCGTCCGGCACCGCGTAAACGACGCGCACTTCCGTGGTGGCGGACCCGGCAGGGTCTGCTTCCCGGGCGCCGTCACGAATGAGCAGGTTCAGGCCGATGTCCTCTCCGTTCGGGTTCGCTTTGAAGAGTTCGGGATCCCTGACGCCGGCCAGCACGGCGGTATAGCGTTTTCCGCGCTCGAAAACGACGGGAATCCGCTTGAAGGTATCTTCCGGACCTGTGCTCGAGGAAGTCCCGATGCCGATTTCGACCGGAGTATCCGCCATAAACGTGGCATAGCCCTTTCCGTCCAGAAACCGCATATCATCATGGATGCGCTCATTTTGAACGTAGAGATCTACGACCCCGAGATCCGGATCGGGTGACCCATGGATGAATTGTACCCGTGCGGTCTGATCGGAGATCGTTTCCGGCGACCATTCGGCTACGAAGCCGTCGGAGTACACCGCCTTGAGCTGAATGGGAAATCCGTTGCGGTTCAGAAACCGATCGGAGTAGCCGGTGAGGATAAACGTGACGGGTTTACCGAAATTGCGAAAGTTGATCGGATAGGAAGCGAGGACATAGGCGGGCGCGTTGGTCGGCGTGATGTCGATCTTGTAGTTCAGCGCCTCGATCGTACGAAACTCGCTGACCTCCCCATATCGCACCTCGTTCTTGAGCACTTCTCCTCCTCGAATCAGCAGATCGACTGCCGGCGCATCCGTGACCGCGTTGAGGAAACGGTATTCCGCTCGAGACGAAACGGCAAGGGCGGTTCTCCCACCGCCGCGCACCAGCAGCTGGAGTGATGTATCCCGCCCGTCCGGATTTGCGGCGAATCGGGTGGGGCTTAGCATGCCGATCAACGCCACGGTGTAGTTGTCGGCCTCCGTAAGCCGCAGGCGGAAATTCTGGAGGGTGTCAGCGGCAGACAGACTCGTGCCGCGCGCAATCCCGATGTCGAGAGGCTCTCCCGCGAATACGTTCAGATACGGCAGGGCTGAGTTGAAGGGCAGATCGTCAAACCAGCGCTGGCCATTCAGGTAGAGATCGACTGCGGGTCGCAGGTCCGGATCGCCCGACGCTTGAATGAACTGAATCTTTGACAGAAAAGGACTATCTGTGAGAATCGGGACCGAGACCGTTTCACCGTTGTCGAATACGGCGAGCAGGGCTACGCCGGGGCAGCCCGCTGAAGCGCAGTTCGTCTCCGGCCGGACGAAACCCGATCCGACGAGTACCCCTGAGCGTCCCGCTCTCGTGGCCAGTTGGAGATCGAACGCCTGCAGGATGGCAGCCTGGAGGGTGGTTTGGGTAAGGACCACGCCGAAATTGACCGGGTTGATGGTCACGTACGACGAGATGTCTCCGTAGCGCAGCCCGGGAAAAATCGGTAACGATCCGAAACCCAATTCACGCAGATCAATGCCCGGCGCATCCGTGATGCCATGCATGAAGACGAGATCCACGGTGGTCGGATTGCTTGCGCCTCGTTTGGCGCCGCTCATCACGATGAGCCTCATCCCGGTATCCCGTCCGTCCGGGTTGGGCACGAATCCGGCTGACGTGACGCCGCTCAGCACGGCCACATAATTGCGGTTGGGATCCAGTGCGAGGCGGACGTTCTTCAGCGTGTCGGCTGCGCTTCCAGCTACGTCGGGGGCGATCCCTACGTCGATGGCGGGCCCGGATGGCACCTCGATGAAGGTCGTCGACTGGCGATACGCCAGGTTATTGGAAACCCGAAGCCCATTGACGAACACGTCGACGACGGGCAGCGCCGGATCGGACAGGTTGTGCACGATCTGCAGTCGCGCATTCTGCCCGAGCGCAGCCGGGGCGACAAGCAGGCAAGCAACAAAGAATGCGCCCATCATCACATGACGCGCGTTGATTCGACTACCCATAGACCTGCGTACTAGACTCACCATGAACTCACTCTTCCATCCGATCTGCCTCCCGCGGGGGGCTGATCCATCCTGCCGGACCCGAAGACGGGTTGGTCGGGCCGGCGTGTAGCATAAAATCCAAAGGTACGAAAAATCCGTTTGCCACGAACCGGATCGGCCGGTTTATCGGCGGGCAACCGGAAGCGTTCGTACGGCGTATTATTTTGATCAGTCGCCACCAAATCGAGGGACCCTGATGGCAAGGGATTTCGACGTACCGTTTCATTTCAGAAGTGCGGTCATCTCAACGGTGAAGCATGCCCGGTTCCAGTCGGATCCCCGAAAGCGGGACTTGTCGCCTTCCGTCCTGGATTTCGGGCCGATTCGCTTCAAACTGGCCCGACACTTCGGTTTCTGTTATGGCGTCGAGAACGCGATAGAGATCGCGTACAGGGCGCTCGAGGAGCAGCCGGGCAAGCGCGTCTTCCTGCTATCGGAGATGATTCACAACCAGCGGGTCAACAACGATCTCCGTCGGCGCGGTGTGGCCTTTCTTCGTTCCACGGATGGGAAACAACTCATTCCATTCGATACGTTGACTCCGGACGACGTGGTGATCGTTCCTGCTTTTGGCGCCTCGGTGGAGATCAGCGCCCAACTCTCCTCCCTTGGGCTGGATCTTCTGCAGTACGACACGACCTGCCCCTTCGTCACGAAAGTCTGGCGACGCAGCGAGCAGATCGGGAGCAAGGGGTACACGGTCGTCATCCACGGCAAGCGGTACCACGAGGAGACACGGGCCACGTTGTCTCGTGCCCGACAGGCGGCGCCCGCGGTGGTCGTGCGGGATCTCGAGGAAGCGCAGACCCTGGCCGGGTTCATCCGGGGTATTCTGCCTGTGTCGGAATTTGCCGTTCGTTTCCCGGACCGCTATTCGGCGGGCTTCGATCCCGATCGGGATCTGGTGCGTATCGGTGTGGTGAATCAGACCACGATGCTTGCGGCCGAAACGCGTGAGATTGCCCAGTTGCTGCGCCAGGCCATGATCGAGCGGTACGGGGAGCAGGAGATCGACGTGCACTTCGCCGACACGAGCGACACCCTGTGCTACGCGACCAACGAGAACCAGACCGCAACGCATGCCCTTGTGGAGAGCGGCGGAGACCTGGCGATCGTCGTCGGAGGATACAACTCCTCGAATACGAGCCACCTGGTTGAACTGTGCGAGCGGTGGATGCCTACCTATTTTGTCTCAGGCGCCTCCGAACTCCTGTCGCCTCGTCTGATTCGGCATTTTGACTACCCGAACAAACGGCAGCTTGAGTCGCCCGACTGGCTTTCCCTCCGTGGGGAAGACCCTGCAGAAATCGTGCTCACCGCCGGCGCCTCGTGTCCCGACTCCATCATGGAAGAGGTAATGTTCAAAATCGTCTCCTGGTTTCCTGAGTGCCGGCCGGTGGAGGATGTGCTGGCTCCGTTCCAGGAATCTTCGCTCTCCTGAACTTTTGCAAAACAAAGCGCTGTCGCTCGGCCCAGGATCTGAGAAGATGCATGGCGGTCCCCATGTCGCCGCCTGCGGGGCGAACCTTCCCGTGCATGGAAAGCCTGTTGCGTATGCGCCGTGCGGACGCCGTTGGGCGTGTGCAGGGCGAGCCGTTACGATTTCTTTTATCTGCCTGCTTGCCGCCTGCGATCTATTTCAGGCGAGAACGCCCGAGCCTCCGGAAGGCCATACCGGAACCTGGCTTCAGCCTGATACGCCGGAGCGGGTGATCGAGAACATCGAGACCGCCGTATCCGAGTTGAACACGCAGAACTACATGCGGTCGTTGGGGACGACGTTCGCGTTCATTCCCACGCTCTCGGCCGAAAGCAGGGAGCCGGTATTTGCCGGTTGGAGCCGGGCGGAGGAGGAGGCCTATTTCTCGCGGCTGCGCGCTGCCGCTCAGCCCTTTTCCAACCGCAAAATGCAATTGTTCGATCCGATCACTTCGATCGTCGGCAGTGATCGGTACATCGTCAATGCCACCTACCTTTTGAGCATCCAGCACAGCCGTGTGGACGAAGATATTCCCTCCGAGGTGCAGGGCCGCCTCGTCTGGGAGATCGTCCAGGCACCGGACGGGCTTTGGCGCCTCGAGCGCTGGACGGATCAGGAACTGGGCACCCATGCATCGTGGAGCGATCTGAAAGCCGCTTTCATCAAGTGACCGGTCCTCCCTTCTGGATCGCCCTCATCACGGTGTGCGCCGCGGTGGCGTCGTGCAATCCGTTCGCCCCGGCCCTCGAGGAGGGCGATCCGTTTGCCGACCTCTTAGGGGATCCAACGACCGTTGACGGATTCTTCACGAACTTCCGGTTTGCGTATGAATTGCGCGACGTCTCCCTGTATGAACCGCTACTCGACTCAGCCTTCGTTTTCGTGTACCGCGACTTTGATGCCCAGGTCGACCGGCAATGGGGATTCGCTGAGGATCTGGCCATCACCGGTCGACTGTTTCGGAGTGCGGCCTTCATCGAACTCAAATGGAACCAGATCATCGCGCGGGATGTGACCGACGGCGCGCGGCGTGCCAGGGTGATCCGCTCCTTCAATCTGACCGTCGGAATCGACGGTGCCGATGTGTTTCGAGGCGACGGGAACGTTAACTTCCTGCTCACCCGACCGGACTCGATTTCGGCCTGGCGCCTGGTGCGCTGGCGTGACGAAAGCGAACTCTAAGCAGCCACAACCGCCCTGACGCGATGCAAAAAGCACTTGATTACGCTTCTGCGCGATTCGACACATTCGTAGAAGAACTCAACGCCTATCTGAGAATCCCCTCGATCAGCGCCGATTCCACCCACAAGGGAGATGTGCGCCGGGCAGCCGAATGGTTGGCCTCCGAGCTTCGCCGTATCGGCATGTCGGAAGTCGAACTGATCGAAACGGGCGGTCATCCGGCGGTGTACGCCGCTCACGTTTCGGATCCATCCTTGCCGACCGTGCTCTGTTACGGCCATTATGACGTGCAGCCGCCTGATCCGCTCGATGAATGGCGGACTCCGCCCTTCGAGCCTACGGTGATCGACGGGATCCTGTATTGTCGCGGATCGAGTGACGACAAGGGGCAGTCCTACATGCACGTGAAGGCCGCCGAGTCGTATCTGAAGACCGACGGAAAACTCCCCGTGAACCTGAAGTTCATCGTGGAGGGGGAGGAAGAAGTCGGTTCGAAGAACCTGGCCCGCACGATTGCCGCGAACAAGGAAAAACTCGCCGCGGATGTCGTGCTGATTTCCGACACGGCCATTTTCGGGCCCGACACGCCCTCCATTACGTACGGGCTGCGCGGCCTGGCGTATGTCCAGGTGGAACTCACGGGACCGGATCATGACCTCCACTCGGGTGTCTACGGCGGCGCCGTGGAAAACCCCGTCAACGCCCTTGCCCGGCTGATCTCCAATCTACATGACGAGAACCACCGGGTGACGGTGCCCGGGTTCTATGATCGGGTGCGCTCGCTCACGGACAAGGAACGGGAAGCGAATGCGGCATTGCCGTTCGACATGGAGGGATTCAAGAAGTCGGTCGGCGTAGCGGAAACGAAGACGGAGGCCGGATTCACGCCGCTCGAGGGCACGACGGCCAGGCCGACGGTGGACGTTAACGGGATCTGGGGCGGTTATCAGGGAGAGGGCGCCAAGACCGTGTTGCCGTCCAGGGCCTCCGCAAAGATTTCGGCACGGCTTGTTCCCGATCAGACGTCGGAGGAAGTCACGGAGAAGCTCCGGGCCTATTTCGAGGCGAATACGCCGCCAACGATGAAGCTCAAGTTTCAGGATCTGCACGGTGGCGAAGCGGTGCTCGTCGAGCTGGACAGTCCGTACATGCAGGCGGCGGGCGAGGCGGTGGCCAAGGTGTTCGGAAAGCCGGCCGTTTTCGCACGCGAGGGCGGTTCGATCCCGGTGGTCGCCGACTTCAAGCGGATCCTCGACGTCGACACGATCCTGATGGGCTTCGGCCTCAATACGGACGCTCTGCATTCGCCCAACGAGCATTTCGGTCTGGACCGCTTCCGCAAGGGGATCCATGCCGTGATCTATTTCTTCGGGCTGCTCGGAAAACAGGCGGCCTGACCTCGGCCCCTCCAGGGTAATCATAGGAACAAGGCCCGGGACGCATCGCGTTTCGGGCCTTTGTTCAGGGTGAGGATTCTATCGTTCTTCGGGCGCAAGGCGAAGAATGCACCGGGCATCCGGCTCGCGTCACAGCGAAAGGGCCCGGAACGCGTCGCGTCCCGGGCCCTTCGTACCCTGTGTATTGGCCGAATCGGTTTAGTTCAGCGGATTCAGAACGCCGGAGACTACATGGATGATACCGTTGGTAATGCGCTCACCGGTGGGCATTTCATCCAGATCGATCAGGCTCAGCACCAGCTCTTCGCCATCAATTTTGACCGTGAGGGGATCAGCCATCACTTCGACGCTCGCGAATTCGCCGTTGAGCATGCGGATCTGATCCGACTCGACCACGTCACCGGAGTAGCGGCGGCCGTTGGCTACGTGATAGGTGAGAACCCGGGTGAGCGTATTCGCGTCGAGTCCACTGATGATGGTCTTCGCAACTTCTTCGTCTGTAACCCAGCTGCCGGTCACTGCGCTCAGGAACGCAAGAAAGGCATCGTCGGTCGGCGCGAAGACCGTATGCTGGCCCTTGTTGTTCAAGACTCCCAGCACGGCAGCCTGCTCAGGCCGGGTCACGGCGTGGATGAGAAGGTCAAACGCGCCGGTTGTGCCATTGTAGGCGATAGCGGCGTTTACCAGGTTAAAACCACTCTCGTCTGCCTTCTTGGCGGCCGCATCATCAGAAACGTTCACGACGGAGTCGGTGCAGCCGGCCAGGATGAAACCGGCGGCGAGGAGGGGGAGGAGGAAGAAGCGCTTCATGGCTGTCTCGGTTTGGGTATTGGATTATTCGGGTAGGAGTTTTTCTCCGTTCTGCGCCTTCAAACAGCCAAAACGTTCATATCGTTCCAATCGTGTATGTGAAGAAACGATGAAGAGGTAAAAAGGTAGGCGCGGGACGCGGTGCGCTGGTTTCACGCGAAGGCGCGAAAGAGGGAGAAGGG
>CAYLXM010000001.1:0-40704 GCA_964387555.1 uncultured Rhodothermales bacterium | reverse complement strand
ACGCGGGGCGCGGCGGGCGCGCTGAGAAGGGGTACCCGGGGTGGGACTCGAACCCACACTCCTTTAAAGGGAACCGGATTTTGAGTCCGGCGCGTCTACCGATTCCGCCACCCGGGCAGGTGATCCAAATAATATACCACAAACGCGAATCCCGCAGTCCCAGATCCGGCAGAGACCCGCTCCTGAACCGCACATTTTGTGCGTTCACCAGACGGGGTGATCTCGCCGTCGCCGGCAGGCCGGAATGCCGCGATGACGGTTGAAACCGATAGCGGCTAGAGACGGACCGCGAGATGGGCCTCGGCAGGTAGTGCCCGGTATACAGCACGGGTATCGACCGGCGACATCTCGAGCCGGATCCAGGGTATCGGCCTGGGCAGCCGGGCATCGGAGATCAAACCGAGCGTGCCTCTCAGATCGTGCACCCGCTCCCGCACGTCCAGCAGGAAACCGGCCAGCCCATCCCCGACATTCCGGGTGTCGGGAGCGATGCGGAGACGAATCGCCTCCCCGAAATGAAGTGCCACATGGGCGCCGCGCGTCTCCACCGGCGTTTCGAGCGGCGGACGTGCGTTTGCTTCCGCCGTATCCCGCGGTGCCTCCACATGTCGAATCGGCGCCTTCGGTACGGTGGCGTATTCAGCACCCAGCACGAAAACGGGTCCCCCCGCAACCTCAGCCCTGCGAATTGCATGCCGGGCCGCCTTGCTGACGCGTACGGATGCGAGGGAACAGGCACGCAGGGTAACCCCATGCGTCTCGATGTAGAGAACCCGCTCACTCAGGTCGAGCACAATCCCTATCCGCTCAGACTTGGCCACCGCTTGCCGCGCCTCAAGAAATGCCTCCCTTTGCCGGAGCGAATCCGCTTCTGCCCTATCAGCTTCCGCGTCTGTCCCGGACTGCGCCACGCCCTCGCTCGACGTTCGCGTTTCGCCGGAAATCCGGGCCGCTCGGTCTTCAACGATCATGCCCGCAACCGGCAGAAACACCAGGCCCATCAACAGGAGCATGGCCGGGAGCAATGCCGACGTGTAGAAGATCAGCGCACCTCTCCGGTCAGTGTAGACGGCGCGGGCGACACGTCTTGTCGAATGTCTGACGGCTTCCAGTAGATTTCGCAAGGACTTCAATAAATGTAAACGCGCGCGCCAACGGGCAGCGCCCGGTAGACTGCTTCGAGATCCTCATCGCCCAGACGCACGCACCCGTGGGTCACAGGGGTTCCTAGCAGTCGTTGATAGAGGGTTCCGTGAATGAGGTACCCGGAGCCGAGCGAGAGGGCATAGTCGCCCAGCACGCCGCGCTCAAAACGCTTCGCGCTTCCGGGGGGAGGAATCGGCTCGCCGGTCTCGACGAATGCCCAATCGGGCTTGACCCAAACGGGCTGGGTGCGCTTGTCGAGGACGCGGAACACGCCGCGCGGTGTCTCAAACAGCCACTCTTTCCCTTCGTGGCCTTTCAATCGCACATAACTGCCCGTCGAACAAAGCCCCTCTCGCAGCACCGTACCTCCGCGCATCAAACGGAACGTGTTGTCGGTGGAACTGATGATGATGCTTGCGCCGCGGGGTGTCAGGGCCTCCAGGCGGCGCTCCAGACGGCTGATCCTCCGTTTTGCGCCGGCTGAATCGAAATCTTCGGGCGGGCCGGGCTCCTCGATAGCCAGCGGCGCCATCGTCCAATGTTGAAGGGATGGCGCCCCCAGCAGGAGGACAATGCAGAGGAGCAACCCTGTAGACAGCCCCGCCGCGAAGGGGACACCGCGGGGCGATCGCGATTCAACGGCTTCTTCAGTCTGTCCTGCTTCAGCAGGCCGAGCGGTGTCATTCATCACGATCTTCCTCATTAACCGGTGTGGCGCCGGAATTCCGGACCTCGGAGTTCCCGGCCGGCGTGCCGGCCAGGAATTCGGGAAGGTCGAGGGCTCCCACAATGGTGACGGGTGTGGACACATCCACTTGATCGAAGAGGACCTTCATGTCGTCGTTATGCAGAGCGATACAGCCACGGGTCCAGTTGGCCCCGATTCCCCCTTCACCGTGGATCTCTATCTGTCCTCCGATGCGGGCTTGCCGGGGCAGCGTCCCCTCTCGGCGAGCCCGCTCGAATCGGGCCCGGTCCTCCTGGTTAGGATAGTCGATTTCCAATGCCCGGTAGTAGATCGTCTCGCCGCGTCCGCGTTTTCGCCGAACGAGGTAGCGGCCCTCTGGCGTTGCGTGGTCTCCCTCCACCTGTTTTGGTCCCATCCAACGGGGCCCCAGTTCGATCGGATAACTCTCAAGAAGCCGTCCGCTGTCATACAGGTGGAGTTGCAGCGCCATCTTGTCGACGACAATGGCCCGCGATCGGGTCTTCTCCGAGTGCCGGATCGTCTCCCGGCTCCATCGCTGCCACAGCGGCAGGGATGCGAGGTAGCTGATGAGCGATCCCTGAACCCCGTCGTCGACGTGGACGAGCAGGGCGTAGGCTTGATCCGCTTTCTTCGCGGCGGTGAGAAAATCAGATCGCTCATACGCGCCCTCGCTCTCCGCCAGCAGGGATCGGGTTCGCGTTGCAGCGTGCCGCCAGGAGGCCTGGAGGGGCAGTCGATCCACCTGGTCCTGCAAGAGGTCCAGTCGGTCGCGTACGGCTTGGCTCCCGAGCCGCGCAATGAACCGCAGCGAATCGCGTGCGATATCTGCCCTGTGTCGCGCCGATTCGGCCAGGTGGATGGTCGAGCGGGCCGCCGAGTCCACCGGCGCATAGTTGCGGAAGAGGAAGAAGCGCACATTCTCTGCCTTCCACAATGCGAGTGCACGCGTCCAGGCCTCCTCGCCGGCCCGATAGGCTTCAGGCGCGTACCGTTCCGCTTCCGCCGCCCGCGCCTCCGAGATGGCCTTTCGAGCCGCTCCGAACCCCGCTACAGGCGGCGGTTCGGCGACTACCCACGCCGTCCCCGCTCCTGCCATGGCGAGGACAAAAAGGGCCACCATTTGCTTATGGAGTCGGGTCATTTCCCGGGTAGGGACGTGGAAGCGAGCCGGAGCGGCATTTCCGAGCCCGCAGGGAAGGCCCTGATCCCAGGAAGATTCAGAGATCAGGGCCTCACCGTGCGGATGGCGTAACGAGACGCCGCCGTTTAGGACTACCGTCCTTTGGAGATGGCTGTTTCGAGTTCGTTGATGAGGCCGTTCGCCTTATCGAGGGCGGCCCTGGCGAGGTCTCCTGCCCGGGCAAATTCCCCGGCTTCATGGGCCGCACGGGCCTCATCGAGCGTCTGCGCTGCCGCTGCGGCATCTTGCTGGATCATTGCAAGCGCAGCCGCACCATCTTTCCCGCGCGGCGCCTTGGCCAGCAGTTCCGTGGTTCTGGCGAGGGCCTGCTCCACCTCGGCAACCAGACTCTCGTTGGCCACGCGCATCTCCTCTTTCTTCGTTTCCACCTGAGCTTGTGCCTCGGCTGCCGTCTGTTGGGCGGAAGCCAGGAGGGCGGCGGCCCGGGCATAGTTGCGCGAGAAGCTGCCTTTGGCATTTTGCGCCTCAATCTCGACCTGAGCAGCCGCAAGCGAGTCCTGGGCCGCCTGGTAGAGATCGGCCACGTACACGTCGGCCCCTGCTTCGGCGGCTGTCGTCAAGGCTGTCTGCGCTGCGGCCAGATCCTCTTCCGGCGCCTTGGCACAGGATACAAGCAGGGCAGACAGGAACAGTAGGGTTACAGAATATGTGAGTAGGGTTTTCATAGTTCGTGTTGATCGTGTGATGTTGATTCGGCTTCGTGGAGCCTGATGTACGCCCTTGGGATGATCCTCGCGGGCGCGTGGTATGGTGAAATCCGGGTGCACTCCCTCCGCCGCTCCATGCGTCGGTAGCGGAGATCCACCGGCGCACAAAGGGAGGTCTCGCTCCGGGTGCGGTTACCAGTAGAGGAACGCCGATACGGCCACGACGATGAAGCCGATGAGCAGCGCCCCCATGAAGAAGTAGAAGGCGAGATGGTTCAGCCGTTCGATCTTGTCCTCACGGGAACTCGTTACCGAAACAGCCGGGGTCGCCGGCCGGGCATGGACATTCTTGGTCGATTTCATTGCGGTCAAGTCTGGAAAGGCGGAAGCGCCCGAAGTGACACAGGCGTCCGGCTCGGATGGGATACGGTACCATTCACCCGGGCGAGAAAGGAAGCCGGGTGGCGCGCGGGAAAATGGTCCCCGCCGCGTGCGCCGTCGTCCTAGATCCGATAGGACCGCAAGAAATCATAGAGAGGCGGGGCTGCTGCTGCCGCCGCATCGTCTGCACCGCCGAAGAGCCGTCGACCGTCGGGTCGCAGCATTCCACGGACCGAAGGTTTCGGAGGCGATAACAACCGTCGTGGATCCTCCCCACAACGCCTCTCCCCGCTCCGCATCAAGATGGTGTCTCGCCAGTTGCCGGGGACAACGGCCGGGGAGGCAGGACCCTGGTCTGCTGAAAGAAAAGCGAGGTGCTCGTGTGTATCGTCTGCGCCAGCCATCGGTGTCGCGGATGCTGATCGCATTCGCGGCATTGCCAGTCCAATAAGCCCGAAAACCAGCGGCAACAGTACGATAAGGAGCCGTCTAAAGCCTTGCTTCAACGCGGAAATTCCAGCTTTGTCGAGGTTATTGCAGCATCTTTCAGAAGTGACCTAACAGACGTACTCGGAGGCCGATAAGTTCCTACTCGGAGGTCCGGGAGGCATTCGGCACATCCCGACGATCCCGAATCCAGGAACGGTGCTCGTGGATCGGCTGTGATTCGTTGTTGTCGTGTGGATGCATGCTGCGGTAGCGACGTGCGATCGCCTGTGCATCCTCGTCGGCTTTGAAGCGCTGGTATCTGTCTTCGTGTTGTTTGGACCGGTCGAAATCCCCGATGGCCCGGTAGCACAGCATGAGGTTGTAGTGGGCCGTCACGTCCTCCGAATCGATTTCAAGCACGCGTTCAAAAAGAGGAATCCCTTTTGCCGGTTCCAGGTTGAGAAAGTGAACGCGTCCGATGTCGTTCAGCACGACCCGGTCCCTGGGGAATCGATCGGAGACCGAGTAGAGAAGCGCCAGTGCTTCAGGGTATTCGCCGGACACCTTGTGGTAAAGGCCTCTGAAGTAATCGGTCTTATGGAAGCCGGGTCGGACCCGATCAGCTTCGTCCAACACCTCGCGGGCTTTTTCTACCGCTCCCTCCTGCAGGTAGGTCCGCGCCAGATTGACCCATCCGTCGGCGTATTTCGGATCCAGGCGGACGACCTCCCGGAACGCCTTTTCGGCCGACTTAAGGTCCCCTTCCAGCAGCAATCCGATTCCATAGTCATTCCAGCGCGTGCGCGTTCGGGCCACGTCGTCGGCCCTCCTTTCATGCTCCGGGACATCATCCACCACCCGCAAGGTCACCGCGTCTTCGGCAAGTGTGATGATGGGCAGGGTGGGTATTTCCTTGGTTGGGCCGCTTACGCCTGACGTGGGAGCGATGGGAATCCAGCGACCTTCATCGAAATGTTCGGAATAGGCGGCGTCGGGTTGGGACGGGTCCCGCGCCCCGGCATAGGAGAACTCGGTATAGAAGCGATTGAACTTTCGGTAGTGGAGTCGGGCCGTTACGGTGATCGTTTCGCCCGCATCCTCCGGGATTTCGAGCCGGTGGTGCGACACGTTGGCCGCCCCCGGTGGAATGAGGTTCACGTAAACGACCGCGCGGGTATGGAACGCGTTGCGTTTGTTGATAGGATTGGCGCGCTCGTCGACCATGACGTTGCGATAGAAGTGCGCGCTTGGGTCCACTTCGCCTCCGCCGCCGTCTTCCACCCAACCGGACCAATAGAGCGTATCGTTACGATTGTCGACTGCTCGAACTTCGAGCCATGCCTCTTGCGCATCCACCGTCCCGCTCGGGAAGAGATGGCCGAGGCCGAGGGTTCGCACGACGACATCGAGGCGCACCGACGTGCCCCGCTGCAGGACCGCCGCATCGTCCTCGAGTGGAGCAAAGACGCGGGTGGCCCTGGTGGTGAGACTCCCTGTTGCCAGATCGATGCCCATCTCTTCGGCCACGGCGAAGCTGCTTGAAAGCTGGGGTCCCCGGCCTGCCCCGGCGAGCACTTCTTCGTCCAGGGGTGGAGGAAGCTCCTCCGGCTCGCTTACCGCGAAGATGTCGACCGCCAGTTGACCCGCCTTCAGAAACGCTTCAACGGCCTTGGCCTGTACGGAATCCCCATAGACATGGGGGAGCGCCGAGTTCGCCGCCGCGAATCGATGGCTGCGAATGAATCCGTTCTTGTTACCCGCCTCACGGGACGGGACGAGCGGCATATGGCAGGTAACGCAGTGCTTCGGCTCAGGCGGCTCATAGAACGAGCGGGCGCCCTGACCCGAAACGCCGCTGGCCTGCCAGTTGTCGTACGAATTGAATCCGCGGATCCATCGGTAGCTGTTCACCTCAACGTCGAGGTGGACTTTGTGGCATGACGAGCAGTATTCCGCCGGCTGTTCGCGGTGGAAGGGTTTGAGGAAAGCGGCTCGATGGGGTTTTGGATTGAGACGGACGAGAAAGTCGTGAACGCCGCGAACGAAGCGGTGCCTGCTGTCCGCCAACTCGTGCATGCGCGGGTATTCCAAGACATAGGCTCCGTTTCCGGCCGTGTTCTTCACCGCAATCATGCTGTGGCATGCAACGCACGAGAGCCCCGCGCGCGCCTCCGGCTTGTCGATAAACTCGGCGACCGGCTGGGCCATCTGACCCGAAAAGAGCAGGGCTGGATCATGGCAACCCGCACACCATTGGGGTTTCTGCAGGCCGGCCACCTCCTGCATATATTCAATGGACTTCCGGTAGAACTGGTTGTTGAAGGAGGAGAGATGGTGAGCCGACGACTGCCATTGTTCCACCATATCGGGGTGGCATCCGATGCGGCCGCACGATTCCGATCCGAGAAAGAACTCCGCAGGAATCAGTTTCCCATCCTTGGTAGTCGATGCGGAGGGGAAGAAGGGACTCGAGGTTCCACCCTCGACCTCTTCGGTCAGACTGTTGGGAGGCAATACGGGATTGCGGATGACATGCTCCGGACGGTTGGGCCAGAAGGGGGCTGCGGTCACGGCGAGCAGACACACCGCAAAGGTCCCTGCAATAACTCTAATGCCGGGCATGACGCGGTCCGCCAACGCCCCGCGCAGGAGCCAGATGAAGGTCAGTCCCGCCGCAGCGAGGCCCGAGCCAATGTGCACCCAGAGAAGTCCTCTATACGCGTGCAAAGCCCCTGTCCAAATGAGGATGACACCCGTCACGGCCGTCGTCGACAGGGTAGCGACAAGACTCCAGCCGAGCGTATGAGACGTGCCACTGCGCTTTCGGCCGGCAGCCCTCGCCAACCTCCACCAGGGCGCAAGCAGTGATAGCCCCAGAATCAGATGGAGGAACACGTTTCCCGCGTAGAACAGCGACGGCGAGGCATCGACCAGCAGGTAGGACCCATTCAGAAGAATGGCCAGGGTCAGCCACGACAGACTCCGCACCAAAGCTACCGACATACGAGGCCTGAAACTGGGGGGATCGGGGACAGCGTTGAGTGGAATCCTACAAAGTCGCCGGGACCTGATTGTTTCCGTTTGCCCGGGTCCATTCCCATGGACGGGATCCCTGGCCCGAATCCGCCGCGGGACTTTTTGCGTCACGGAGACCCGGCTGCAAAAATATCCCCATGATGCCGCTGTTCACCGCGTCTGAGGCCCCTCATTCATGTCCGTTCCGGATCAGGCGCATGAACTCCGCCCGTGTGGATGGATTGAGGAATTGGCCGTTGAGAGAGCTGGTCGTGGTCGTGGAGTGTTGTTTCTCCACGCCGCGCATGATCATGCAGAGGTGTTTGGCTTCGATGACCACCGCTACGCCTTGCGGCTGCAGGCTTTCCTCGATGGCGTCACGGATCTGGATCGTCAACCGCTCCTGTACCTGTAGTCGTCGGGCAAACACGTCCACCACGCGCGGAATCTTACTCAGCCCAACAATTCGGCCGTTCGGGATATAGGCGACATGCGCCTTGCCGAAGAAGGGAAGCATGTGGTGTTCACAGAGGCTGTATACCTCGATGTCCTTCACCAGGATCATCTCGCTATACTCCTCTTGAAAAACGGCCTGCGCGAGAATGGCCTGGGCATCCATGTGGTAGCCCTGTGTGAGGTATTGCCAGGCCTTCGCGACGCGCTCCGGCGTTTTGACCAACCCTTCGCGGTCGGGGTTTTCACCGAGCGAGCACAGGGCGGTTCTGATCTGTCCGCCGATCGCCCGGGTAATCTCCTCGTGGTAGAGGTCCGTACGTCGATGAATGAGTGCCGTCGCGCACCCGTAGTCGTCGTCGTCTAGAAGGTCGGCGTTCAGCGGACCCTTCTCTGAGGGATGCTTCATAGTCGTCGGGTGGCGCCCCGTTGGCTGAGGTGAGGGGTGTCAGTTTCCGTAGTAGTCCGCGAGATTTCTCTCGGTTTCGTACAGGCGAACGCGGTGAAGCTTTCCCGCCGGGATGAAAGCTTCCAATTCCTTCCAGAACGCGACGACGAGATTCTCTGTGGAGGGGATGATCCCGCTGAGGAAGTCGACCTCCAGGTTGAGATTCTTATGGTCGCACCGGGAAACGATCCGCTCCTCTACGATACGGCGGAGGTCCCCGAGATCCACGACATATCCGGTCTCCGGATCCGGCTCACCGGTGACGGTCACTTCCAGCACATAGTTGTGTCCGTGCCAGTTCGGATTGTTACATGCGCCGAACGTCTCCCGATTCCACGCATCCGATCGACTCGCATTGTGCAGCCGATGGGCGGCGTTGAAATGGACCTTGCGCGTGACGTAAACCGTAGGCATAATTCGAAAGGTAAGCGATCAGAAGCATGTGGGGGAGCAAGACTCCTTTGTTCTTTGCACGATTTGAACGTTTATAGGTTCTCCTTCATCGTGTATTTTTGAATCCAAGATGCGATGAAAGGCGGTCGACGGTGGGGCGTGGGCGGGGTCGGCAGCGTACCTTGAACACGATTCTCATTGGGATTTGTCGGCTTCGAGCCATTCGCAGGTATCGATATGGGTGCCAAGACGTTGTTTCAGAAGATTGCGGATCGCGACATCCCGGCCGAATTGGTTTTCGAGGATGATCAGTCCGTGGCATTTCGGGACATCAATCCCGTGGCCCCGGTCCACATTCTGATCGTGCCGCGGGATCCCATTTCGGGGGTTGACGCGTTGACCGAGGCGCACGAGGCGCTGATCGGTCATCTTTTTACGGTGGCAGCACAGATTGCGCGGGCGGAGGGGCTGGAGAACGGGTACCGGCTCGTTCTCAATTGTGGGAAGGATGGGCAGCAGACCGTGCCCCACTTGCACATCCACCTCATCGGCGGTCGGCAGATGACCTGGCCGCCGGGTTGACCTCGACTATCCTATCTGGGGGGAGTAGACCGCCGTCATTTCCATGTCATTGATTGATAACGCCATAGGGTTGGTTCCTGCTGCGGGAAGGGCAACGCGGCTGGGTGTTCTTGGGGAGAGCAAGGAGTTGTTGTCGCTCGGATTTCGCGGCGGCGAAAGCGGGGCTGAAGTCGAGATTCGTCCGGTATGTTCGTGTCTGTTCGACGCCTTCCGCGTGAGCGGAATCCGCCGGGCTGTTGTAGTCCTGAGGAAGGGGAAATGGGATATCCCCAATTTTGTCGGTGACGGGCAACGGTATGGCGTTGACGTTTCGTACGCCGTGATGGCGCATCCGTTCGGGGCTCCGTTTACGCTCGACGCCGCCTACCCTTTCGTCAAGGATGCTCCCGTGGCTCTTGGTTTTCCAGATATCCTCTTCAGCCCTCCCGACGTCTTTCGACAGCTGTTTGGCCGGTTGGAGGCGTCCGAGGCAGACGTCGCCCTTGGCCTGTTTCCGACCGAGCGGCCGGAGCTGTCCGACACGGTGGGCTGTGATTCGACCGGGAGGGTGGTGGACATCGAGGTGAAGAAACCGTCTGCGGCGCGCACGCATGCGTGGTGTCTTGCCGTCTGGCGTCCCCGCTTCACCGCGTTTCTGCACACGTGGGTGCGGCGGCGCTTGTCCGAAGGAGATTTGGCTTCGCCTGACAATGTCGAGTACTACGTCGGCCAGGTTTTCCTCGAGGCGTTGGCCGAGGGGATGCACATCCAGGGGATGGTAGTCTCCGAGGAGTCTTTCCTTGACGTCGGCACGCCGGCGGCGCTTGCTGAAGCCTGGCGCCGGACCGTCCGGCCCTGAGTCGACCCGCGCGGGTGGACCGATCGGCCTGGCGCACCTGCGTTCCGACCTGGTGACAGATGCCCGTGAGCCAGTCGGCCCTTTTCTGATCCTGACCGGCTTTTCGGCAGCATCTCTGGTTCGGCGACGGGCTTTCTACGGCATCAGCGCCTGCATCCCGAGATGATCCATGTGCGCGCGCAGGTTCGGGAAGGGTATGGCCTCGCGAGCCTGAGACCAGGGCATCCACTCTACCCGATCGATCCCTTCCTTCGTCTCCGGTGTGAACCTCTCCTGCTCCGTGGCCATCAGGAACCAGTAGGTGGTCTTTACCATGTAGGAGCCCTTCTCGTCATATCCATGCAGGGTCGATCCGAGGGAGCGAATGAGATCGATCCGCTCAATGCCGGCTTCCTCGCTGACCTCCCGCAACGCCCCCTCTTCGGGGGTCTCTCCCGGATCGAGTTTGCCCTTCGGCAAGTCCCACGCGTTCCGGCGATGGATGAGCAGCACATCGGGTTCCGCCATGCCGGGTCGAACCCGCACCACATAGCCGCCCGCGGCAGTCACCTGTCGTATTGGTCGAAATGGATCCAGATTCAAAATAGCGCGCGGGGGCACGTAGGACAGGCCGAGCCGTCCATTGCTTTGAACCGGTTGTTCGACCAGGTACGTAGTGGCAACGGCGAGAACGACTTCTTCCTTTCGCAGTTCGGATTTTGCAGGAGGAAAGCGGCGGAGAAGGACAGGCTGGTCCGACCCCGACTCCAGTCCATTTTCCCGGACGAGGTCCAGTGTATCTAGCCGTGCTGTGGCGAAGAGGAGCATAGGATACAAATCAGATGCAAAGTAGAGTCGCAGCCTTTTTGTTCCTTTCCGCGCGCCTCATCCACTCGTCGTCGATTCCGTTCCGATCGAGGAGCATGTCTTTCTGGGTGGCGGAGGCCATCGGCGGGCGGACGGTTGACCTGTCTGCAAGGCTGAAAGGCGCGACAGCGGTCGCCGGCCCCGCGGGGCTCGTGGGTGAATGGGGCAGATTTGGACGATAATTCGGAATGATACGGGATCCCCCGGGTACGAGAATCGTCCATTCCATACCCCCGGAACTCCCGGTGGTACCGAAGTCTCCCCCGTCGAGCGGATTCTGCTCCGGTCGACCCAACCAGCAAGGCCATGAAACGAGAAGACTATCGGGACCCCCACAGTGCGTCAACCGAGCGTCTGAGCGCGCTCCCGGGCGATATGCCCGACCTGCTCGCTGAGCTGAATGCGCTGAGGCAGCAGGCGATGCGAGACGGCGTGTTGTCTCGTAAGGTGAAGGAGTTAACCGCTCTAGGGATGTCGGTGGTAGCTCGCTGCAACACGAGCACAGCCTATCACCTGCACAATGCGCTCGCGGCTGGTGCAACGCACGAAGAGGTTGCCGAGATACTGGGTGTGTCCATGACGATTGCGGGAGAGGCCGTAGCGCTTCAGGGCCTCAAGGCCCTTCGCGCTCTCGAACAGGAGTCGGGTGGAGACGGCTCCGCCTGAACGACGGACCGGCGGCGTTTAACCTCTCACGGGACGAAGGCCCCAGATCCGCAGGGTGGATTCAACGCGACCTCGAGCGGGCGGGCCGTCCACGCCTCGTACTATGTAGGCTTTACCCTTACGCGGTGTAGGACCACGACCCTACACACAGCAGCGTGCTTGACGGTCAACACGGGGGGGGCCTTGGGCACTATTCTCTTTGGTGGGTAAACCGACCCAAGCGTGTGTCGGCTCCGCAGAGGGCCGGCCAATTGAAGCGTTCGTATGCCAGTCGTGGTGGACAACCCCTGGGCGGTGCAGGAATGGGATTTTCCGCGGGCGGGGACGCCGGCCGAGCAGTTGCGCTTTCTCGTCTCGTATGCCGTTCTGGCGCCTTCCGGGCACAACACACAGCCCTGGCGATTCAGAGTCTCAGGCAACGAACTTGGTCTATTCAGAGACCCCACGCGCAGGTTGCCGGTGGCGGACCCGGTGGATCGGGAACTTCTGATCAGTTGTGGTGCGGCGCTGTTCCACCTGCGTACTGCCATCCGGCACTTTGGTTATGAAGATGTGGTGCACACCTTCCCGGATATCGACGAACCGGATCTCCTTGCCTACGTTCACCTTGGCGGCAGACGTGAAGCCTCGCTGGAGGATCACAGGCTCCTATCCGGTGTCAAGAACCGGCACACCAACAGACATCCGTTCAGCAGGAGGCCGGTATCCGAGCGCGATCTTGCCCTTATTCGGCAGGCCGGCATCGAGGAGGGCGTTCAAGTCCGCTTCTACACGGAGGCGGAGCCGAAGCGCATGGTGGCTGATCTGGTTGCGGAGGGCGATCGCGTGCAGGGGAGCGATGATCGATTCAGACACGAACTTTCGTCATGGGTGCACGCCAATAGCAGCGACCACCGTGACGGCCTGCCCGGTTACGTCCATGGTGTCGGGGATCTGATGTCGATGGCCGGCCCGTTGATTGTTCGCACGTTCGACTGGGGAGGGGGACAGGCCGCGAAGGACCGGCAACTCGCTGAAGGGTCTCCCGTACTTGCGGTGATCAGTTCGGAGGCCGATACGCCCCCTGATTGGCTGAATGTCGGAGAGGCTTTGGCCCGCATGCTGCTGACAGCCACCGTTTTGGGGCTTTCGACGTCGTTCTTGAACCAACCGGTGGAGGTCCCTTCGCTGCGTCCCCGGCTGGCCGACCTGGTGGGTCACCCGTGCCCTCAGCTCGTTCTCCGCATCGGCTACGGGCCTCAGGTGCGAGCCACGCCACGCCGTCCCGTGCACGAGGTGCTCTCGCGCACACGAACACCCTGATCGGAGGCCATCATGACGTGCCGGATAGAGTGGAATCCTGGAGGAATTCGCGAGGGAGCGTATCCCGCATTGCCCGATCCGCTTCACATCTGTGCGGGCGGCACTGGTATGGCATTGAGATGGTCTTCGTATGTTGCCGGTATTGTAGGGGCACGGAGCGTCGGAGGTAGGAATGTTCATCTCCGTACCGGGCCCATGGTCTTGCGGTGATTTCTGATCCCTTATCCCTTCGCGCATGAGCAAAGATCCGATTACGCTGGCATCCGTCATGAACCCGGAGGTCGTCAAGGTGCATGGCGACGAACCATTGATTGAAGTGCGGAATCTCCTGCGCCGGCGGGGCCGGCACCACGTGCTCGTCGTCGAGGGTGATCGGGTGTTGGGTGTGGTTTCGGATCGCGACATCCTGCGAACGCTGAGCCCGTTTCTCGATACGATTGTCGAGCAGCCAAGGGATGTGAGCACGCTCGGCATTCGCGCACGGGAAGTGATGAGTCGAACCATCGTGACGGCCGCACCGGAAACGACGCTGGCAGAGGCCGTTGGCCTCATGGTGGGACACGGAATTTCGTGTTTGCCGATTGTTGGTGAGGAAGGCGCGTTATTGGGTATCGTTACCACCAGAGACATTCTTCGCCATATCGCGGAACTCACCGATTCGTGAGGTCTGCGGCGTGGCTTATGACACTGGAGCCATGTTCAGAATTGATCGTATCGTTGTTCCGACGGACCTTTCGACCGGTGCGCGTCGGGCGTTGGACTATGCCGTCGATCTCGCCTCGCGGAACGGGGCGGTACTGCATCTCCTTCATGTTGAGGTGCTTCACGGAGAGATCCTCCCGCACTCCCAGGCGGCTTTGGAGGACTGGGTTGGCGACATAGACGGTCGGGTTCGGATCGAGACGCATGTGGTTCGGGCCGTTGCGGCAGCACCTTCCATTCTCGAGTTCGCCGAAGAGACCCAGGCCGGCCTCATCGTGATGGGTACCCACGGCCGGCGGGGAGTCAGCCGTGTTCTGCTCGGCAGTGTAGCCACCGAGGTTGTTCAGCATGCCCGATGTGCCGTATTGACGGTACGGGAGAAGGAGATGGAACCGGAAGGGGACGAGCCTGCGGTCAGCGCGGTGCTTCCTCCAAAGCGCATTCTGGTTCCCTTGGACTTCTCAGCCTCCTCTCGGCGCGCGCTCGAGGCTGCGAAGGTGATCGGGGCTGCCTTTGATGCGGAACTGTTGCTTCTTCACGTTGTGGAGGACCGGTTTCACCCTGCCTTCTACGGCCCCGGGATGATGTCCATTTATGACGTCGACCCCGAAATCGAGTCCAAGGCGAAGAAGCATCTGGAAACGATGGTTGCCGAGACGGAGGGTCCGGAAGTGGCCTTCACCGTGGAAGCATCTCCCGGCAATCCTACGCGGGAAATTGTCGCATGGGCGCGTCGGGCGGGGTGTGACCTTATCGTCATTTCAACCCATGGCCTTACCGGACTCGACCACTTCTTCCTGGGAAGTGTGGCGGAACGGGTGGTCCGACTTGCGCACTGTCCGGTCTTCACGACCAAAGTGATGGCCCGAACGTTGGTGGCGCCGCCGTCACCTGAATCGCGGGGATCGTGAGCGTTTATTCACCGAAGCCATGGAAAAGGGAGGACTGATTCGAACGGTGGTGTGTGCGACCGATTTTTCGGCCGGCGCGGAGCGTCCGCTTTCCTTTGCCCTTGATCTGGCGCTGAGAACGGGAGCCACGCTTCACTTGTTTTACGCGTACGTTCACCGGCGTGTCTACTACCCGGATGAGTTGCGGGATCGTTTGATGGGTATGATTCCCGACCGGCCCCCCGGGCTGAACGTCCACTATCACGTCGACGTCGGTACGGCGGCTGCCCCCTGCATGCTTGCCTATGCCGAGAAGACGGGGGCCGATGTCCTGGTGTTGGGCACGAGGTGTCCTCAAGCGTCATCGGACGGGCTTCTGGGGGACGTCACGCGTAAGGTTCTGTACCATGCCACGTGCGGGGTCGTCACGGTGGACACGCGGGCTCGGGGGCCGGATTCCCGGGTAGAAGTGTCCTCGGTCCTGGCTCCGGTTGACTGTTCCGATTCGTCGCCCATGGTCGTTGAGCAGGCTGCGCGTTTGGCCGGAATTTATGGGGCTCGGCTCGATTTGCTGCACGTGATCTCCGAACCTGAGGTGCCTCTGTTCTATCCCGGAGCGGGAAGGTCCATCATCGCGGAGGACCCGGCTCTTCCCGGTCGGGCTGAGCAAGCCTTGAGGGCGCTGTTCGAGGAGACAGGGCCTCATGGGGTACGGGCCGACTTCGGGGTGCGACTCGGATCCCCTCCCGAGGCCATTCTCGAGGAAGCAAAGCAGCGGAGTTGTGGTCTCTTGTTCATGGCGACCCGCTCCTGTGAGAGCCAGGCGTTCCTGCCGACGAGCAACTACACGGAGATTGTTGCCAGGCACGCGGCGGTGCCGGTTTACACCGTAAAAACCGCGCTGGTGTCCTCATGAGCCGTCCGTCGAACAGTTCGTTGCGCGTGCTGGAGAGCGGTCGATGCCATTGCCGGGCCGAACCACTCCGTGACCGGAGGGGCACCGATCCCGGCCTTCAGAATTCCTGGATTCCCGACCATTTCTTTCGGGGTGATATTTCATGTGAGAGAACACCCGGCCACCCGATCTAGCGCGTACATGCTTCACCTTCGACGCATTCTCGTTCCAACGGATTACTCCGCGTGCGCATCGCATGCGTTCGCCCATGCAGCCCATCTTGCGCGGCGCTACGGGGCCCGTGTGCACGTTCTTCATGTTCGGGAGGATGTGTCGGAGGCATTGCCGGACCCTCCTGTTTATGACGGAGAGCCTGAATGGGAGCGCTCAGAGGTGATCCATGATTCAGTACCGCAGGCCATTCTCGAGTTTGCGGAGCGCAATGATGTGGATCTGATCGCCCTGGGAACACACGGCCGGCGAAGACTCGAGCGACTCATCATGGGAAGTGTGGCAGAGCGTGTTGTTCGGTTGGCATCATGCCCGGTTCTGACGGTCCACACGAAGGCGGAGCGCACCCTGGAGCAAACGCGGAGAATCCTGGTTCCGCTCGACTTTTCGGAGCACGCGAATCTTGCTCTGGCCTATGCGATCGAACTTGGAGAGGCGTATGAGGCCGACCTCGATTTGCTGCACATCGTCCCCGATGACTCTCTGCCGCTGGTGTACGGCGCAGAACCGGCGGGCATCGGCGCAGCGGAACTCGGGGATCGCGCGCGGAAGGCGCTTGCCGATCTCGGGGAACAGGTTTCCGATTCAGGCCGTGCGGTTCGCATTCACACGTTCATAGGGCATCCTGCCAGGGACATAGTGGGTTTTGCCGAGGCGCAGCACGACGGTTTGATCGTCATTGCGACCCACGGTTTGAGCAGTCTTGAGCGTTTTTTCCTGGGGAGCGTGGCGGACAAAGTCATCCGCAGGGCTCCATGTCCCGTGTTTGTTGTGAAATCATTCGGCCGAAAACTGCTGGATGCGGCGGCGCCCATACCGGGCGCTCCGCCTCCGCTTCGGTCTTCATGATTCGGCTATGGCCCATCGCATCCAACCAGTGAGTCAGCCATGACAGCATCCGGCCACCTTCTCGTTCCGACCGACTTCTCTCCCTGCTCGCGCCGGGCCCTGGCATATGCACTCGTTGTCGGGCGAAGTGCGTCGTCGAAGATCCACCTTCTGCATGTGGTCACGCCCATAGAGACCGATCCTTACGGACCGATTCATCATTTGCCCGAGGTGGATGCCACGCATGAGGGTGTGGAGCAACTGATCCATCACCTGCTCGTTGAGGAAGCAAAGGCTGTGGGATCGGACGAGACCGAGGTGGAGCCCGTGGAGGTGCATGCCCGTTCGGCAGCGCTTGGCATCCTGGACTACGCTGATGAAATCGGCGCTTCGCTCATCGTGATGGGTACGCACGGCCGGAGAGGCATCCGTCACTTCCTCATGGGTTCGGTTGCCGAGGAGTGTGTTCGTCGCTCCACGTGTTCGATCCTCACAATCCGATCTGAGGCGCCGGCCGGGCCGGCAGAAGCCCGCATTGAGCGAATTCTCGTGCCGGTGGACTTCTCGGATTACACGACGCCGCTCGTGAAAGCGGCGCGGGAGACGGCATTGTCGTATGGAGCAGAACTTGACCTGCTTTATGTCGTCGAGCCGCTTCCTTTTCCATTGGCCTTTTCCGGCGTACTGACCCTGAGCGACCTGGCTCCGAGTGTTCGGACGTCGGCCCTGGGTCACCTCGCGAAACTGGCGGAGGATCTGGATCTGGCTGTTGTCCCCCATCGTCTGCATGTCGTGGACGGTCACGCTGCGGAGTCGATCGTTGAGTTCGCAGAGGAGCATCCGATCGACTTGATCATGATTGCGACAGAGGGACGGACTTCCGGGGAGCGGTTCCTTATCGGGAGTGTTACCGAGCGTGTCGTACGGGCAGCTTCGCGACCCGTCTACGTGATGAAACTCGGTAAGCCGGGGTCCTCCGACGGGGCCTGAACTCCCTGACCGGGATACGGGCCGGCCGGCCGTGCCGGGGATCGCCTGCCTGTCGCCCTCTACCCTTCCGAGATGTTCGTCAGGGCTTTGAGGATTCCTAGTGCCGTAATAATCCCCACGAGGCGTTCGCCACGGGTGACGAATACGCGGTGTATTCCTCCCCGGACCATGGTTTCGGCCGCTTCCGACAGAGGCGCTTCTTCGTCGACGTTGAAGATGGCGAAGGTCATGATGTCTTTCACCGTCGCCTGATCGTCGTTTCCGTCGATACGGAAGTTCTCCACTTCCTCATCGGCATAGTCGCGGCTGAGTGGCTCCAGGTAGAAATGGTGGGGCCCAATGGCGATGGGATTCTTGAGTGGCAGCGCCCGGTACCGCACGAGATCCGTGGCCGAAACGACGCCCATGAGCCTGCCGTCCTCGCTGGTCACAGGGGCACCGGAAATGGCATACTCGACGAAGAATTCGGCCAGTCGGTCGAGGTTCCAGTCGCAACGCGCGGTAAGCACCTCGCGCGTCATCATGTTCTTGGCCTTCGTGTCCGACAGCATGGCTACCACAGGTTGCAGCCGCTCCCCCGAGGCGGATAGGTACACTCTTCAGTGTGGAAAGAATCGCTTGCTCCGATCGCCCGCCCGGAGCCGGCCGGGGGTTGACCTGCCGGAACGTTGAGCCGGAGCCTCTCCGCCGATCAAAGTAGAAACTGGGTATCCATTGAACCGGACCCTGCGTCGGCCGGTTCCATTTCCGCAGGGCTTTCGCAGTGCCCTTCGTTAGCGAATCAGCGTGGTATCGGCTCCCGCGTCGCGGCTTTCTGAGGCGGCTCTCAGCCCGGCTTCTCTCTCCCTCAGGTGCTGCCGATGCGCTTCGAGCATTTCGAACGTGGCGTCGACGGCGGCCTGTTCGTCTTCCCTGAAATACCGCCGAAGCAGGCGGTGCCGGCGCAGGGCGGCGAGGGTCTCCGATGCCCGGTGCAGGGTGAGTATACCCCAGTCCGCAGCAATCTCGGCATCTGCAGCGAGCGCATCCAGCCGTTCGATCAGCCTGTCGGTCGATTCCACGATGGCGAGCATCTGGTCGAACAAGGCTGGATCGTGGAGCAAGCGGGCCGCCGATCCGTCGCTGGTTGCCAGCGTGTCGACCAGTTGGTCCACCGCGGCCAGTGTACGCGCGGCGCCTGCGGACAGCTCCTCGATGCGGGTCCTGGCTTCATCGAGTGTGCGCTCCGTGGACGCGGCGAGACGAAGCGACGCCTCATAGGCCGTGGGATCGGTGAGCAATCGGCCCAGCGCGCCCTGGCCGTTCTCCAGGTTCATAAGGAGCCGATTCAGGGAATGCAGCACGGAGTCTGCCGTGGCCGCACTGTGCGCAGCGGAACCGACGAGATCGAACACCTCAACAGGATCCTCTCCGAGCAGGTGGGCCCCGTCAAGAATAGGGGGTGCCTCGTCTGTCCCGGCGGTCAGCACGACGATCTGGTTGCCCAATACTCCGTCGGACAGGATCCGCGCCCGGCTGTCTGCCCGGAGGAGTGCCCGTGCCTGGTCCTTGATGAGCATCTGCACGCGGATCGGGTCTCCCGGGGATACGGGCAGCGCGACGGCTTCGACGCTACCCACGTCGATCCCGCGGTAGGTGACGGGAGAGCCCTTCTTGAGGCCTCCTACGTAGCCGAATTCGGCGGAGATGGGGAAGCTCTCTCCGAAAATCGCGGTGCGTCGGGCAACCAGGAACAGCATCGCGATAAAGAGAGTGACGGCCGTGATGACGAGTATCCCGAGGCGCCCTTGACGCGACATGAGCTTCTGTGGTTCAGCGCGGCGACCCAGCCGCCCTGCGATTAACGGAAAAACGCCTGTACGGCCGGGTGGTTCGATGTGCGCACCTGCTCGAAGGTGCCTTCTGCAACGAAGCGGCCTTCGTTCAGGAAGTGCACTTGATCAGCCACATGAGCGGCATAGCTCAGATCGTGGGTGATTGTAATCGAGGTGATGTGCCGTTCGTCATGAAGACGTACGATCAACTCGGCCACGGTTCCCGCGATGACCGGATCGAGACCGGTCGTCGGTTCATCATAGAGCAGTACATCGGGGTGGAGGACGATGGCCCTCGCAATTCCCACGCGTCGCTGCTGTCCCCCGGATAGCTCAGCGGGATAGCTGGAAGCTGCATGATCCATTTCGACCCAGGCCAACGTCTCACGAATGCGCAGATCTCTTTCCTGTCGATCGAGGCGCGTGTGGCGTTCGAGCGAGAAGGACAGGTTTTCGTAGACGGTCATCGAGTCGAACAGGGCACCTCCCTGGAAGAGGTAGCCGACGGACAGGCGCAGGCGGTCCAGATCGCGTCCCCGGAGCCTATCCACCCGTTGGCCGCACAGCCAGACCTCACCGGAGTCGGGAAGTAGCAGCCCAACGATGTGCCGAATGAGGACGCTCTTTCCGGAGCCTGATGCGCCGAGCACGACAGCCGACGAGCCTCGGGGCACCTGCAGCGAGATGCCCCGGAGAACCTGGTTCGGGCCGAACGATTTCGCCAGGTTTCTCAGTTCGATGATGATGTGCTCAGCCGGTGGCCAGTTTCCGTGGATATCCATGCGATCACACGTCGGGCGCGCTATGGCATGACGATGAACCGTTTGCCCGGGATACGGGAGCAAACGCCACGCGATCTCGCGTATAGAGGTTCTCAGGATGAACGGATCCCGGACGGTCCGCGACCGTGGATCGATCATCGGGCGCCGACGAGCTTCCGATAGCGGCCGGCGTCCTGAAGGATCTCGATGGATGCGAGCACCTGTGGATCGTGGCGGAGTGATGTCCGGATCTGGACAGTCTCGCCGTGGAAGCGGGACAGGATTTCGGCACGGAGTCGCTCTCGGATTGCAGGCCCGTGTCGTTCGAAGTCACGTTCTTTTTCATGGTTGACCGCGGCTTCGACGAGCTCCAGTTTTTCGGCGGCATTCGCATATGCGGCCTGTCTCAAGTCTTCTGCGAGCGTTTCGACCGCGCGCTCCACGTCCGTTCGATAGCCAAACTCGGGATTTGAGGCAACCCAGGCCTGGAACTCGGCAAGAAGGTCCGGATCGACCTCGAAATCCAACTCAACCGGTACGCCTCGGGCCGCGTACAGGTTGGCGAAGCGAGAGAAGGCCGACCGGCGTACCAGGGCGGATTCGAGTTCACTGACGGGAGGTCCCGGCACGGCGAGGTCGGGTTCAATGCCCCCTCCGTCGCGCACGAGACGTCCACCTGCTGTCCTGAACTGGTTGCGCAAGGAATCGGGCACCTCCGATCCGAAAGTACCGAACCCCGGAGCGTATGTCTTGGACTGGATCGATCGTCCACTCGGGGTATAGTATCGCGACGTGGTGAGTTTCAGTGACGTGTTGTACGGCAGAGGCCTGATGACCTGAACGAGGCCTTTTCCGAAAGACCGTTCACCGACGACGACTCCCCGGTCGAGATCCTGAATGGCGCCCGCCACGATTTCGCTGGCCGACGCGCTATGTCCGTTGATGAGGACGACGACCGGTATGTCAGGTAGGATCGGTGCGCTCCGGCTGCGATAGACGCGCTGTGTCTCCGGCAGGCGCCCTCTGGTGGAGACAACCACCGAGCCTTGGGGAACGAACAGGCCGGCAATGTGGACGGCGGCGTCCAGCAAGCCGCCGGGATTGTCCCGCAAGTCCAGAATCAGACCCGACACATCCTGCTCTTCCTGCAGGCCTTTCACGGCGGCGTGGAGTTCTTCGGCCGCCATGCGCCCAAACCGTTCGAGCCGGACGTACCCAATCCCGCCGGGAGCGGTTTCGTCCACGAAGTCGCTGAACACGACGTCTCGGGTTCGGATGAGTGATCGCGAAAGTACGAATTCGATCGATTCCGGCTCACCCTCGCGCTCTATGCGGACACGCACCGTGGATCCGGGATCGCCCCGGAGCAACTCGGTCACGTCTGATGCTCTCAGGCCCTGGACAGAGCGACCGTCGACAGCCAGGATAAAATCTCCTGGCCGAACACCTTGTTTAAAGGCACTATACCCTTCGAGGGGACTCACCACCACGATCCGATCGTTTCGAGCGGCGACATCCAGACCCACCCCGCCCATCCGTCCCTGGCTTCGGATATCGATGTCTTCGTTCTGTGCCTCGTTGATGAAGTTCGTGTAGGGGTCCAGTGTCTCGAGCATGGCTTCGATGCCTGCCCGGAGCATCCGTTCGGGGTCGACGGCATCCACGTATCCCCCGGCGAGTTCCTCGTAGAGTGCGCCGAAGATGGTGAAGTTCTTCTTGATGGCGAAGTAGACGTCGTCCTGGCGGGGAGAGAGCGCAACTGCCGTGGACACCACGGCGACCAGCGCCCACCAGAATACCGACCGGTGTAAGACCCGGCGGGATTTTTCGCCATCTGCCATGGGAGGAATATGTCCTGCGTGTTACTTGAGCGCCGCTTGAAGCTCCCGGTCGCGTTTTCTGTTCACCACAGCCGACACCACGATCGAGCCCTCGTAGAGGAGTATCAGAGGAAGGGCCATCAGGATCTGGCTGAACGGATCTGGCGGGGTGAGGAAGGCGGCCAGGACCAATATCCCCACGATCGCGAAGCGCCGAGACTTCCGGAGGAGCTCCGGAGTAAGGATTCCCATCTTCGAGAGGAAGTAGATCACAACGGGCAACTCAAAGAGGAGGCCGGCGCCGAACACCCACATGGTGAGCATGCTGAAATACCGTGTGATGTCGTAGGTCTTCACCACGTTTTCGGCCAGATCGAAAGCCGAGAAGAAGTTGAGGGCAAGGGGTGTTATGATGAAATATCCGAAGCTCACGCCGAGGATGAAGAAGGCGGTGGCGAACCAGGCGGCGAACCGCATTCCATGCTTCTCATGGGAATAGAGGCCCGGCTCGATGAACTTCCAGAGTTGATAGAGAAAGATCGGGAAGCCGAGAATGACGCCAACGACCATCACCGTACCAATGGCAGCGAAGAACTCTCCCGTGATGGTCCGGTTCATCAGCACGAACTCTTCCAGTTCGATGCCGAGGAGGCGATACATGAAATAGGTGGGCTTGGTGGGGCCAAGCAGGATCTCCTCGATCACCCATTTCCAGAAGAAGAGACAGATGATTGCACCGGCCACGACGCCACCGATCCCCTTGATGATGCGCCAGCGCAGTTCCTCGAGGTGGTCGAGGAAGCCCATCTCTGCCATGTTGAACTCTTCTTGCGAGGGGGGTAGGAGGGGAGCCCCGTCGCCCTGTGGGGGAGGCAGCTCTCGTGTGGCCGCAGACGTGCGCTTGAATAGCCTCATTGGTGTATTCTCACAAGGAAAACGCCGGTCCCGGTCTGTCTGCGTCTTCCTTCAGGTTCAGATCCAGTAAGGATTCGACCCAGATTCCTTCCGCTTCGACGCACCGTCGCCCTCCTCCCCAGGTGAAGTTGAAAAGGGAAACCATGCCTTCCACGGCGAATCCATCTCCGCGGAGCAGCGCAATCGCGCGAACGGCACTTCTGCCGCTGTTCAGAATATCGTCAACCAGAACGATCGGTCGGTCACGTTCGACAGGGCCTTCGACAAGCCGGCGGCGTCCGTATGCTTTTTGTCGTTCGCGAATGAAAGCGCCCCGAAACCTCGTTCCATTGGATGCAGCGAGAATCGAGCACACGATGGGGAAGGCCCCGTATCCGAATCCGGCGACCTGGTCGATTGCGCGCCGCTCCAGCTTCTCGGCGAGCACGTGTCCCACCTGGTTGAACACGGCCCCTTCGAGCATGGGAATTCGCGTGTCGAGCAGCCAGCCGATGGGATGGCCTCGGGGGTCGGTGATGGGTTCCTGGCTACGCCGGACCAGCGCCCGTTCATAGAGCCGGTGCCCCAACTGCACGACGTCGAATTCTGATACCTGGCTGCTCGTTTCGAACATGGTTACAAAGTGGGCCTGCGGACGGGAACTGCTACCCGGCTTGTCTTCTTCCGTTCCGTCTCCGCATTGCCCTTGGCGCGGGCCTAGACGAGGACAAAATCATAGAGCGGGTGTCGTCTGCACAGGGTCTGCACCTCGGACCGAACGGCCGCTGTCACTGCCGCATCGCCGGGCTTCGTCAACACCTTGTCGATCAGCCTGGCCAGATGCGCGAAGTCCTCTTCCACCAGTCCCCGCGTCGTCATGGCCGGAGAGCCGACCCGGACGCCGCTGGTTACAAACGGGCTCTGGGTATCGAACGGCACCATGTTCTTATTGACGGTGATGTCCGCCTCACCGAGCAATTGCTCAGCCTGCTTCCCTGTGAGATTCTTGTTCCTCAGATCAATGAGCATAAGGTGGTTGTCGGTTCCTCCTGAGACCAGGTCATAGCCCATCTCGACGAATGTGTCCGCCATCATCCGCGCATTGAGCAGTACCTGTTTCGAATAGGCAACGAATTCCGGTTGCAGCGCTTCGCCGAATGCGGCGGCTTTGGCAGCGATAACGTGCATCAGCGGGCCGCCCTGCATACCGGGAAAAACGGCCGAATCGAGCAGTTCCGACATCATCTTGAGCCGGCCGGACTTGGGCGCGGTTTTGCCCAACGGGTTCTCGTAGTCCTTCCCGACGAGAATCATGCCTCCCCGGGGTCCGCGCAAGGTTTTGTGCGTCGTCGTCGTGACGACATGGCTGTGGGGAAGCGGGTCATTGAGGAGTCCTGCCGCGATAAGACCGGCCGTGTGGGCCATATCCATCCAGAGGAGCGCTCCGACCTCATCGGCGATCTGTCGGAACGCGGTATAGTCGAAGTCTCGCGAATAGGCGCTCGCCCCGATGGAGATCATCTTGGGTCGCACCTCCCGCGCGCGGTCGCGGACCTTGTTCATGTCGATCCGACCCGCCAGGGGGCCGTCGCGCTCGACCCCATAGAATTGGGCGTTGTAGAGGATACCCGAAAAGTTCACCGGGCTCCCATGCGTGAGATGTCCGCCGTGTGCCAGGTCGAGTCCGAGCAGCGTGTCTCCGGGTTGGAGCAGGGCGAGATATACGGCCGCGTTGGCCGAGGCGCCTGAATGCGGCTGCACGTTCACCCAGTCACAGGAAAAGAGGGCACGGGCACGGTTTCGTGCGAGTTCCTCTGCCTCGTCCACGAAACGGCAGCCGCCGTAGTACCGCTTCCCGGGCAGCCCTTCCGCATACTTGTTCGTCAGTACCGATCCTGCTGCTTCGAGCACCGCACGGGAGACAAAGTTTTCGGAAGCGATCAATTCGACGCCGTCGTTCTGGCGTCCTATTTCCCGCTCGATAACGGCATACAATTCGGGATCTGCGAAGCGGAGGGAATCCATAAATCGAAGGGGGATGGTTGGCTGTGGAAATCGTTGAGAAGGCCTCAGAGATCCGGGCGCCGCATGGCATAAACGAGGATGTTGGTACCCATCTGAAGTGCCGACAGCCGTTTCTCCGGGGGATTGTTGTGGACCTCCGGTGGTTCCCATCCATCCCCCAGATCGGTCTCATACGAGTAGAACACCATGAGACGCCCGTCATGAAGCAGTCCGAATCCCTGGGCCGGCTTGCCGTCATGTTCGTGTATCTTCGGCAGCCCCTCGGGAAACGAGAAATGGGCGTGATAGATGGGATGGTCCCACGGGAGTTCGACAAACTCGTACTCGGGAAAGACCTTCTTCATCTCTCGCCGAATCGGTTCGTCGAGCCCGTAATTGTCATCGATGTGGAGGAAACCTCCGCCCAACAGGAACCGCCGAAGTCGCGCGGCTTCCGATTCAGAGAACACGACATTGCCGTGTCCCGTGAGGTAGAGGTAAGGATATTGGAAGACCTTGTCGGTCGTCAACTCGACCACATCTTCCTTGGACGCCACATCGAGCAGTGTATTGGTTTGAACGAACTTCAGCAGTTCAACCAGGGATAGTTCGTCGCTGTACCAGTCCCCTCCACCCCCATACTTGATGCGGGCAATCTGGATCGCATGGCCGTCTTGCGCCGCAACCGGTGCTTCGGTCCCGATGAGGAGCGCGGCGATCGACAGCGTCAAGGCGAGTTGAGGGAATCGAACCATTCGGTCGAATGTGGACTGGACAATGAGGGCGGCAGTCTTCTTGTGAAGCGCGTCCCGCCGCTTAAGTTCTTACTGGCCCAAGCCTTCGAACTTCACTTCTGTGTAGCCGGCCGGAACCTGGAACAGGGCCGGATCGAGGGCTCCTGTCTTGATATCCTTCATCTCGGTGGTGATCGAGACCAGCGTCTTCTGCGAGGGTTCGGTTGACTCGTCTTTCGGCTGGGAATCACCCCTGACGGCAATTCCTCGGCTTCTGAGAGCCCCGCGGGCCAGGCCGCCCAGGTTCGGGCCTTTCTTTTCCTCCTTCTTTTTTCCGAGGACGGCATCCAGATCGAGTTCCGCCCCTTCGGAGGCCAGCACGAAGTAGGTCGTGCTGCGCAGCGGCATCCCCTCGACTTTCTCCAGTTCCTCCGCGACGCGGGTCATCGCGGCAGCCATGCGCGGATCGGCCTGGAACGCCTGCTGCATCGACTCGGCCAGTCCGGAAGAACCCATCTCGCTGCCCATTTTCTCCGCAGCCTGCCGTTGGTATTCGGAGATTTCCTCATACCCGGGAATCGCATCCGATGCCCAGTGATCCACCACCGCAAAGAAGTTACCCTTCATCGTCTCCTGATTGCCTTCTTCGTCCTCCCCCTCCGCCTCAAAGATCACTTTCAGGGTCATTACCAGTTGCTCCGCTTCATACCCGAACACGTCCTCCTTCTCTCCCGTCGCTTTTGCATCAAATTCGAATTCGAATTTCGTGGTGACTTCCTCCTGCTCCTCTTCTGCCGCCTCACCCCCTTCTTCTTCCGGCTGTTCTGCTTTTGCCTCCTCCATCTTCTGTTTGAGATTCTCCTGCATCTGCTCGGCCATCTGCAGCATCTCCGCGAAGGTGATCACCGTATACTCCTTCGCTTTGTGATTCAGGTTGATGATGCGGCCTCCCTCCATGTCGGAAATGGTCGACGTGTTTCCCTCCGAGTCGACCCGCATTATCGCGCCCTGCACGTAGTTGGTTGATTCCACCGTGGTTCGGCCAATCAGCCTCCCGACCAGGCCCAGTCCCTCAAGCCGCATCCGCGTTTCTTCCTTGTACTCGATGCCCTGTGCCTGCACTGCGATTGAGCTTGAAAAAGACACCCATGCAGCGAGAATGACCGAGCTTAGCGTGCGTCCCGTGAACTTCTTCATTGCTTTGAACGGTTTTGACTTCATTTTCGCGCTTCCCGTCTCCGCGCTGACGGCTTCACCAATCGAGCCACTCGAACTCCACTGCACTGCCCGGAGGCGGATTCTCCATTCCTTCACCAACGTGAATCAGGCAATTTGCTACGACCATTGAGGAGTAAAGATTCGAACCCTGTGGGCCGGTTGGCCGAACGATGGGTCCCATCTCGTTATCGAAGGCGGCGATACCGCGGACGAAGTGGTGCAAACCTGCCGCCTTGTGGATGGGTTCGGTAAGTCGGGCCACTGTTCTCGGTCGAACAAGCGCGCGGCGCGCCTGCAGGGCGAGCAGGGCAGGCCTCACATACTGGTCGAAGCAGACGGCACTCGATACCGGATTGCCCGGGAGGCCGAATACGAGCGTGTTTCCGCGCACGCCGAAAGTGAGCGGCTTGCCCGGGCGCTGTCGGACCTTCCAGAACACCAGGTCCACACCGAGTTTGGTGAGTACTTCCTTGACGTGGTCATAATCTCCCACGGAAACACCTCCGGAAACCACGACAACATCTGCATCAAGGGCAAGGGAAAGCGTCTTCCCGAGTGCGTGGGCATCGTCGTGCACGAGACGTCTCTCCACCGGATCGGCGCCACATGCCCTGGCCTGAGCGCAGAGCGCCGGACCGTTTGAATCTCGGATCGACCCAGGACCGGGCGAGTGCGCCGCATCCACGAGTTCGCTTCCGGTCGCAATAACCTGCACGGAGGGCGATCGTGCGACAGGAACGGAGACCACCCCCAGTCCCGCCAACATACCGACAACCGGCGGTGTAATCCGCTCCCCGGCCCTGAATACCAACTGCCCCGGCCGCACATCTTCTCCCGCTCGCCTGACATGTTGGTCTCTCGCGGGGATATGGAGAAACCGTACCCTCCTCCGATCCGCTCCCATTTCTTCCACCTGCTCCCTCGGAACAACCGCATCCGCTTCCGGCGGTAGCGGAGCCCCGGTCATGATGCGAACCGCCACCTGCTCTGGAAGCGGTGTGCTGAGCATTTTTCCTGCCGGAACTTCATCCCAGACCGGAAACTCCATCGGTACCGTCTTGATGTCGTCTGTCCTGACGGCATACCCATCCATTGCCGCGTTATCGAACGGGGGAATCATTTCATCGCTTCGTACATCGAGCGCGAGGGTTCGGCCGAGGCTCTGGTCAAGCGGGATGACCTCGGTCGGCAGCGGTGAGCAGTGATCCAGCACCGCGTGAAGCGCCTCAGAGACCGATATGAAAGTTCTCATGTTGACAAAACGTGGAAGACGCCGAAATCAATGCGGAAACCAATGCGGTAAATCGTACTACTGTCCGCATGGATCCCCACGGGACCGGGCGTTTTTCAGTGCGGCGCGGAAAAACCCTTTCTCTATCCACGATCCCCCCCAGCCCGGTGGCTCCAATCCACAGCCGGCTCCACATCAAAACGGTGCGTCGGTGGATGGGGACAGATCCTCATGAATGACTATCTGACGGCTTGTGGACACCTGTGGATTTGTGGAAACAGACCTGGATGACGCGCTCCGCGGCAACGTTCGACCAGGATGATGTGGGCGAGGCTGTGCAAACTGAATGCAAAACTTCTTGACCGGACGACTTGACACGCGTTCTGCACACGCATCCACATCCCTACTACAAAGACTACTATTCATTATTCAATATATCCTTCTTTGAAGAAGTAGAATCGTGTGCGTGCGACCGGCTTCCTGCCTTTGGCAATGGACCTGGAGAGGCACACGCAATACGATGAGCCGTCTACCAGTGTACACGACGAAACTTTCGTCCATTTGAGCGGAGCCACAGGGCTCGATGCTCGAACGTCGACAGGATCGTGCTTCCTGTCCGTTCCCATCTCTCGATTACCTCTTCATCGGGAAGGCCGTACGATTCAGGCCGGCCTACGCTGATGAGCGCCCATGCCGGTCTGGTGAACCTCACGAAACAGGGGGTGCTGCTCGTTCGGGAACCATGGTGGCCGACCTTCACGACGTCTGCCCTGAGTAGCGGACCTACCGTTCTGCATAGTGTTTCCTCCGCCTCGATCTCGGCGTCACCCGTAAGGATGACGGTGGTTTCGCCGTATCTCAGGCGAAGGATGACTGAAGCGTTGTTCTCTCCGTGAACGTCGGCCGGGAATGGAGGCCACAGGACCTCGGTTGGAACGCGTGGATCCAGGCCGAGGGTATCTCCTTGCCTCAGAGAGAGAAACGGAACGGAGAAGGAGTCCGCAACCGCCCGCAGTTCTGCATAGGCAGGTGCGTCCACTGAGGAGGATGCGGCATAGAGTTTTCGGGCAAGTCCGCTTCTTACGAGGGATGATGTCCCTCCGATGTGGTCACCGTGTGGATGGGTAAGGATCAACGCATCAAGCGTTTTGATGCCGAGATGGGCGAGTTGTGGTGGGATGGTTCGGCTTCCGTGATCGACATGCGTGGAACGGATTCCCGTATCGACGAGGATGGACGTTCCATTCGGGTAGCGAGCGAGGATAGCATCTCCGTGACCGACATCGATAAGCACCAGATCGAGTGCCGGTCGATCGCGGCCCGTGATCAGTCCCAGGGCGAGGTGAGAGGTCAGACAAAGCCATGCCGCGATGACAAAGGGCCACAGAGTACCCTGCCGCCTTCTGAACGCCAGGCCGAACAACGCCAGGGTCATGGCGGTCAAGAGGAGAGGGGCGCGCACATGGCCCACAGCGGATGCCCACGAGAGAGACGAGGCACCGATTTTCGCCATGGCCGTCAGTAACTCGGCCTGAAGCGTAGCCGAGGCGCCCATGGCGGTGGCGATCCAGGGGGCAACCGGGGCGGACGAGAGCATGAGCAGTCCTGAGGTAAGAACGCCCGCGGTGAGCGGAATTCCCGGAATATTGAGGATGAGTCCCGAAAAAGCGACGCGGCCGAAGTGGAAGAGGAGTACCGGCGCGGTCGCGAGCGTTGCAGCCAGCGAAACGGAGGCACTCTCCAGTACGGAGGCAAGGAGTTTTGCCGACCTTCGGTTGCCGATCTGCAGAACCGGCAGCGCGGGTCGAATCAGCACGATGCCGGAGACGGCCGAGAAGGACAGTTGAAAGCCGACTTCAAACAGCGCGTCCGGGTTGATGACAAGCAGAATCAGACCCGCAACGCCGAGGCTATTCATGGCGTTCGGGCGGCGCTGCAGCAGTCCGCCCCCGAGAAAAACGGCCGCCATGGTTACGGCGCGCAACACGGATGCGCCCCCGCCACAGAGTGTGGCGTACCCCACCAGCAGGAAGAGCGTGGCGCTGGATCGAATGGACTCGATCCATCCCCATGGAAGTCGTAGCCTGACCAGTGTCGGACGCAGCAACCCGTACAGCACCATCCCGACGAGCAGTACGTGCAATCCGGAAATTGCCAGAAGATGAGAGAGTCCGGTCAACGCGAAGTCCTCTCGCGTTTGTGCATCGAGTTCACTCCGTCGTCCCAGAATGAGGGAGGCCAGAACGGCCTTTCCTTCACGGGTCATGCCATATCGATCGATGGCCGCGAGGATCTTTCCTCGGACATTCCCGATCACCTGAAACCGTTTCGGAATGGCATCTCCGAGCGCTTCAATTTCTGACTCCGTATTGATCAGGGCGTAGATTCCGCGGTGCCGCAGGTAGGATCCGTAATCGAAGTCGGCGGGATTTCTCGGGTCGGGCGGGGGTCTGATTCTGCCGCACAGGCCGACGTGGGAGCCCCATTCGGGTGGTTCGTTGGCGGTGCGTGTATGTACCTGCACGGTACCAAAAGTCGGCCATATCCTGTTTATGATGGCGATAGAGTCTACGGCCAGGATGAACCGCATTCCCGAGGAGGCGGGAACAGGCTCTTCTGCGACGCGGCCCGCAAGACAGACATCACCCTGGAAAATCTCTTTGGAGATGAGTCTGCCGATATGGTGTTCAGGCAGGTCATGTTTTGAAGCGTGGCGAAAGGCGCCGAAAGAGAAGGCCGAGGATGCGATGAGAAACGAAACGCCGAGTGTGCGCAACGAGATGAAGCGCCGCGGTCGGGGCAGGAGGACCAGCGCCAGAGGGAGTCCCGCTGCAAGCAGGAAGAAGATCCAGGTGGGCAAACGGATTGCAGAGGCAAAGACGACGCCCGCCGCGGTCATTGATGCAGCCCAGAGGGCTGGGCAAGCGCGAGGATGCAGGGGGTTTGCGCCCCCTTGAACCGAGGCGGCCACGGCGTGTTTGTGAGATTGGACTGCGACATTTTTCCGGGAAATGCGACACTTCCCATACTGTAATGCGTAGTTTAGTCTCCAAGAGCGCCAACGCCTGAGAAATGAGCCAACGCCGGGAAGTCCGAGAGCGTGTTCTGCAAGCGCTTTACGCGGCGGAATTGACTGACTGCGGTTTGGAGCATGTCGTGAGGACGGTCGTACGGCCGGCCCTCAATAAGGATGAGCATGCGTTCAACTTTGCCGTCAGTTTGTTGGCTCGCACGGTCGAGCATCGAGACGTGGCGCGCGAGTTGATCGAGAGGCACGCGGAGAACTGGCACCTGAGTCGCATCGCGGTCATCGATCGACTCTTGCTTCAGATGGCGATCACTGAGATACTGACATTCGAGGACATTCCGCCCAAGGTGTCAATCAACGAGGCGATCGACATCGCCAAGCGGTACAGTACGGTGCGCAGCGGCCAGTTCATCAACGGAATTCTCGATGCCGTCCTCGAGTCCCTCATGGCGGCAGGCAAGGTTCGCAAGGAGGGTCGGGGTCTGGTGGGGATGGACTGGCAATCGACGGAGGCCGTTTCCCTTGATGTGGAGCCGGAGCAGTGAGAAAACGGGGCTGCGGGCGCCGGCAAGCTCGTAGAGAAGCCGTGCTACGGACGGGATAGGATCATGTCCCTTATTGCCATAGGAGATATCCACGGGTGTGCCCGCACCCTTGAGGCGCTGTTGGCCGCCTTGGCCCCCGGTGCAAACGATCACCTGGTCTTTATCGGGGATTACATTGATCGCGGGCCGGACTCCCGAGGGGTCATCGATCAGTTGCTCGTTCTGAAGGAGCACCAGCCCTGTACGTTCCTGCGCGGCAATCATGAGGCGATGATGCTGCAGTTCCTGGACCGGGGCGATGCTGCGCTGTGGGAGATGAATGGGGGATTGGCAACGCTCGAAAGCTATCGGAAGAACGGTCATCCCCGGATAACGGCGCAACATGAGCAGTTCGTTCGGGACACGGTCCTCTATTTCGATACACCGGATTTCTTCTTCGTCCATGCCGGGCTCAAGGCTGCCTATTCCATTGAGGAGAATATCCGGCACTTCGGCGAGGAGGTATTCCTCTGGGAGCGCGAGCATCTGTCCGTGGCAGAGCCGCTGTGGGAGAAACCGGTAGTCTGCGGACATACGCCGCAACGGGTGCCCATCAATCGTCCGCACCTGATTTGTATTGATACCGGTTGCGTCTTTCATGCCTATTCGGGCTTCGGCACGCTCACGGCCATCCGCCTTCCGGAACGGCGGATCATTTCAGAACCCTACGTGGGCTAGCGAGCGTCCGGTGTTGGAACAATCGGGTTCGTTGCCTTGTTTTTATCGTCTTGATTTGTTGGATTCATTCTCCAAGATCCGTCACCGAGAGGGTGAGGCGCGATGCCACTTCGATGCGGAATTGTCGGCCTTCCCAACGTAGGCAAGTCCACGCTTTTTAACGCGTTACTCGGCTCTGCAAAGGCAGAATCGGCCAATTATCCTTTTTGCACCATCGAGCCGAACGTGGGGATCGTACCCCTGCCTGATCCTCGGCTCAACCGGATCGGTGCGATCTCGAAGTCGGAGCGTATCGTCTCGACTACCATCGAGTTTGTGGACATTGCCGGATTGGTGGCGGGGGCGTCACGCGGAGAAGGACTGGGGAATCGTTTTCTGTCGCACATCCGGGAGGTGGAAGCGATCGTACACGTCGTGCGCTGCTTTGAGGATGAAAACGTGACGCATGTAGCAGGCGCCGTGGATCCTGAGCGAGATATCGAGACGGTGCGGACCGAGTTGTTGTTAAAGGACCTGGAGACGGTGGAGAAGCGGCTGGATCGGGCTGTCAAGGGGGCCAAGTCGGGAGACAAGAAGGCGAAAGAAGAGGTGGGCTTTTTCGAGGGACTTCTGTCCCACGTGAGCAACGGCAGCCCCGCGCGATCCTTTCTGACGGATGATGCGCATGCGGCCTACGTGCGGGACCTCTTTCTCCTCTCGAACAAGCCTGTCCTCTATGCCGCAAACGTCTCGGAGGGTGATTTGCCGGACGGGAATGCGATGGTGGATGTCGTGCGGCGTATTGCCGAGCCGGAGGGTTCGGAGGTCATCGTTTTTTGCGCCGAGTTGGAAGCGCAATTGGCGGAGTTGGGGCCGGCTGAGCAGGCGGAATTTCTTGCGGATCTCCATCTCGAGGAGCCTGGTCTCGACCGGCTGATCCATGCGGCGTATCGGGAATTGGGTTTGATCACGTTCTTCACCACCGGGCCCAAGGAAACGCGGGCGTGGACTGTCGAGAAAGGAACCAGGGCGCCCGGAGCGGCAGGACAGATTCACACTGACTTCGAGCGAGGTTTCATTCGGGCCGAGACGTTCAAATACCGCGATCTCATCGCGTATGGATCGGAGGCGGCCGTGCGTGAAGCCGGACACATGCGCTCGGAGGGGAAGGAATATGTGGTGGAGGACGGCGATGTGATCTTCTTCCGGTTTAATGTGTAATGCTGTCGGTGCATGAATTCCGGCCCTGTCCTCGCGCGGGGAGTGGACAGTCTCCGGTGGTCGCCTCGCAGCAGGGGCGGTCGGTCTTGCCCGCGTACGGTTTCGGACGGGCGCCCGAACGGTCGGGCATTGGGGTTCAACTGGAAAAGTCGTGACGATGAAAGTTGCCAAACGATTCAGATGGGAAGCGGCGCACCGCTTGCCGTGGCATGAAGGCGCTTGCCGCAACCTGCACGGTCATTCGTACAGGATGCTGGTCGAGCTCGAGGGGGAAGTCGGAGCGAACGGGATGGTCATCGATTTCCACGATATCAAGCGCCTGGTCGGGCCCACCGTTGAGGCCTGGGATCATGCTCTCCTGGTGGCCGAATCGGATGGGCCGTTGATGGAGATTGCCGCAACCACCGGATGGAAGTCGGTCACGTTTCCTTTCGACACGACCGTCGAAAACCTGTGCACCCATGTGGTCAGGACGATCGCGGCGGACCATGGCGAGACGCTGCGGAACCGCGGGATTCGAGCCGTAACGGTTCGGATCGAAGAAACAGAGACCTGTTACGCGGAGGTCGGAGTACAGTGGGCCCCATAGCGCGTCCACGACACGCCGGGCCGAGCGCAGAGGGATTATCGATGTGTATGTTCCGCCTTCCCGTCCGATTGGCCGTGCTTCAGATACTGCTGTGCCTGGCTTCCGGTCCGGTAGCCGGGAAGGCCGAGGGGCAGAGGGAGGGCCCTCCCCGGTCCGTGCGGTTCGCGGAAGCGGACGCTGCGGCCCGAAGTGCGGGGAGGCGTCACGCCACCAGGGCCGATGTTGTCCGATCGGCGAGCGGTGGCGCCAAATTTGGCGGACGCGCTACGGTGCACACCACGGCGAACGCGCAAGACTCCCTCGCACTCGTTGCGCTGTATCAGGCCGCAGGGGGCGCGTCATGGACCGGGACCAGCGGCTGGCTGAGCGGCAGGGTTTCCACGTGGAGCGGCATCGTGCTCGATTCGGAGGGCCGTGTGGTGGAAATCGATCTGGAGGAAACGGGGCTGGCGGGGGCTCTTCCCCCCGAGATCGGAAATCTCACCGCACTGGAAGTATTGGACCTCAGCACAAACGACCTGAGCGGCGCTTTCCCTGCCGAGATCTATGATCTCAGCGAGCTACAGGTACTGGATCTCGGCGGCAATCGGATCACGGGCGGATTGTCTACCGACGTCGGACGGCTGCAAAGACTCGAGGTGCTGAGTCTATGGGCTAACGGGTTTTCCGGACCGCTGCCCGCGTCGCTGGGAGGTCTGCCGGCGATCCGGGAATTGTGGCTCTTCGGAAACCTTTTCGACGGGGAGATTCCCCCTGATCTGGGTTCCGCCCTTACGCTCGAGGTGCTCTATCTCGACATCAATCGACTCCGAGGGACGATCCCGCCTGCGTTGGGCAATCTGAAGCGGCTGACCGATCTCTGGCTGGCGGAGAACACCTTGACGGGTGCGATCCCGGTGGAGTTGGCCTCCCTTCCCGCACTTCGCACGCTCTACCTGAATGACAACCGGTTGACGGGCGGCATCCCTACGGAACTCGGTCAATTGGAGACCCTGACCAATCTGGTTCTCGCGGGCAATGCGCTCGGGGGTTCCATCCCTGCGTCGCTCGGTGCGCTAGGCCGGTTGGACGTACTCGATTTGGGGACCTGCAACCTGACCGGTTCCATCCCGGAGGCTCTGGTGGGATTGGCGACGCTGACCAAGCTGCGGCTCGATTGGAACGCGCTCACCGGTCCACTGCCCGAGTGGTTGCCGGTTATTCCGAATCTCCGCGAGGCGGTGCTGCTGGGAAACCGTCTGTCCGGCGAAATCCCCGAGACCTACGGAGAATTCCGAATCCTGGAGGTGCTCGACCTGGGTGTTAACCGTCTGTTCGGGGAGATCCCGCCTGCCCTGGGCCTGCTTTCGACCGTGCGAGAGTTGTATCTGGACGAAAACCAGTTGTCGGGTGCGATCCCGGAGGCGATTTGGGCGATGCAGCGCTTGCGCAAGCTCTATTTGTCGACCAATGAATTCACCGGGGGCGTACCGTTCTGGATCGGTGAGTTTCCGTTCATAGAGGAGGTTGCGCTGAGCTTCAACCCACTTGGTGGAGGGATCCCGGCCACGATCGGATCGGCCGCAAACCTTGAGCAGCTCTTTTTGAGCGATGCGGGGCTCATTGGCGCGATTCCACCGTCGGTGGGGACTCTCGGACGCCTTCGCATCCTTCAACTCGATCGCAACCGGTTGACCGGAGTCATCCCCGAGGCGATCGGAGATCTGCGGCAGGTGACCCAACTCTTCCTGTACGGGAACGATCTGTCGGGCGGTTTGCCCGAGGGAATTGCTCAACTTTCTGACCTGGAGGATCTACGGGTGCACCGGTCCGCATTGAGCGGTTCGCTTCCGGCGGCGATGACCGCACTTTCGAAGTTGAAGCGGTTCTATTTCAATGAAACGACGTTGTGTGCGCCGCAGGAGGCGGCGTTCCAGGCCTGGCTCTCCTCGGTGCAGGACGTCCTCTCATCGGGCCTCATCTGTGCTCCGGTCTCGGCATCAGAGGAGCCGCTGCCCTCGAGGCTGTTCGTGACGCCTCCCTATCCGCACCCGGCGAATCACCGGGTTGGCGTGGATGTCTATCTGCCGCAAGCGATGACGCTCAGGGTATCGTTGCGTGACGTAACGGGCCGGATCGTGGGCCCCCTGGAAATGAGGACGTTTCCTCTCGGGACCCACCGACTGGAGTTGGATGTCAATTCGGTGGCGCCGGGGCTCTATTTCCTGCTGGTTGAAAACGGCATGATGCGCTTCCAACGGGTGATCGTGATCGCGCGTTAGATGGTCCTCAACCTCTCAGCTCGACCTCGATCCCTTGAGGCAGATCGAGGGTCAGCATGGCCTGGATGGTCTTGTCGCTCGGGTTCTCCAGGTCGATGACCCGGCGGTGCATCCGCTCCTCTTCGTCATCTTTGGCCGCCAGCGGGATGGGTCCGCGCAGGTGGGCGCAATTGTTCTCGGCCAGGGCGCGGCAAACCCGCTGCGTAGTCGTATCCAGGAGGTTGTGGTCGTAGGAGAGCAGCCTGATTCGTACGATCCGGGGCTCTTCTTTCTTTCGTTTCTTTTCGGCCATGGCAGGATGGGGTGGCGACATGATCAAGGTACGCCACGCAGGAAGATCATGGTTCCAGGCGCTCCAGGACGAGCCGGTTGAATTTGAAGCGGCGTTTGGACGACTCGGGCCGGGTTCGGATGGTCAGGGTACTGACCTGGTCCGTCACATCGAGATGTCCCATCGGCATGAATTCGAGGAGTTCTTCGGCTGCAGATGCGGTGGATGTCCAGGGAGAGATCCGCTTCTGACGTTGCCAGAGGGAAAACGCGGCGCCTTCCGGCATGCTGTAGTACGAGAGGAGGACGCGGTAGCGGCCGAAGGGAACGTCCGGCAGATCGATGCGGAGGAGTCCCTCTCCCTCGCTTGACATGACAAAGTCCCGCGAATTGGAAAAGTCGAGCAGGGTGCCCCAGCCGAGGGATACCTCCATGAGCTGGGGGTAGAACTCGTGTCGTGTCGGTGCTGCGGGGGGATCGGGATAATCGAGCGGGTCGATCCGGTCGAGCGGTGGTCGCTCTCCGTAGTAGAAGGCGAGCGAGGTATAGTCCACAGGGACCCGGTTTCCTTCCGGGCCGTGCTCGATCGTGAGGTGGTAGCTCCGGTCGAATGAGACCTTGTCGGCGAGGTAGAATCGGTACCCCCCGGTGCGGGCCATGGGAAGGGAGTATTCCAGGGCGCCATGGACCGGCAGGCTGACGCCCTGGTCCCATCGGTCGAGCAAGGCGTACCATCCCCCGTTGAAGTAGTCTTCCGACCCGGTCCCGTGGAGGCGCATTTCGCCGTCAATGGTCGTCACATCATCCCCTTCGAAATAGACTGTCATGCCGGGATTGAGTCCCTGGGCGCGCAGGATGGTCCCGACGTGGTGCCCACGTCCTTCGGCCTCCAGAAGCAGGTAGGGCCGGCCGATTTCCGGCTCGATTTCGCGGCGCCATTGCGTGTAGAGCCTGCCTTCGCTTTCGGGGGACCGCGGCAAGCGGGTGGACAGGATGCGGACTTCCATCCGAATCGGGCCGGCGATGTCGCTTGGAGCGGTAAGTTGCAGGTGGGCGGAGCGGTCGAAGGGCATTGGGAGGTAGCAGTAGTGTAGCCAGTCGGTCACGCCGGCCAGGAGGGACTGCATGGAGGGGCCGTGTCCTCCGTAGCCGAAAAAGTCGGAGACCGGGCTCAGGATGGCCGGGACCGCGTCGTCATCCCATCGGGCCTGCAAGATGGAGTTTGCGAGAGGGATTTCCGAACCCGGAAGTGGAAGGAGTTCGATCCCTACGATCCGACCGCCCTGGTTTGCGCGATAGAGTGAGAGGGTGGAGCCGGGGTCGACGGAATAGATGCGGGTCGATTCGGACACTTCGGCTGCCGGCGCAAGTCTGCCGATCGGAGGCCGTGAACCCGTCATTTCCCACAGGCTGATCGCGCGATCGAGGGCAGGCCGTTCATCCTCAGACAAATCGGGCTCAAAGGAGCGAACCGCACGTCCATCCAGAAATCGCCGGTACTGGATCTGATGAAACATGATGCGTTCCCCTTCGAAGACGATTTTGAGTGATCGCTGGTAAGGGAGCGGCAGATAGCTGAAGTAGCCGCCCACCTCATGCCCGGCAATCGGGAGTTCGAACGGAAAAACGTTGCCTGAGAACAGGTCGGAGAACGGCAGCCGGAGGCGCGCGGTCGACTCTCCGTCGAAGTAGAATGCCAGGGTGTCGTCCGTCGGAGTGGGCGTCCAGATTCGTTCCACCACGCCGGGGCCCTCCAGGTCGGCGATCACGAGGTGGCTTCCCTCCTTCCGGATGAAGGAGTAGAGGCCTCCAAAGCCGTCGTTGTTGCCGCCTGTGGTATCGTAGCTGGAAATCTGGGCAACCTCGGAATTATCCCGATAGAGAGGAAGCAGGTCGAGGCGCGCCATATGGCGGAGCGCCTGTTCCAGGCCGAAGGTCGACTGATCCCCGTTGGATAGGGTCTGCGCAGAGGCGCCGTCGGGGAGGACGCACACCATGGCGGCGGCGAGAAGAGGGGCCAGGATCCGGTTCATGGAAAGAACGGGTCGGGTTTTTCGGAGCACAACACGCAATGTACCATCGAGTGATCGGCGAGTCACCATATCCGAGGTCCATCAACCCGTCGATCGGCCCTGTTCCGTTCCATGAAGACCCTGGGTGTCATAGGGGATCCTTGCCCGCGGGGGGCCTGCTCGCACCAGGTCTGGCGCCTGCCGGATGATCCGCAGATGTCGGAGCACGTCGATCGCCGTGCCGATTCCCGCGGGGTTCCGGACGTCTGCCGGGTCACTCAACCCGCTCTCCCGGCCACCATCCGCGCACGGAGTTGCCCAGGGCGAGTTCATCACAGCGGGTCAAGTCATTTTTTGTGAGGATGCGCTCGTCGACGTCTCCCTGATCCAGCAGATGCGCGCGGAAGGTTCCGGCGAGCAGGCCGGAGTTGACGGGCGGGGTCCACCATCGGCCGTCGATCTTGAGAAAGACATTTGCGAGGGTCGATTCGGTCAACTCGCCTCGTTCATTCCACAGGATGACGTCGTCGCAGTCGGTGCGGGCGCCTCTGGCCTGTTCGTAGACGGTCCGGTGCGTCGTTTTATGGTAGAGAAACGGGTCCTCCGAGTTCACGGGGTAGGCGGCGAGGCGGAGGCGCCAGGGTTTCGGCGGGCCGGGTTCGAGCGGGGTGTGTTCGAGTGTGAGGCGTCCGTTCGGGGCGGCCAGCAGGCGAACGCGCCGGGACTCGGCACCCGGCGTAGCGGACGGCTCGTCGAGCGTTTTTCGGACTTCGTTCGGATCGATGGGGAGGCCGAAATAGGCGGCCGATCGGATGAGCCGGTCAATGTGGCGGTCGGCCAAAAAGTAGCCCTCACGAGGCGTCCACCGGAGGGTTTCCAGCAGTGAAAACGCGGGTACGTCGTGGGACAGGATTTTTGCCTTGGCAAGGCACTCGTCGTACTCCTGGTCTGGGTCCGAGTCCCATACGATGCCGCTGCCGACGCCGTATTCGACCGTGTTCGTATGGCGATCTACGAGGGCGGTGCGGATGGCGACGCTGAACTGGGCGTCTCCGGACGGCTGGATCCACCCTATGGCTCCGGTGTAGAGGCGCCGAGGAGCCTTCTCCAGGCCGGTGATCAGCTCCATGGTGCGTGCTTTGGGGGCTCCGGTTACCGAGGCGCAGGGGAAGGCGGCAGCGAGGATTTCCGAAATGCCGGCGCGGGTTGTGGCGGTGATGGTGGAGGTCATTTGCCACACCGTCGGATGGCGCTCGAGGTCGAAGAGACTGGGTACACCGACGCTGCCCGGGTCTGCCACACGTCCGAGATCGTTGCGCAGCATGTCGACGATCATCAGGTTTTCGGCGCGGTCTTTCGGCGATCCGAGAAGTGTTCGGGCCTGGGCCTGGTCGACCGCCGTGTGGGGTCCTCTCCGGGCGGTGCCTTTCATCGGACGGGCGGTGAGGTGCGCACCCGTTTTCCGGACGAAGAGTTCGGGGGAGGCGGAGCAGACGACGTAACGGCCTGTGTCGATCCAGGCGGCGTAGGAAGCCGGTTGTGCCCGGACGAGGCGAAGGAACAGGTCCCACGGCTCGCCGGCATAGGAGGCCTGGATACGGTGCGTGTAGTTGACCTGGTAGGTGTCGCCCTCGTGGATGAACTGTTTGATTTGCCGGACGGCCGCGTTGAACTGGTCGTGGTCGACGTCGGCGCGCCATGCGACGGCATCGGGATTCGGTCCCGGACGCCCTGCCGGGCGCCAGTCCGGCGGCAGGATTTTGGGGGGAGGATAGAGGCCGAACCAGACCAGCGGGAATCCGTCGGGAGCGCGGGTCTTCAGGGCGGAGTCAAAGGCTGACGCTGCTTCGTAGCTGATGAATCCGGCCGCGTGGAGTCCTGCTCTTATGGACTCTTCGACAGTACGCATCGTGCGTAATACCCCGTCGAGGGTGTCGGCGAAGAGGACCTTGACCGGCTTGTCAAACCTCAGCCACCGATGCAAGTCGGGCTGGAAGAGGAGGGCGGAGGGGGG